>JAFUFP010000070.1 GCA_017469845.1 Bacteroidales bacterium | reverse complement strand
AGGGAATTCATCTCATCGGCCTGGGCCTTAAGGAAATTGTCGCTCGCCTTCTGGAATTCGAGCGGTGAAATGAGTCCCTGCTCGAGTTTCTTGAGGTTGAGCGCATAGGCTTCGGACTGGACTTCTGCCTTCCTCTGGGCCTGGGCATAGGCCGCGGCTGATCCGTCCCTGTCCTGGAGAGCCCTTCTCACTTCGCTGTCAACGTCCCTTCTCTTCTGGTCGAGCTGAGCGGAAGCCTTTTTGAGGGCGTTTCGTTTCCGGGAGATCGCAGAATGCCTGGAAAGACGGTTGAAGATAGGGATCGAAACGGAAACTTCCACGTACTCTCCCCCGTTGTTCCGGAACTGGTTTGAAAAAGGGTCGGTCTGTGAACCCTGGTAGGTGTAGTAACTGGTGCTCCATCCGGCATAAAGTCCCACAGAAGGAAGTGTCTGCCACTTAGCGGTGGAAAGTTCACGACGGGCGTTCAGCTCCTCGTAGGACGCTATCACGACCGCCGGATTGTGCTCCAGAGCGAAATCCACCACCGAATTCGCGGACACGCTTTCCTCCTGAAAGATGGGCATCGAAGTGTCGATGACGAGCTCTTCGTCCAAAGGCCAGAACATCAGGTCCGAAAGGGTCATCTTTTCCCTCTCGTACATATTGGTCGTGTTGATGAGGTCATAGCGGCGGTCGGCCAGGTCAGCCTCCATCTCTATGACGTCGGCATGGCCTTTCTGTCCCAGTTCCTCCTGGCGTTTCGCCTTCACGAGCGAACGCTCTGCTGTCTGGACCTGTTCCTCATACACATCGGACAGGCGCTTATAGTAGACGACATTGTAGTAAGCCTCCATGACCGCCAGGCAGATGTCCGCTTCGACCTGCTTTTCCTGGGATTCGGCGATGAGGAGTCCGGTCCTTGATATCTTGTAGTTGTTCACCGCCTTGAATCCGTCGAAAAGGTCATAACCGGCGCTGACGCCGTAGTTGTTATGGAAAGAAGTCGTATTGAAATACGTGTTCGTCTTGGGGTCGATGCTTCGGCCGAAGTTGTAGTAGGCGTAGGTCTGCGCAGAGATCTGCGGAGTGAAAAGGGCGAGGGCGGCGTCCCTTCTTGAAAGGGCCGCATCACCGGAAGCGGCCTCCTGTATCCTCACCTTAGTGGAATTGGAGATCGCATACTCCATGCAGTCACGCAGCGTCATCACTTCCCTCTCCGGGGCCTGCGCTCTCAAAGCAAGCCCCGCCGCAACACATATAACGCTTATGAAAAAAGTCCGTATCATCGTACTTGTTTGTTTTCTTATGCCCAAAGAACAAGCACCCTCCGTGCCAAAAGCCCTAAATCATTACTACACAAGGAAAAACGCATAAAACAAAGAGTGTAAAGTCTGTAAAAACTTTACACTCCTTTTACACTTTTTCCTTTACAGTTTGTCATTTCCGGATTCAAATTGACTTGAAGACGGGTATATCCCTGAAAGAAGTTGACTCAGGTTTGACATTGTCACCGGTATAGAGGTTGACTTTCGTCGTTATCCCTGATTTTGGTTGTTTCTCCGGATCTTATCCCGCTGAGGGGTTGACCGGAGGGCGGAGCCCGACTTCGGTCCAAGTGAAGAATCCGTTACCGGAACCTCAGTTCAAACACCGTCCTATGGGCATCGCTGCTGAGAAGCTCGATACTGCCGCTATGGTTCCGCATGATCTGTCGGGAAAGAGACAATCCTATGCCGGAACCTTCCTTCTTGGTGGTGTAGAACGGGATGAAGATCTGTTCCTGGGCGGAAACGGGTATCGGATCTCCGTCATTGGCCACACGGACGACGGTGTCGTCATCTTTCCCCATCATGGCGGAGATGTCGACATGTTTGGCGCCGGCCTGAAAGGCGTTCTTTATGAGATTGATCAGAATCTGGGAAATCTGCCCCTCATCAGCGTAGATCATAAGGTCCTCCTCTTGGGGACTGTAGGTGCATACTGCTCCATACGAAGAGGCAAGTTCGCTGTTGAGGGAAATGACGTTTTCGATCAGTTCCCGTAAGTCAAGTGCCCGGCGGACGGGCTTCGCCACACCGGAGAGCTGACGGTACGTCTGCACGAACTCTATCAGGTTCTTCGACGAATCCGAAATCGTCTCCAACCCCGCCTTCAGGTCCAGTTCACTCTCCCCCTTCTCGTCCACGGACTTGGCCATGGCGTCCGAAAGGGATGCGATCGGTGAAACGGTATTCATGATCTCGTGGGTGAGGACCCGGATGAGCTTTGTCCAGGAGTCCTGCTCATGGGCTTGCCGCTGCGTCTCGAAAATCGTCCTGATACGGTTCAATGTACGGTTGAACCTGTTCTTGTCCAGGAAGCGGAAGTTCAGTTCCCCGTCCTCCAGGGCATCCATCATGTAGGCCACTTTCTTTATGTCCTTTCTTCTGGTGAGTACGGCGGAAAGCACCGCCGCCACAATGGCGACGAGGGCGCATGCACCGACCATATGCCAGAGAGTGAAGGTCATAGGCCGTACTTTTTCAATTTGGCGTAAAGAGTGGGACGGCTCACGCCCAGGATCTTCGCCGCGGCGGAGATGTTTCCGCCGGTGCGTTCCATCGCCCCCCGGATCATCTTCTCTTCCCCTAAATCTCCACCTGTCCGAAGAGCGTTCCCGGCTGTCCTCAGGGTCGGTTCGATCTGGAGGTCCTTGACTGAAAGGGTGTCTCCTTCCGAAAGGATGACGGCCTTTTCTATGCAGTTCTGCAGCTCACGGATGTTGCCGTTCCAGCGACCCTCCTTGAGCGCGAAGGCGGCATCGGCCGATATTCCTGTGAGCGGACGGTGGTATTTCCCGGCGAAGCGTTCCATGAACATCTGGGCCAAGGGCACGATGTCCTCTTTCCTCTCGCGAAGCGGCGGAAGGGAGATGTGCACGGTATTGATCCTGTAATAAAGGTCTTCCCTGAATCTCCCTTCGGCGACTAGCGCTTCCAGGTCCATATTCGTGGCGCATATAAGACGGATATCCACCGGAATGGCTTCGCTTCCTCCGACTCTCACTATGCTCCGGCTCTGGATAGCCCTAAGGAGCTTGGCCTGAAGATGCAGGGGGATGTTCCCGATCTCGTCCAGGAAGAGCGTTCCGCCGCTAGCCTGCTCGAACTTGCCCACGTGATCCGTATGCGCATCGGTGAAGGCTCCCTTGACATGGCCGAAAAGTTCGCTTTCGAAAAGGGTCTCGGTGATGGCGCCGGCATCGACCGCCACCATCGGCTTTCCGCTCCTGAGACTCCGGGCGTGGATTTCTCGGGCTAGGACATCCTTTCCGGTACCGTTTTCACCGGTAATGAGCACGGTAGCGTCCGTCGGGGCTATCTTGTCGAGAGTTTTCGCGATGTTCTTCATCGAAGGTGATGTCCCCCAGAACATGGCACTTTCCGGATCAGGGTCGGATGAGGAAGAAGGACCTGACCTTCTCATGGCTTTCATGGCCTTGTCCCTGGCCGATGTCAGCACTTCGACCAGATGGTCATTGTCCCAAGGTTTGACGATGAAATCGAAGGCTCCCCTCTTCATCCCTTCTACGGCAAGGGCGATGTCGGCATACGCCGTGAAGAGAACGACCTCCACTTGGGGTGCCATCTTCTTGAGTTCCCCGGTCCAGTAAAGCCCTTCGTTACCGGTATTGATGCTGGAAGTGAAGTTCATGTCCAGAAGGATCACGTCCGGCTGAAACTTCTCCAGGGTCGAAACCAGAGTGGAGGGAGAAGGTATCGTCTTCACCGAAGCGAAATGGATGGGCAGCAGAATTTCCAGGGCACGGCGGATGCCCTGATTGTCGTCAACGACCAGTATTTTCCCTGTCTTGGATGCCATTGTCAAAAAGTGTATTTTACGATCGCCGGTGAATCAAAATCCGTTCCATTAAGCATAAAGCCCATGAAATCAAGAATTTGCGCCGATTGCCTGCGTCGCAAAACCGTAAAATCCCTTTACAATACTGTAAAGTTCTTTACAAATGTACAACATTCTCCGGAAAAGCCGGTCATCCGCGGCCAGGGCATCCCGTTCCGCCACCCTTTTGCCGGCAGGGCCTTGCGAGCGAGCCTTTTTAGCGGTCGGCTATTATGCGTTTCTCCGAAAAAAGAGTACATTTGAGGCATGGAATATCTGTCAAAGCAACGATACGACGAGATTTCAGCCGAGCTGAAACATCTTATAGAGGTGGTTTACCCCAAGGTAAAGGACGACCTCGCTGAGGCGCGCGCCCAAGGTGACCTCAGCGAAAATGCCGGATACCGTGAAGCGAGGCGTACCCAAGGCAAGACCATCAGCCGCATCCGTTTCCTGCAGAATGTCCTGGAGCATTCACGCGTGATCGATCCCGAGGCCCTGCCCAAAGACAGGGTCTGCCTTCTGAGCCGTGTCGAATTCACGAACCTCTCGACCGATACACGGATGAAATTCGAGATCGTAAGTCCACACGAAATGGATCTTGAGAAGGGGAAGATTTCGCTGAAATCCCCTATCGGAGCCGCACTGATGGGCAAAAAGGCAGGAGAGATCGTCGAGGCGCAAGTCCCCTCAGGAACCCTACGTTTGAGAATAGAAAGCATCTCGTTCGAATGAGGGACAGACATCCGGGAAGATTATGTTCCATCCCGGTTAATTACAGTAACTTATTGGCTGACAAATAGAAATTAAATGAAGGATTACATTATCAGAGCGATCGTTTCCGCTGCAGCTTTCACCATCGTCTGTTTGTTGATCGATCTTGTTTTCGGGAATATGCATTCTTTCCGGGAATATGCGGTGCAGGCCGTAGTTTTCGGTGTTTTGTTCGGGCTGTTCGTTTATCTGGATGACAAAGGTTGGAATTCGTGGAAGAAGGTTGGAGAGCTTTTCAAACGGAAGAAAACCGACGACTGAATTCCGATTCATGGTAGGCTATCCCACTCTTGGTTGAGATCATCGGGTCACAAATGTGCGGACCTCCGCCGGATGCCTTTTCACTTTCCCTCGTCACCTCAGATCCCATCGCTTGCGATGCCCCCCTCGTGGACATCCGCCCACAAACAAGTTCCGACGGCAGTTGCCGGAGCTTGTATGGTTATTACATGGATTATCCTTACCTTGCGTAAAGTTTATCGGTCGGGCGACAGAGAAGAAAAAGACAGACATGATTATCAACGAATACTGCAAAGACTGCCAAATAAGGCGGAATCTGAATAAATATCCCTCATCGGCTCCGGCATTTAAGATTGAGGCGTACCAGCATGGAGTCATGGAGATTATCGCACACTGTGACGGTCTCAGTACACCACAGATATCAGAGAAGATGTATGCGTTGCGCCTTGAACATTTCGGGAGTGCAAAGGATTACACCGAAACCAAGCGTCATTTCAACGCCCTCATGCTGGGTCTTCTGCCATACATGCAAGAGCAGGTGGCGAATGCCGATGATCCGCTCAGGATGGCCCTTCAGTATTCGATGGTGGGCAATTTCATCGACTTCGGAATAATGGATGATGTCGACGAGAACGAACTACGCTCGAAACTGGAAGCCGCCAAGTACATCGCGATCGATCCTGGAATGATTCAGAGTTTCAGCCGGGAAGTGGAAAAGGCTCATCGTCTGGTGTTTTTTACGGACAACTGTGGCGAGATTGTGACAGACAAGCTTCTCATTTCCGTGCTGCATGGCCTCAATCCCCAACTTCAGGTCACGGTCATCGTGAGAGGCAAACCGGTCGTCAACGACGCCACGATGGAGGATGCCTTTCAGGTGGGAATGCAGGATGTGGCTCAGAGTGTCATCGGCAACGGAGCCGGAATGCCCGGCAATGTAATCGGAGCCATTTCATCCGAGGCAATGGACGAAATCAGTAACGCCGATGTGCTGGTTTCAAAAGGTCAAGGGAATTTCGAAGGGCTCAGCGGTTGTGGCCTGAACATCTTTTATCTGTTCCTGTGCAAGTGCGATGCATTCACGCAACGCTTCAATGTCCCCCGGTTCACCGGAGTCATGACAAGAGAATCCGAAATCCCGAAGGTGTAGGTCCGCATAATTACTCCATTCTCTTATTGAAGAACGATTGGCCGCTACGTTTTCATTCGTGCCCTTACTTGCGTTCCGTGAATCGCGTTGGTGATCCTCGCCAACTCTTGGGCGAAAAAGAAATAATGCAATTCCCTTTTCACAGCCATCCATCAAATCATAAACCAGCATTTTCCTATGGATAAAGGATTGTTCATACAAGCGATGACGAAGTTATTGGGAGGACTTGTCCTCGTCGGTCTTCTGCTGTTTCTGCCGGCTGGGTCGCTGCATTATTGGCAGGCCTGGCTGCTGATCGGGATTCTGTTCGTACCGATGTTCATGGCCGGTCTTGTGATGATGGGCAGGAATCCGGACCTTTTGAGAAAACGCTTGAACGCCAAGGAAAAGGAAAGTGAGCAAAAAACCGTTGTCGCTTTAAGCGGGCTTCTGTTTCTCGCATCCTTTGTCGTTGCGGGATTGAATTGGCGCTTCCGATGGTGCGTGTTGCCGGACTGGGCCGTATGGGCGGCTGCAGGAGTATTTGTGCTTTCCTATCTTCTCTATGCCGAAGTCCTCAGGGAGAATACATACCTGTCCCGAACCATCGAGGTGCAGGAGAATCAGAAAGTCATAGATACAGGATTGTATGGAATCGTCCGGCATCCGATGTACATGGCCACGACCGTTCTCTTCCTTAGCATGCCGCTTGTTCTCGCCTCCCCCATTTCTTTTATCATAATGCTTGGATATCTTCCAGTGATCGCCAAGCGGATACGCAATGAGGAAAAGGTTCTGGAAGAAGGACTTGAAGGCTATTCCGAGTACAAGAAGAAGGTGAAATACAGGATTCTTCCATTGATTTGGTAGTGACCGGCCATCTGTATGATCTCCTTTGAAACCATCTTTCATTGTCCTTTGAACAAATAGTCATATCTATTACAAGATATCCGGAATTCAACGGAATGAACAAGATATCCATTACATCAGGGAGAACACCTTATATTTTATAGGATTCTATATTTCAGTGACAAAGAATAATCGGTATGGCGTGTAATCAGGACTTCGTTCAATACATCATCGACCAGTGCTCCGGCGCCGGTGAGATTGCCGTGAAGAAGATGATGGGAGACTACTGTGCCTATTGCGACGGCGTTCTCTTCGGGCTGATTTGCGACAACAACTTCTACGTGAAGGTAACGGACCCGGGCAGAGGATTGCTGAAGGAAGTCATCCTCCGGCCACCATACGATGGCGCCAAGGACTATTTCTACATCGGCGACGTGGATGACAGGGAGTACTTGGCGTCACTGATCAAAGTCACGATTGCGGCTCTTCCCAAGCCGAAAGTGAAGAAGAATCCGCTCAAATGAATTCAGATTCAGCATCATGAAACAGGCTTCCGGACTTCTTAAGCTTCTGATGCCGATTCTTTCGGCAGTCTACGGCGTAGCGGTAATCTACATGACGGCTCTGCCTCTTTCCGGGGATCATTCCGGCTTCGGATACGAGTTGCTGACGTGGCTGATCACATTGGTGGGAATCGCACTGTCTTTATACCTTGTGCATCGCGTTGAACCGAAAGTGTTTCCCTCCGCAAGGGATTTTTCGCTGAAGTTGCCTCCCACGAATGTATTCGTAGGATTGCTGTTGATAGCGCCTCTATTGCTTGTCACTGAAGAATATCTCGTGTACGGCATCACATCCTTGTCGCACACTATAGAGTTGGAGCCGATGACCTACACGACCGATGAGCTGCAGGAAGACCTCCAGTCAAGCGTACATGCAGTACTGCTTGCGCCCATACTCGAGGAATTGTGCTTCAGGCAGATGGCCATATCCCCTTTCCGCCGCCGACGGACACAGATTTTCGTCTGTGTGGTTATGGCCCTTTTGTTCGGAGTACTCCACGTACGCAACTTCCCCGGCGCCTTCTTGAGCGCGATTGTTTACGGCTTGGTATTTATCTGGTCAGGAAGTATCTGGTGCAGTGTAGCGCTCCATGCGGGAAGGAACCTCACCGCAACTCTTATTGCCGTTTACAGTTGGCTGCAACTTGGTGACATACAGATGACGAAAACTCCTGTCATCATCCTGCCGGATATGAAGATAGTTATCGCGGGTGTAATCCTGGCTGTTGCCGGCGGTTACCTGTTGACGAGGAAAAGAAACAAACTCTCGTGACAAATTCGGATTTATCGGCATAAAAGCTCCGACAGCATCGTATTTGTTACCGGAGCTTTATTGAGTTTTTATGGGGAATGCGTAAATTGCGTTCGATAAATCGAAGTTTAGCGCAGAATTCTTTACGGAATCATTTGTAATTCGTAGTGTATGAAAACAATTTTGAAGGTTATTTGGGGCATCTTTGCCGTGATCGGTATTCTGTCCGTGATATTGTTTATTAATCTTCGTCATAAGTATGGAAACTTCCGCCTTACCGTCCATCCGGGATACGAAGCAAGATACGATGAGTTTGTGGACCTGCTCCGTACGTCCGGCCCTTTTGTGAAGGACACGGTTGCCTTTGAGATGAAGATACTCCAGAATCCGGCCCGGGCAAAGGAGATTCGGGATTATTTCCAACTGGAAAAGTTGTACGATGCTGATGCGGACACCTGGACCAAGGCACTCGCCATCGGCAAATATGTGGCGGCCAACATACCTCACGATAACCAGGAGATAGAACCGGAGCACCGGAATGCCATCGATTTGTGGGAGTACACAAAAAATATCGAACCCGCGTTCAACTGCCGGTTGCACAGTCTCCTTACCTTCGAACTCCTGCTTGCCGCTGGACTGGACGCTCGGTATATCACCTGTATGCCGGGAGATGAAGAGGACACTGAGTGTCATGTCATGAACGAAGTATGGCTCCCTGAACTGGGTAAGTGGGCTATGATTGACACCGATATGGATGGAAATTACGCCTCAGACCTGGACGGCACCCCGCTTTCTCTCCGGGAAATCAGGGAACACTATATTTCCGGGGAGAAGATGCAGTATCATCCCCGGTTCAAGAAGGCCTCTACCAAGGTGAACGAGCACTACTCCTATATAGCCAAGAACACCTATTGGTTCGACTGCTGGGAAAATCTTTCCTACTTCCAGGAGGACTGGCCCAATAGACAGCATGAGATTGGTCGTAAGATCTATCTTGTTCCGTCAGGTTTTAAAGGATACGAGATTCAAGAAGGAACAATTGTCACAACGGATGCCGACGCTTTCTGGGCGGCACCAGTGAAGGCGGTCTTATAAATTCGAATTTGAAAATGAAATATCAATTTACAACTGTCAATAACTGTAAAGTCTTTTACCGCGAAGCCGGGAATCCGGAGAATCCTACCATCCTTCTGCTGCACGGTTTCCCTTCGGCAAGCCATATGTTCCGAGACCTGATGCCCGAACTGGCCGACAAGTACCATCTGATTGCTCCGGATATGCCCTCTTTTGGGCAGACGGAGTGCCCTTCCCGAGAGTGCCAGGTGTACACTTTCGACTATCTGGCAAGGGTGATGGATGCCTTTACGGAAGTTATCGGACTGGAGCATTTTTCAATGTATATCTTCGATTATGGCGCACCCGTGGGAATGCGGTTGGCGCTATGGCATCCGGAGCGGATTGATGCCATCATCTCCCAGAATGGCAACTGCTATGAAGAAGGCCTGGGCAAGAAATGGGAAGCTCGCAAAGAGTATTGGGCCCATCCTACACCGGAACTCAGGAAGCAGTATGAATCGGCCTTTGCGCTGGAGACTATCAAGGGACAGTACTGTTTTGGTACGCCTGAAGGAAGCGTCGGCCCGGATGGATATACTCTAGATTATGCATATGTTCAGCTGCCGGAGCGGGCAGAGATGCAGAACGACCTCATCTTCGATTACCAGAACAATGTGAGACTCTATCCGAAGTTTCAAAAGTACTTCCGGGAGCATCAGCCGCGCCTTCTTGCCGTGTGGGGGAAGAACGATCCTTCATTCATCCCTGCCGGAGCCGAAGCCTTTAAGCGCGACCTGCCGAATGCCGTGGTGAAGTTCGTAGACAGCGGTCACTTCGCACTGGAATCCCATCATAGCGAAATTGCTGGTTATATCAAGGATTTCCTCCGGTAAATTCCCCGTTTATCGGGATATCAATCTTGCGCTGTTTCGGTACTCTTTTGGCGTGATTCCTGTTTCCCGCTTGAAAAAGCGGCTGAAGAAAGTGGCGCTCTGGAAATCCAGTCTGTCGGCAATCTCGAAGATGGGCT
>JAFUFP010000009.1 GCA_017469845.1 Bacteroidales bacterium | reverse complement strand
TTCTTCCTCATGGTTTTCGGGAGGAGTTTCTCCGCCTTGTTCCGATTGTCCTCCGGGAAGAAATCCTTCCCCCTGGTCCGATGGGGTCACCTCGCCGCCTTGATTCTCCGGAAGCGATTCTCCGCCCTGCTCCGAAGGGAGAGGTTCTTCCTCATGGTTTTCGGGAGGAGTTTCTCCGCCTTGTTCCGTTTGCCCTCCTGGAAGAATGCCTTCCCCCTGGCCCGATGAAGGAGGAGTCACCACGGGTGATGTCTGGTCACCTGTCTGTCCTTGTCCTTCACCATTCCCGGAAGCATCGGGATAATCCTCACTGCCCAGGAAAGTGAAGTCCAGTCTGGTGGCGGATTCATCATCTACATAGTCCATCGTATCGTCGGGCATGACGACGGCGGTCTGGTAGATGTTGGAGAACTGTCCGAAAGCGTCAATCACCTTTTTCAAAGCTTCGGTATGCCGCTTTTCCCATTTCGAAGGTTTTTGGAATCGGGCCCCGTCGGCCATCGTCAGTTGCCATTCGGAGTATGCATCTTCCAGATTCCCCATCACTTCGCGTGAAAGCCAGCATATCTTGACAAAAACATGGGCGGGCAATTCTTCGCGTATGATATTCTCGACGTATTGACGGTAATGGAGGTTTCCGGCAAGATCGATCCAACCGGGAAGAACCGCGGTCACCCGGAAAGAATAGGGATTGTCGAGGAGACGTTTCCTGTCCGTGCCCGATTCCAACTGAAGGAAGGGGTCTTCCGAAGACCGGGGGACGAACAGGCTGTGTTCAAGGAGATGAAGACCCATTTCGGAATGGTCCGCAATCCTGCCTTGAGAGTCGGGATCGTTGACTCCAAGCTTTCGCAGAATCCTTCTCTCCGCTCCCGAGACGTTCATCGGAACGTCCGTCCAGTCAATGCCGCTGCTCCGCAGAGAGCTTATGCGGGGATAATCCTTCAAGAAACGTTTCTTGTCTTCAACACATTCCAGGAGGGAGAATTCGTCCTCGTATCCCTTCCTCACGAATTCCAGCGCGGTATACTCGGCGAATGAATCGGCGAAGCGCGACAGAAGATGATTCAGGATGCTGTTCTTCCTCTGCAAATCCGTATGGGACGTATCCGACGGAATCCTGTAATCCGCATGTCCGTCCGCGACCGTGTATCCTTCCAGCACCTCCGATATGTCCACGACATCGGTATCCATGAGATAATGATGGAAGTATGTGTTGTTATCCCCTTCACCGAGTGCAAGGATATCCTGCAGATGGTCCAGCTGCGCCAGATAATCGGCAAGCACCTGGTCAAAGAAGGACAGATAAGCCTTCAACTGCATCCTCTCCGCCTTCCGGAGCGGAGAAGCCGTCTGAGGTAGTGTATCGATACCCATCCGATAAGCGGAGGGGAAAAGATTCTGGAAGGAGAAATATCTGTCCGTACCGCGGAAAGTTCCCTTCGGAAGCGGAACCGATGTAAGGAAACCCGCCGGAAGTGGCTTTCTTTCCTCCTGCTTCGGATGAACCGAAAGACCTTCGGCACCTTCTCCAGCCGGCGGATAAAACGTCAGGCCCATCCTTTGGAATACGATGTTGTTCACGAACCTTGTGCGGCTGATCCGGAAATTCCTATGGAAATCATGGCTCATCCTGAAAACCTTGTCTCCTTCCGCGTCGATGCTGATATGACGGCCGTTGTATTCCGAAACAACTCCACCGGCTTTTTCGTCAGTGATGTAATGGATGTGCCTCACGGCCTTGACTCCGGGAATACCCATGAGGATGCCGATCGCATCGCTCGTGTAAAGGTCCGTCCTCCGGGTGAAAGACTTCAGTTCATCCGAATCGATGAAACCAAGCGAAGGCTTTTCGCCGCTGAAGATACCCTCAGCCTCATTTCCGGATGATAGCAAATCCTCCACGGTATGGAACAGGATCGTCGGACAGACATAATCATACATCCTGTCATAGATATCCTGAAGGATGAAACGGACGTCAATGTCCGAGTCGATTTCTATTTCAGCGCAGAGACCGACCTCGACGGGTTTGAGGAAGGTGATGTTCCTGAAATTCTCACAAAGATTGCGGTGCTTCGTAAGGAAAGTCCGTATGCAGTGGGTGTACAACCGTTCCGCATTCTTCTCGTTGATCTCCTCCGCTATCGGATTCCCGTCAATATCCCTCGCCACTACGGACAGAATCTCCGCATCGTTCCTCAGCGAATCGATGTCCTCCAATTCCACGAGCACGTCGTAATAACCGTCGAGAATGGTGGATCCGGAAGTGACTTTGTTCGGGATATACGGTATCTGTAATGTTGGATGAGCCATATTGAGCCACACATTCCTCACACCCGGGATATTCTCCAAAATAAGTTTGCGGTAATCGTCGACGGTGGTCGGAGCATTGGGAAGGATGACCTCGGCGGGGAACATCGCACCCTCCAAAGACGGGGCGACGCCACCCGGGCGCGTGAGCAGGTCGGCCATAGCCGCCGATGACCTGTATGACAAGTCATTCAAGGCAAGGGTCAAAGCCTCGAGGATGGTGACACCGGGGTCATGGGCGTTGAAATCCGTCCAATGGAGCGTTCCCGCTTGACGGATATACGCAAGGCCGTATTCCAGCAACTGAGCGTAATCCAGCGGTCCGGGCATACCAGAATTGATATTCTTTTCTTCTGTCATACTTTTAATCAGTCTGCTGTTTGACACTTGATACCATGGACGGCCGCCGAGGTCATGACCTCGGTGGATTTGGTCCTCAGGATACTTCCGTTCATATCGACGGCTTCACCGTCCACCTTGACCACCAAATCTTTGATTATATCAACGAAAGGAAGTGATTCCAAAAAAGCTATGATGTCGGAAACCCCGTCTCCGTCCTTGAACCTTCGTCCATCCTTGTATCCGACCCATGGCCGCAGGTAATCCGTGAGCGCTTCGCTCACGAGTGCATCGTATCTGACGGCGTCATTGTATCCGGGCTTCAGGGATATGTTCGCTCCCACTGACACCTCCCGGTACGAGGGACCCATGACATGGATTCCCGCAAAGGTGGAGGCGGAAGATTGAAGGAAAGAGTGGACGTCATTGACGATCTTGTTACCGGGGGAAGGCTTGAGCGAGTCCGCATAAGATTTCGGGATGATGATGACCGAAACATGGCCGGGGGCTGCGACGCCGTCGGGGCCGCATGCGGGAAGACACTTCACATATGAGATATCCGCGAATTTCTCCAGTACCAGGGTTTCATAATCCCAAACTGACCAGGAGCGTCCCTTATGACGCAACCTTTCGGCCACACGTCTAAGGAATTGTCCTCCATTCTCCGCACGGGTACCGGATTCCCCGGCGAAAGGCTGGGAAAAAGCTTTCACTCCCACAACGGAATTTACCGCCTTGGAAATGGTCTCTTTCGGAAGGGGCTCTCCCCCGGGGCCGGTTCCGGTGGAAGACTCACTGAAAGAAAGTTCAATGGCACGGGGAAGCACCTCTTTGATATACGCCGCATTACCGTTGCTGCAAGCGCACCGGATGCAGGCCAACCCACCGAACAATCCCGAGTCATCCGACGTAAGAGGTTCCTTGAGGTCAAATATCACGATTCCGCTTTGTGAAAGTCCGCAGGTGGTGTCCCGAAGAATTGCGGTTTTATTGAAATCCACCCATCTCCCGTTCTTCCTGTAGCTCCAACTTAGTGTTCCCGGATCAACAGCCTGTTCTGAATTCTCCAGGAACAGACTGATCTGTCCGATGTGGGATTCCGTTTCGGACAGGGCGATGAAAAGCGCAGTCCCTTCATTACCGCCATTCAAAGCAGAGCCACCCGTAAGAGATGACGTATTGCTCTGGAGGGATGCTGAAAGGCGGGATATCCTGTCCGCAAGGTCCTCGTGCCCGGTCAGAGTGGATTTTCCCGTCACGATTTCGGTTCCGCAGGGAAGTTGCAGGAAAACGTTTTCGACATCACCCTCACCGCTCGCCTTTTTGACCTTGGCCGGAGAAAGCAGCCTGGGGAACAATGCCGTGATCTGCTTCTTTTCCAACTTCAGCTTCGCTTGTGCCTTCTTCACAACGTCCGTCTCCGTGTAAGCGGCCATTACCAAGTCGGCATATTCTTTCGAGAGGGACGCCTGGTCACAACTTCCGTCAGATATCGAGAAACGCCTCTTGGAGACGGCGTCTTTTCCGCTAGGTATTTTTATTGCGGAAGCGTCATTCAATGAAACGGTGTCCAACTCGAATTTCGAGGCCACGAAGGGGAGAGGGACCTCGAACCAGTCTCCTTTACGGCCGTCAGGGCCGAAGGGGTTGGTACCCGAGGCATTGTCCACTTCCCCGTATTTGTTGACCAGTTTCCCGGGAACATAATCACTGACAGTCACTTTGACTTTCTTGATGGCTGACGGACTTACCGATGAAAGAGAGCCGTAACCGTTTTCGGAAACGAAGCGGATCACCGGACAAGACGTATCCAATCCTTCTCCGTGCACTTTGGAGTCATACCGGGTGATCGGCGGCATATCCATCCGGATACGAAGATTCCGTGAATCGTCGAAAGCTGTCCAACCGTCGACCGAAGTATACTCCGCGCGAAGGGATTGAAGAGAATTTGCGGCTACGCCCGAACCCAAGGAGACCATCATGTCGCAGCCAGGGATGTCGAGGATTTTGGCGGCTATGCACAGAGCATGAGTACGATTCGTTTCACCTCCGGCAGGAGGGACGTCGGCACCGGAGTCAGCGCCGGACATGGGTTCCATTTCGAACCCGTCCTTTACGGAGTAACGGGCCAGAGCGACCACCTTCTCGTTTCCGAGCCTCAATTCATCCACCGCCTCGTAGGCGACCGCTTTGCCGTCCGCATCTTTTCCGGCATCAAAGACCAGTCCCTTGGGGATACTGACCGAGTTGACATTCCGGCCGAGCTGGGCGAACACCGTCACGTGACCTTCAGTTCCCTTCCTCATCCTGAATCCCAGAACGTCCTTGAAGTAGAATTCGAGCTGACGGGCGGTCAAGGTATTCATGTCGGCCTGTGTGACGAGCGACATCTTGAAGAATGCGAACAAAAGGGCCAGATGGGGTGGAACGGAAGAATTGCTGACCATATAGTCGATGACTTCGGTTTTCACCCTCTTCCTGTCATAGTCGTAGACCTCCTTGAAAAAGGCGCTCCAATCACCGTCCGGCTTGTTTTCGTCATTGAAAAAGACCAACGACCTCGCGAATTCAGCCGCACGTCCGACCAAGTCCTCGAATGAACGGCCGGAAATCCGCATGGCATTCGGATCCGGGGCCTGTTCCAACCTTTCGGATTGGAGCATACCTGCATGGGAGAAGAGGAATCTGTTCGTTATGTCGGACATACGCTAAATGTTGTTTTCGTAATGGAAAGGATAGATGATGTTGTCATTGTCATAGGAATCCTTCAGAGTGTATTTGATGCTGATTCTGAGCTTCCCTTCCTGGAAGTCAGTCCCCTCAAGGCCGACCTCGACCACATCAATCCTCGGTTCGTATTTACGGACAGTCTTTTCGATGGTGCGGCGCAACTTCGAAGCCGAAGATGAATCCATCGGCGTGAACTGGTATTCCTCCATGTCGCATCCGAAATCAGGTCTGAAAAGACGTTCTCCGATACGGGTGGAGAATATGGCCGCGAGCGAGCCCTCGATTTCTTCGGTTCCCGAGGTCATCTCCACACCGCCGGCCTTTGTGAAATGCGGGGGAAAACTCCACCCCTTTCCAATGATATCTTCCATAACCTATCCTCCTATCATGACAGTGGGGCAGCCCGCAGCCGCCATAGCGCCGCATCCGCAGACATCTGTCGTCCGCAGTGCGGGACGTCCTCCGATGAGCACCGATGAGCTTCCGCTGAGGAACGGTGACGTGGGGACGTGGGGAGGCGGAGGTATCGGACATGTGTGAAGATCGCCCATGACCGCCGCAGGCATTCCGCCTATCAGGACAGTCGACACTCCGGGGCCGGTGACGGTCCCGCCGTGATTGGTGATGTCTCCCACTCTTACCGCTGCTGCCATAACTATATCAATTGATTTGTACGAGGGATCCCTTGACGACAGTGTTGCCGCTGCTGGAAATCTCCGCCGAACCGTTGCCTTTCGCCGAAAGTTGCGCATTCGCCGAAAGTGTTATATTCGTACCTTCTATCTTGACGTCGCCCTTCGCTTTGACGGAGACATCCTTTGCGCTGTCCAGGAGTATTCCGTCGGAAGAGAGCGTCACTTTGTTGCCGTTGCCGTCTTCGAGGAGAATTCCGCCCTCATCGTCACTGACGGTGATGCGGTTTCCACCGGGGGTCTCGACAACGACATGTTTCTTTTCGTCATCAAATTCAAGCCGGACTCCTTCACGGGTCACCATACCTTTTATGTTGTTGTCGTCCGACTTTTCTGTAGGCGAAGCGGCTCCGCTGCTATGCAAGGATCCGAGAACCACCGCCTCCGATGGATTTCCGCCCATGAATCCGACAATGACTTCGTCCCCGATTTCGGGAAGGAAGACGAGTCCGCGTCCCTCTCCCGCATACGGGGCGGCGACCCGGGCCCATACCGGGGCGTTATCTTCACCCATCAGGTTCACCTGAATCCGCTCTTCACCTTCGGGATCACCCTCGAGGGCGACGACGACTGCCACCTGAAGTCCGTGCGTCGCTCCCATGGCCCCGTCCGCCGGATCCGTCGAGATGTCACTGAACCTACGGTGGAACGGGATCTTGCTCATACCGAGTCCCAAAGTCGTTTCCCAATAAGAGTCCCTGTAGCTCTGGATCACCGTAGTGACAAGGGCCTTCCCGTTGAAACTCTTCCCTATCCCCTCCAGAGAGATCATGTCAAGCGGCATAACTCCGGCATAACCCGGAGCGGACACTTTTCCGGTAATCCGGGAAAGTCCCGTCCTCACGGCCTCGGCGGCCGCCATCTGCTGCATGGCGTCGGGCTTGCCCTGTCCGCTGAGGAGTCTGAGGGTACGGCTTTCGTTTCCCATCTTTCCAGCCAAGGCATCCGTGGTTTCGGTACCCTGGGCTGTGTCGTTTCCGCCCGTGGAGGCTTCAGATTCATCTATTCCCTTCGAAGAATAATTCCAGGCCTCGGTCTTGACCGACTTGAAGCGGTCACGGCCGCTGATCTCCAACTGGAGCTTGTTGAGTGAGAATCCGTTGGTGATGGTCATCGCCGGTTCTCCGCCGGGATCCGGCGAAACGGCGCGGATTCCCTCCGGTGCCGAAAAAAGCAGAAGACCGGCCGCATCGGCCCTCAGATTGGCCAGATCCCAGTCCGTACAATTATACTGGACGACCTTTTCGTGCGTAGCGGGGGTGGAATCAGTCTTTACCTGTATTCCGTATTCTTCTGCGAGAGTCCGGATGATGTCGGCGTCAGTCATTCCTTCATGAGTGCGGAAATGCCGCTCGAGGGTCATCCTGAACGCTTCATGACGCGCCGTCACCACCGCCTCGATTCCGCCGCTTCCCATTTTAAGGGCCCTGTCGGTTATGGTTCCTTTGAAAACAGACTGCGTCTCGCCCTCCCTTCCGATTCCGATCTCAACGGTTTTCCCGATACCGAAAACTTCCGAATCGGTTTCTGAAAGCGTTTCGGGATCATCCTGGAAAACGATACTCGCCGTCGCTATCCGGCCGACCGTGCACATGGTCTCCACGCTCACCAGCGTCGAAGAGCAGTCCACGGATTCACCGTCGACTTTGAACGAAAGGTCTACCCTTCCGGCAATCCGGTATTTTTCTTCGGACAAGTCAGCCATATTCTTTCTCGACTTTACTGAGGATATCCTTCAACAGGGGTATAATTGAGCACCGGTGTATAATTCAGCTCCGTTGACATCGTTGACATGGGATAACTGCAAGTCATCATGGACATCGAATCATTCTCCTGGGCGCGGCACATTGTCTCTTCGTAGCTCTCCTCCGCACATATACACTCGCAGTTGGGTGTTGTCTTGTTGACATTTTTCACCTTCTTTTTCTTCGGCTTGGAAGCTTTCCCCGCATCGGGTTCCTTCTTGGGTTCTTCAACGGAGGAATAACGGCAATTCACCTTGATACGGATCGGATAACCGTCCGCCTGGAAGAGCTGATAATGGATCGTCATCGATTCCATCACGCAGTAGAAAGTTTCTCCGCAGTACTCGATCTGAACGTAATTGCGCTTCTTCTTGTCGTTCTCCGACGGCCGCGTCGCATAAGCCACTTTCAGGAAAGTCTTGAAATACGTGTCCATAGCCTTTCCGTCCATCTTGGGGCCGGCGACACCGGTCCCGTCAAAGATGAGATCGAAGGAATATTTCTCCGAATCCAGTCCTGCGTCGTGGCCCGAAGAGTTGCCCGATCGTGCCGTCTTCTCTTTCTCCGACTTCACGCCCAAAGTCCGGTCGAAGGTTTCCGGATTTATCATCACCTTGAAACCTTCTTTCGGTGTATCGGGCACCGGCTTGGAGAAGCCGATGTCAGAAAAAGCCTTGAATGACATGAACTTCATGCCTGTGGAAATATTGATGTCCGGCATTATCTTTCGTTTTCCTGTGTTCGTTCATCATCGTAAAACCGGTCGGTCATGCCTACGGATTGCTTCAATTCGTAGTAGGCGGGCTCGGTGTCAGCCTTTTCTCCGGTCCGGAGATCCGGGTCTGAAATCTCGGCCCGGATTATGAGTTCACGGATTTTGAGTGTCATTACGAAACCAGTTCAAATCTTCTGTAAGCCAGTTCCAAAGTTTCGATGACCGCCTCGTTTTTGCTGGCGGACAATTCGGATACTATGAGCTTCACGGGATATGCGTTTTCAAAGCTCCATGTTTTGACGGAGTTATTGCCGTAATCCTTGATGGACACCAAAACCGTAAGCGGGGTGAATTCGAACTTCTCCACAGCCTTCCTCGCCCATTCGATGATTCCGGGCGGTGTCGCCGACATGGCCCGTTTCAGAACCAGATTCTTGAACTTCGGAGGTTTTGGAAGGCGGATGGTATAATTGTTACCTCCACCTTCCTGAATGTCCTCCGTCTGAAGTTCGATTCCGATTCCGCTGACTTCACTGAAAGCGATGGCCGGCAAATTATCGACATCCGTACCGCTCGTGACGAAGGTCACTTCGAAATGGAATGCCGGAATAAGCTTGGTGTATGAAATCTCTTCAGCCATGAATCTTCACCGTTTACCGGGTATTACTTCTTCTTCTCCCACTTTACCGAGAAGCTCTCGCAGGCCAGTTCGATGCTTTCAATGAGCACCTCACCTTTGGAAGCGTTCAGCGACCCGCCGTCGTACTTGACCGGGAAAGCGTTCTTGACACTCCACGAGATGACCGGTTCATGTTCCTCATCAAGGAGGAAAATGGTGATGTCCCGACGTGTGACCGTATTGTTTTTGATCGAGTTGAACCATTCGAAGAAGCCGTTGTCCGTTGCCATCGTGCCCCTCTTGAGGGTAATGTTGCTGTATTTCCGGAGTCCGGGCATTTTGAGCGTTGTGTAATCCTTGTCTGAGCCTTCACGGTATTCGATCGCTGTAGTGCTCATATTGAGACCTGATACTTCAGAAAAGCTGACGTTCTCCTTTTCATCCGGATTCCACTCGACTTTGAAATGGAATCCTGTCAATGGATAATTGCTGGCCATATCTAATATGTTTTATTTGTTATTCCTGAACTTTGTGAGAGAATTCCAGAATGATGAATTCAGCCGGCCGTACTGCGGCAAGGCCTATTCTCACCCTCAGATATCCGTCATTGATATCGGCTTCGGTCATCGTGATGTCCTTTCCGACCTCCACGAAGAACGCCTCATCAGCGCTTGCACCGGCGAGAGCTCCCGCACGCCACAGATTCGACAGGAAGTTGGAAATCTGACATTTGATCTTGACCCAGGTATTGGCGTCATTCGGTTCGAACACAGCCCATGCAGTGGACAGTTTCACGCTTTGCTCCACATAGCTGAACAATCTTCTGACGGGGATATACCTCCACTCGGAGCTACCTCCGTCAAGGGTGCGGCTGCCCCAAACCAGTATTCCCTTGCCCTTGAAGAAGCGGATGGCGTTGACGGACTTTCCACTCAATGGATCGACGTTCATTCCGGCTTGCTGGCTGTCGTTGATCTGGACGCAGAGGTCCTTTATCCCGGCGAGACCGGCATTGGCCGGCGCCTGCCAAACTCCGACTTTGTTGTCAGTGGAGACATACAGACCGGCGATAGCTCCGCTGGGAGGAATGACGGAAGCCTTGTCTTTGAGATCTTCCAGTTTCTGGGCATATCCCGGGATCAAAGGAATGATTGCGTTCATCTTCATCTTTATCTCCGGATTGTCCAGATCCTGCTCCGATATCCAGACAGCGCGTTTTTTGATTTCTTCCAGGGTAGGCTGGGAAGGCTGGCTGAATACAGGTTCGTTTTCTCCCTCATTCAGTTCACAGCTTATTCCGAGAGCCTTCAGGACCTCAGGGAAGGGAATGTTCTTGGAGTAAGATGTTTTCAGATAAGGATAGTATGCGGCACCATAACACAGATTATTGGTGACTCTCTGCCGGAATCCTGTGATTTCCGTGTCAATCTGCTCGGAAGGCGTAGTATAGTTGCCGTCGAGATTCTGCTGGACGTCAAGTATGGCGAAACGTCCTACCATGGAAGCGCACTGTGAAAGTGCCTCCGTCTGTACGTCCTTGAGCTGATCGGCACCCAGAAGCAAAGCGGCGTCAGGGAAAACGAGAAGAGTAACTTCGGATTGCTGTGCGACCTGCTTGATCGCATCCTTGTACACATCTGTGTCCGGTGCCTGAAGTTTAGCTTCGGCATAGGTCCCGGTGGAAACGACATAGCATGTTCCTCCACCATTGTCAAAGAAAAGGCGCATGCTGTCGAAGAGAACGAACTTCTGTCCACTCAGAGAGCCGTCTTCGCCTATTGTAAGATCTGCGCCTTCACCGAAAAGCGTCTGAAATTCAAGCAGGCTGGTGATCTTCTGGACGCGGTTCTTGGTCTTTTTTTCCGTATAGCCTATAAAGGCGGGAATGGCTGTGGCCACTCCGGCAACGGAAGGCGGAAGCAGGGATTTTTCCTCTACGTATACGCCCGGGGTTTTGTAATCTAGTGCCATAACGAATAATTATTGAAAGTAATTGATGTTTGTTCTCCTATTTGTTGCGGGGCGGAAGTGAAACGGGTTGGACACCACGGGTATCCATTGTTCCGGGCTCGACCACGGTTTCCTGGACAATGGGAGCGGGTTCCTTCTGCGGAGTTCCGGAAATTGTCACCATCCTTATCTTGTAGGCGACGGACGGGACCAGATTTCCGCCGAGGGTCTGCCACATGCTCAAGTGCTGTTCAAAAGTCATGTTCATGATGGAAACGCTCAGACTCCGGAGAAGTTCAAAAGCATCCTTATCCATCTTCGAGGGTTTGGTTGCCGTCTTGACTGAATTCAGAAGACTCACTACGTCCGATATCTGGATGAGCGAAGATTCGTAATTGGAAGCATGGGACGAAATAAGGACTTCAAGGTTGATGTCAAGATCGGGAGATGTGGGTAAAACTCTTTTCTTGTCATTTTCCCATACCTCTGTATAATACGTATTCTGAGGTTTGCGGGAAGTTTCCTGCTCAATCCGGAGAAGCGTGATGACAATGTCCTCTTCCTCCGTCCCCTTGTCTTTCTTCACTGAATTGAGCACGATGTTGAGCCTGTCCTCCATATTGCAGGACAGGTATTCCTTGATGGAATGAAGGATATCCTTGATTATGTGAGTATTATTCATCGATTGCATAATTCAAAATTTCGTTCGCATCTATGGTCGCGGGAGCTTCCGTATCTTCCTCCTCTCCCTCTTCCTCTTCATATTCCTCTTCCATCGGATACTCGTCTTCGTCCTCTATATATTCTTCGCTTTCCGGTTCACCGGGACTGTCTTCATCCATTTGCTGAGAGCCTGCGGACTCCATTTCTGAAAGGGACTCCATCAGTGCCGCCAATGCCTCATACTCTCCGTCGGAACCGTCAGTCGGTTCGGATGATTTTTCTTTTCCGGACAACAAGTTATAAAGTTTGCCTACAGCGGTATAGTCGAAAGTATCGTCATCGGCCACGTATTTATCTTTGAACTTTCCGGGGACATCGTAATCTTCCGGAGCATCGAAGTAATCAGGGACCAGGGA
The DNA here is from genome assembly GCA_017469845.1 of Bacteroidales bacterium. Classification (GTDB taxonomy): domain Bacteria; phylum Bacteroidota; class Bacteroidia; order Bacteroidales; family UBA932; genus Cryptobacteroides. The sequence continues at coordinate 19,653 of JAFUFP010000009.1, read as the reverse complement.
GTGTCCCAAACCCTGCGCTTCGTTTTTGAGCCATTCCTCCAGAACTTCTTTTGATGCATCCAGAGGATCCGAAGCGGATAATCCGATCGGATCTTTGATCGTCAGCCCGAACCATTCCTTTGATGTTTCGTCCAACTTGTCTTTCACTGCATCCGTCGCGGCTTCTTTACCCTTTTCCAACAATGGTGCGAACAGCTCGTCACCATATTGCATAATCCCCGATTCTGCGCCGGACATAAGTTTGTATTTGAGTTGTTGGTCCGCGACTTCATTGAAGAATGCCTTTTTGCCAAGATATTCCCGCACTGCCTGGTTTGTACCGCTGCTTCTGTTGAGAATAAAGGAATTGACAAAAGCTTCAGCGTCGGATAACACGCCAGCACCGGTGGGATTGCCTTGCACTGTCCGGATCAGGTCTGTTTGAACCGCTTCATTCTTGACACCCGCGGTCAGGCCATTTTCCGCCAACTTTTCGACCTCCGTCTTCGAAAGTTTTCGTATCGCTTCGTTGTACTGATTCATGGCCTTTCTCATGGCGGCGGCCCTGACAACATCATCTCCACCCTGCATGGAGGCGTGGATCAATGCTGCAGCCGCTCTGTCCACCTCGGTAGAAAGCGACATGGACGCCGCCTCTTCAAAAGCTGCGAGCTGTGCTTTTTCCGTTGAACGGGTCAGAGTGCGGAGGCCAGATTCAATGGCCATGTCGCGTGCCTTTCCCGTCTTGCCCGCTATATCAATAAAGCCGTCTACGATGACTTTGGATTTATCAAAACCGGGTACGAGAGTCTGCATTGAATTGTCCAGCTGCTTGGCGGCAATGGATTTCAAGGAGAACCGGTCGAAAGCACGGTGGTACAGTGATGATAATTTCTTTCCGAAGTCAGTATACCTGAAGTGTCTTTTGCGGGTCAACCATTCGACAAGGACCTTCAATTTTTCCCCTCCCTTTGAATTGGACGCACGGTTGAACAGTCCCTTCGCAAACGATGCGAAAGTTTTCGCCCCGCCGCTTATCACGGATCCCGCTTTATTCAGCCATGATTTGCCTTTCCCCCAAATGGACGATGCCATGGATTTGACGCCGCCACCGAACTTTTTCGCAAGACTGATGACTGTTTTACCGAATCCTTTATTCGCAAACCAGCTCCATCCTTTCTTGCCGATACCTGCGATCCCGGATCCGAGTCCCTTGAAAAATCCGCCAGTCTTTTCGAGACCGGCCTTCCCGATTCTTTTCCCGAATTGTACAACTGAGTCCTTGGCTGAAGAGATTTTGTTTTTCACAAAACCATAACCTTTTCCGAGCTTGGAGTTCTTGATCCATTCCTTGGCCTTCCCGCCCTTCTCTATGAGAGCTCTTCCGTATTTGGAGTTTTTAGCAATTTTCCCCAATCCAGGAGCGGCTGCGAGAGAGGCGGAAACAGTTGCATCAAGGGCCACTTTCTTCCAACTGATTTCAGAAGCTTCCCGTTTGGATTCCAATGCCGCGAGCGCCTGTTTGTACTCTTCGCTCTCCGGATCGAGCCCCGAAGCATCAAGTCGAGCCTTGGACTTTTTGAATTCACTCTCCCCGATGGAAGAGGAAGAAGCCTGTTCAGCGACGGAAAGCGCACCCGAATAAAGACCGTTTATCAACGCCTCCGCTGCGGGATTACCTCCGGTTACTATCGTAGCACCGGTCGATATGATGACTTCCGAAGCCATCTTGGTCGCCTCAGCAACTTTAAGGAGCACCTCTCCAGTACTGATTGCGGACTCTTTGTTGTCCTGAACTTTTATATACGCTTCCTGTATTTCGGACAGGCGTGAACGTTCCAGAGCATCCAACTGCTTGTTTGCGTCAGGCAGGAGCAAGTGGCGGTTTTCTTCTCCCGCAATATGGTGAGGGACCTGGGGCATGTACATCCCCTGTATCTTATTGATGTACGACAACGCCTCATCCCTGGTATTGAATGTGGATGCCCATTTTGCAAACGAACCGATCCAGCTATCGTCTTCATCCGCTTCAAAGTTGGACCTGCTGGCGAGAATACTGTCCACCCATACATTCCTTCTGACATACATGTCACGTGAGGAATTGTATACTTCATTCTCCGCTTGCCAGAAATAACGTTTCTTCAGGTAATCCACGAGTTCAATGGAATCATCCGGAGTGACAGTATCTTCCGCACTCTTTTCTTCGGACGGCTCTTCCGTAGGCTTATTCTTTTTCTCCGATTTCGCCTCCGCCGGTTTTTTCTTTGTTTCTGAGGGGACCTCCGCCGGTTTTGAATCATCCTCCGCTTTCTGCTGGGGCGCCTCCTCCGGAGATTGCTTCTTCACGGGTATGTTATTCAAACCGTATATGTCCTCATATTCTTTTCTTACCGAATCGATCGTTGCGACATCCCTGGAAACGATGGCGTTCATCTTCCTTACCGCATCGGAGGCGTCCATTATCTTCCTGTTGATCGTGTCCGCTTCCGAAGCCGTGATTACTCCCGAAAAGATATGGTACTTCCCATAAGGGGCGATATTGTAAATCGCCATCATCCTGGAACAAGTCGCGGTAAGCTGGTTGAATTCGGTACGGGCTTTCGCCGCCTCAGCCGAGGCCGATCTGACCGGAGCTGTTATGGTGTTGGATGGTTCGGCCCTTCCCGATTCAACTCCAGTTGTATTCTGATTGCCGGTTACTGTCCCCTGCCGCTGAGGAACGCCCGCCTTGGATGATTTAGAAGTGGCAACCTCTTCCTTCCGTAGAGGAGGAGTCGGTTGGTTTTGTTTCATCTGATATGCGGGAACAGGAGGCATACAAAAACACTATTTGATACCGTTTGACGACTTTTTCCGGCATGAACAGCGCCTGACGACTTTCTGATAAGAAGGAAATCTTGTCAGCAATAGTTTCAAGAAGCCCATGTAGCAGATAAAGTCAGCCTTTCAAATGTAACAAATCGTAACCGGACAAACAAGAGCGAAAATCGAAAATCATAAATAATTATTAGACATTTTGAATAATATTGTGGCGTTCCGCATAAATTATGCATAAAATCATAATTATGTCGCTTACGATTTATAACTAAATTTTTAATGCTCGATATGTCCCAAAACCTCTTCCTCCGGAACCATAAAAATGGAAGCCGCAAATTACCTCCGAAAAGTCATTGCCTTACCGGAAAATATCCGTAAGTTTGTCGGGATGTGCCCCGCATAACAACGACAAAAACACAAAAGAACTTAGCGATATGGCAGTAAAATTCTATCAGCAGGAGAACCAGGTTCCCCTCGAGATGCACAAAGTGCGTGTTGTCCAGAAGCTCTTCCTCCTCCCCGTCGAGGAAAGGCTCAAGAAAATCCAGGAGGCCGGGAACAACACCTTCCTCCTCCAGAACAAGGATATCTACCTTGACATGATCACGGACTCCGGCGTCAACGGAATGTCCGACCGTCAGGTGGCTTCAATGAGCATAGCGGATGATTCCTACGCCGGCAGCGAGACCTTCAACAGGGTCAAGGCCGCCGTGAAGGAAGTCTTCGGCACCGACAACGTCCTTCCCGCCCATCAGGGAAGAGCCGCCGAGAACATCCTCGCCGAGGCTTACGTGAAGCCCGGGATGTATGCCCTTATGAACTTCCACTTCACAACGACGAAGGCCCACATAACCCGCCTCGGAGGTGAGGTCATCGAACTCGTCGACAAGAAGGGTCTCATCCCCCAGAGCGACGACCCGTTCAAGGGCAACTTCGACCTCAAACTTCTCCGCAAGACCATCAAGGAACTCGGACCGGAGAAAGTGTCTTTCGTCAGGGTCGAAGCCGGAACCAACCTCATCGGAGGCCAGCCGGTATCCCTTGAGAACATGCTCGCCGTCACTGACATTTGCCACGAGTTCGGAGTCAAGAGCGTCCTCGACGCTTCCCTCCTCCAGGACAACGTCTACTTCATGAAGGTGAGGGAGCCCCGTTGCAAATTCATGACGACCAAGGAAATCTATCACATCCTCGCCGACAGGTTCGACATCATCTATTTCTCCGCCCGGAAGCTCGGTTTCTCAAGGGGCGGAATCATCACTTCCCACGACAAGAAGTTCACCGACGAGATGATGGAGTTCGTTCCCCTGTATGAGGGATTCCTAACTTACGGCGGAATGGAAGTGAGGTCAATGGAAGCCATGGCCGTAGGACTCCTCGAGTCCCTCGACATGGAATACATCAGCCAGGGCCCTGAATTCATAGCATACCTGGTCGACGAACTCGACAAGTACGGAGTTCCGGTAATCAAACCGGCAGGTGGACTTGGTGCCCACCTCAACTGCTCCGAAATCGTTCCCGACATTCCCCATGACCAGTACCCCGCAGCCGCCGTCGGCGCCGCCCTTTACATCGCCGGCGGAATCCGTGGAATGGAAAGGGGAACAGTCAGTGAGCAGAGGGAGCCGGACGGAAGCGAACGCTACGCCGAACTTGAGCTTCTGCGTCTGGCGATGCCCAGGCGTGTCTTCACCCTCTCGCAGGTCAAGTACTGCGCCGACCGCGTGAAATGGCTCTACGACAACCGTTCACTCATCGGAGGTCTCCAATGGGTCGAAGAGCCGAAGGTGCTCCGCTTCTTCTTCGGAAGGATGAAGGAAATCGGCTACTGGCAGGAGGAACTCGCCAAGAAGTTCAGAGAGGACTTCGGGGATTCTCTGTAGACCAGGGGCAACGGCATAACAAAAAGGCAGGAGATGAACGATCGGTTGAGATGTTCTCTCCTGCTTTCATTTTCCCATACGGAGCCCCTCCACCGGATTCCCCAAAAGCTTTCCTACCTGTTGATGACTCCGCTTCCGCAAAGTTCCCCGTCAGCGGAATACCATGCTGCGAACTGCCCCGGGGTAAGCCCCCTCTGAGGTGAATCGAAAAGAACGTAAAGCCCCCCCTCCCTCATTATGAGTGTGGCGTCCTGAAGGGGCTGGCGGTAACGTACCCTTACGCGGTAACGCCTAATCTCTCCGACCGACATGGTAAGTTCCGGACGTACCCAGTGGATTTCATCGGGACGGACCGCGAGACAGCTTCTCGAAAGTCCTTTGTGGTCATGTCCCTGTCCGACGTAGATGATGTTGCGCTCCATGTCGGTATGGATCACGAATACGGAGTCGGAATGCCCTCCGATTCCGAGGCCTTTCCTTTGACCTATCGTGTAGAACTGCGCTCCTATATGCGTTCCGATGATCTTCCCCCAGGGATTGTCACGGTAACGGGTTTTCTTGATGTGCTTCTTTCCGCTGCGGTATGTCTCCGTAGTGAAGACGATGTCCTCATATGTGATGGGAGTTGATATCGTCTGAAGATCTTCCTCCGGAAGTGAAGCTATCTTTGAAGGGGCGAAACTGTTGGCTTTCGTCCCTGTGGAACTTTCCTTGTCCTCGGAGATATACGAAGTTATCATCGAAAGCGAAGTCCCTTCAGAGAGCATCGAAGAAAGAATCTCCTTCTGCTTGAGATACAGCGCGGAATCCCCATAGTATGCGTCATATACTTCGACCACATTCCCTTCGACGCTGCGCAGTTTCTGCTGAAGGAAAGTGGGAAGGTCGACCTTGCCCACAAAGCATATCCCCTGGGAATCCTTCTTCTCGGCCGAAGGGAGGTCAGCCTCCTTGGCTATACGACGCACTTCGCTTTTGAGAAGGTGACCGATAGGGAACATCGCCTTCGAGAGCTGGTCCTGAGAAAGCTGGCAAAGGAAATAGCTCTGGTCCTTTCCGGGATCGGTTCCGGCTATCAGCTTATACGACTTTTCACCGGATTCGGAGACGATCTCCTCCTTCATGCAGTAGTGACCGGTCGCCACCATGTCGGCCCCGAGTTTACGGGCGGCCTCCATGAAAGCGTCGAATTTTATTTCCCTGTTGCACAGGACATCCGGATTGGGAGTCCTTCCCTTGGAGTATTCGTCGAACATGTAGTCGACCACTCTTTTGCGGTACGGGCCGCTCAGGTCAACGAAGTAGAAATCGATGCCTATCTTCCTCGCCACGAGTTCGGCCACGAACCTGTCCTCCTCCCATTCGCAGTCCCCGTGCAAAGTGGAATCGGCATCATGCCAATTCTGCATGAACATGGCGAAGACGTCATACCCCTGCTGCTTGAGGAGGTACGCCGCCACGGAGGAATCAACTCCACCGGAGAGTCCGACACAGATTCTCATAAAAAAGTGCTTGAGAAGTGAAACGAAAAAAGGGAAAGCTTAGTACATCGCACCGCTACGACCTCCTACCCTTGCTACCTTCCGGTCCTGGGGGAGTTTGGAGGGAGCTGGTCGTGTACGACTTTCCCGACTGCAAAGGTATGCATTTTTTGGTTGTTTTACAAAATAGAGACGATTTTCTGTGCAACGGTGGAATGATGCACCAGTGAATGTGGTCGACAAGGCATCGGGAAACGATACGCTATGCAGAGAGGGGACTAGCAAAGTCAGCGGGGTAGTACGACTTCGAAGCCAGGTTCGACAACGCCTTCCTCGGAAGGTTCACTACAGAAGCGTCACTTGCGGTAATGCGGAACGGACTCCGTCCTTACCGGAAAAGTGAAATACGTGTTCCTGTAAGGTTCTCCCCTCAGGGTGAAATGCCACCATTCCTTTTCGTAGGGGTAGAATCCGGCAGCCACCATGGCCCGGCGTAGAATGTACCGGTTCTCCCTCTGCTGAGGGGTAATGTCGGGGCAATCCACGTGGGACCTTTCACCCAGTAGATCGAAGGTTCCTCCCATGTCGACTTCCCTTCCGGAATCCATGTCGAAGATGGTGATGTCGACAGTACTTCCTCTGCTGTGCCCCGAGTGCGATGCTATATAACCCCGGACATACAGAAGGCTCTTTTCCATATCGGGATAGAAGTACTTCTTCATCCTCTCGTCGGAAAGATCCCGTGACCATCTCTTGAAATGGTCAACAGCCTTTTGGGGACGGTATGCGTCAAATATTTTGAGCCGGTATCCCTGTTCCCGAAGGATGTCGGCGGCTTTCGAAAGGGCCTCGGCCGCCTCCTTGGACAGAAGAGCGACCGGTTCCTCGTAACCGTCTATCCTCTCCCCCACGAAATTGTATGTCGTGAAATACCTTATCTCCTGCATTATGTCGGGGATGACGTCGGACACCACGACAAAACCGCCCGCATCCGGAGAAAGATACTGAGAATACGCTCTCGACGGAACAAGCAATCCCGCCGCTGCTATGCACAGCGGGAGAATGATAGCCTTGAAACGGTGAAGTGTCATCACGGAAATACGGGAAGACTACAGACTGTCGAAGATGAAAGGAAGCACATCCTCGACCTTGTCGAACTTCCAAATGGCCCCGGATCCGGCCATTATGACGGACATGGGCTTTCCGCCCATCGTCTGATACTCGGCCATTACTTGGCGGCAGGCACCGCAAGGGGTTGCCGGAGCGTCACAGAGAGTGCAGTCGGGTCCCCCGGCTATGGCTATCGACACCATCGGAATTCCGGGATAGTGGGCCCCGGCGGCGAACATGGCCGTCCTTTCGGCACAAAGTCCTGAAGGGGAAGCCGCATTCTCCTGATTGGATCCCATCACGATCGTGCCGTCATCCAGTCTTACGGCCGCTCCGACATTGAACTTGGAATAAGGTGCATACGAACTCTTCTGGGCTTCGATAGCGGCCAGAACCAGCTCCCTGTCCTGGGGGAGCATCTCATCCACTGAACTGTAGACAGTGTAGTTGATCGAAAGAGTCTTGTTTTCCATATTTCAAAACTTTTACCGCAAAAAGCGGCAACTCATTGGTTCTTGTACTGGTGGAGTAGTTTTCAAAGATACAAAAAATTTCTTGTAGCGGAGCAATCTATCGGAAAGGAAACACCGCGTGGAGGTGGAGGATGTCATCTCAGTAGCATCACAACGTCAGGCAGGTGCCACTGTGTTTTCTATGATTACCGCAATATCGGATTATTTCTTTCAATTTGGCTGCTTACCTGGTGTCTACCCAAGACCACGCCAAGGTGAACCTTGATCAAGAAGATAAGCGGTCAATTTGACCAATGGAGCATTCGATCATCGGCACTTATTCCAGATGAATTCTGTATCTTTGCCAGCAAAGACCGGACAATATGATTGACGAAAATAAAGCACTGGAGTTGATCGCCCAAGGAGAGGGCCAACACGTCGAATTCAAGGAGAGCGTTCCTTCAAAGGTGAGGGAACTCAGTGAGGAAGTGTGCGCCTTTTCCAATGCCTCCGGAGGCTACGTCCTTATCGGAGTCAACAACAAAAGCGGATTTGTTAAGGGCTTCACCATCGACAATACCAAGCGTTCGTCCATCCAAGATTCTTTGGATGCCATTCAACCTGCAGTCGACTGCGGATTTTATCCACTCACGGTTCAGGGTCACGACATCTGGGTAATTGAGGTTCAGGAAGGTGATAACAAACCATATGTAGCATCCGGTTCTATCTATGTCCGCCGCGGAGCCAATTCCCAGAAACTTCGCACCCCGGCCGAGATGCGGCAATTGTTCGATGACGCAGGGGCCCTTCATTTCGATGAGGCGTTCAACAAATGGTTCAGGATGGATGAGGTATCTGAACAGGCCGTCCGTGAATTCAAGGAGAAGGCTGGCATCTCCTCTGCGGCACCTGCTCCTGAACTGATCCGGAATCTTGAACTGCTGGGGCCAAAGGGTGAAATGACCAATGTGGTTCCGATGTTTTTCTCCGATGAATGCGGCAAGCGGATTCCGCAGGCAGTTGTCCGCTGCGTCCTCTTCAAGGGGACCAACAAGGTCCACATCATCGACTCAAAGACCATCGGAGGCCCGCTCCTCAGCCAGTATAACGAGACAACCAAATGGCTGAAGCAGCGCCTGGCTGTCGAATACATAATGGACGGCTTCAATCCCCGCATTGAGAAGTGGGAAATCCCATTAGATGCTATAAAAGAAGCACTTACAAACTCAATCTGTCACCGCGATTATTACGACACCGCCGCCAATATCATGGTGGAGTTATACGATGATAGGCTGGAAATTACTAATCCTGGCGGTCTCCTTCCCATCGTAGCCAAGAACTTCGGTCATATGAGCAAGTCCCGCAATCCGAAGGTGTTCGAACTTTTCACCCGGATGGATCTTGTCGAGAAAGTCGGCTCCGGCATCCCGAGAATGTCAGACCTGATGAAAGAAGCTGGACTTCCGGCACCGGAGTACCGGACTGAAGGTTTCTTCACAACAGTTCTTTACAAAAACAAAAATACTGTAAAGGAAACTGGGAAGAAAACTATAAAGGAAACTGGGAAGAAAATGCCAGAACGCATCCTGGAGATCATTGGGGAGAATCCACAAATCACAGTTTCAGATATCGCAGAGCGGTGTGGTTTGACCTACAATGGAGCCTATTATCACATTGAAAAAATGAGAAATAAGGGCATCCTTTTGCATAAAGGCGGCGACAAGGGCGGAGAGTGGGTTATCCTTTAAGTGACGCCTAACCCGGAGAATGGGGTACAAACATAAAAAGAGTTGAAATTTCTCTTCAACCCTTTTCCGACCGGGGACGCCCCAATCCATTTGATTGAACTTGCCAATCAATTATATAGAAGGAATATTTAAAACAGCATTTCCAATATGGCCAACAATCCTTTTCCCGGATGGAAGTGGTTCCTCACCACCGTCCTCGGAACAACAGTATCGATACTGATGACGTTCGGAACTTCCGCCCTCATAGAAAGGCACCAGCGGAACAAGGACCGCAAGATGTCCGCCCTCATGGTGATGAGCAACATCGAAAGTTTCGCCCGCGAAATGGACCGCCAGGCCCAGGACCTTTCAAGAAGGGACTCTTCCGCTCGCTGGCTCCTGTCGATGCCCTTGGAAGCCCTGGAGAACGCCCCCGCGGAACTTTTCGACGAGCCTCTGCAGGAAGTGATATACCTCAGCATCATCTCCCATGACAAGACGGCCGAGAACATTTTCAGCAACAACATCGAGACATGGAAGAACATGGGGAACGTCAATTTCATAGACAATGTGGGAAAATGCTTCTCGGACATGAACTGGATAGAGGAATACTGGAACTCCCAGGTCAGCGAATATGACGAGGATTTCGGCCAGGTGAGGAAACATCCCGAGAATTATCCCGGAAACAGCATGCCGTCGAAATACCTCCAGAACATGACCATCCGCCAGAAATGCGGCAGAATCCACTCGATGGTCGACTGGTTCGAGTTCAACGCCGCCACCCTGAGGCAGTCCAACAGGAGGAATATGGACTATATCGGCATAACGGAAAAGGAGGTCATGGAGTTCACGAACAGAAGGACCATCCAGATGGAGAACGAAGAGAAGGCTCTCCGAAGGACGGATTTCCAGAAGCCGGCCCTGAGTTTCGACAGCCTCTACACGATGAGGGACCGCACTGAGAAGGTGAAGGAATATCTGAAGAAATGACCCGGCAGCGTTCCTTGGGCACATTCACCTTATCGAAGGGAAAATGAAGCATAAAGAAAAAAACGTCCCCCTTCATCTCACGACGCAGTTGGACGCTGAATAGTTTTTTTTCACCGAACAAATATAACAAAACTATCTGTAACTCCAATAGTTCCGATGAAATATTCTCCGTTCAGGCCATAGATACGTATGTAAGTTATTTACGCCATAACGGACATAAAAAATCTGTTTTCGCAATGAAACGACTAGCAACAATTTTCAGTTTCGCCCTATTGTCCGTCACCGCTTGCCTCGGTCAAACCCGTTCCTGGGAAATCACCCAATCGGGCTGGGGTCACATCCAGGAAGGAATCTCGGTAGTGTTCTCCGCTCCGGAAGTCACCATCGGAGAAATCAACATTCCCCGGTGGAGGGACACTCCAGGGACCGTAACGATCGATTTCGGAAAAAGGGTCGCCTCCATTGTCATCAACAAGAAAAAAGTCAAGACTAAGGAATACGACCTCATGACGGAAAGCGAGCCCCACAAAACAAGGGACGGATGGACATTTACCGAATACGAGGGTCTCGACGAGCTCAACGAAGGATGCCGCTTCTGGATATGCAGGCACGAGAGCGGTTCAGAGCGAATCCTGATCCTGAAGCCTTACCGGAGACCGCACACCGTCTATGGCTACAAACTCTCTTCCAAGGAACAATAATCTCCGCACTTTTCTCACCAAACGGACACGACATATGAAACGGACAAACATCATCGCATTCTTCTGCGCCTTCATGGCGCTGGCGCTCCCTTCTTTCAACGTAAACGCCCAAAACCCGGTGAACGGCCCCGCCGTATCGACGCACACATACGCCACCAAGGACGGGGAGGCCCTTCTTCTTGACATCTACACTCCCGCCCCATCCGCGGATGAAAGCGGTAAGCGTCCCGTTCTCATCTTCTCATACGGAGGAGCATGGGAAGGAGGAAAGAAGGAAGACGGCAAAGCCTTCATGGAAGCCCTCGCCAAGGAGGGTTATATCGGGGTCAGCATCAACTACCGCCTCGGAATCAAGAAACTCAAGGACAAAGGCGTACAAATCGGAGGAGAGAACTTCGTATCATCCTATTCGAGCGCAATAACGATGGGAGTGGAGGACCTTTTCGACGCCACGACCTTCATCCTCGGGAAAGCCGAAGAACTGAATGCCGATACGGAGAAGATCATCATCTGCGGGTCTTCCGCCGGAGCGATAAACAGCATGACGGCAGAGTACCTCATTTCGACCGACTCCCCCATCGCGACAAAAAGACTTCCGGAAGGATTCAACTACGCGGGAGTGATTTCATGCGCAGGAGGAGTGTGGGTTGCCGGAACTGACTCCCTTACCTGGAAAAAGACCCCGTGTCCGGTTCTAGCTTTCCACGGCACAAAGGACCAGCTCGTTCCCTTCGGGAAATCCGTCATGGGTGAAGGAGCTTTCGGAGCCTTCGGTCCAGACTATTTCATCCCTCAGTTCGAAGCGATGAAGGTTTCCTGCATAAAGCACGTATTCACGGAATCCGACCACATCATAGCGATGATCTATGACAATCCCCAGGCCAGAAGAGAAATCCTCTCCTTCATAGACAGGATGGTCCTCTCGGGAGAAAAACTCTCCATCCTCTCGACGGAGAATTATTACGGGAAGGCTCCTTCACTTCAGGCCCTCATGGAAGAGTACGCCCGTCGTCAGGCTCAGGAGGGTCAGAGCACGGAATAGCTGCGAAAAAACTTATAAAGAGCGGACCATTACGATTCAGGCTCCCTTCCACCTGAAGGAAGAGAGCCCGATTTTCAATGCAGAGCTCCGCCGCTGCGTCCTTCTCTTCTTTGGAAATTCCCTCCGACCTCCTATATTTGCATTCCCAAATCAGAAAAAAACATGAAATCACCGAAACTTTTCCTCATTTCACTGCTTGTCGCAGCGTTTCCCCTTCTCTCTTCCGCCCAGATACTGAAAAAGGCGTCTCAAAGGACGGAGATAGCTTCCGTAGAATCCGAGACAACCGGGGATTGGGTCTCAGTGCAGAGTGTCCTCAGGATGGAGGATGACGGCAGCTACTGGCTGTCTCTCGGGCACGCCGGAATAGGGAGCGACATTCTTCAGATTGAATTCGACCCGGTAACGGAACTTTTCATCTCCCTTGGGAATTCCCTGGACGAGGCTATCGAAACGATGAAGGAAATCCAGACCCTCTTCAAGGAGCCGCGACTCTCAACTTCCCTGGTACAGGGATGCCTTACGGCCATATCTCCGGACAAAGAAAGCCTTGAGGAGGTCACCGTGACTTCCAGAAAACTTCTCACGAGCAGACTTCTTTCCTTCAGCGTGGAACGTGGCGAAATGGTCCGCTCCGCTTCCATCAGCAAATCGGAGTTCGGCTCACTTCTCATGGGCTTAAAGGTACACAAGAAGCTTCACCCGAAGGAATAGACCCGGCTGCGGGCCGATGTTCCGGTAACTTAAGGATAATACCTCCCGAGAACTTTGAGACGGTCTCCGGAATCATCCACCAGGAAGAAAGCGGGGATGCGGAGATAGTCAGAGGGTCGATGCGAATGACAGCATAGGACCCTCTTTCCGTCGAATGTAGTGAATATCATCCCGTGTCCGAAATTCGGCGGAGTGATGGGATCCTTTTCCTGGACCCACGGTCCGGCGAGGGTGCCGCTCCCGGAATAAGCCACTCCCTGGGTGTAGTCCTCATTCACCCAGCTTGTCCAGATCATCCCCAGACGTCCGCTTCCCGTACGGAAAACGAACGGTCCGTCAGTGACCTTGTTCGGGCCGACCGTCCCGTCTTCATACTTTTCACGGCTCCACGGTGAATCGAACGCGCGGAAAAGCAGCCGCCGGCCTTCGGGAAGAGTTCCCGAAAGATCCGGTTTGAGCGGTATGCTTTCCACAGTCCCGTTCCAGTTCTGCAGCCATTCGTGGCAGAAGATCATATAAGGTTTGCCGTCTTCGACCCATAGGGTGGCGTCAAGTGTAGGCTGGTCGGCGGGAAGGTAGGTTTCGTCCTTCATAGGACGGAAAGGGCCTTCGGGGCTGTCGCCAACAAGAACATGGCAGGCTCGTCTGTTGATATCATTTCCCCTGTAGGTCTGGATGATTTCGGACTGGTTCGTGAATGTCCCGAAATAATAATACTTGTCTCCGTACCGGTGGATTTCAGCGGCCCAGATCATGGGACGGGGCCCCATCCATGAAGAGGGGTCCGTGTCCGCCACCTGGAAAGGGCCGTCCCAGACCTTGAGGTCGGGGCTTTTCCAGAGCATTCCTCCCGTACCCGTCATGTAATACATCCCCGAAGCCTTGTCCGCGAAAACGAACGGGTCGCTCAGGCGGATTTCTTCCGTAGGAGTGTACCTGTGGGTCCGGATCTCGACCTCGGCTCCCTCTATGTATGGAGAAGTGAAACGGACCTTCACGGTACCGGGATTTCCACTTGTCCGTATGTAAGCGAGAAGACGGCCCCGGTAAGCCCTCTGGACATTGTCCGTCCAGTCTCCCATATCGGTATTGTCGGCTGACTCAAGTCCCAAAAGAGAGCCGGGGCCTTCTATGGTGCAGGTTATATTGTTGTCCCCGAGGGCCACTACGTTCCCGTTGTCATCGACGACCTCTATGGACACGTGGACCAGTCCTCCGGCATCAATGTCAGTCTTGTCTGCCGTAGCCCGCAGAGCTGCGGGGCGGGATGAAGGATGGATCGTATACTCGGAAACTTTCTTTCCCGATTCGTCATATCCTTCAGCCGTAAGGACACCCCTTCTGTAGGGGACATCCCAGCCGATGATACCGTTTTCGTCATTGAAAGGGGTCATCTCCCCTACCACTTTCCCGTCAAGAAGGAGTCTCGCCTTGGCGGCATTGGTGTAGCATACTACGCGGATAAGCTGTCCTTCAGTGTAGTTCCATGTATCCCAGGCGTCATCCCTGTCCGGAAGCGCTCTCCCGTTCCTGGAAGATTGGGGCTTGGGATAGGTCCCTATATAGCAGACCGGTTCATCGGACCACATCGCGGCCCTCATCCATGCCCGGGGTTTACGGTTTCCGGCGAGATCGAGGATACCGCTGTAGAATCCCCTCGAAGGCCATGCACGGGATTCACCTATGTAGTCGATTCCCGTCCAGAGGAACTGTCCGAATATGAAATCATTGTCCCTAACCGCCTTCCAGGATTCGTAAGTGAGGCCGTTTTCCGATCCGTACAAGATGCGGTCGGGATATTTCGCGTGGTCCTGAGCATATCTTCCTTCGGTGTAGTTGTATCCGACCACATCCACAGCCTCGGGGTACTCCGTCTCGTTGGACATGACGACTCCGGCCAGAGCTCCGGTGACGGGTCTCGATGTGTCCACGGAACGGACCGCGGCGGCGAGCCGCTTCGCGATCTTCCCTATCCTCATGGCGTCAGGAGCGTCGGGCTTGTATCCGCCGGAGAGAGGCTGATTGAATTCGAAACCGTCTCCGTCGAGAATCGGGTGAGAGTAAGGGTCATTGGGGTAGTCCACTTCGTTGCCGATGCTCCAAAGGAAAATCGAGGGATGGTTCCTGTCCCGTCGCACCATGTCGGTAAGGTCACGCTCACCCCACTCATTGAAGAAGTCAGCGGTTCCGTCCATCGAGGGCGTACCGACATTCCAGCCTTCAACCCATTTTTTCTTGTTGTATTCCCATTCGTCGAACGCCTCCGTTGGGGGAAGAAATGCATCATAGAAGAAATGAAACTCTCACCGAGTATCACGACGAGTGAAATGGCACAAAAGCTCAACATCAAGTTCAGGACGCTTCAACGATACATTTCACAACTCCAATCACATGGTATTGTTACCCGTGAATGTGGACGCAAAGTAGGCCGCTGGGTAATCATTCCGAAGAAATAAAAAATGGCCAGCAACCGGGATCTCTACTACAATGACATCACCTCAAGCATCTCGCAATGTGACTCCAATCCGAGGATAAAAACTAGTACATAAGAACGAGACGTTCAGGCAGTGAAAGTCAGTACAATTCCGCAAAAAAGTCGCCACCCTGCCGAAACGGGGTGGCGAGATGGATATTACTTCACCTGACTGAAAAGAGAGTTACCGGTATTCCGACAATCCATTAGATTCCGCAAGAAAATCGGTTGAGGCTGAAGACACCATTTCGGATGAAGGGGAAGTATCTACCGCCCTATGAAACCGAAAAGGGCAAACCCTCTATTGGAGGATTCACCCTATCATGAATAGGCCGACAGCATTATCCGATCTCGATGATTTTGGCCTTGCATTTTTGGATGAGTTCGTCCTGAAGGTCAAGGTCCAGTTCATCGAAAGGTTTGCCGTACTGTGAACTCGCCATATCTTCACGAACGGCCTTATAAGCTTCATAAACGGATTGGACTGCCGAAGAGTATGCACCGAATGAAGATCCGCGGTCGATTATGAAATAGAACGAGATGTCATGATTCCGTTCAATGTCACTCTTCGCAATCGCGAAAAGGTCTTTCCCGTCAACTGGACTGACATCGTTTTTCCCACCCATTTTCACATAAAGAAGTCTGTCGTTCTGATTGAGGCGAATCTGAACGTCTCCATCAAAAGACTCCTTGGGAAGATCGGAGAGATTCCTCTCCACACCCAGCGGATCGAGTCTTCTCTGGACAGAAACATTCGGTCTGCATACATACTGGACTTTCAGGAAATCTACCTTCCTGAGCTGATTCTTCACATCCTGGATAATACCGGATTTCACATTCGGATCAGCATCTATGCTCACATAGGCGAACTGATCGTTTCCACGGGATTGAAGCACTTTCTGCCCGATACCGTCCATACTCACCTTTTCTCCGTCGACACGATATTCGACATTATTTCCCGAAAGGGAGACTTCCAAGATGACCTCGGTCGGTGAGGGGTAGAAAGAAGATTGCAGGCTCTCTTCCGCCTTGATTTGAGAATTCTTGCTGACTTTGTAGTCAGTGACTGTCTGCGAATTGCAGGACAAGCCCGCTACAACAAGCGGGACGACATAAAGGGCCCTTAGCCCACGTAATGCCGCACTTTTTTGTTTTGACATCATAGTAATACGATTTTTGAGGATACTGTGATTAAAGCTGTTAGTGATTGAGTAGCCGCTCGCACTGACAGCTTTTCTTATTAGTGAATATTGGTATTCCTTGATATCAGCTCCCGCACGCAATACCTCATCATCCGCCTCATATTCGTAGATTGCGCGAAGGTCTTCCTTCAGCATGCGCATGACAGGATTGAACCACTGCATGGTCGAGAGGATATTCAGAACCAGAAGGTCGCGGGCATGGCCCAGATGGATATGCGCCTTCTCATGCTCCAGGATGTATCTGTTTTCGCTCAGGTAGTCCTCCCTGGAAAGGACGATCCAGTTTATCCAGCTGAAAGGGGCGATGTCACAGTCGACGATGACAAGGAAGCTTCCGTCTGACTGCGGAATCTTCTCTCCCGAGCGTATAAGACGAGACACCTGTTTAAGTTCCAGAACAATTCTGACAAGACAGAATGCCACTCCGGCGAAATACAATCCGGACAGGACCGGCAGTAACCAGATCCCTTGAGGAGCGGAAGAGATGGTCTCCGACAATGTCTCCGCGGCTCTCTGTTGCAAAGAGGGCAACGCCACTTCCGATTGGATCGGAGGAATCATTTTCATCTCAGACACTTCCACTGTACGATGGAAAGTCAACACACAGAACGGCAGAACAAAGGACAATACCACACTTCCCGAGAGCACTAGACGATTCAGCCGATGGAGAGTCTCTCGGCTGAGCAACGCCCTGTAGAAGAAGTAAAACAGCGCCAAAAGCAGCGCAACTTTACCCTCGTAAATGATAAAGTCCATGATATGTACTGAATTATTTGCCTTTATGTTCTATGAGATCGATAATCTCCTTAAGTTCGTCCAAATCCATTTTCTTGTCTTCGACAAAATGAAGGACAAGGTTTGAATACGACTTGCCGTAATACTTGTCAACAACATCATTGATAGTGATACCATGGTACTCCCTCTCGCTGATGATCGGCTTATATAGAAAAGTGTTGGCTATAGGACGTCTCCCAAGGAACTTCTTTTCCTCGAGGAGGCCGACCTGTTTGGATACGGTGGTGTAACCGGGTTTTGGATCCGGGTAAGAATCGACCAGTTCCCTGATGCAGAGTTCTCCTTTTTGCCAGAAGATGTTCATTATCTCCTCTTCTTTGGCCGTAAGTTTCTGTTTCATTGTAGCGGATTGTTTTCTTTCGTGGGCAAATATAGAGATTATTTTCTAACTACGAAAAAATTTCGTAGTTTTTATAATAAAATTCGTAGAATTGAGAGTTATATTCGTAATCCATTGCCGAGGGCCACCTGATTTCACTAAAGATATAAGATCCATAAACCGTCGCAATCCGGCAAAAACATGGGGATCGGCTTATTATTGTTTGGTACTCAGCAAATCATTGAGACAGACGAAGAACGGACATACTTCTTGATTGACGTTCCTTGCCATCAAAGCTTTATTGCCGATAAAGTGGCCCTTAATAAAGAACGAGACATTCAGGCAGTGAAAGGTCTGTATAGGGGAAGGGGTAGACTATCGAAGAACAAAGGTTACAGGCAAGACGATAGATACATTGACTGCTTCACCTTTGTGTTTTCCAGGCTCCCACTTAGGAGAGATCGAAACGACACGTATCGCCTCAGCATCAAATTCTGGATCCAAACTACGAAGAACTTTACTAACAACGACAGAACCGTCGGATTTCACTATGAACTGAAGGAAAACGCGTCCACTGACGCATTTCTCTGAATTGACATATTCAACCTTGGATGCCACCCATTTGGAGAAATCTGTCAAGTCCCCTCCTTGGAAACGTGGTTCTTCATCGATAGTGTCAATCCGATACTTATAGACATAAGATGAAGAATCCGGGACCTCCTTTGCATCTTTCGGCCACGCTTCTGTATCCTTAGAAACCTGTCCCCATATGGAGATAGAACTGAAGACCAGAACAAGTAATGTAACTATCCTTTTCATCCTATGAATCAGTTGTTCAGCTAAAGTTACTCCTTATTATTTAATAATCCGAATATCATCATACCTGTGATCGATTCTGAGAATTCTAGAAGAAGATAAGAAAACAGGTGAAATTGCTACTGATCCCTTTTTACGCCTCCTAGAATACAATAGGGTCGACGGGGGGGGGAGTAATCCCCCCACCTCCCATTGCACCATACGTACGGGTCTCGTATACGGCGCTACAATGCAAGCAGAAATATCTCCCATGCTTGATTGTAGTATTCCAACGGATTGACTAGGCCCTGCCTTTCTCTGTTGGACATGGAAAGGACCTTGGGACTGAGGATAAAGTTATAGGTCCTCATCCCAGTCTTCCTGTACCACCCCAATCGGCTGTTCGCAGCAGCAAAGATATCCCCGTCTGAGATATCACATTTGAATTGGCGGTTGAGCTTCTGGAGGTTCTTGTAGATGATCCTCGGCCTTTTCCACTGCTTCACAATGACCACTCGCATCTTGTGCCTCAACCATTCCCCAAATTCCTTCATGAAGCCCTTCATCTTGCCAATCTTGAAGTAATTGATCCAACCCCTGACAATGCTGTTGACCTTGTTGAACGTGACGTGCAGAGGCATGGCGGTAGCCTTGTTCCTCTTGGTGACGTCCTTCACCTTGTTCATCAGTCTCTGTTTGCGGCTCTTGGATGGCTTGCATTGCCATCCGTGAGCATCACGATAGAAACCGAACCCAAGGAATTCGCTTTCATTCGGGCGCACTACCTTGGTCTTTGTCGGACTAACTTTCAGACGGAGCTTATTCTCTAGCCATCTTGATACGGACTCCATAACCCGCTCGGCTGCCATCTCCGATTTCACGAAAATGTTGCAGTCGTCCGCATAGCGTACGAATGACAGCCCTCTTGCCTCCAGTTCCTTGTCCAGCTCCTATGTTGCAGGAAGCCCATTTGACGGATAGGCCGAGATCTACAGCTTTTCCGGGAGAATCCTCCTTGGAGCACGAACAAAGTAGGGTGTCAACTTATTGCATAATTAATGGTCCGGAAAAATCCGCCCCGAGCATTGCATCGAATAGGCATTTTCGGTATATTTATATAATTCATTAAATATTTGTATTTTAATTGTTTAATATTTGGTAGTGTCGGCCTTT
>JAFUFP010000001.1 GCA_017469845.1 Bacteroidales bacterium | reverse complement strand
TTGACGAGCTGAATTCCCTTCAGGACAAGATCCTTTACTCTTTCAAGTATATGGCCACGGAAAAGGAGATGCCCGATATATTCAAAGGAACGGAAATGGAAAAGATCTACAAGAAAGCTCAGATAGCTTCATTCACGGACAAGGAATACAACGAGTACGTGTCTGAGATCATGTATGAAGAAGACAGGCGTAACCAGCTGGCGACAGCCTACCATCAAGGCGTGGCATACGGAGAAGCCAAGGGCGAAGCCAAGGGAGAAGCCAAGGGTTTGGCCAAAGGAATAGTTCAGGGTAAATCCGAAGATGCTGTAAAGATGTTGTCGCTGGGTATGGACGTGGAATTGATCTCCAAAATCACCGGCCTGTCCGCGGAAGAGATTTCGGCTTTGGGTAAAGGCGAATAAACATTGCCACATTGAGTGATGGGCTGTCGAACATTCGGCAGCCCATCTTCTTCCAGCAGTGACAGAGATCACTTTTCTTGACGTATTCCGGTTTTTTCTTCCCTGTGGATGAATATATACCTCGCCGCAAATCCGATAACTGCACCTATGAGAATTCCTGCGAGAGTGCCGAACAGGACATCCCCTAAGTAGTGCTTCCCGGCCATTATTCTGCTTAATCCCACCAGGGTCGCCCAAAACAGTGTGGCGCTTGTGAATCCCAGATATTTTTGTGAAGAATCGCTTTTGATGCATGCTATGGCGCACATCGCGAAACCGAATGCGTTGGATGCATGGCCCGAGTAGAAGCCGAACAGTCCTCCACGCTTTTCGAGCATATGCAGGCCTCCTTCAAGCATCCGTGTGTTGTAGCAGGGACGCAGCCTGGCTACGGAGTCTTTCACGAAATTGGCGCACTGGTCACATGCGAGGATCGTCAGACCGAGCGCCAGAATGGCTATGAAACCTTTTTTTGCACCCAAGCGTGAAAACATGAACGCGGCTACGATAGCGTATAGCGGGAACCAGACTTTTATGTCTGAGAATAAAGTCGCCAAGGAATCGGTGAAAGCTGAATGCATACCGTTTATGGCCAGGGTGATCTCCTGGTCAATTTCATCCATATGACGGAGGAAAGGCGTCATTCAGAGGTCGGCTCTCAGTCGATATTCTCATTGAGCATGTCCCAAAGGGCATCCTTGAGTTCAGGTATGCCGTAACCGGTGACGGACGAGATGAAGATGTAGGGGACGTCTTCGGGAATGGATTCCTCGATCTTGTCCATGGTCTTTTCATCCACGATGTCGCATTTGGTGATGGCGAGGAGCCTGTCCTTGGCAAGGAGTTCGGGGTTATATTGCTCAAGTTCATTGAGGAGGACGTTGTAGCAGCCCGCGACATCCTTTTCGTCAGCGGCCACCATGAAAAGAAGCACCGAGTTCCTCTCTATGTGACGGAGGAATCTCAGACCTATGCCTTTGCCCTCGTGCGCTCCTTCTATTATGCCGGGAATGTCAGCGATGACGAAAGACTTGTCATCGTAGTACTGGACTATCCCGAGGTTGGGCTCAAGTGTGGTGAATGGGTAGTTGGCGATTTTCGGCTTGGCAGAAGTGACCGTTGAAAGGAGAGTGGATTTTCCGGCGTTGGGGAATCCCACAAGTCCGACGTCAGCCAGGACTTTCAGTTCCAGGATGAACCAACCTTCTTCGCCTTCTTCTCCTGGTTGGGCGTATCTTGGGGTCTGGTTCGTGGCAGTTTTGAAATTGTTGTTCCCAAGTCCGCCTTTTCCTCCGCGGCAGAGGATCTTCTCTTCTCCGGCTTCGACCATCTCAAAGAGTTCTTCTCCGCTCTCGGCGTCTTTGACTACTGTTCCGACAGGTACGTCAAGATAGATGTCCGTGCCTTGTTTCCCGTGGCAGAGTGCCGCTCCTCCCGGGCCTCCGCTTTCGGCGTGGACAACTTTGCGGTACTTCAGGTGGATGAGAGTCCAGAACTGCGGATTGGCCCTCAGTATGACGTGGCCTCCGCGGCCTCCGTCCCCACCGTCAGGTCCGCCTTTGGGAATGTATTTGGCTCTATGCAGATGCATTGATCCCGCCCCTCCGTGACCGGAAGAACAGAAGATTTTGACGTAATCTATGAAATTGGATTCTGCCATGATCGATGGTTTATGCCGCAAAGATAATTTTTTTTGTTTTTTCTGCCGTAGCCATTAAACCTCTTTCGCTGCACGATGTCTAAATAATCAGTTACGGGAAAGGGAAAATTCCGTCCTGACCGCACGTTTGGCGGGATTGTTGTTAGTAGTTTCCCGGAACGCAAAAATTATTAATTATTGTTGGTTCATTGAAGGAGTGGCCATGTGCCGCTCCTTTAAGAGGAAAAAATTCACATTATTATAGTTATCAACATGAAAAAAGCAGTCAGCATTATTGCAGCCGCACTTCTTCTCGTTTCCCCGATGTTCGCCCAGGAAACCCCGGGCGGCAGGAGAGGTCCCCGCGGCAACGGTGAGGGAGGGGAGCGTCCCGCCCGCCTTTCTACCGAAGAAATCGTCAAGAACCGTACTGAGAGCATGGTTCAGCAGTTCGGACTCAATGAAACGCAGGCAAGTCAACTTACGGAACTCAATAACCGTTATGCCGGAAAGATTTCCAGCCTCGGCTTCAATCCGATGGAAGGACAGGAAATGCCCAATTTCCAGGAGATGACCCAGGAGCAGCGCCAGGAGATGATGAACAATATGGCCAGCCGCATGGAAGAAATGCAGAAGATGAGGGCCGATCTTGAGGAAAATGAGGCGAAATATGAGGAAGCCCTCAAAGCTGTCTTTGACAAGAAGCAGATGAAGGATTACCTCAAGGAGAAGAAGAGGGAACAGATGCGTCAGGAGCAGGAAATGCGTGCGCGCTTCCAGAGAGGCTTCGGCGGTGGCGGATTCCCCGGTGGTGGCGGCTTCGGCGGCCCCGGCGGAGGTTTTGGCGGTGGCTTCGGTGGCCCCGGAGGATTCTAGAGAATACTTTTCATTACAGATATCAGGGTCGGCTTTCCGCCGGCCCTTCATCGATTGTACCGGTCCAGGAAGTTTTGAGAACGGGGACAAGAATCGTTTTTTGGGGAATCTTTACCGGCAAAGTGGTGAAAGTCACTGAAAAAAGCTATATTTCGGAAAACTTTGGCTTATGCGACGATTGACCTTCTTCATACTGCTTCTGACTTGCGCTACCGCTTTCGGTCAGAGTATCTCCGTCAATCCCAAATTCGGAGATATCTCTGATGCGGAGGTCGACATGACCACATTCTCTTCCGACACTTCAGCTGCGGCTTTGATTCTTTACAGTGAGGAGACATACAATGTCACATTTGATGCCTCCTTGGAAATCCTCCAGACCCATTCCGTACATAGACGCATAAAAATCCTCAAAGAAGCTGGAAGGGATTATGCTGATTTCCGGGTGCTGTATTATACGGGCAAAAGTCTTTCCGAATCCGTCTCGGGAATCAAGGTCTCGACTTTCAACAGGGACGGGGACAGGATCTCGGAAACGAAGATGGACAAGAAGCTCGTTTTCACTGAACCCTATTCCGATGGGGTGAACGTGGTGAGTTTCACGGCTCCAGAAGTGAGGGTCGGGTCGGTCATCGATGTCTATTATGAAATCAAGTCCCTTCGTTATTATAAGTTCGACGACGTATATCTTCAGCAGGACATACCGGTCAACATGGCCGTTGCCAGATACAGCATGGCGGAATATTTCTTCGCCAAGGGTTCGATGAGGGGTTCTTATCCCGTTGATGTGGAAACCGAAGAAACGGAAAGCAACATATCGGTATCCGGACGTCCGGTTTATTTCCGGACAAAGTCGGCCATATACACGGCAAAAGATCTTCCCGCGATGTCTTCCGAGCCGCTGTGCTATGCTCCGAGACAGTACCGTAGCGCCATTTCGTATGAGATGACCAGGTTCGTTTATCCCGGAATGTCACCGGTAAATTTCAATACGACATGGAGTGAAGTCGATGTGGCCGTGAGGGAATCCAATATCTGGACCGAGACGAGGGGCAAGTGCCGTTTCGCTGACGAGGTGCTCGCTCTGAAGGATGACGGAAAGAACGAAAAACAGCTCATTGCCGACGTCCGCGATCTGGTCCTTTCAAAGGTGGAGTGGGACGGGACCCGGAAGCTCGTGCCGCGCAAGAGTTCCGAAATCCTCAAGAGCAAAACCGGATCCGCAGCTGATATAAACGCCCTTACCGGAAGTGCCCTCAAGGAACTGGGGTTTGAAGTTGAACCTCTCCTTATCCGACGGCGCTCGAGCGGATACCTGCCCGAGTATCTGGTTTCGACAGACGCGTTCGATCTTTTCATCCTCTGCATAACGTCACCTTCAGGTACCCAATACTATCTAGATGCGGCGAGGAAAGAAGGATATCTCAATGTCCTGAGCGATGATTTCCTCGTGACGAACGCAAGGTTGGTGCATCCGGAAGGTCCGGTCGGGGAGTGGAGGGACATCTCCGAGTTGACGACGAACCAGATAATCGTGTCGACTGAAATGAACTTGGGATCCGACGGCCTTATCGAAGGAAAGATGGTCGGAAGGTCATACAACCAGTGCTCGTTCGCCCTCAAGGAGTCTTACGGAAGTTATGATTCCCCGGATGGCTTCATTGAGGAAGAAGAACAGGAGGAGAATGTCGAAATCATCGGATTGGATTTTGAAGGGGATGACAAGTTCTCGGCCGAAGCCATCCTCTCCGAAACTTTCGAAAGGGAATGCACGAAGTCCGGTGACATGATCTACGTGAATCCGTTCGCCACGAAATTCCATAATCGAAGCTCGTTCCGCTCTGAAAAGAGACAGACTCCGATCGATCTTCCTTACAAATACAGGGTCACTTATCAGGCGAAGATCAACATTCCCGAGGGGTATCAGGTCGAGGAGATGCCCTCCACCTTGGCATATACATGCGCTCCTCTGAATTCCAGGGTCCAGTTGTCCTGCACCCTTAGCTCCGAAAATCAGATAAGCGTCACGTTCGTCTTCCTTTTGGGTGGGAGATTCGCCTATGCGGAGGATTATCCCGATATCCGCGCCTATTGGGAACAGGTCTGCAACATTTACGAAAAAGTCATTGTCCTCAAAAAGTCATGAGAGCGATAGGGTTGCTTCCGGCCGTTTTGGCCTCACTCATTCTCACTTGCGCGGTACATGCGCAGGAGGCCTCCGCCATTGTCCGCTTCTATGACGGAAAGTTTTCGATGGGCTCCTCGAAGACCGGCACCTTCAAGGTCGTGGCGGAGATAGAAGTCCTTGGAGAAAGCGGAGCGCCCGCATCCGTGTTCGTTGAAAACACCGACTCCTATATCTCACTGTCCTCTTTTTCGGGCTCGGTGTCATATAAGGGGAAGGTGTTGACGAAGATTACCAAAAGCGACCTTTCGGTCCGTTCACTTTCCTCCGGACTCGCTGAGGATAACTTGGCGTACTATTATTCCCCTTCGGCACCTTATCCGTATACGGTTAAATACGAGTATACGATGTCCTACAGGAAAGGTGTCGCATTCTTCCCCACGTTCATGCCGGTGAGCGACGAAAAGGTATCCATCGAAAATGCCACCTATTCCATTGAAGTCCCCAAGGGAACGGAAATACAGTATTACGCTTCTCAGTCTTCCCCCTCTTCCGAGACCAAAGGGGGAACTGATACATATATCTGGAAAGTGTCGGATTTCAAGGGATTCGTGAGCGAACACCAGATGCCCTCGGCCCTGGAAATGGTTCCCTTTGTTTTCGCCGCTCCGAAAGATTTCATGTACGGAGGAACTACCGGATCGCAGAGGACATGGAATGATGTGGGGAAGTGGCTCAATTCTCTGCAGACCTCTTCGGATGATCTCCCGGAGGATTTCAAAGCGACGTTGAAGGAGATGACGCGGGACTGCAGGACGACTTTCGACAAGGTCTCGGTCCTTTACAAGTTTCTGCGCGAGAAGACGAGATACGTCAGCATACAGTACGGGATCGGAGGATACGTGCCTTTTCCCGCTTCGACGGTCCTTTCCACCGGTTTCGGGGATTGCAAGGCTCTCTCCAATTTCCTCAGGTCGGCTCTCGCCGCCGTAGATGTGCCTTCTGATTATTTCATCCTCAATACCGAAAGGAAGGAATCTCTCCCCGGAATCGTGACCTTCGGATTGATGAACCACGTCATGCTGTCGGTCCCGTTGCCGGAGCGCAATGACACTCTTTGGGTGGAATGTACCAATCCTGTCTATCCGCTGGGATACCGGCATAGCGGTGTCGCCGGTCACGAGGTCGTTTTGATCGGAGAAGGCGGCGGTCAGGTGAAAACAGTACCTTCCTATCCGGATTCCTTGAGTCGACAGTCCCAGAAGACGGTAGTCACTTTGGATGATAAGGGGGGAGCTTCAATCTCAGGGCATCGGGACATGTATCTTGACAGAGCTGAACCTTATATAGGATTCGGGGAACTTTCCACGGATGCGCAGATCCGGCGCCTCACTTCAGCGATGAAAATTCACCCCGACAATGTCACAGTCACGGGAATCGGCGACAATTTCGGCGAGTACTTGGAGAAAGGGAAGGATTTTTGTCCGCACGTTTGGCTTGACTATACGATGTCGACAACGGTTTATGCGAATGCCGACGGGTCAAGGATCTTCCTTCCGTTCAATCCCGTGGCCCAGGGGATGACATTCCAGAGAGGTACAAGAGTCAATGATCTTGTGATTACGGGCGGAATGTCCAACGAGGATGTCGTTGAGGTGAAAATTCCGGCCGGATATAAGGTTGAAAGCATTCCCGAACCGGTTGAATTGCATACCGCTTGGGGTGATTTCGTGGCGAGCGCGTCGCAAAAGGGGAGTGATACGGTGCTGACTAAGGTTTCGTATACTTTCCGTCCCGCTCGTATCCCCAAAGAAAACTATGACCAGTTCCGCTCTTTCGCCAGAGCGGTGAACCGTGCCTTCGAGTCGAAGATAGTGCTGGCCAGGGAATAGCGCCGGGCGGTCATTTGCCCTGAAGATTCCTTCTTGTCGCTTCCAGGTAGAATTCCCGTCTCATCTCTTGTGAGATCGGGTAGTCAACAATGCGTGAACTTGCCGCCAACCCGTCTTCGAGGTTGCAGACGAAAAGGTTGCAGATTTCGGAGAGATAGAGCCGGCAGTACTTCCTGTCGTGCAATTTCTGCAGCGACATTATATGGGAACAGGTGTTTTGCGCTTGGGTATAGGAGATGGGATCTTTGCTGAAGACATACAATCCCAGCCTGTCGAAGTCACCGTAGAATCCGTTTATGCATTTGGCGACCTTGCTGTCAACGACTCTTCTGAGAGGAAGGGCCATTGACCAGTAGTCGAATTCTTTCGTTCCGATTATCTTTCCCTCCGTAAGGCCGTAAGCGTAACCCGTGCTGAGCATTCTGTCGAGGTCTTCATGGTTGAGCCCTTCGTCTTCCCGCGGGATTATGCCAGACATCTCCTTGAGGAGTGACTTGGCCACGTCCTTGCTCTCCTTCATCGCCCTTGTCACCTCGATTCCGATACTCTTGTGGTCCGGGCTTTGGAGGTCGGGCTTGTCCATATTGACGAGCAGGGAATACTCGGGGCTTACGATCCGCTCCAAGGTTATCTGGGCATAAAGCTCGAAAAAACATGTTCCCCACTTGCGCATGACCAAATATAGCGTTTTATCCGATACGTTGTTATCCTGCCTCTGAGATTAATTGGCAAATCGGGGAATCGGATCCTATATGGACGAAGGACGCACTCCGTATTTTGTCTTGAATGCTCTGGAAAAGCTTCCGAGGGAGGAGAAACCGACCATATACGAAATCTCGCTTATGTTGTGCTTGCCTTCCTTGAGGAGTTCCATCGCTTTTTCCAGCCTTTGCCCCAAAAGCAGGTCTTTCGGGCTTTGCCCGGTTATTTCCTTTGTCCTCGTGAAGAAATGTGAGTAACTCATTTCCATCTTTTCGGCGAGTGTCGTTGCTGAGAAACTCTCGTTTCCGATATTCTCTGATATGAGGGTCGACAACCTGTCAAGGAATGCCTTGTCGCTTTCCGACAGCCTTGTCGCCTTCTGCGCCTGGATAGGAGCCTTCTGTTCTCCTCCGGAAGCGAGTCTGAGGAGCCTGTCGGTATTCTTAAGGAGCGTGGCTATCCTCGAGAGCATCAGCGTCGAGTCGAAGGGCTTCTCCAGGAAGGCGTCCGCGCCTGAATCCGATGCTCTCAGATTGCCCATTATGCTGTTGTCGCTGGAAATCAGCATGACAGGAATCCTGGAACCTTCCTTGGAGTTCTTGATTCTCGCGCACAGGGTGTATCCGTCCATGGAGGGGAGGGAAGTGTCCACGATGGCGAAATCAATCCTGTTGTCTTCGAAAAGATCGTAAGCGTCCTTTCCGTTCGTCGCCAAAATGACGTTCGCCCTTGGTCTCAGTATATCGGCTATGTGATCCCTCATCGATTTGTCGTTTTCCGCTATGAGGATTGTGCAGTTTTCGGGGAATGACGCTTCTATGATGGACTCCCTGCTCTTCACCTCTTCCATGAATCTGGAGTCATCCTGTCCGGTTTCCTCCAATTCATAAGCTTCCTTGTCGCAGGGAATCAGAATCCGGATACCGTTGCTTGTGGGGAAAAGCATTCCTTTGTGGCTGTCGACCAGGCTCTTGATCGTGGCAAGTTCGGGTGCCCAGGTGTCTTTTTCGTTCTTGACTGTTTTTCTCCCCAGGAAATCCGCTATTCTGGATTCCAGTGAGTTCCTGTTATGGTCCTCAGCGATGAACTTGAGGTCAAGATATCGCCCAAGGTATCCTCCGGTATCTTCCGGAGGGAGCTCGTCGGCACTTGAGATACTTGAGTACAATGTCAATGTATCGTGGCAGTCTTCTCCATGGAGCAATCTCCACGTCGTTATCAGCAGTATTCTTCCCAGCCTCGGATTGTCGATGACCCCTTCGGTACCTTTCCCGATACCGTTGTATATCGAGAGACGGTCAGTTTCGGTGATGTCTTCAATAGCCCTGCAGGAGGCGTCTATCGCGTCATGGAGGTCCGATGTTTTTGCGAGCAGCGGAACGGAAATGAAAGTCCCTTGCATGTCGTTTTCTGATCTGATGGCCAATTCCTTGATTCTTCCGACGTTTCTTGCAATCAAGTTGATTTGTTGCCTTGCTTCCGGGCTCAGATCTTTTTCCTTTTCAAGTTCGCGGGCGGGGGAGTACACCAACGATACCGCGTTTATCATTTCCTCGTTCAGGAACGATGGACTATTTGATATCACTTTGAGCACCTTGTTGAAAAATCCGCTGGTCTGCCGCTCCGAAGTGACGTTTTCCTTCAATCGCCTTACATATATGAAGTATGCACACACGATTCCGGCGGTAGCGAGACTCATGAGGATTACCAGGAGTATGAAAGGGTACGATGACGTGAAACGTTTCCGGATCCGGAAAGGTGTCGCTATTTCAGAAGAACTGTATTCGCCGCTTGGGGTTTTGACCCTTACCCTGAAGTTGTATGCCCCTCCGGGAAGATCCGTGTATCCTGCGCTCTGGCCGTCTCCGCCATGTCTCCACGTGTCATCAAATCCTTCCAGCATGTATTCGTAGTTGAGCCTGTTTCCGCTGTCGAAATCAATAGCCGAGAAGGTGAAAAGGATGTTGTTGCTCTTCGGAGAGAGTACAAAGTCCGTGGCATTTGATGAGATCTTCTCATTCAATACCTGAATCGATTCCAATGAGAGATGAATATCTTTTCTGTACTCTTCATAAAGCGGGTTCAAGATGGTGAGATCATGTGCACTACCGAATATGATGCGGTTTCCGATTCCTATGATTTCGCTGACGGTACCGCAGTTGGGCGAATAGTTCATGGATGATCCCGTTCTACCGATGGAGGGAATGATACTCCGGTTCGTCATACTGATTGAAGCAATGGAGTTCCGGCAACTCACCCATACTCTGTTTCTGAACTGGAGGATGCATCTGATGGTGTTTTCGGGAAGTCCATTTTCCATCGTAAGTCGCTCCGTTTCTCCTGATGTGACATTATAGATGCAGAGGCCGTCATTCAGTGTTCCCACCCAAAAATTCCCCACGTTGTCCACCATCATGCATTCGGCTTTGACGTCGAGTGGGATCCTTGTTATCGGACCTTCGGGTTCTGCCTTGAAAATTCCCTCTTTTCCATACAGATACAGAGTACCGTCAGGTGCGACGTATGGATTGTTGGCTGTCCCGGCCGGTTTTCTCTCAGAAAGGGTATTACCGTCCTCATCGAACAGAAATATTCTTTGCTGGGTCACTACCCCCGTTATGCCGCTGGGCAGAGTAAAAAACTGAGCCTCGGAATAGTCACCCTCGAAGGTTTTTCCTAAAGTGTATCTTTGGGTACCGCCGCCCTTCTCATAGATGTATTTGACAAGTTCTCCACTATCGGTTATGATCCAAACGTCATAGTTCGGGTCCATGTAGGCGGTTTCGAAACTTGTGTCTTCTCCAATTATCCCGGTTGTCAATTTTCTGGTCTCTTCGGTTTGGAGATTGAAAAGGTATATATCCCTGTCGGTCAATATAAGAGAATTGTTGATGTCATCCGAGGGGTATATCTTCATGATTTTCTCCGAGCGGGCGAGGTTATGTATGGTTTTTGTCTCTTTCCCCTCATCGTGGGAAAGTGAGAACGACTTGCCGTCTTTGCATATCGCCAAGTTGTTTCTCAAAACCACGCAACTGCAGGAAGAGACTCCGGAGAGAGTTTCGTTCTGCCATGTTCTTGTCAATGTGCCTGAAGGTTCGTAGTATCTGAAGATACCAACGTCTTTTACCCCCACTACGAGTTCCGACTTGTATTCGTCCTGCTTGGCAAACAATATGTCCCTCCCGTTGAATACCTGCAATCTTTCGGGCAGACTCAGTACCCTGCATTCTGGATTCAGCATGAACAATCCTTCCGAGGTGCTCGTCACTACCATCCCCATATAGGGAGTGAGACAGTTTACAGTTTTTTCCCCGAACGAAATCTCGCCTCTCTTATTGAAACCCATATCCAAGGAATAGACGGTATGTGAATCGTCAGATATGACAAATATCATGTCAAATACTATCGCTATATTATGGCAATAAGAAAGAGACTTGTCCCTGACGGCTACGTTTATGCTGCCACTTTCCTTATCAAATACGTATAGGCCATCCTTGCCTGAAAGCAGAAGCCGCTCTTCGTCCATGTTGGCTATGCCATAGATGTTGCCTATATCAAGAGGTGTATTCTTTTTGACGACTCCGTTTTCAATCAGATGTACACCCATATCGGATGTGACCCACATTCTTTTCCCTCTGTCTTGCCTCAATGCCAAAATGTAGTCGCTGGCAATCGACAGGGAGTCGGTATGGTAAAAAGCGCGGTAGGAAGTTCCGCTGTATCTGAACAAACCCTTCTCAGTTCCCAGCCAAAGGTATCCGTCGGGATCCGTTTCCATGCAAGAAATCGCCGCACTTTTCGAATCCTGGTTTGTCGGCAGGACCTCGGGGATCGAATAGTAGTCCTGGGCGAATGAAATGGAACTGAAAAGCGCCATCAGCAAGCCCAAAAAAGCGAAATGCCATCTGTGCAGGTCTGCGAGTGGCCTCATATCGGAGTGTAAAACGTTTTTCACTTTGATTTTTGCTTTTGTTATTGCGAATGCAATATAAGAAGATTTTGCTAAATTATCATAAGTTTTGCGTAATTTTCCGTAATTTTTGCTTTATTTTGGTATTCTTTGATAAATCGTTTTATATAGTCTATTGCTAAATTTGCTATTGCAAAAAACGGGAGATTCTGAACTTATTTATGTTTTTGGATGTGCCCGTAGTGATTAAGCTTCCGATGTGAATCGCAAGTGGGTTTCTTTATTTATAATAATAAGGTATAATTCGGAGGATGTCATTTCCCCTATTAGGACTCATTCCGATCCCGATCACTTTTGCGCAAAACCAGAAATTACCAACCATTACTTTATGTTTAACCACAAATCAACACATCAACATGAAATCTAATTTATTGAGATTTGCTGTTGCACTGTTTTCGGCACTCGCCATCTCTGTAGGGATAGCGAGCGCTCAGCAGAATGTGACGGTGACCGGTACGGTCGTTGACGACAAAGGCGAGCCCGTTATTGGTGCAGCTCTCCAGGTGAAGGGAACCCTTCAGGGAACTGTTACCGATGAATACGGTGCTTACACCCTGGAAACAAGGTCAAATGCTGTTCTCGAAGTGTCCAGCATCGGCTACGCTACCCAGGAAGTCGCTGTAAACGGAAGGACCAAAATCGACATCACCCTTGCAGAAGACACAACTGAACTGGAAGAGACGGTCGTCATCGCTTATGGTGAGGCCCGTTCCCGTGACTTTACCGGAGCCGTTCAGCAGATCAATGTGTCCAACTCACCTCAGTCCATGATGGGCTTCACGAACCCCACTGAAATTCTCCGCGGAAATGTACCTGGTATGCAGGTTACTCCTCCTAGCGGTGTAGGTCAGGCAGGTTCAATGCTCGTTCGTGGTCGTCGTAGCCTCGGTGCTTCATCCAATGAGCCTCTGCTTGTTGTCGATGGTCTGATTTACAAGGGATCTATGACCAATATCGATCCCAACAACATCGAAAGCATCCAGGTCCTCAAGGACGCTTCTTCTCTTGCAGCTTACGGTTCTCAGGCTGCTCAGGGTGTTATCATGATCACTACCAAGAAAGGTATGGTCGGAAAACCCAACATCGAATTCTCTACAACACAGTCTTTCAATACTCCTACTGTAAAGCAGAAGTATTTTGATGCTGAGGGTTATGTCAAGCTGCGTAACGCTAGGACTCAGAACTGGGACAACCTTCTTGATACCTCTTTCATGTCTGATATCGAGAAGAAGAATTGGAACAATGGAAACAATCCCCACACAACTGATTGGTTTGACGTCGCAACAAGAGTCGGACACACTCAGAATTATAACGCTCGTGTGAGTGGTGGTTCTGAATCCTTCAACTATTCATTCAGTTTCGGTCGTTCTATTCAGAACGGTGTTCAGGTAGGAAATAATTTCAATCGTACCAGTATCAATGCGAGGATCTCTTCCAAGATCAACAAGTACATTGAAGCTGGTTTGACAATGGACTATTCCGGTACTGGTTCCCAGGGTGCATCAGCATCCTCAGACTATAGGGTAAGCCCTCTTGGAAGTGTTTACTTCGACAACACAGGCAAAATGCGTAAATTCCCTTCCGGAGACGATACCACCACCACTAATCCTCTGTGGAGCAGTGATGAAGATTCCGGAATCGAACGTAGCATGGAGTCCGACAGGACCACCTATAATGGCTTCCTTACTCTGAAAGCTCCTTGGGTTGAAGGTCTTAGCTACAAGTTCAATGTCTCATATGGTAAGAACAAGACTGAAAACCTCTTCTTTGCACACGAGCAGAACTTCCCTTCCATGTCTTCAGGACAGAACGAAGACGGATACACAGAATACGATCTCGCTTCAGCCAATGGCTCAGTGAGCTACAGGAATTCTGTTAACTGGGTTATTGATAACATTATCACCTATCAGCGTACTTTCGGCCGCAAGCACAGCCTCAACTCTTCTCTCGTTTACACAAGGGATAGTGATCTCAATAAGGGCTTCTCGATGGGAGGTTCCAATTTTGCTGACTTTGGAAATACTCTTCTCGGAGTCTATGGCCTCAACAATGCCGGTACCCGTACCGTAGATGCCGGTTCTTATACTCTCCACAATGATATCGGTTACCTCGTACGTGCTATGTATTCATATGATAGCCGTTATTCAGTGAACCTTTCCTTCCGTCGTGACGGATCCTCCGTTTTCGGTGCGAAACGTAAATGGGGTAACTTCCCTGCAGTCGGTCTCGCTTGGACTCTGACCAACGAGAAGTTCATGAAGAACAACAAGACCTTCGATGACCTCAAACTCAAGGCTTCTTGGGGTATCAACGGTTCCCAGACTCTTGCTCCTTATGGAACCCTTTCCACTGTTACTCTCGGTCGTGCCGGATATGGTATGGTTACAGGTGACGGACTTCTCTATAGCCAGTATGTTTCAGCCATAGGTAATCCTGAACTTGGATGGCAGAAGACTGAATCTTACAACTTCGGTGCTGAATTCGCTATCCTCAAGAGGAGGATTTCCGGTGAAATCAATGGATACTTCTCCAAGACTACTGATCAGATTTTCAGCCGTACCATTCCTATCATGGGTGCAGGTGTAAACCGTCAGCAGGCTACTATGGGCCAGATCAACAACTGGGGTATCGAGGCCAACATCAATACTTTGAATATCCAAAAGAAGGACTTCACTTGGTCTTCAAATATCACCTTCAACCTCAACCGTAACAAGCTTGCCAAGCTTTGGGGTGGAGAAGATGAGGCTGATGACTGGACAAACGAATTCTTCATCGGTAAATCTCTTGATACCATCTGGTGGTATGACCAGGACGGAGTTGTTCAGGAGAAAGGTAAAGGCTCATTGCCTACAACCGAAGCAGGATGGGGTAACGTAATTGACCAGGATGGAAACGGTGTTCTTGACAACAATGATAAGATTCATCTTGGAAATAGCCGTGAAAACTTCCGTATAACTTGGGGCAACACCTTCAGCTACAAGAATTTGCAGCTCTACTTCCTCATCAACTGGACAGCAGGTGGTCACGGATATGCTCTTGGCAACAATACATTTGCATACTATACTCACTACGGTTTCGCTTATGCAAATGCTCTTGACATCCCTTATTGGACTCCCACTAATAAGTCAAATACTTATGTAAGTCCTGCTTGCACAGATCAGGAAAAGACATGGAGAGTATATAACTCATATGCTAATGTCCGTCTCCAGAATCTCAATCTTTCCTATAATCTTGGAAAGCTCGTAAAGAACTGGGGTATCAGTGGTGCACGTATCTATGTCTCCGGTTCCAACCTCTTCTATATCGCTCCCAAGTGGAAAGTCAGCGATCCTGAAAGCAGGGGACGTACTGCTGGTAATATGATGAGGACTTACACCATCGGCCTTACCATTTCCTTATAATTAATCTTTTAATGGCTATTACGATGAAAAAGATATTTGCATCCTTCCTTCTCGTGTCTTTGGCTCTGAGTTCTTTCGTGGCTTGTGAGTCGGAAAAAGACTTTCTGACAGAGAAGCCCAAGGCGCAGTTCTCAATTGACAACGCCTATCAGACTTCTGCCCAGGTGCTGAGCACTATTGTTGCCGCATACTCCAACGTGGCTAGTATTTATTATGGCAAAGCAAATGCTCAACAGACTGATGAGCTTACTGTTTTCAGCGTTTTCGGCGCATCCGGCCTCATCATAAACAACTGGAACTCTACGGGTAACTGGTCATTCGGAGGTATTGCTGGAGACTCAATCAACGCTAAGCAGATGTGGGATATGTGCTATCAGGTTAATGCTTATGCTAACCAAGCACTTTATGCAAGCGAATTGGAGTCTATGTCCTGGTCTTCAGATGCTGAAAAGAAAGCTATCCAGGCTGAGGCCAAGTTCCTTCGCGGTTTCGTGTATCTCCGTCTGGCGGAGTTGTTCGGTGGAGTACCTCTGGTTCTTGAGTACTCTGAAGAACTGCATCTCGATTATGAGAGAGCCACCCGTCAACAGACTTATGAGCAGGCAATCGCAGACCTTCTTGAGGCATACAATGGACTTCCTGAATCTCCCGTCAAGGGACGTGCCGGTAAAGGTGCCGCTGCAATCTGCCTTTCTGAGGCCTACCTTGGTCTTGCAGTTGAAACAAACAATTCCAGCCTTTACACTGATGCTGCAAAATATGCCCAGGATTGTATAAATCTTCATGGCATCATGACCAAACGTTTCGGCGTCAGGGCAAATTCTGCAGACAAGGGTACAAACCTCGGTGTTCCCAATTACCTTGAGGACGGAACTGTTTACAGTGACCTTTTCTACAAGCAGAATCCTCGTCTTGCTGAGAACACCGAAGCTGTATGGCTGATTCTTGGACCTGAGAGCTACGCAGAGGCATCTCAGAACAGCTCTGTCATCCGTACTATGAGTTCACGTGTATATTGGCCTGCACTTCGCGACGTTACCAAGCTTAGATCAGATCTCCAGAGCGGTAGCGGTGAGAAACCTTGGGCTGACGGAAAATTCGCACCTATTTACGGTCAGGTTAACGGTCGTGGAACCAATATCCCCGCTATTATCGGATCAGGTGTTCCTTTTGGTGGCCAACCTACTTGGTTCTCAACGGTCCAGGTTTTCGATGCGGATCATAACAAAGCGGCTGACACAGATGATCGTGGCAAGGAAGGTGTAGCAATCCGCCGTTACTATCCTGTCACTAACGAGGCTCACCCTTACTTCAGTAAACAGGAGAACGATAAACCTTACGGAACCTCCACGACTTGGGTTGGTTTCGAGGATCTCGATAAGGAGAACTTCAACACTACAATGGAGTTCTTCCCTATTTCAGACAAGCGTAGCCCCATCGATGCTTGGGGAATGGATGAGAACACTTATTTCTCTGCATCCGTTTTCGGAACAGCCCTTTATCGTGACTGGTACATGTATCGTTCCGCTGAGGCATATCTCCTTCTTGCTGAGGCTAAGTTCCGTGCCGGTGATGCAAGTGGAGCTGCAGCTGCCATCAATGTTCTCCGTAACCGTGCAAACGCTACTCCTTTCACTGCCAGCGAAGTCAACCTCCAGGTTATCCTTGATGAAAGGTGCCGTGAGCTGATGTATGAGGAAGACCGTTGGGCTACTTTCCTTCGTCAGGAACCCGATCTGTGGAAGACACGTATCTGGTCTTATGGCGCTTGGTCTTATTCATCCTCAAAGGGTACTCTCAACCCCAATGCGAAGCTTTATCCTGAAACTCAGCAGGTTGATGCATCCCATGGTGGTGAAACTGTTCCCGAACTCAAGTGGAATCTCTGGCCTATTCCTAAGGATTATGTCGATCTCAATACCGACAATCCTGAAGGCATGAAGCAGAACCCTGGTTGGGAATAATTCCACAAACTTGTTTCTGAACTGAAATAATTGAGATTGGCACCCTCGCCAAGGTTGCGGGGGTGCCATTTTCAGAAAGAATTCTTTCAACCGGTTTGGACAGGGATGTCCACTCCGGTTCCACAACCAACCGATTGCATGCATATGAAATCAGTACAACACATCGCTCTTGGGGCCGCAATGCTCCTTGGAGCCGCCATTGCCGCAGTGTCCTGCGGACAGAAATGGCAAGAAGAACCCTCAACGGGTTACAACATCATCACCCAGAAGGGTGGACAGACTCTCGGATACAGCCCCAACTCAGGGGTCCAGATCTTGACCAAAGGCGGTTATGC
This sequence comes from Bacteroidales bacterium, assembly GCA_017469845.1. GTDB lineage: Bacteria > Bacteroidota > Bacteroidia > Bacteroidales > UBA932 > Cryptobacteroides. Next base: position 12,646 of record JAFUFP010000001.1, on the reverse strand, counting down.
GTTCAAGGACCTCAACCGCAACGGCAAACTTGACGTGTATGAGGACTGGAGGAAAGACCCTCAGACCCGTGCAAAAGATTTGGCTTCTCAACTTTCCATTGATGAAATCGCCGGTCTGATGCTTTACAGCGGTCACCAGGCCGTTCCCGATGAGAACATCACCGACGCACAGAAGAAGTTCCTCTCCGAGGATAACCTCCGTGCTGTTCTCGTAACAAGGGTCGGCAGCCCCGAAATCGCCGCCAAGTGGAACAACAACGTCCAGGCTTTCGTGGAAGGTGTGAACCACGGTATTCCCGCCAACAATTCCTCCGACCCCCGTCACGGAGCTGTCGCTACCGCCGAGTTCGATGCCGGTAACGGTGGAACCATTTCCATGTGGCCTTCTTCCCTTGGTATGGCCGCCACATTCGATCCCGCTGTTGTTGAGCAATTCGGTGAAATCGCATCCAAGGAGTACAGGGCACTCGGTATAGCTACCGCCCTCTCTCCTCAGATTGACCTCGCCACGGAACCGAGGTGGAGCCGTTTCAGCGGTACTTTCGGTGAGGATCCCGACCTGGATGTCGATATGGCAAGGGCTTATGTTGACGGTTTCCAGACATCGGAGGGAGATGTCGAGATCAAGGACGGATGGGGCTATGAGAGCGTCAACGCCATGATCAAGCACTGGCCCAGCGGCGGTCCCGAAGAGGGCGGACGTGACGGTCACTACAGCTACGGCAAATATGCAGTCTATCCCGGTGACAACCTCGCTACCCAGATCAGGCCTTTCGTGGAGGGTGCTTTCCAGCTCAAGGGAAAAACCGGTATGGCTTCAGCTGTCATGCCTTACTATACCATCTCCTACAACCAGGATCCTTCCGGTGAACAGAACGGAAACAGCTACAGCAAGTATATCATCACTGACCTTCTCCGCGAGAAATACGGTTTCGACGGTGTCGTCTGCACAGACTGGAACATCACAAAGGATTACTTCCATGTGGAAGGATTCGAGGGCAAGTGCTGGGGCAACGAGACCCTTACCGAGGCTGAGCGTCACTACAAGGTCATCCAGGCCGGTGTCGACCAGTTCGGTGGCAACAACGAGAAAGGTCCCGTCATCGAGGCTTACAACATGTGGGTGAAGGATTTCGGTGAGGAGAGCGCAAGAGCACGTTTCGAGAAATCCGCAGAGCGTCTCCTTATGAACAGCTTCCGTACAGGACTCTTCGAGAACCCTTACCTCAATGTTGAGAACACCGTCAAGGTTGTCGGAAATCCCGACTTCATGAAGGCAGGATACGAGGCTCAGCTCAAGTCCATCATCATGCTGAAGAACCACTCCAATGTTCTCCCTCGTCAGGGACGTGCAAAGGTTTACATTCCTCAGTATTATGAGGCTCCCAGAGGTGCCATGTTCGGTGGCGCCGCACAGCAGGGCCGTTGGGTTGATCCCGTTGCCGGCTCAATGGTAGGCAAGTACTTCGACCAGGTCACAAACCCCAAGGACGCTGATTTCGCCATCGTCTTCATCAACGCTCCCGCTTCAGGCAGCGGATATGATGTGGCTGACCGTGAGAAGGGCGGAAACGGATACGTTCCCATCAGCCTCCAGTATGAGGATTACACCGCAACATATGCAAGGGAGACCAGTATCGCGGGTGGTGACCCTTACGAGGACTTCACCAACCGTACCTACAAGGGAAAGACCGTGAAGACTTCCAACAAGTCACACATGGATCTCGTCCGCAACACCCGCAAGGCTATGGGTAACAAGCCCGTCATCACCGTCGTCAACATCTCCAAGCCTATGGTGATGTCCGAAATTGAGGGCTATACCGATGCTATCCTCCTCTCCTTCGGTGTCCAGAACCAGGCTATCCTCGATATCATCAGCGGTGCTGTTGAGCCTTCAGGACTTCTCCCCATGCAGATGCCTTCTTCCATGAAGACCGTTGAAGAGCAGTTCGAGGATGTCCCCAGGGATATGGACTGCTACAAGGATGCTGACGGAAACGTTTATGACTTCGCTTTCGGTATGAACTGGAAGGGTGTCATCAACGATTCCCGCGTCGAGAAATATAAATAGAACTTTTCATTAAAAAGTGGCTCAAGGGCACTGTCGCCTTTGGGCCACCTTTCTCAAGACATGAAAACCAGAACCGTTATTTTATCCATTGCTGCAGTACTATCTGTAATGGCCTTGAGTGCAGGGTTGTCTTCCTGCTCAACCAAGCCTGCGGCTACTGATACTTACATGTGGTATCCCGGTCAGTTGGCTGCCTATCTTCAGACCCGTCAGAGGGAAGAATCCAAGGAGCGGTGCAAGTTCGTCGGATATCCGGGGAAATTCTTCCCGCCGAAGGATGTTGCGTACTTCCGTACGAAAATGTCCGCCGCGGATGCGGAAGCCTTGGATTGGAGCAGCCCGGGTGATGTGACAATTTCCGAGAAAGACGGATATGCCGTATTCACCGTAAAGACTGACGGCAAAAGACTCCCTTCACTTTTCGTGAAAGGAACGAAAATAGCCAACTGGGAGTCCAGCTTCGATGGTGAAACTTGGGTCCTTCCCGAGAATGATCCCAGGTTCAATACCGCCGAAAAATATCCCGACAACCGTCAGGAAATCACGATCCCTATCAAACCCGCTTCTGTCGATGTTCTCGAGAACGGCGACATTCTCGTCGATTTCCATGAACTGGAGATGGGTGATGTGAAATTCACCGCTGAAGGCAAAGCCACCCTTTCGTTCTTCGTCGGCGAAAGCCGTATGGAGGTGATGAGCGACAATACCGCCCGCAATGAGCAGTTCGACATCCCGACCGTGGATGTTGACGGCAAGGGTTCTTACACCCTTCCCGAAAGGGCTCTCCGTTATCTGAGGATATCTCCCGACGGTGAGGTCAAAGTCAGCGATGTCACTTTCGAGACACATATGTGGCCTGTCCAGAACCTGATGACCTTCGAGTGCAGCGACGAAGGCTTCAACGCCATCTTCAACCAGGGCGTGAAGACCCTCCACACTTCGCTCCATAATTTCTATCTCGACGGAATCAAGAGGGATTACCTTCCTTGGGCTATGGACGCTGTTCTCGGTACAATCGGTGGAGATTATGTCTTCGGTGACCGCCAGGTGACCCGCAACGGAATCTCCGTCGCCCTCATGCCGCCTCATCCCCAGACTTCCGATTGGGGAATTCCCGATTATCCTCTTCATGCGCTCATCGGCCTCGAGCATGACTATGCCCGCTACGGTGACATGACTACGGCCGACATGTTCAAGGACCGTATTCTTGCCCAGATGGCCCTTTACGAGTCCGTACAGGACGAGTACGGCTTCCTCACCGCCGAGCGTCCTTCATCCGGTTTCACTCCCGGATGGGCACGTAAGGAAGGTCCCGAGTCCATGGGTAGGGCGGCATATGCCCAGATGATGCTCATGGAGAACTTCCGCATCACTTCGTTCTTCTGCTCGAAGTGGGGCGAAAAGGAACTTGCCGCCCATTATGCCCAGAAGGCAAAGGATCTCGGTGCCTCCATCATGGAGCATTTCTGGAGCGAGGAGAAGAAGGCTTTCATCGACGGATACAAATCCGACGGCTCCCTTGACGAGAGGGTCTCTCCCCATGCACAGTATTGGGCTGTCCTTTCAGGACTCTATCCTGAGAAATACTACGACGCACTTTATACGGAGGTTCTTCCTTCAATACCTTCATACTACAAGGATGTCAGCTATGACAAGGGTTACGAAGTGATGGCATACGCCAAGGCCGGCCATATCATGGAATGCCTCGTGTTCCTTGACAGGGTATTCGGAGACTGGATCCGCCAGGGACACACCCGTTTCCCCGAGAACTTCCAGCCTGAAGCCTCCAAGGAAGAGCAGCTTGTATTCTACCGCAGGCCCTTCGGTCTGAGCCTCTGCCATGGAGCCAACGGAACTCCCGGAGTCGCCGCCGCCCTTTTCGGCATCATCGGATTCAGCAACGATCCCGCGAAACCCGGACAGTACACCATCAAACCAGATCTCGCCGGAATGCAGTGGGCCAAGGCAAGTTTCCCTGTCGCCGAAGGTACAATTTCCGTCGAAGTGAACGGAAAGGATGTGAAGGTAACTTCTCCCAAGGGATGCAGAGTCAAAATCGACAAGTCAAGACTTTAATTCGGATACACACAAACAACACACATTAATATGAGAAAAACTCTAATTGCACTTTCATCAATGCTGCTTCTTACGGGAAGTATAGCATTTGCTGACAGCCGCGCATCCATCAAGGATCTGCGCATCCAGAATGCTGACAGCCCTATCGCGGTGGAGGACAAGCATCCGGTCATAAGCTGGAGAATGGAGTCCACCACCAAGGGTGCTAAGCAGACTGCTTATCAGATTTCCGTCATAAGGGAAGTCGATGGCAGCGAATTCTGGAACACCGGTAAAGTCCAGAGCGACCGTTCAATCGGCATCCCTTACCAGGGAATCGCTCTCCAGGCCGAGAAAGGTTACACCGTCAAAGTCACCGTATGGGACAAGGACGATGTCGCCCATGATGCTACGACCCGTTTCGAAACAGGTATCATGAACCCCAGGATCTCCGCATGGAACGGAGCGGACTGGGTCGGAGTAAAACAGCTCAAGCTCGACGCTTCTTCAACAGCCCTGTTCGAGATCAACACAGATTTCCGCCTCAACAAGGGTGACGTGGCATCCATTGTTCTCGGTGCTGATGACTTCCGTCTGAAGAACGGATTCCTCAATGACTTCGGTACCCAGACAGATGTCCATTACATCAAAGTCGATGTTGACTATGCGGCAAAAGAAATCCGTCTTTGGAGAGTAGGTTACTACAAAGAGGATTCTTCAACCAAGCCTTTCGTCACCATAAACAAGGCGAATTATCCTCAGGCGAACCTCGATGAGGTCTTCGGAGCAAAGGCTAAGGGTGACCTTCACAACATCAGTGTCAATGTCTCCGCAGGAAACATCAACTTCACTGTCGACGGTGTTGATGTCATCACCACTCCTCCTCAGCAGAGAGGCGGCTTCCCCGGCGGTGGCGGAAACGGATTCTCAGTCGGTATGCAGGGCGGTCCCGCACGTAGGGCTTCCAACATCACCCTCAACAAGCTCGGTTCCGGTGGAAACTATCCTCCTTTCCCGATCCTGAGTTCAGTAGGTTTCGGTGCTGCTCCCGGTTCAGAGGTTGTATACTCCAACTACCAGATCCTCTTCGCAGGCCAGAGCGGCGACAAGCTCGCTTTCGATGCCGACCATGGTGAGGGTTACTCCATCTTCGCAAATCTTCCCGGAGTTTCCGTGAGCGGAAACAACATCACAGTCGCAGGTACCGGTGCCAAGGAGCAGGTCGTATATGCTGACCCCAGCTACGGTGCTGAGACCATGCTCAGAAGCGAGTTCAAGACAAACGGCAAGGCCATCAAGTCAGCCAAGCTATATGCTTCCGCGATGGGTGTATTCAATGTATATCTGAACGGAAAGAAGGTCGGTGAGGACTGGTTCGCTCCCGGTGACAGCCAGTATCGTGAGACCATGTGCTATCTCGCATATGACGTTACCGATATGGTAAAGAGCGGTGAAAACGCCATCGGTGCAGAACTTGCCCCCGGTTGGTACACAGGTTATCTTACCTTCACAATCACCAACTACAACTTCTTCGGTGACTATGAGGCCTTCCTTTCAAGGCTCGTCGTAACATACGAGGACGGAACCAAGGAGTATTTCGTTTCTGATCCTTCCTCTTGGAAAGCATACAAGGATGGTCCTATCCGCAGCGGCAGCTTCTTCATGGGTGAAAGGTACGACGCTTCCAAGGAAGCAGCCGTCAAGGGTTGGAATGAGGTTGGATTCGATGATTCAGCTTGGATTCCCGCTCAGAAGATCGAAAAGCGCGAATGGATGGACTTCGACCTCGTAGCCCGCTACGATGAGGTTGTCCGCCTCAGGGAGACCATCACCGCCAAGAATGTCATGCCTACCCATAGCGCTGACGGTCACACCTACATCTACAACATGGGTGTCAACATGGTTGGTGTTCCTTCAGTCACCATCCCGGCAGGATATCTGCAGAAGGGTGACAAGGTCATCTTCGCTTTCGGTGAGCAGGTTTATCCCGGACTCAAGGGTGACAAGAAGGAATATGTCGACCGCTTCGGAAAGAAAGGCCGTGGCGTAGCCGGACAGGTTCTTTTCGAGACCAACCGTGCCGCAATGGACGTTGATGTATATGTCGCTGACGGAAGCGGAGCTGTCACAATCCAGCCTTCCGCTACCTACAGAGGATACCAGTACATCCAGATCACTCTTCCTTCCCACGTAGGAGCACTTCCTCTTGAGAACGTCAAGGGACTTGTCCTTTCTTCTTCAGAGATCCCTACAGGAAAATATGTCGCTACGACATCCGACGGAAAGACCGACAAGCTCGTCAACCAGCTGTTCAAGAACATCCAGCGCAGCCAGCTCGGAAACTTCTTCACGATTCCTACCGACTGCCCTCAGCGTAACGAGCGTATGGGTTGGACCGGTGATGCACAGGCTTATACCCGTACCGGTATCTACAACGCCCATACCCAGAACTTCTATCGTCAGTGGATGGTAGCTCTCCGTGCTGACCAGGGTGTCGGTAGCGACACTGAGGTTCCCGGAGGTATCGGTTCTACCGTTCCTACCTACAACCGCACAGATGACACTTCCTTCGCTACAGGTACTACTTGGGCAGGTGCTGTCTGCCAGGTTCCTTGGCAGATGTACATCCAGTACGGTGACACCCAGATCATCGAGGAGAACATGGACGCCATGATGGATTGGCTCAACGGTATGGCCTTCTACAAGACCAGCGACGCCCATCCTTACCTCTCCGCAAAGGCTACCGGTCTTGCTGACTGGCTCGCTCTCGACAACCGTACTCCCTCTGACCTTGTGAACAACGCCATCTACATCTACTTCATGGAGGTTACCGCCATCATGGCTGACGCTATCGGAAGGCCTGACCTGGCAGCCACTCTCCGTGACCGTCACGAGAAGGCTAAAGCCGACTGGAACAGCGCTTACGTGAATCCTGTTACCGGTAAGACCCGCGACCTCAACGGCCAGACCATCCACACCCAGGCTTCTTATGCTACACCTCTGAACTTCAATGTGTTCAGCGATGAGAATAAGGCTAAGGCAGAGGCTTACCTCGCAGCTCTTGCAGCTAACCCCAACTCAAGCGGCCCTACTCCTGAAGAGAAAGAAGCTGAGAAGAATCTCGCTCCCGCAGCTCCTCAGGGCGGACGTGGAATGGGTGGCGGTGGCTTCGGCGGCGGTCCCACAACCTCCGACTTCAAGCCTTGGACCATCACGACCGGTTTCTCCGGAACTCCCAACATCCTTCCCGCACTCTCAAGGGGCGGATACACCGAGGAAGCCTTCAAGATGATCACCTGCACTGAATTCGCATCATGGCTCTATCCCGTCACCGAGGGCGCTACCTCAGTATGGGAGAGGTGGAACTCTTATGACAACGCCTTCTCAAGCCCGTCATCCAACAGCATGAACTCATTCAACCACTTCGCACTCGGTGCGGTAGGTTCATGGATGTATGAGTTCCAGCTCGGTATCACCACGGATCACGGCAACGGAAAGGCAAGCTACAAGGACTTCGTCCTCCAGCCTTCTGCAGCGGGTATCTATACCGCTCTTGAAGGAAGCTACGAGTCCAACTACGGAACCATCCGTTCCGCATGGACCGCTGACAAGGGTAAGATGACTTCTTACAAGGCTACCGTTCCCGCAAATACCCAGGCTACTCTCTACCTGCCTATCGCAGACGGCGTGAGCAGCTTCGGAACATGCGAGGGTGCAAGCTACGTAGGTGTCACAACCCGCAACAACGTCAAGGTTGCACAGTATACCCTCATCGCCGGTGAGTATGAATTCACCATCGGTGCAAACGGTGTGACTGTCAAGTAGCATTTCAAGGTCAATAGACCAGTTTTGATTATCATGGTGCGGGAGTGCCAAAAGATCTTCCGCACCATGTTCGTTTGGAACCGTTTGAAGAGGAGTTGGGTCAGAGAAAGTCCATTTGATAAACCCGGAACTTGCCTCAACGCCTTGAATAATGCAATTCTGACATTTTGGGACAATATCGGTTAGGCTCGATATGAATTCGGTATGCTTGAAACAATAGTACCCCTCCTGATGACTTTTATTTTCTAATTTTGTGGAAACAAGATGCTCTCAATTGATGTCTTGAATTTCAATAAATCAAATAACCAATTATTCACCGTGATGAAGACGATTCTTAAAATGTCCGCTTTGCTGCTTCTTGCAGTATCATGTGCGCAGAAGGGCAGCAATGTCGATCCCTCGAGGGTCGTGGCCAACCCTATTGACCTCAATTATGCCTTCCATGGAGCGTCAAGCGGTTTTGGAGGCGGTTTTGGAGGATATTCTCCTACCGGTCCTTATGCTTACAAGCTTGAAGAGCAGCAGAGGGCGAGAGCTGCGCAGCAGCAGCGCCGTGGCGGAGTATTGCCCGATGGTTTTGTGATGCCGGCCGGTCCGAGAGTGGACAACTCCGCGGGTTCAAGGGAGTGCGCAGACCCTGTGGTCGAGCCGTACAACGGCAAGTATTTCCTCTTCCCCTCAAAATCCAGGGGATACTGGTATTCCGAGGACATGAAGGATTGGAAGTATGTCACATCAGACATCCTTCCTTTAGACTTGTATGCCCCTTGTACTATGGTTTATAACGGAGAACTCTATTGGATGACCTCCGACATCAATGAGCTCTATAAGACGACGACTCCGGAGGACGGTAATTCCTGGAAACTCGTTACCGACAACCTGATGCCTTATCCCGATGATCCCGGAAGAACCGGTCATGACCCTGACCTTCTTCCCGATGATGACGGAAGGGTTTATCTCTTCTGGGGCTGCAACAACAGGGACGACATCCATGGAATCGAGCTTGATCCGAAGAACAACTTCGCTTCCGTCGGCAACAACGTCACCCTCATCCGCCATATGGAAGCTGTTTACGGATGGGAGCATCCCGGAGACAAGAACGAGACCTCCAATCCCGGCTTCAACGAGGGAGCGAGCGCTATCAAGATCGGAGGGAAGTACTATTTGCAATACGCTTCCCCCGGAACTGAGTTTGATTCATACGGTGACGGACTCTACGTTTCCGACAAACCTTTGGGACCTTACACACACGCGACGTATTCTCCCATCAGCGTGAAGCCGGGAGGATTCCTGACCGGTGCGGGCCATGGTGATACCTTCATCGACAAGTACGGAAATTACTGGCATGTGGCTTCGATCGTCATAGCCCAGAGGATGAACATGGAACGCAGGATCGGTTTCTTCCCGATGATCCTCACCGAGAAGGGCAACCTTTACGCCATGACCGAATTCTCCGACTATCCTTATATCCTTCCTGACCACAAGATGGATTACACGAAGGAAAGCCCCTGGACGGGTTGGATGAACCTTTCCCTCGGAAAGGAGATATCCGTGTCCTCTACTCTCGACGGCCATCCCGCTTCCAACGCCTCCGACAACACCATCAAATCGTGGTGGAGCGCCTCTACCGGTGACGCCGGTGAATGGATCTGCATCGACCTTGACGCCGTCAAGAGCGTAAACGCGATCCAGACGAACTTCGCTGACGAAGGGTTCGGAATGTACGACCCCGATGCCCCCAAGTCCCCTTACAAGTATATCGTCGAGGTCTCCAAGGACGGCAAGTCATGGACGAAGGTGGCGGACAAGTCCGACAACAATACCGACAACCCCCATTCCCTCATCGTTCTTCCCAAGAGTGTGAAAGCCCGCTACGTCAAGATCACGAACTGCGCTACTCTTACCGGCAAGTTCTCGGTCTTTGACCTCAGGGTCTTCGGCCTTGCCAAGGGCAAAGCTCCCGCCGAGGTCGCTTCGTTCAAGGTCAACAGGGGAGAGAACCGTCAGAGGATGACCTTCACCTGGGATCCCGTTCCCGGAGCGAAGGGATATATTCTCCATTGGGGAACTGTCGAAGGGGAGCTATACTCTTCATGCGAGAGTCTCACTCCCGAAATCGAACTCGGAATGTTCTCAACGGATCAGGATTACTATTTCAGGGTGGATTCGTTCAACGAGAGCGGACTCACCGTCGGAAAGACAGTGGTACACGTCGACTAGTCTTTCTCCCTTTCAGTTATGCAATCGAAAAAGGGCTGCTCCATAACGGGGTGGCCCTTCAATGTGTCAGTCGCACGCGAAACTCAAAAAGGTATGGACAGGGTGCGGCAATCACTTTTTCTTCCGCGCTTTAAGGATTTTTACCATGAAATAACCCTGCAGTACGAGGGAAATGCAGAGCAGGACCGCTCCGCACCAGAATATCCACTCGGTTCCTTTCTGCCACTGACCGAGAAGGAAAAGGATGCAGATTATGGTGAAGCATTGGCTGAGGAGAAGTTTCCTCTGGAGGGGATCGGCGGATTGTCTCATTTTTCGGAAGGTTCTTTGGGAGCGGTTGCCGGACGGGTCAGGGTGGAGTCGCTCAACGCACGGACCAGGGAATCAAGCGCATTGACCCTGTCTCGGAGCTCCTGGATCTGTGCGTCCTTTGACATGAGTTTCGCGTCCACGTTGCGGTAGACATCCTGAAGTTCGTTCTGGATCTCGGAATCAGTCATTCCGATGGTCTGCTGATGTATCGAAATCTGATCTCCTTTGATGTGGAAAGCGGCCGCCTTTTCCACAAGGGAAAGGGAATCTTCCTTGGTGAGGGGCTCTCCGATGAGTTCCAGTTTCAGTTTCCGTCCCTTGTCCTTGTAGATGCGGTAGTCGTATAGATATGTCTTTCCGGTGAATTTGGATTCGGAGATGAAGTTCTCCACGCTGTGCTCGAAGTTGTTGTCCCGTATTACGTTGAATCCGGTCATGAGGCTGACGGCGATGACGATGAGGACCACGGTGGAGGATACGTTCCTTCTCTTTGCGGCCAATGTCCTGTCCAGTTCCACTATTCTGGGGAATCTCAGATATCTTACCATCAGATAGGTGGCCAGAATGATGAAGGTCGCGTTGATAAGGAAAAGGAACAGAGCCCCGAAGAAATACCTCGCGCTCAGGTGGGCGATACCGTATCCCGCTGTACAGAGGGGAGGCATAAGGGCCGTAGCGATCGCCACTCCGGAAAGGACGGTGCCCCTTTCTTTGCGGCAGGTTTCGAGGATTCCGGCGAGACCGCCGAAAAGTGCTATGAGAACGTCATAAATGGTCGGCCTCGTCCTTGCCTGCAGCTCTGTAGGATCAACCAGGTGCAGGGGAGTGAGAAGGAAATATACACTCGACACGATAAGGCTGATCCCTACCATTATGATGAGGTTCTTCGCCGCCTGCTCCATAAGGGAGGTATCCTGCGTTCCGATGGAGAATCCCACTCCCACGATAGGTCCCATGAGAGGGGAGATGAGCATCGCTCCGATGATGACGGCTGTGGAATTGACGTTGAGGCCGACCGAAGCTATGATGATGGAGAAAGCGAGGATCCAGATGTTGGGTCCACGGAACCAGATACCGTCCTTGATGCGCTCCGTAGCGCTGTCACGGTCTATGTAGTCGAATATGTTGGCCAGCTCCCGGAATTTCCTGCGGATTATGCCCCAGAGGTTCGTACTTTCCATGCGACAAAAGTAATATTTTTCGGACTATCCACAAACTCATTGTCGCTTGGGCAGTTGCAATGATTGTCCATACGGGAGACATCTTTGTCTATCCGGTCTGCATGCTTTTTGCAGCATATTGCGGAAAAAGTAAACAAAACAACAAGACAGAATATGGCGAAAGTGAAAGTCGAAGGAATGGCTTGCGCACATTGCGAAGCCAGGGTACAGAAATTCCTGGGAGAAGTTCCCGGAATTACCGATGTCAAGGCGGACAGAACCGCCAAAGAGGCTCAGTTCAATATCGGTGACGGATGCGCCGTGACCGACGAAGCCATCATGGAAGCCGTCAGGAAAGCCGGATTCACCCCTATTGAGGTCCATCGGTAGATATTGCCGCTTGCTGAGTAGTGTCGGAAATGAATCCTCCGGCACGGAAAAGTAAAAGGAGGCCCGCGGGCCTCCTTTCAATATTTCTTTCCAGCCGGTTCTACTCTCCGAAATCTTTCACGATGGGTTCGAGTTTCCACACGAACTTGCAATCGAGGACTTCGGCCATCTTCTCGGCGTCGGAGAGGGAACAATCGTCGGAGTTCCATCTGAAATTGATGGTCTGACGGCTGACACCCAACCTGTTGGCGAATTCTGTTACGGTCATGTTCCTTTCGAGCAGCTCCTCGCGATAGGGTTTTAGCCTTTCGCCGCGGTTGTCTGATTTGCCGGGAACGTACCTGCGTCTGCCGCTGGTCTTGGTGGAAGCACCGGTCTCAACATTTTCGCCGGTGGCCTTTTGATTATTAAGATCCTTCATCAGTAGTATGTGAATTAATTATTGTTCGGAATGCAAATATGGACTCTACAAAAATGAGTCCACTTTAAAAAGTCAATTATAAGCTTCGCGAGAAGAGCGTTTCGCTAAAACAAACGGAAAAGTCGGCGAAAATGCAAACCTCAGAAGCGGGAATTTCAAGATTTTGCCGGAAGCAAAATCGAGCGGATTTGC
>JAFUFP010000008.1 GCA_017469845.1 Bacteroidales bacterium | reverse complement strand
TCGCTTGACAATTTTGTATCCGATTGCCGCGATGGTGATGCTCATCAGAGGGCAAAGATAATTGAAAAAGCAGAAAGGCATGTAGGCGATGGTGGGTACACTGAGGATCGTTGCCTGAGTCATGCCGCAGCTGCTCCAAGGGTAAAGGGGAGAAGTGACCGTCGCCGAGTCCTCAACCGCCCGGCTCAGCAGTCTTGTTTCGAATCCTTTCTCTTTGAAAAGGTCCTTGAAGATGCTCGAAGTGAGGATGATCGAGAGAAACTGGTCTGAGACAATTCCATTCAATGCTGTGCCGGTAACGACAGTGGTGCCGACAAGAGAGGTTCTTCCCTTCGCCAGAGGAAGAATGAGTCTCGACAGGGAATCGAGCATTCCGCTTGCTTTCATGCATCCGCCGAAGCACATGGCACAGATGATGAGATATACCGTGTTCAACATTCCGAGCATTCCTTTGGAGGAGACGAGAGAGTCGACCTCGGGATTGCCGGTGGAGATGCTGACCGAGTTGTAGATCGATTCGATGACACCGGTGAAAAGGACTTTTCCTCTCGGTTCACCGACCACTGTTGTTCCGATTTCGGTGAGGATGTCCGTCTGGAAAATGAGGGCGAAAAGCGCGGCTAGGACGGTCGACAGGGCAAGCACAATCAAAGCTGGCATCTTCTTGGCTATCATGATTGCGGTAAGGACCGGAACAACAAGAAGCCAGAGGGTTATGTTGAATTTGGCCGAAAGGGTGTCCGTGTATACTTGGATCGTTCCGGTGTCAGCTCCTCCATGCGAAAGCCCCAATATCGTGAAGATGACAAGAGAAATCGTTATTGCCGGAACGGTAGTTATCATCATGTACCGGATATGGGTGAAAAGGTTCACCCCATTGATTGAGGAAGCCATGACGGTGGTGTCCGACAGCGGCGACATCTTGTCTCCGAAGTATGCCCCGGAGATGATGGCTCCGGCTATCATCCCGTCGGAAAAGCCTTCGGCCCTTCCGATTCCCATGAGGGCTACTCCGATAGTGGCGATTGTTGTCCACGAGCTGCCGATCATAAGCGACACTATCGCACAAATAACGCAGGCAGTGAGGAGAAACAGCTTCGGGGAAATGATCTTCACCCCGTAGTAGATGAAAGTCGGCACGATGCCGCTCATCGTCCAGGTTCCTGAAATCGCTCCGATCAGAAGCAGAATCACAATGGCGGTTGTCACATCACCGATATTGCTCTTTATGGCTTCCTCGAATTTGCTCCAAGGTGTCTTGTAGAGCCACATCCCAAGCCATACGCAGATGCCGGCGGAGAACAGCAGTGAAACCTGGCTGGCTCCAAGGATGGAGTCGCTGCCGAAGATGCCGATGTCAAGAGTCAGTAGTCCGATGAGGACAATAACGGGTACGACCGCTACCAGGGTCTTCCCTTTTTCAGATATTGCCATTTGCCAAGTCCGTTTTTTTGTCTTCGTTCTTTCCTTTTCCCAGTCCGGTACCAATGACGGTCATCAGGACTGTCATCACCGGACAGAGGAGATTGAAAAAGCAGAAGGGGAGATATGTGAGGGTAGGAATTCCGAGGATCGTGGCCTGGGTCATTCCGCAGGTGTTCCAGGGGACAAGGACCGAAGTCACGGTCGATGAGTCTTCTATGGTCCTTCCGAGAAGCTTTCCGTCGTGTCCCTCCTTTTCATAGATGCCTTTGAAAATGTTGGAGGTGAGGATGATGGACAGGTACTGGTCGGAAACTACGGCATTGAGTGCAACTCCTGTGGCGGCGGTCGTAGCGACAAGGGGAACGCGTCTTCTCGTGAGGGGGATTATTCCGGAGGCTATATGGCGGATCATTCCGCTCGCCTGCATGCATCCTCCGAAGAACATCGCGCAGATGATGAGGTACACCGTGTTGAGCATTCCGCTCATGCCTTTCGACGAAACAAGAGAGTCGACATCGGGATTCCCGGTAGTGACTCCGACGCTGTCGTAGATTGTTCTTACAAGTCCGACGAAAAGACCTTTTGTCCCACCGGCGTCTCCGGTGAGGGGAAGGGCTATCTCATGCATAACGGAGGGCTGGGCGAAAAGGCAAGTCACTCCGGCTATTGCGGCCGAGAAGGCCAGAACGACAATCGCGGGGATCTTCCTGTAAATCATCACGACGGTGGCGAGGGGTATCAGTAGAAGCCAGGGCGAAATGTTGAATCGTGACACGATGGCGCTCCGGATACCTTCCAGATCTCCTTCACCCGACGGGGTATGGGCGAGTCCCAGGATAAGGAATATCGTAAGCGTTACCGCAAGCGTGGGAACCGTCGTCGTCATAAGAAAGCGTATGTGCTTGAAAATGGGCACTCCGCTCATTGAGGAAGCCATCACGGTAGTATCCGACATCGGAGACATCTTGTCACCGAAATATGCCCCGGATATTATTGCTCCCGCCGTTACCGCGTCAGAAAAGCCCTGGACGCGGCCGATGCCCAGAAGGGCTATTCCGATAGTAGCAATAGTTGTCCAAGAACTTCCTGTCATCAGTGACACAAGGGCGCAGATGAGAGTTGCGCTGACAAGGAACACTTTCGGTGAAATCGCCTTGACTCCGTAGTAGATCATCGTCGGGACCACTCCGCTCATTGTCCATGTTCCGCCGAGTGCTCCGATCAGAAGCAGAAGAAGTATGATGTGAGCGATTCCTCCGATACTCGAGCCGATCGCTTTCTCGAATTCGCTCCACCTCGTACCGAAAAAGGCTCTTGATAGAATGCAGCAGACGGCTGTCGAGAAAAGAAGTGCCACCTGGCTCGCTCCGGACAGGGCATCCGTCCCGAAAATGCTCACGTTGAGCGCAAGGAGACCCATCAATACCAGGATGGGTATCAATGAAATGAAAATCCTTCTTCGGGCCTTGATATTCATTCTCGCTTTCCTTTTCCCCGCAGGGCTCTGCCCACAAATGTAACTATTATAGTTGGCATATTTTCCACTGTTATACGGCAATAACGTTTTAGTGAATAATTATTCACGAATAAACTGTCTCATTTTTCTTTACGCCCGGTTTGGAATCCTGCATTGAACAATACAATGAAACAATTCAGTCTTAAATGTTTATTGAAATTTTATTCATAGCTGCATAAATTGATGTATTTATTTAATTTCTTTTGAAAAGTCGATTGTTTGAATAAATTTTTCATATATTTGTTTTCGAAAAAACCACCACTTTAATTACAAAGAGTAAGTTTAATTGCATAGAACAATACAGTTTGACAACTAATCCCAATTAACTATTATCACTATGATCAAAAATCATCTAACTGGGGGAATTTGCCTCAGCAAATTCCTCGCGACTGTTGCGATGGCTTCAGCACTTTTGGTCGGTGGTTCCTTCGCCTTCCAGGCAAAGGCAGCCGAATCGGTAGCGCAGGCCGAGCAGCAGCAAGTGAGTGGAACGGTTGTGGATGCACAGGGTGAACCCATTCCGGGAGCCAGCGTCATCGAGCGCGGCACCAGCAATGGAGTCATGACTGACAATCAGGGCCGTTTTTCGATCAATGTCCGTAGAGGAGCAGTACTCCAGATTTCCTGCATCGGTTACGCCACTCAGGAAGTGACCGCCGCAAACGGAATGAGAGTCGTCCTCGCGGAAGATTCTGAATTCCTTGATGAGGTTGTCGTCGTCGGTTTCGGTACTCAGAAGAAGATAAACCTTACCGGTTCTGTCGCTGCTGTCGATGTTGACAAGACTTTCGGCTCAAAGCCCATCACGGATGTTTCCAAGGGCCTGCAGGGAGTTGTCCCCGGACTTACCATCACCTATGATACGGGTGACCTCGGCAACTCTCCTACCATGAAGATCCGTGGTACAGGATCCATCAACGGTTCCAACAACCCCCTTATCCTTGTCGATGGCGTTGAGGTCCCCGACCTTTCTTTCGTCAACCCTGACAACGTGAAGAGCATCTCTGTACTCAAGGATGCGGCTTCTTCATCAATTTACGGTAGCCGTGCGGCATGGGGAGTTATCCTCATCACCTCCAAGGACGGAGCCGGAGCCAAGGACAAGTTCACAGTTACTTACTCCAACAACTTCTCGTGGAACCAGCCTATCGGGCTTCCGAAGTACAACATCACCAAAGATGACGTCATCGCTCAGCTCAATGAAGGTATCCTTGCACAGAAGAATACGGACGGAACTCGTATCGAAGGATTCGGAATGTACTACGATGACCTCATCGATCCCATCTCCAACTGGTTTGACAAATACGGCGGACAGGATCTCGGGGAACTCTGGGTTTACGGAAGGGATTACGAATACCGTAACGGTACTTTCTACTCCTACAGGGTATCCGATCCCAACAAGGAACTCTTCAAGACCGCTTTCCAGCAGACCCACAATCTCAACGTGAACGGAAATTCCGGCAAGACCAATTACAACGTGGGTATCGGCTACAGCAAGCAGAATACCACCATGAGGGCAGCAAAGGATACCTTCGTCAAGAGGTACAACGCCAACATCTCCATCAACTCACAGGTGAAGGATTGGCTCAATATCGGAGCCAAGGTGATGTACACCGAGAAGGTCAACAGCTATCCTTTCGGATATGAGGCTTCTTCTTCATCGATGAACCTCATCGCTTACACCATGCGTTTCCCCACATGGTTCCCCTTCGGTATTTCCGACGGAGGTGAGGATCCTCGAAGCAAGACAGCTGAAGGACTTCAGTGGAGGCATGGTAACGGATACCTCGTTTATGAGTCGATGTGCGAATCCAAGGACCAGTACATCACCATCGGCGGAAACGTGAAGATCGACATCGCTCCCGGCCTCTCATTCTACGGTGATTACACGAGGATGCAGTATGACTACATCAACAAGTCTATGCGTCAGCCCACATATACGGCAAACTGGTGGAGCGCCTATGCCCCCAAGGCCGCATATCAGAGCAATAACTTCCTCAGGCGTTCTTTCGTAAAGAGAACCTCCAATACCGTCAACGCATACTTCGACTATATCTTCGACATCAACGGTGCACACAACTTCGCACTCAAGGTCGGAGCCAATGCCGAGGATCTCACCTATAATTACCACTACATCAACTCCAAGGGCGTTCAGAATGTGGACATCCCCACTCTGAACCTCACCAATGATGCCGCTGGCAATACCGCAGGTGTTACCGAGAACCTCCGTGACCGTGCTACCGCCGGCTTCTTCGGACGTCTCAACTACAACTACAAGGAGAAATATCTCCTCGAGATCAACGGCCGTTACGACGGTTCATCGTCTTTCCGTCCCGGAAAGAAATGGGCATTCTTCTCATCTGCTTCCGCCGGATACCGTATTTCCGAGGAGCCTTTCTGGGAGAGCCTCAAACCCGTCATCCCTTCAATGAAGATCCGTGCTTCTTACGGTTCGGTAGGAAACCAGGCTCTTGATTCGTGGTATCCTTATATCTCCACGATTTCAACCTCAACCGCAAGCTGGCTCGCTTCAGCCAACGGAAACCTGGCATCAACGACCACCACTCCCGCTGTCGTCAACTCAGACATGACTTGGGAGAAGATCCGTACTCTCGACATCGGTTTCGATGCAGGTCTTTTCAACAACGACCTCACCATCGGATTCGACTGGTTCCAGAGGGAGAATATCGGTATGCTCGTTACAGGTAACGAACTGATCCGTTACACCGGTATCGCCGCAGCTCCTCTCACCAATGCAGGTAACCTCCGTACAAGGGGTTGGGAACTTGAAATCGGTTACAACCACTCCTTCAGCAGGGATCTGCAGGTTTACGGAACATTCACTATCTCCGACTCCAAGGCTGTCATCACCAAGTGGAACAAGGATGCTGACGCCATTTCCCTCACCGGAAATTACGAGGGCAAGCAGCTCGGTGAAATCTGGGGATTCGAGACAGACCGTTACTGGACTTCATCTGATTCTCCTGAAGCAATCCAGAAACTTCAGGGTGGACTCCAGGTCGGAAACTTCACCTATGGCCCCGGTGACATCAAGTACAAGGACCTTGACGGTAACGGTGTGATCGATACCGGAAAGGGTACCATCAATGACCATGGCGACCTCAAGAGGATCGGTAATGAGCTTCCCCGTTACGAGTACGCTCTCCGTCTTGGCGCAATGTTCAAGGGCTTCGACGCCGAAATCCTCTTCCAGGGTGTAGGCAAGCGTGAGACCTGGACATACTCTTCACTGTTCCTCCCTCATGCCGCAGGTGCTCAGATGAACATCTTCAACAACCAGCTTGATTACTGGACAGAGAGCAACCCTGACGCCAAGTTCCCCCGTCCGTTCATCAACGGCAGCACAACTTCCAAGGTCGGACTTCCCAACACCGGTAACAACAACTTCTATCAGCAGACGAAGTATCTTGCCAACCTCGCATTCCTGAGGATCAAGAACCTCACCATCGGATACACCCTTCCTTCCAAGCTCACCCAGAAGGTGGCTATCGAAAAGGCAAGGATCTACTTCAGCGCCCAGAATCTCCTCACCTTCGACCATATCGACGGTGTCATGGACCCTGAGCTTACCGGTGGATGGTCTACTGTCGGAGGTGGCAACTCCAGGAACGGAATCGACCTTGCTTACATGGGCCGTGCTGTTCCTTACAACCGTCAGTGGTCCTGCGGTGTACAGATTACGTTCTAATATTAACCGCAAATGTCCAAGAATATGAAAAATAAATTATTCAATATAGTTTCCGGTGCAATCGCAGTCATTGCACTGTGCGGTTGCAGCGATTATCTTGACAGGGTTCCTCTTGACAGCAACTCGGACGCCACCAACTGGTCTTCTGTCGCTGCCATTGAGACCTATTCATGGAATCTCTACGGGGATCTTTCGGGATTCTCCTACGGCTCAGGATGGACAAGGGGACAGTATCATGGCGAACCCCTTACCGATGATTATTCCACTGAGTCCTTCTCCCAGTTCACAGTAAGTGTCCCCAACTCTTCCTCGAGTTGGAATGGCCCTTATGACAACATCCGTAAAGCCAACGTAATGCTGGCACGTATTGATCAAGTCCCCGGCATCACCGATGCAGCCGCCAATCATTGGAGAGGCGTCGCGCGTTTCTTCAGGGCTCTTTGGCACTTCCAGCTGCTCAAGACCTATGGAGATATCGTTTGGGTTGACAAGGAGATCAACATCGCTTCCGAGGAAGAACTCACTCTTCCCCGTCTGTCCCGTACTGAGGCTGCGGATAAGATCATAGAGGATCTCCAGTTCGCGGTTTCAAACTGCTACGCTCCTTCCGCAGCCGGTGTCAATACCGTAAACAGCATGGTTGCCGCCGCTCTTCTTTCACGCGTGGCCCTTTATGAAGGATCATGGGAGAAGTACCACGGTACAGCCGGAGGACATGCCAACCAGTTCTTCGAGCAGGCAAAGAATGCCGCCCAGACTGTCATCAATTCCGGTCTCTACTCAATCAATGAGAATTACAAGACCAACTATACCTCCAATGACCTGAGCGGCAACAAGGAGATGATCCTTTTCAAGAGGTATTCGTTCATCGGTGACAAGGGAACCGTTACCCACGCCCACTCCCAGTTCGGATGGAGCGACTCTTCAACCCCTACTTGGGGCCTTACCAAGAGCGCTGTTGAGAACTACACTACGGCTGACGGTCTTCCCATTCATATGGTGGACTACGATGACAAGACGATGGATGGAGTATTCGAAGGCAGGGATGCACGTCTCTCCGCGACCGTCTTCCCCGAGAAGATTCTCGTAACGGAGCATGCCTACATTGAGGGTATCCTTTCCACCACCGGTTACTGGACCTACAAGTTCGTTCCCCTTGATGAATACGAGACCCGTATCAAAAATACCACATGGAACGGTCCTTCAAACAACACCGATGGCCCCATCTTCGCATATCCTGAGGTCCTTCTCAACTATGCGGAGGCTTGCGCTGAACTCGGTAACTGCACCCAGGCCGATCTTGACAAGTCCGTCAACATTCTCCGCAAGAACCACGGAAAGATTCCCGCTCTTACGGTAAGCGGCACAAGCGTATCAGTCAACGGAACAGCCATCACCAAGGCTCCTGGTGATCCCGCTGAGAATGTCCTCATCCAGGAAATCCGCCGCGAGCGCCGTTCAGAGCTCATGGCTGACGGCTTCCGTCACGATGACCTTTACCGTTGGGCTCTCGGAAAGAACCTCGACCTTGCCCAGAATCCCGACGGATATCTCGGCGCCAGCAGGGATATCATCATCGAGAGCGCTGAGGCTGACGGTATCGATGCCGGGACAATCGACGAGAAGAATTACTTCGTCACCATCGGTGGAGTTCAGTACAAGTCGCCCTATGAGCCCGGAAAGAACTCCAGGACATGGAATGACAAGTATTATCTCGAGCCTATTCCTTCCAACCAGCTCATGCTTGACCCCAATATCCAGCAGAACCCCGGTTGGTAGTGATACCCGAAAGGAGTTTTTCTCCTGAAAAAGAAGGACGGCTGATGTCTTTGAGGACGTTGGCCGTCCTTTTTTCGGTATCCCATGGCCCGTTGGTGTGATGGGGTATCATTATTGCAGGGAAATAACCAAAACAAAGAATCAAATGGCAAACGACATCCAATTGCCCCTCCCTGAAGGATGGGTTTCATCGGTAGAACAGTATACTGAAGTTGACGGAAGTGAGGTGGCACACCTTGAGGCGCAGAATAACGGCAGATTCGTTGACATATACGTCGGACCTATGCCTGAGGACGAGACTGCCGCGGACCAGGCGTTCTCCAACTACGCCGAAATGGTCGGCTTTGCGGACGACGATGAGGGTGATCCCATCATCCAGTATCCTTTCAACGGAAGAAAGGCGTACGGATTCGAGGCATATGACGAGGAGGACCATCCTCTGAGGGTCCTTTGTCTTGAACCACGGAAAGGAGTCCTCGCGGTGATGTGTCTTTCCGCCTCTGATGAAAAGGCTCTGGAGAATCTCCAGACTCTGGTGGAAAGAAAGCTGCGGATAAAGTGACCTTCCTTGGAATCTAGTCTAATGTGAATGATTCGGAATGGTATACGGGTTTCCCGTCCGAATCGATTCCTTCGACCACAATCCTGAAAGTACCTTCGTATTCGGGGAGAGAAAGCGACAAGGCCTTTCTCTCTCCTCCTTTTATGTCCAGAAGGGGATTCCAGTAGATGGTTTCCCGAAGTAGGGGATACTCGGTGGGGAAATCTCCCGTTATCGCCAAGGGCAGGCTCGCTCCATGGAAATCCGCTATCTTGACTTCCGGTCCGAAACTGAACGAGGGCATGTTCCCCTCATATGTCACGAAGTTGGCGATCCCCTCATAGGAATGTCCTCCTATGAAGTAGATATAGGGGTAAACGTCAATTCTTTTCACAAGGGAAGGGTCGTATTCATAGATCAGGTCATGGTCGAACACCGGCACCCCGTCAATGAGGATGAGGGATTCTCCGTCCGGTATGTAGGAGTTCATGTGGACACGGTCATTGCAGCTGACTTTCATCTCCATTCCTTTTTCACGGTCACGCCTTACCCTTATGTCGAAGAGGTATTCTATGAATATCTCCCTCATGGTCGAGAATCTCGTATAATCATCCAGAACGTATGAAATCCTGTCCTTGCCGGTGAAAGGCAGAGCTCTTGTGGGAAGATATCCGTACAGCGTGTCGGCATCGAACATCGCTGTCACCTGCATGGCTTCACCCATTCTCGTGATGCTTTGCTCCATATCGTTGGAGAGAAGAAGGGCAGGGATGTCATCCTTTTTCCCTTTCCCTTCAAATGGACTGAGTATTGAGAATGAAAAGGGTTTGTCGTAGTCCTTTATCTCAATCGCCATATCCTTTTCCCCGAAGATGTTCGAGGTGAAGAAAGTGGCGATCCCGTCATCGCCCACGCGGGCTGAGTAAGTGTCCGAAGTTGACCCCGGTGTCGCTATGAAAATGTCGTTTTCCCGTATTTCGGAAAGAGACCCTTCCGAAGGCTCGATTTTGACCCGGATTATTTCTCCGTCAAATTCAGGGATCGCTTTGTCTGAGAAAGACTCCGGTCTTCGGATGGATGAAAGGAATGACCCCAATGTCCCGGAGTCATAAACGGGGAGGCCTTCATCATGGAAGACACTTACGCTCAATTCCGCATCAACGGCGTTTTCCAGTTGAAGTCCGATCCTTCCGTCTGAGGTCTTGGCGAATTCAACCGTGAGACTTCCTTCGTTCCCTTTCTCGGAGGTGGGGAGTTTGTCCCCGGTCTTGGAGACTTTTACTCCATCCTGGACCCTGTTTGCCGAAGAAGTGTTGTAGACGGATATGGTCTTCGAGAAAGCGCTGTAATCATATCCGTCTTCGTTCTTGTTGACGGCGGTGTATGCTATGAGGCGGTAGTTTCCTGTGGGGAGATCATCCGGCAGGTCAAGGTAGCCGGCCCCCCTTCCTTCCCGGAGCGCGATTTTGCCGTTGGTTCCGTGGCCGTCCGAGCTGAAGAGCTCAAGATAAGCGATGGAACTGAAGCTTGAGTGTTTTCCTTCAGGTGTGAGGCAGAAAGCGGAGCAGAAAATCCTGTCACCGGCAGCGTAATAGGGCCTGTCGGTTGATATGTATGTCCTTTCCACCGTCCTTCCCTCCTGACCATGGCAAGGAACGGACAAGCTTCCGGAAAGAAGAAGGAAGAAGCCCAAAGTGAAAATGACGGAAATCTTATTATGTCTCGAGAATGTTCCCATGATTCGTTTCTTTTGTGAAAAGCGTCATTCAGTCCAATCTTCCGGTTTTTCGGGAGAGCCTCCGGCGAATGTGCAGTCGAGGCATCTTCGGTCAATCCAGGTGTACCCGATGAAAAAACCCATTTCTGAATATACATCCCTGTACGGGACATATCCTTTCTGGTAAGTCTCATACCATAGGGGTTCAGGAACGGTGCCGTCACTCAAAGTTCGGGCGAATTCATCATCGAAGTCCTTACTCTGCCTGTAGAACATATGCTCGCTGTTCTTTATGTAGAGGTCCATGCTGTTTTCCTTGCTTATGCCTATATAGCCCAGAACCATTTCATCCGCGTCATTGATGTTCGATACGTTTCCCCTCATGCTGCTTGGAGTGGGAGTGAAAAGGTCTCCGCTCATTGATGAAGTCTTTTCGAGGTTCTGCCAGTACAGATAACTCTCCTTCGAAATCTGCCTTGCTTTGACCCTGAGCCGGAGTGTACCCGATATCTTCCTGTCCGAACGGTCGAAGGTGTAGAGGTCATAATTCACGAGTTTGCCTTCTTTCATGGTAACCGTGGCGAAAGTCCTGATGTGATCATCGTTTATGGTGTAGCATGAAGCGGGGTAAACGTTCCCGAGGGTGATCTGCCCGAAAGGATAGCTCCTGTCAGGAACGATGTAGTCGAAGTAGGAGACCGCCCAAGGGGTTACTCTCCATGAGAAGGAACTCGTTAGACTGATATAGGGAGTGTCTTCGGCGGTGACCGATACCCTCGTCGTGAGGGTCCTTTCGTCGTAATTGAGGTAATACGACAGGGAGTCGATGACGGGTGCCCCCATCACTTCGGTCCATTCACTCCTGTATTCATTGCCTGAAGACTTGTCCTTGAGATAAACGCGGTACCTTATGTCGGTTTTGAGGCTCCCGGTATCGAAATGCAGGGAATTGTCCGTCTCCGGTTCCCCGACAACCTTTGATCCGTCTTCCCCCTCGACATAACCTTCCATGGGGAAGGTGTCATATCCGTAATAATCCCCGCTCATGGAAATCTTCTTTTCTCCGAACCCTTCGGAAAGGTATCCGTAAACGATGGATTCCGCCCCGGCGATGATGTCACCGTTGAATACAACTATTCTCGTTTCCTCATCGTAATCGATGTCGAACGGGTAGGTGCATCCCTCCAGGCAAAGAAGGCAGGATACCGAAAGCGGAACGAGCCCGCCGATGATCCTCCGCCACATCCGGGAGGACCGGTTCATTATGTTGATGTATCTTGCCATATCAGAAATTGAGATTGAGGTTGATATAAGGGATGGGAACGGCGAACACCGAAATCATGTATGCGTTCGGGCCATTGAAATACACCGAATACGCATTGTGCCGTCCGGTGACGTTGTATACACCGATTGTGTATGAAAGGTGCGTAAGTTGCCTCAGATAATGCCCCGGTTCAACGTTGACGGCGAGATCCAACCTGAAGTAATCCGGTATCCTGTATGTGTTCCTGTCGGAGTATGCCAATCGGGTGCTTCCTCCGTAGTAGAACTGTCCGATAGGTACGGTTATCGGTCTTCCTGTCGAATAATCCAGATTCGCTGAAATGCTGTACCGGTGGGTGAGTTTGTAGTTGAGGGCCATGTTGACGGCATGCGGCTTGTCGTGCGGGGTGGAGTACCACTTCCCTCCGTTGATGGGGAAGGGATCTTCGGGGTCGTCCTCCTGCATCAGGGACCTGGAATATGTGTATGATATCCAACCGTTGAGTTTGCCGATGGACTTTCTTGCCATAAGTTCCACTCCATAGGCTTTGGCTTTGGTGGTGACAAGGTCGTCCGGAAGGTTTTCGTTCATGACGAGGATGGCTCCCGGAATGTAATCCACGCTTCTCCATGCCCTCTTGTAGTAAGTCTCCAGGCTGAGGTCTATGTTTGAACCGATCGTCCAGTAAGCGCCTCCCGCCACCTGGAATCCGTCCTGCGGCCTTATCCTGTCGCTTGCGAGAGTCCATACATCCATGGGCGAGACGGTGGAGGAGTTCGTGATCATGTGGATGTTCTGCCTCATGGTGTTGATACCGGCCTTAAGGGAGAAGTTGGCGGCGGGGGAGTACTTGCCCGAGAGACGGAGTTCGGGCATTGCGTAGAACTTCGAAGGTTTCATCGCCATGAAGGCGTTGAGCCTTATTCCTCCTTCCAGGGAAACCTTGTCGCTGACGGTCCATGAGTCGTTGACGAAAAGGTAAGGTTCGATGCCGCCCTGATGTGCAAGTGTGAGCGGAATAACTCTCGATGAAGCCCCGACAGGAACCCTTTTCCCAGGGGCCACGTCATAAAGGACTCCACCGCCTCCCCAGGAGAATGTGTGGCTCGGGGAGAGGATATGTCTGAGGGATGCGCGGAGGTATTCCTGTGATATCCCGTTCGAGTAGGTGTAGGACCCCCATTCCCAGTTCTTGTCCCCGTCGAGGGACGTCCTGTAGGAATCGTATCCCGCTGAAATCTCCAGGGTCGAAGCCGGGCTTAAGGAACTTCTGAACTTGGCTCCGGCATTTCGGTTGCTGTAATGGAAGACCGTATCCTTGTCGAAGGAGAAATTGTCTCCGGAGAGGTATCCGTAGACCTGGAGGGAACTGTTGTTGCCGATCTTTTGCGTAATCGATGCATTCACGTCCCCGAATCTTGTTTTGCCTCCGTGGTAATGGCTCTCCGGTGGAAGGAATCCAAGAATCCAGTTCGAATAGGTCATCCTTCCTCCGAGGACGAATGTCGTCCTGTCTTTCTTCAGGGGACCTTCGATTTCGAAACGGCTGGTAAGAAGCCCGAGTCCCAGGGCTCCCGTTATCTTCTGGCTGTTTCCCTCCTTTGTATGTATGTCAAGGACAGAAGAAATCCTTCCTCCGAGATTGGCGGGAATGGAACTCTTGTACAGTTCGGCGTCGCTGATTATGTCCGAATTGAAAGCGGACAGTACACCGAAGATATGGTTCGGGTTGAAGATCGTTCCGTCGTTGAGCAGGATGAGGTTCTGGTCAACTGAACCGCCCCTTACGTTGAATCCCGAGGAAGCTTCTCCGACGGACTGCACACCGGGGAGGGAAAGAACGGCCTTTATCAGATCGCTTTCACCGAATGCGGCGGGAATCTTCTTGATCCTGTCCAGCTGGATCCTCTCTATCCCCATGGTTGCTGTCCTATGGTAGGATACGCTCTCGGCGGAAACGGCGGCGGCTTTCAGGGTACTTATCTTCTCCTTCATCCTTATGTCAAGGGAACCGTTGTCGTAGACGAGAACTTCGAGAGTGATGTCATCCATGGGGTATCCGCTGTAGGAGATCGTCCTGCGTCCCACCGGAATCGTGATCCTGTACGAACCGTACGAGTCGGTCATGGCGTATCGTCCGCTTTCCGCATCCGAAACCGATATGCCGGGGATGGGCTCTCCGGAAGAAGCGTCACGTACGATACCGCTTATGATGACGGGACCGCTTTTCGGTCTGGAGGGGTCACCGATCTCGTATACCTTGTTCTGGTATGTGACTTCAAGGGCGTTCTGGTCCTCGGGGAGATTTTGGGAAAGTAGATTGCCTTCTTCCATGAAATATCCTGCCGGGAGGGAGGATTGGATGCCCTTGCCTCTCGAAAGAAGTATGAGACCACCGGTTTCGGAGACGCTGTAGCCGCTTTCACGGAGGGTTTTCAAGGCTTCATCCACGAATTGGCCCCGGGGCTTCGAAATACTGTAGAATCCTTCATCTTTGGAGGCGTTTGCGATGTGGATGCTGTTTCCGCTCACTTCCCTCATCACTTTCACAAGAACCTCGGCCGAGACGTTCTTCACCGATACGGTGTCATTCTGCGCCAGCACCGCGGATTGGAGCCCAAACAGAAGGATGGCTGTACAAATCAGCTGGGAGAGGATTGTCCGCCCTCCTCGGAAGAGTCTTGGGTTTCTCATGATTCTACCTCCCTTCCTGTTTTTCGATCATCTCCATAAGACTCCTGAACCATACAGCGTGATCGGATTCGCTGTAAACGGGCAGATTACGGTTGGCGATTCTCCTCGAACCCGGATGCTTCTTGAAGAAGATGTTGTTCTTCCTGAAACTGTATACCGAGCCTTCCTCCTCTTCAAGATACCAGCTTTCCTTGAAGTTGAAGTATTCGACCACATTGTCCCTGTATCCGGGATCGGTGTAACCGATATTGACGGCGAAGTTCGTCGAAGTGTTGACTTCAAGAGGCTTGTCAATCCTTCTGTAGAGGTTTTCCTTACCTTCATATATGACTTCGAAGAATCCGTTAGGAACGCTGTATCCTTTTTTTGCGAGATTCACGAAAGTCCTCTCACCCATTGTGAACCACTCGATGTCATCGGCATCATAGGTTCTTGTCAAGGGACTCTTCTCCTGCCTCACTTCCAGGACCTGGAGGTTGCAGTTGTAATTCACGAGGAAGTCCCTGTAGACTTTTCCGCAGATGCTGACATCCCCTTTTTTGAAACCGTCGGGGGTGTAGTAGGGAGTACCGTTGAATGCGAAATTGTATCTGAGCGCCCGCTTTGTCTTGAGGGCTGGAAGATTGACGCCGGCCTTTTCCATGTATCTGTCATAGTCAGTTTTCGAATCTTGAGCCGCTGCAGGCATGGCCATCATTCCGGCTAAAAGGAGCATGATGGCATTTCGGGGAAAATGTCGCTGTGGGAAGTTCATATCGGTAGTGTGTTCGCTGAAATGGGTCTTTGTCTGTAAATCAGATAATCCCAGTTCCTTGCGTACGAAAAAGGGATTTTTGCGGTGGAATTACAGATATTCGATTTCCATGTCGTAATCCCACTCTGGGAAGTAGAGGTTCCCTCTTCTCCACTCCACTTCTCCTCTCTGGAAATCCACGGTCTCGCTTCTTGTGAATGATTTCTTCGGGTCAAGGTCCATTCCGTAGTCCTGGTTCACGACCATTCGCCATGAATCGATTCCGCCGAGGAAGAAATACTTCGAGTCCGGATACTTCTCCAGGTATTCGCCTTCGGCATACCCCGGGATACCGAAACTCTGGTCCACGGGAACCCATCCGACGCCCTCGAAATACAGTTCTCCCCAGTCATGGAGATTCCATGCCCCGGGGTGCATCATGAATCCGCTCTGGAAATGTCCCGGGATTCCCTTGTAACGGCACATGGTGAGAAGAAGGAGAGTTTTCATGCCACAGTCTCCGTGCCTGTTTTGAAGCACGTACATGGGTATATTCTCCATAGTGGAATACTCTCTTGCTGAAGCCCAGGGGATGTTGTCCGATATCCATGTGAACATCGCCCTTGCCTGGAGGTAAGGGTTGGTGATTCCCTCGGTGAGGGAGTCCGCCAGGTGTTTGATTTCAGGAGTGAAGATTATGTGTTTCTCCCTTTCCGAGGTGAATTCCCTGTAAAGGTCTGACGAGGTGTCATAGGGCTTGACTTTGTTTTCAAGGTCGGGATTGAATTCTCCGTATGAAGTATACTCGAACTCTTCTGTGAAGACGGTGGGCTTCCCCTTGACGGCGGGCATCTCCATGTAAAGGGTGCTGTGCTTGCAGGAGGGAGAGGAGAAATGAATCAGATCTGAGAACTTGTCCGAAGTCGAGAATGTGTTCAATTCATCCGAATACGCTCCCGCCTTTATGAATTTCACCTCCTTCTGACGGTCTTCGTCGCTCCTTGGGTAAGGAAGCCAGCAGCGGATCATCTCCCCTTCCGGAACGGCGTCGGCGTCGACGGTGAGAGTGTATTTTATCCTCATCCTTTTCGGTGCGGAGAACACTTCTTCCGAGGCCAGGATCTCGGAGAGATTCTTCATGTCGGCCAGATCATCCCCGTCGGGAACGTATGGAGGATTGCCTTCCACGGCGTCCTTTATGGCTTTGCAGGAGGGATCGATCCTGAAAAGGTTCGGAGCTGCATTCTTGAAGTAGAGGGTTCTGGAGTCTATCTCCATCGCTTCAAGCTTTCCGGAAGCCGTCCAGTCGTCAATCTGCTTTTCGGTTACATCGGGGATGTATTTCCGAATATGCTCCTTCACTTCCTCGCGGCTTCTGCAGAAATCCACGGAAATGCGGTACTGGAGGTCCCTTTCCCAGGAGTATCCCCCGTCCTGGCAGGAAGGGAGAATGCTTAGTGCGAAAAACAAGGGAAGAAGATGCCTTATTCGGGGAAAATGTCTCATATGCGGCTCGTTTTATATAGTGGGCCGAGGTTTTCCCGGCCCTTTTTGAATTATTGTGCTTACAGCTTGATGACTCCGATTCCGGGGCGGTCCGGAAGGGTTATTTTTCCGTCCACTACCGTCATTCCGGTGAAACGGTCATTTGAAATGAGCAGATTTCCGTCCAGGTCCGCGAAATCCACCACCGGAGAGAACTGAGCGGCGGCGGAGCAGGCGCAGGATGTTTCCGTCATGCAGCCTACCATCACTCTCATTCCCTCGGCCCTGGCGTAGTTGGCCATTTTCCAACCCTCACGCATGCCGGTGCATTTCATGAGCTTGATGTTGATTCCGTCGTATGCGCCCTTGATGGAAGGAATGTCGGCAAGCCTTTGGATTGCCTCGTCGGCATAGATGGGGAGGGGACTGCGCTCCCTTATCCAGGCGATGTCGTCAATCATCTCCTTGGGCATGGGCTGTTCCACCATCACTATGCCGTGCTCCTTGAGCCAGAAGATTTCTTCAAGGGCTTTTTCCTTGTTCGTCCACCCCTGGTTGGCGTCAACGGCGATGGGAAGATCGGTGATTTCCCTGATGGTCTCGATCATCTCGTAGTCATTGTCAAGACCGACTTTGACTTTCAGGATCTTGAATTTGTCCGCACACTCGCGAGTCTTCTCGCGGACAACGTCAGGAGTGTCTATGCCGATGGTGAAAGTGGTATTGGGAGCTTTTTCCGGATTGAGTCCCCATATCCTGTACCATGGTGCTCCGAGGAGTTTCCCCACAAGGTCATGGAGCGCAATGTCTACGGCTGCTTTGGCGGCCGCGTCTCCCGGAGAGAGACTGTCGACATAGGTGAGGATATCGTCCATCTGGAAAGGATCACTGAACTGCTCGAGATTGACTTTTTGGAGGAAAGTGGTGACGCTTTCCACGGTCTGTCCCAAGTAAGGAGGCATGGAAGCTTCTCCGTACCCCACGAATCCGTCGTATTCGATTTCGACCTGAACGTCAGGCGTGGTTGTCCTAGAATAGGAAGCTACGGTGAATACGTGCTGAAGCTGGAGTTCATAGGGGAAGAAGCTCAGTTTCATGCGTGGTTTGCCGCTGACGATGTATGGACTGGGGATGTTTTTGTTGCCGGTAGAGCAAGAACCTGCTGTTCCGAGAATGGCGGCACCCGCGGTGGCGGTGGCTGCGGTCTTGAGAAAGTCTCTTCTTTGCATGTCAAAGTGTTTTATGTCGCAGTCAAAGTTACTACTTGTCAATTTTTTAAACAACACCTCAAAAATAAAATTGATGTAACTACTCAGATACCCCTACTATCCCGTAACGGGAATACCAGGCGATGTTGCTCCCAACGAGGGTGCTATCCGTCCTGACCATCTTCCCGTGAACGCAGAACTGGAGCGCCTGCTTGCGGGTCGCGTCCTCGAAGCACTTCGCCATCAGGTACTCACCGGTCCTGACCTCGTACTCGCACAGCCTGCGGCGGAACAGGTAGTTTGTCTATCGAAGGGCAGGAGTCGCTGAGGTTCATCAGACCCAGGGCCCTCCTCGTCACGATGTCGGCGTCACACTTTTCGATCAGGGTCTCGTCCGACAACTGGAATCCCTCCTTTATTATGCTCATCGCCACGAGTATCCGGATGGACGCGTTCGGGGCGCCCATGCCGTTGTCGCTGAACAGCGGGGCGAATATCCTCTCGTTGATCTTGCTGGTGACCTGGTCGAAGAACACGTTGCACCAGGCCTTGGGGTCCTCGTACTTCTTCGCAGTCCGTGCGTTGACAAGATCCCATGGATTGTCAAACAACGAATACGAGGTGGTATTCGTCCGATTCTCTGAACATATCAATCAGGCTTAATAACGGGAGTAAATATAATCATTTTCAACGACTTATGAAAGCATTGCCATCAAAAATGTTACCCAAGACATCAATTTTTTTCAGTGGGACGAACTCGCCCTGTCTATCATCTTCGTGCGGTATCAAGACTTTTTAAAGTGGACTCAACCTATGGACTTTAGTCCATTAGTGTTTTGAGTTTTTATCGTTCCTTAGACTATCGAGTTCTTTTAATGAACTGTTGCTTTCCATCATAGAAGTAGTCATTATAATTTTTTGCCCAAATAGAATCTTTTTCCATTATTGTATTAATTATTCTTTGTAGTAAACAACTATCTTTAAATTGGGTGCCCTTGAAAAGAGCAGTTCCAGCAACGCCGCCAGTAAAGGCCAGGGTATCAAGAGGATCGCCAACACTATCTTGAAACAATATTTCATACCTCGTGTCAAATGAGCTTTTGTCTATAGCATTCGATAAATGTGTAGAGTCTGCTCTCATATATAAATCAAAAGCGGTTGAATCTGGAAGCTGTATTTTTCGAACAGCTCCTTCTATTGTGGGAAATACATCTGGTGTCCATGCCCCGAAAAGAGTGAACATCCAGGGGACTTCATCACAATAATAAAGAATTCCAGATAAGGAATTGATGGAAATACTGTCCTTTTGTCCTTCCTCAATGATTATCTTTTCGCGATGCTTACAGGAAGCACATATGAAAAACATAATCAATAAAAAAATCGCTGTTACTTTTTTCGTGTTCATAACAATGAATTATGTCCATATTATTATTTCTATTTCATCAGGATCTTTTTCAGAAACCGAACCCATAACTTGTTTAATCTTATGGTCGGTATGCTTCGTGATCGAGCGATGTCGCCGGAGAAATCCACATGTTGGTACCATCGGGTTGGTGAAGGCTCTTACCTGAACAGAAGTGGCAGGAAAGTGTCCAGATAGTTTCTCCAGTTCTTCCACTCATGTCCTCCTCCGGTTACATGGAAGACATGGTCCATCCCGTGGGAAGACAGTATCCTGTCGAACTCTTGGGCTTCTTCGAACCAAGGGTCCGAGTCTCCGCATCCGAGCCAGAAAAGCTTGTACCCGGCTTTCTTTATCCCTTCAAGATACTTGTCCAACTGCTCCCTGTCAAATGCGTATTGAGTTCTCTTCTGGTTGTGCGGATGGGCACCCGTACTCTGGGGACATATGTATGAAAAGTATCCCGGGAAGAGGTAATTGGTCCTGATGGTGTGGCCACCTCCCATTGAGAGACCGGAAATCGCCCTGCCGTCTTTGTTTTTGACCACATTGTAGTTGGCCTCGATGAAGGGGATGATGTCTTTTATGATGCTGGTCACGAAAAGATCCGACGAGATTTCATTGTCAAGGGCTGTCGATTCCTGACCGGGGACATTGAAAACAGGAGCGCATGTCTGGTTGGCATTGCCGTTGGGCATGACCACTATCATGGGGACACACTTTCCGGAAGAGATCAGGTTGTCCAGAATCTGGGCCGCTCTTCCCATCGAGGTCCAGGCTTCCTCATCTCCGCCTCCGCCATGAAGAAGATAAAGGACGGGATATTTGACCTTGGAATTCTGACTATAACCGACCGGGGTATAGACCATCATCCTTCTTCTGGAACCGATGGTGGGGGAGTCATACCATACGGAGGAGAGGTTGCCCCTTTTTGCGGGTTCGACATCCTTGAAGTCAGATGAGACGTCCCCGTCCACTATGAAGATATTCCTGAGTGAGGTTCCGTCCCTTTGCAACGCAAGGTTCGATGGGTCGAGGACCGTAGTGCCGTCAACGCTGAAGTAGTAATAGTAGAGGTCCGGGTCCAATGAGGGAACCGTCACGCTCCAGACAAGATCGTCTCCTCTTTCCATCGCAATGGGGGTGCGGTCCGTCTGCCATGAGCCAGAAAGCGTCACCACCGTCGCATATGGTGATCTTAACCGGAAGGTTATTCCTTCAGAGGTTATCTCCGGGGAAACGACGGGGGCCCTCCTTGTATTGGAGATCTCCTGAGCGAAAAGGGGCGACATGCTTAGCAATGCCACTGCGATTATACCTGCGAGTCTTTTCATATGTGTTTGAATTTTACTTGTTTTCGTAATCGGTTGCGACGTAAAGGTAAATATAAGCTGTCGATAGACAATCTTCGGCGGATGCCGGGATCCCTTGGCGGAGAATCAACGCCTTGATTCTATGGACTTGAGCACTTCATTGTCCATATCTACCGATGAAGTGACCGCTTGTTGTAGACCACGGGTTATGTACGGACGCCCTTTCCCGAACAGTCCAACCTTCTTTTTGAGGGAAAGGATCTTCATCACCTTCTCATTGAGAATGGATTCGGGGATATTGCCTTTCTCAACCTCCGCTGTGATCAGATCTATGGATGCTTGGGCGTTTTCGGGCATCAGAAGGATGTCGGCTCCCGCAAGAAAAGCATCGAGCACTACGGCTACGCTGTCCCTGTCTGTCGTTATGCCTTTCATCTGGAGCGCATCAGTTATGACGATTCCGTCGAAACCCATTTCTTCTTTGAGAAGTGAAGTGATGATGGGTTTTGATATCGATGCGGGTACTCCGCTCGGATCGAGGGACGGGACTGCGAGGTGGCCGATCATCACCATGTCAACCCCTTCCGAAATCAGCCTACGGTACGGGGACAGTTCCAGAGAATCAAGCCTTTCTTTGGAAAGGGTCAAAACAGGGAGACCAAGGTGGGAATCCACTGCGGCTTCTCCATGTCCGGGGAAGTGCTTGGCGCAGGTGATTATCCCCATCTCCTGCATACCTTTCATGTATGCTTCGGCATATGAGGTGACGGTCTTCTCGTCACTTCCGAATGACCGTTCTCCTATGATTTGCGCTTCAGGGTTGGAATTTATGTCCACTACGGGAGCGAAGTTGATATGCACTCCTGCGCCACGGAGTTCTTTGCCGATGGCTTTTCCCATGTCATGGACGAGGTCTTCGGCCCCGGGGATTTGGCCAAGGTACAGTTGCTTGGGAAATTTCGGGTACTCGGGACATCTCATGGAAAGTCCCCACTCGGCATCTACTGAAACAAGAAGGGGAATATCCGCCTTCCTTTGCAGATGGTTCGTTTCTTTGACCAATCCCTTGACCGGCGCATCCATCCAGATTATTCCTCCGAGACCTTCCTTCACAAGACCGCTTACGAATGCGGCCTCTTCGGGGTCATCTTTTCCGTTGATTTCAACCATGAAGGTCTGGGCGACCTTCTCGCGGATTGTCATGTTCTGTAGTATGTCCTCGGGTTTTGCGGACTTTTCAGAACAAGATACGGCTGATAGCATAATGGCGAATAATGTTGGAATCAGCTTAAGGGAGGGGATGGTAAGTTTTTTCATGATGAATTCATCTTGATTCCGTAAAGGTACTGCTTTTCACCGTAAATGGATACAAAAAATGGGGCATCCGAATGTTTCGGACGCCCCTATGGTAGGTTTATTTCGGTTCAGATTTTAGAAAATCTCGTTGTCGTTACCGTCTGAGGGATTGTAATCGGCCGTGAAGTTGTTCTTGGGAGCGAAACTTCTCCTCTGGCCACCATTGTTGTGGTCGCCGTTGTTCCTGTGTTCTCCACCATTTCTACGGTCATTTCCGCCGTTTCTGCGGTCTCCGCCACGGTCACCACCGTTTCTGCGGTCTCCGCCACGGTCTCCTCCGTTTCTGCGGTCGCCTCCACGGTCTCCACCGTTCCTTCCGCCGTTTCCGCGGGGACGAGGCTGAGGCTCCTGATATCCTTCGGGCTTGGGTGTGAGAGCCCTCATGGAAAGACGCATCTTTCCGGTCTTTTCGTCGATTTCAAGGAGCTTGACGTCGACTTCCTGTCCGACCTCGAGTACGTCAGATACGTTCTCGGTCTTGTTCCAAGCGATTTCTGAGACATGGAGAAGTCCCTCCTTTCCGGGGAGAATCTCGATGAAAGCACCGAAGTCCTGGATTGAAACGACCTTTCCGTGATATGTCTCGCCGGCCTCGGGAACAGCGCAGATGTCGCTGATCCATTTGAGAGCCTTGTCCATGGAGTCCTTGTCGGTTCCGAAGATGTCGACAACGCCTTCGTTGTTCTCTTCGGTGATGGTGATGGTGGTACCGGTCTCCTTCTGGATCTTCTGGATGGTCTCTCCACCCTTTCCGATGACGGCTCCGATGAAATCGGAAGCGATACGGATCTGGACGATGCGGGGAACGAAAGGTTTGTAGTCCTCACGGGGCTCGCTGATGGTCTTCATCATTTCACCCATGATGTGGAGACGTCCCTGACGTGCCTGCTCGAGAGCCTTCTCGAGAACCTCGTATGAAAGGCCGTCAACCTTGATGTCCATCTGGGTAGCGGTGATACCGTCCTTGGTACCTGCTACCTTGAAGTCCATGTCACCGAGGTGATCCTCATCACCGAGGATATCGGTAAGGATGGCGTAACGGTCATTGGGGTGCTCAGCGTCAGTGATAAGACCCATGGCCACACCGGCGACAGGCTTTGATATCTTGACTCCAGCGTCCATGAGGGCGAGGCAACCGCCGCAGATGGAAGCCTGGGATGAAGAACCGTTGGATTCGAGAATGTC
Source organism: Bacteroidales bacterium (assembly GCA_017469845.1). Taxonomy (GTDB): domain Bacteria; phylum Bacteroidota; class Bacteroidia; order Bacteroidales; family UBA932; genus Cryptobacteroides. The sequence continues at coordinate 16,825 of JAFUFP010000008.1, read as the reverse complement.
GGAAACGACCCTCACGGCGTAGGGGAATTCGGGAGCCTTGGGCATAACGGCCTTGAGAGCGCGCCATGCGAGGTTTCCGTGACCTACTTCGCGGCGACCTACACCTCTCTGGGCTTTGGCTTCACCGGTAGCGAAAGGAGGGAAGTTGTAGTGGAGAACGAACTGCTGTGTCTCCTGAACGAGGACCTCGTCCATTTCCTTCATGTCGAGCTTGGTTCCGAGAGTTACGGAAGCGAGAGCTTGGGTCTCACCGCGGGTGAAGATTGCGCTACCATGTGCGCAAGGGAGGCAGTCAACTTCGCACCAGATGGGGCGAACCTGTGCTGTTGTACGTCCATCGAGGCGGATGCCTTCGTCGAGGATCATGTTCCTCATGGCTTCCTTCTCCTCATGTGCGTAGTAGCGGGCTACCATAGCGGCCTTGGCCTCCTGATCCTCCTCAGAGAGAGTGGCAAGGAAGTCAGCCTTAATCTGCTCAAAACCTTCGGTCCTTTCCTGTTTGGGTTTTGCGCTCTTGGCGAGGGCATAGCACTTGTCGTAGCAGAACTCGTGAACGGCCTTGCGGAGATCCTCATCCTCCTCATCGTGGGGATAGTCTCTCTTGACGGTCTTGCCGCACTCTTCGTTGAGTTCCTTCTGTACACGGCAATGTTTCTTTATTTCTTCGTGGGCGAACTTGATGGCCTCGAGCATTACGTCCTCGGTGACCTCATTCATTTCACCCTCGACCATCATGATGTTCTCCTCGGTAGCTGCAACCATGAGTTCGAGGTCAGCGTTCTCCATTTCGGTGAATGAAGGGTTGATGACGAACTGTCCGCCGATACGGCATACCCTGACTTCGGAGATGGGTCCGAGGAAAGGAAGGTCGCTGGCTGCGAGAGCCGCTGAAGCTGCGAGTCCTGCGAGAGCATCGGGCTGGATATCCTTTTCCGCTGAAATGAGCCAGATGTTTACGAATACCGCAAGATGGAAATCATCCGGGAAGAGGGGACGGAGAGCCCTGTCCACGAGCCTTGCGATGAGAATTTCATAATCGGAAGCTTTGCCTTCCCTTTTCATGAATCCTCCGGGGAACCTTCCTGCTGAATAGAACTTCTCCTTGTAGTCTACCTGGAGAGGAAGGAAGTCTGTGCCTTCTGTAACTTCCTTGGCACATGTTACGGTGGCGAGGAGCATGGTGCCACCCATCTTTACGACGGCCGATCCGTCTGCCTGCTTGGCGAGTTTGCCGGTTTCGATTTCGATTACCCTACCGTCGGGCAATTCGATTTTCTTGGTGATGATGTTCATTACTTTCTTTACTGTTTTTCTTCTTCTAAAATCCCCGGATACCGTTCATCAGTGGGTTCCGAGGGGCGTCTATGCGGTATTCCTCTGAAGGAATCTTACATTTCACGAAAAAAGGGGACAGTCCCGTCCGGGACCAGTCCCCCAAGGTCTTCCTATCTTTTCTATCGACGGAGACCAAGCTCCTTGACGATAGCCCTGTATCTCTCGATGTCAACCTTCTGGAGGTAGTCCAGAAGCTGGCGCCTTTTACCTACGAGACGGAGAAGGGAACGACGTGTAGCAACGTCCTTCTTGTTCTGCTTCACGTGCTCGGTAAGGTGAGCGATACGGTAGGAGAATAAAGCAACTTGACTCTCAGGTGAGCCGGTGTCTGTATTGGACTTCCCGTACTTCGCGAAAATCTCTTGCTTCTTTTCAGGCATCAAATATTCAGCCATTGCAAAAAATTTTAAGAACTGTTAATAAATTATTGAAACACAAGGCTTTGTCCGCAATAAAACTTTTTCCTGATTTTTATTGGGGCGAAAAGCGGTGCAAAATTAGTCAATAATACCGAGAAAACAAACACTATTCTCCAATAATCGCCTAATAAAAAATCAGTTATTGTATGTGTACCATTCTCCCCAGCTCATGATGAGATAGGGTACTTTGGGTTTCACGATGTCTTCCATTTTGTAGTAAGTGAGCCAGAATGCTTCCCTATGGTCGATGGTGTGTCCAAGCTCATTTTCGTGCCCCGTCACGATGAGGTTCGGGTCGAAGTCTTCTATGTGCTCGGCCATATCGTGAATCCAGCAATCAATGATGAGAACGTCCAGATTGCGGTATTTCCTGCCGTTCTTTCTGAATTGTAGCTGCTTGTTTATGTCCTTGAGCCAAGAGAGGTCGGCCTTGTTGTACTGGTCTCCCAGATGCGCCACCGTGAACCCTTCAGGAAATCTCACCACGTGTATGTTGTTGATGAGGTCGTCCTGGTGTCCGGGGAGTACCTTGACTTCAATCTTTCCTATGGTGAGGTCCTTGATTTCGGTATAGCGGATATGGTTTATTTCTCCGTTCTCCGGCCAGAAATTCTCCGGAGCGTATACGGGTATTCCGAGTTTGTTGAATACGGATACCACTGCCCTGTCCGAATGGTCCCCGTGGTTGTGTGAGAGGAACATCACGTCGCACTTCTTGGCCAGTCGTTCCATCTGTTCATTTGAAATGAGGCTTCCGTTTCTTGAGCATATGTCGAAAGCGACAGTGGCGGTCTTGCTTTTTACGATGAATCCGTCATTGTAGATTTTGTAGACCTTCAGACCTTTCTGAAGGGGTTTCTCGAGATCGGCTATCACGGCGTCCGTCCTTTTTTCCATGTACTTTTTCAGAGCGTCCGTGGTATCGGGCTTAGGGGTATGAAGGACCGCGTCCAGGTTGTAAAGGGCCAATTTCCTTTCGAGTGAAGGGGTGACCATGGGCGGAAACTTGTCCAGGGTAGAACCTATCAGATCAAGGAATACTTCATTCTGGGTCTGTGTATACAGATCCGGATTCTGCCAATACTCAAGGTTCCATTTGTTCTGGGCGCTGAGTGTGGCGAAAAAGAATAGGGACGCCATTGCTGTGGCGACAGTTCTTATTGTTCGGTTCATGGTGGAAAGAATTTCTATACGATTGAAAATTTCTTCAGGTCGTCATTGATGGTTTTCTGGAAGGGGCGGATCGCCCTACTCTTCTTTGAACGGTGATACAGGTCCGACAGGAGCCTGTAATGTTCCCAATCCTTGACTTTTTCTTCACTCTCGATTTCTCCCGGGGCCTTCCTGTCGGGGAATTCTTCACTCAGGCGGTTGATTTCTAGAGCGAAGTACTTCTGGAGGTATCGCTCCATGAGATTGTGGAAACCGTCCCCGTGGTTCATATATGTAAGGTGGGTCATCTCATGAATTATCACCGAATCCCTCAGATAAGCGGGGAGAAGGTTCGTGGCGAAGTTCAGCATGATAGCCCCGCCAATATCGCATTTGCCCCATTTGGATTTGTAGAAATCCACCTCGACGGAAGAAGGCTTCGTGCCGAGCATTTGGGCAAGATAGTCGGCTCTTTCCAGAAGAGGGGTGCGGTTTTCGAAGAGGGTGTCAAAGAAAAGGTTCCTGTCGGAAAGGATTTCTTTGGGAACGAGCACTCTCTTGGATGATATCCTGCTCCGGGTCTTCTCGATCCATGGCCTTTTGGACTCCAGGAATTTTACCCCATCCTCGAGTTTGGAAAGGGAAGGAAGTGTCAGTATCACATCACTTCCCCGGTCTATTCTGAGGGATATCCGTTTTGTCCCCGGGCTGACCCTCACCTCAACTTCACCCAGTATCGGATCCGTATATATTTTCTTTCCGTTTTTTTCGGAAAGGGGGTATTCGCTTTTCGGCTTCTCTTTGGCGTGTGAGACAATCCCCTCCGATATTCGGGAAGACGGTGTTTCGGGTCTTTTGAATTCGTATCCGGAGAAATCCGGTTTGAATCCTTCCCTGGACAGTGACTGCAGCAATGAAGCGCGGTTCATTTCAAGGCTTTTGACCGCGGCTATGAATGAAAACCTGGTGGGTATGCTGATACGGATGAATTTCCCCTCCATCAAAGTGGCGACGAATCGTTTGCACCTCGGGTTACGTCTTATGAGCACTTTCCCGAGGATATCGTCGTAATGGACATAGTCGTTGATCGGATCGGTTTGCGGGGGAAGCCCGGTGAACCCCACCTGCGTAAGGCGCTCCCTCAAATACGGGCTGACTCTTTCAACGAAATGCAGCCACACATTCGCAGGTGTATTTTCGGGGAATGTGAATTCCGCTCCGTCCTTTTTGGAGAGATGGTAGACAGCGTCCTCCACGGGGGCGAACACTACGGTGTAGTACCCGATGTAACGATTGTATTTCCTTTCTTGTTCTTGAAGCGTCATACAGGAAAAAAACAGTTTGAGCGTCTGGAACCGTTATTGACGAGTGCAAAAATACTAATTCGTCCTTTCCCCGACAAAGAAAAAGGACACCACTTTTTCGTGATGTCCTTCTTCAATTCTTTTCTCGCCTTCGGAAGGCAGGATGGGACTAGAGTTCGTTCATCTCCCTCTCGTACTCTTCCTTGCTTCCTACAACGATGTCCTGGTAGTCCTTCAGACCTGTACCTGCAGGGATGAGGTGACCGCTGATGACGTTCTCCTTCAGACCCTCGAGATTGTCGACCCTTGCGCGGATCGCAGCCTCGGAGAGGACCTTTGTCGTCTCCTGGAAAGAGGCGGCGGAGATGAAGCTGTCGGTCTTGAGGGCAGCTCTGGTGATACCCTGGAGAACCTGGTTCGCGGTAGCGGGCCTTGCCTCCCTGACTGCCATCATTCGGAGTCCCTGACGTTCGAGGGATGCGTTTTCGTTGCGCATCTCCCTTGCGGAGATGATACCGCCGTTGAGATAACGGGTGGAATCTCCCTTGTCGAGGATATAGTATTTACCGTAGATGTTGTCGTTGGTATCCATGAACTTCCACTTGTCGACGAGTTCCTCGGGGAGGAATTCGGTGTCGCCGGGGTTCAGGATCTGGACCTTGCGCATCATCTGCCTTACGATGATCTCGAAGTGCTTGTCGTTGATCTTCACGCCCTGGAGGCGGTAGACTGCCTGGACCTCATTCACGATGTACTCCTGAGCCTTGACGGGACCGAGAACATTGAGGATATCGGTAGGGGAGATGCCGCCGTCGGAAAGCCTTGTTCCGGCCTTGACGTAGTCATTCTCCTGTACAAGAATCTGCTTGGTAAGGGGCACCAGATAGCTCTTGGTGACACCTGAGCGGTTCTTGATGGTGATTTCACGGTTACCCCTCTTGACTTTGCCCATGAGAACCTCACCGTTGATTTCGGAGATGATTGCGGGGCTTGAAGGGTTACGGGCCTCGAAGAGTTCGGTGACTCGGGGGAGACCTCCGGTGATATCACTTGACTTACCGATAGCGCGAGGTATCTTGATGATGACGTCTCCAAGTTTGACGGTATCACCATCAGCGGGGAGCACATGCGCTCCGACAGGGAGGTTGTACTGCTTGATGGTCTCGCCTTCCTCGTTTACGATGTGGATCGTAGGGTTGCGGGTCTTGTCCTTGGACTCGATGATGACCTTGTCGTGTGACATGGAAAGTCCGTCTCCGTAATCCTCGCGGAAGGTGGAACCTTCGATCATGTTCTCAAAGCGTACGATACCTGCGGTCTCGACGATCGTGATGGCGTTGTAAGGATCCCATTCGCAGATGAGGTCTCCCTTTGTGACGGTGTCTCCGTCCTTGAAGTGGAGTACTGATCCGTAGGGAACTTCGTACTGAGAGAAGGTGATACCGGTGGTCTCATCAACGATACGGAGTTCGGTCATACGGCTGACCACAACATCCTCGACGGTACCGTTGTCCGTTGTCCTCTGGATAGTCCTGAGTTCTTCGAACTGGAGCTTACCGTTGTACTTGGACTCGATGGATGAATCCGCAGCAGTTGAAGAAGCGGTACCACCGACGTGGAAGGTACGGAGGGTAAGCTGTGTACCGGGCTCTCCGATGGACTGTGCGGCGATGACACCGACAACCTCTCCCTTCTCGACCATGCGGCTGGTGGCGAGGTTACGTCCGTAACACTTGGCGCAGACACCCTTGCGGGATTCGCAGGTGAGGACCGAACGGATTTCGATCTGCTCGATGGGGAGCGTATCGATGAGTGCGGCTTCCTTCTCCCTGATCTCCTGTCCGGCGGGAAGTATGAGTTCTCCGGTGAGTGGATTGAAGATATCGTGTACGGAGGTACGTCCGAGAATCCTTTCTCCCAGGGACTCGACAACCTCATCCTTGTTCTTGATGGCGGTAGCGATGAGTCCGCGGAGGGTTCCGCAGTCCTCTTCTGTGATGATCACATCGTGGGATACGTCAACAAGACGCCTGGTGAGGTAACCCGCATCAGCGGTCTTGAGGGCGGTATCGGCAAGTCCTTTACGTGCACCGTGGGTCGAGATGAAGTACTCGAGCACCGTCATACCCTCCTTAAGGTTGGAGATGATAGGGTTCTCGATGATCTCGGCACCTGCGGCACCGCTCTTCTGGGGCTTCGCCATAAGGCCTCGCATACCGCAGAGCTGTTTGATCTGCTGGGTTGAACCACGGGCTCCGGAGTCAAGCATCATGTAGACGGGGTTGAAACCACCCTGGTCCGCTGATATCTGTTTCGTGACGATACCGGTGAGCTTGTTGTCGATTGAAGTCCAAAGGTCGATGACCTTGTTGTAACGCTCGTTGTTCGTGATGAATCCCATCGCGTAGTTGGCCTTGATCGCCTCGACCTGGTTGTATCCGTCGTCGATGAGGGCTTTCTTCTCTTCGGGGATGAGGACATCACCGAGATTGAAGGAGATACCGGCACGGAACGCGCGGTCGTAACCGAGGTTCTTGATGTCATCGAGGAACTGGGCGGTACGGGTAACGCCGGTGCTCTTGATGACGGTCGTGATGATCTTCCTCAAGGCTTTCTTTCCGAGGACCTCGTTCACGTAAGGAACCTCATCGGGAACGTACTGGTTGACGATGATACGTCCGGCAGTCGTGGGAACCATCTCGAATCCCTTGCTCTCATCGTTCTTGTCCTTGGGAAGGCGGACATTGATGAGAGCGTGGAGATCGATTGCCTTCTCGTTGAGGGCTACGATGACTTCCTCGGGACCGTAGAATGACTTGTTCTCTCCCTTTGCTCCGACCCTCTGCTTTGTGATGTAGTACAGACCGAGCACCATATCCTGTGAAGGGACGGTGATAGGTGTACCGTTGGCGGGGTTCAGAATGTTCTGCGATCCGAGCATGAGAAGCTGAGCTTCCATGATGGCCGCGTTGCCGAGGGGAAGATGGACAGCCATCTGGTCACCATCGAAGTCCGCGTTGAATGCGGTACAGGCGAGAGGGTGGAGCTGGATGGCCTTTCCTTCGATCATCTTGGGCTGGAAAGCCTGGATACCGAGCCTGTGGAGGGTAGGTGCACGGTTGAGGAGCACGGGATGACCCTTCATCACATTCTCGAGGATATCCCAGATGACGGGATCCTTGCGGTCGACAATCTTCTTTGCGGACTTGACGGTCTTTACGATACCCCTCTCGATGAGTTTGCGGATGATGAAGGGTTTGTAAAGCTCGGCTGCCATGAATTTGGGGAGACCGCACTCGTGCATGTTCAACTCAGGTCCTACGACGATGACCGAACGTGCGGAGTAGTCAACCCTCTTTCCGAGGAGGTTCTGACGGAAACGTCCCTGCTTACCCTTGAGGGAATCGGAAAGGGACTTGAGGGCCCTGTTGGATTCGCTCTTGACGGCGCTGGATTTCTTGGAGTTGTCGAACAGAGAGTCGACGGCCTCCTGGAGCATACGTTTCTCGTTCCTGAGGATCACCTCGGGAGCCTTTATCTCGATGAGTCTCTTAAGACGGTTGTTCCTGATGATGACCCTTCTGTAGAGGTCATTTATGTCAGAAGTCGCGAACCTTCCTCCGTCGAGGGGAACGAGGGGACGGAGATCCGGGGGAATGACGGGGATAACTTTCATTATCATCCATTCCGGGCGGTTGATTCCGTCGGACTCTTCGAACCACTTGACGATGGAAAGCCTCTTGAGGAGTTCAGCTTTCCTCTGCTGTGCGGTTTCGGTCGCCATAGCCTCGCGGAGGCTGTTGGCGAGCTCCTTGACGTTGATTTCCTTGAGGAGGTCATAGATACCTTCGGCGCCCATCTTGGCGATGAATTTGGTCGAAGGATCGTCGGGATCTTCAGTTCCCCTGACCTTGTCAAGAATATCAAGGTACTCGTCCTCTGAAAGGAGGTCAAGTTTCTCAAGACCGCTCTTTCCGGGGTTGATGACGACGTACTTCTCGTAGTAGATCACGGACTCCAGCTTCTTGGCGGGCATGCCGAGAAGTGCGGAGATCTTGTTGGGCGCGCTCTTGAAGTACCAGATGTGGGCCACGGGTACGGTAAGGGTGATATGACCCATCCTTTCCCTACGGACCTTCTTCTCCGTCACTTCGACGCCGCACCTGTCGCAGACGATTCCGCGGTATCTGATTCTCTTGTACTTGCCGCAATAGCACTCATAATCCTTGGTAGGACCGAAGATCTTCTCGCAGAACAGGCCGTCCCTTTCAGGCTTGTATGTCCTGTAGTTGACGGTCTCGGGTTTCAGGACCTCTCCGCAGGACCTCTCGATGATGTCCTCCGGGGAAGCCAGCGAGATGCTGATCTTCTGGAAATTGCTCTTGACTTTATTATCCTTATTGTTGAAAGTAGGCATATTTCTTCTGTTCTCAAATCATTTGACTTGCTGCTAATGCGTCCTTAGTCAAGGGTCACCTTGAGACCGAGACCACGGAGTTCGTGGAGGAGCACGTTCAGTGACTCGGGGATACCGGGAGTCGGCATTGGATCACCCTTGACGATAGCCTCGTAGGTCTTGGACCTGCCGGTAACGTCATCCGACTTGACGGTAAGGATTTCCTGGAGGGCGTTCGCTGCTCCGAATGCCTCGAGAGCCCAAACCTCCATCTCTCCGAACCTCTGACCTCCGAACTGGGCCTTTCCGCCCAGAGGCTGCTGGGTAATGAGAGAGTAAGGACCGATGGACCTTGCGTGCATCTTGTCGTCGACCATGTGGCCGAGCTTGATCATGTAGATGACACCGACAGTCGCGGGCTGGTCGAACCAGTCACCGGTACCACCGTCCCTGAGACGTGTCTTACCGTACTGGGGAACTCCTGCCTTGGCGGTGTAGTCGTTGATCTCGTCGATGCTTGCACCGTCGAAAATCGGGGTGCTGAACTTCAGACCGAGTTTTGAACCTGCCCATCCGAGCACGGTTTCGTAAATCTGACCGAGGTTCATACGTGAAGGCACTCCCAGAGGGTTCAGAACGATATCGACAGGAGTTCCGTCCTCGAGGAACGGCATGTCTTCCTCCCTTACGATCTTCGCTACGATACCCTTGTTACCGTGGCGTCCGGCCATCTTGTCACCGACAGTGATCTTACGCTTCTTGGCGATGTAGACCTTAGCCATCTGCATGACACCGTTGGGAAGTTCATCACCGATCTTGATCTTGTCAAGAGCCCTCTTGTTCCTTGCAAGTTCTTCCTTGTAAGCGATGCAATAGTTGTTGATGAGATCCCTGATGTTGTTGTTGGTATTCTTGTCGGCTGTCCACTTGTTGGAGTTGACGTTGAGGTATTCGATCTCACGGAGCTTTTCGGCTGTGATTTCGGCACCCTTGGCGATAACTTCAACACCGTAGAGGTCGCTGATTCCGGCGCTCTTCTTGCCTTCCGCCAGAACGATGAGTTTGGCGATGAAGGTGTCGTAGAGGCTCTGTGCCTTCTTCGCGAAATCCTCTTCCAGGCTTTCGATCTTGACCTTCTGCTCCTGTTTTGCCTGCCTCTTGTTGCTCTCCTTGGAGACCTTCGCATAGAGGGAAGTCTTGACGACGGTTCCGCTCAGTGAAGGATTGGCCTTGAGGGAAGCGTCCTTGACGTCTCCGGCCTTGTCACCGAAGATGGCGCGGAGGAGTTTCTCCTCAGGTGAAGGATCGCTCTCACCCTTCGGGGTGATCTTACCTATCATGATGTCACCGGGCTCGATGTGGGCACCGATCCTGACGATACCGTCGAGATCGAGGTTCTTTGTCGCGTCCTCGCTGACATTGGGGATGTCGGAAGTGAGTTCCTCCATTCCGCGCTTTGTCTCACGGACCTCGGTGAGGTACTCGTCGACATGTACGGAGGTGAGGATATCCCAACGGACCATCTTCTCGGAAAGAACGATGGCATCCTCGTAGTTGTATCCCTTCCAAGGCATGAAGGCGACCATGAGGTTGCGGCCGAGAGCGAGCTCTCCGTTCTGGGTAGCGTATCCTTCAGTGAGGATCTGTCCCTTCTGTACGATGTCACCCTTTCTGACGATAGGTTTGAGGGTGATGGTCGTGCTCTGGTTCGTCCTGCGGTAAATCGGGAGATGGTATACTGTGATTTCAGGGGAGAAGGAAACGAATTTCTCTTCATCGGTCCTGTCGTAGCGGACGTGAATTTCGTTCGCGTCAACATAAACGACTTCACCTTTGCGCTCCGCCATTACCTGGGTCCTGGAGTCAACGCAGACTGTTTCCTCGAGGCCGGTACCTACGATAGGAGACTCGGGGTTGAGGAGTGGAACAGCCTGACGCATCATGTTCGCACCCATGAGGGCACGGTGAGCGTCGTCGTGCTCGAGGAACGGGATAAGTGAAGCTGCCACTGAAGCCATCTGGTTAGGAGCGACGTCCATGTAGTTGACTTCCTCCTTGGTAACGACAGGGAAGTCGGCCTCCTTACGGCACTGAATCCTGTCTTCGAGGATGTTTCCGTCGTCGTCCATCCTGACGTTGGCGAGGGAGACGAGCTTGTTCTCCTCTTCTTCAGCGCTCATGAACTTCCAACCCTCATCCGTAAGGTCGACCTTTCCGTTCTCGACTTTACGGTAAGGAGTCTCGATGAAACCGAGATCATCGATCTTCGCATACACGCACAGTGATGAAATGAGACCGATGTTCGGGCCTTCAGGTGACTCGATAGGGCAGAGGCGTCCGTAGTGTGTATAGTGGACATCTCGTACCTCGAATCCTGCCCTATCCCTGGAGAGACCTCCGGGACCGAGAGCGGAAAGACGTCTCTTGTGGGTAATCTCAGCAAGAGGGTTCGTCTGATCCATAAACTGTGACAACTGGCTTGTTCCGAAGAAGGAGTTGATCACAGATGAAAGGGTCTTCGAGTTGATGAGGTCAATGGGGTTGAACTGCTCGGAATCCCTTACGTTCATCCTTTCCCTGATGGTACGTGCCATTCTGGAAAGACCTACGCTGAACTGGTTTGCGAGCTGCTCACCTACGGTTCTGACCCTACGGTTGCTCAGGTGGTCGATATCGTCGACGGTAGCCCTGGAGTTGATGAGCTGGATCAGATACTTGATGATCTCGATGATGTCAGTTCTGGTAAGAACCCTTGTAGCGGGATCGATTGTGAGGTTCAGTTTCTTGTTGAGACGGAACCTTCCCACGTTACCGAGGTCATACCTCTTTTCTGAGAAGAAGAGCTTGTCGATGACATCCTTGGCTGTAGCCTCATCCGGCGGTTCGGAGTTGCGCAGCTGTTTGTAGATGTAGTTGATGGCTTCCTTCTCAGTGTTGGTGGTGTCCTTACCGAGAGTGTTGTAGATGATCGCGTACTCGTTGTCGGAGGCTTCGTCCTTCTGGAGGAGTACGGTGCTCACCTGTGCGTCTTCAATCTGCTGGATGGTATCCTCAGTGATCTCGACGTCCCTGTTCACGACGAGATCGGTCCTCTCGATGGGGATGACCTCTCCAGTTTCCTCGTCAACGAAGTCCTCTGTCCAGGTCTTGATGACCTTGGCTGCGAGTTTGCGGCCGATGTTCTCTTTGAGAACTTCCGGAGTGGCTTCGATTTCCTCGGCGAGTCCGAAGATATCGATGATGTCCTTGTCGGAATCGAATCCGATAGCCCTGAGGAGGGTGGTGACGGGAAGTTTCTTCTTACGGTCGATGTAAGCGTACATGACATTGTTGATGTCAGTCGCGAACTCGATCCATGATCCCTTGAAGGGAATGATCCTGGCGGAGTAGAGCTTGGTACCGTTGGCGTGCATGCTCTGGTCAAAGAAAACGCCAGGGGAGCGATGGAGCTGGGAGACGATGATCCTCTCGGAACCGTTGATGACGAAGGTTCCTCCGGGGGTCATATACGGGATATTGCCAAGATACACATCCTGTACCCTGGTATCAAAATCCTCGTGATCCGGATCGCTGCATGAAAGGCGGAGTTTTGCCTTCAGAGGAACGTTGTATGTAAGTCCTCTCTCAAGACACTCTTCTATCGAATACTGGGGAGGATCAATGAAATAGTCGATGAACTCGAGCTTGTAATTGTTCCTCGTGTCTTCGATCGGAAAAATCTCCTGGAAAACTTGGTAAAGACCTTCATTCCTCCTGTTCTCGGGAGTGGTGTCAAGCTGGAAGAAATCCTTGAATGACTTCAGCTGCACCTCAAGAAGGTCCGGATAATCCAGGATCTTTGATGTTGCGAAGTTGATTCGTTTATTTGTGGTCTTTTTTGACATGGTCTGCCTTTGAAATAGGAAAAAAATTATATGCAAAAAGGTTTAGAGCCTATTACCCCGGCTCTAAACCTGTTTGTGTCCCTTAGGGGAGAAGTGGGTTTATTTAACCTCAACTTCTGCACCGGCCTCCTCGAGAGTAGCTTTGAGCTGCTCGGCCTCAGCCTTGGAAACTTTTTCCTTCAAAGTTGCGGGAGCCTTGTCAACGACTTCCTTAGCCTCCTTAAGTCCGAGACCAAGAGCCTCCTTGACGGCCTTGATTACCTGAAGCTTAGCCTGTCCGGCGCTGGTGAGAACAACGTCGAATTCGGTCTGCTCCTTCTCCTCAGCCTCTGCTGCTCCGGCAACGGGGCCAGCTACTGCTACTGCAGCTGCTGCAGGCTCGATACCATACTCTTCCTTGAGAACCTTTGCAAGTTCCTGAACGTCTTTTACAGTGAGGTTTACCAACTCCTCTGCAAGTGCTTTTACGTCTGCCATGATAAATTGTATTTTTTAAAATTGTTGATATTATTTCTTTTAAGCTTCCTTCTCGGAAAGTGTTTTGACCAGTCCGGCGATTGTAGAGCCACCAGCGTTCTGGAGAGCGGAGATGACGTTGCGTGCAGGAGACTGGAGGAGAGTGATGATCTCGCCGATGAGTTCTTCCTTGCTCTTGATGGAAGCGAGCTCTTCGATCTTGTCAGCACCTATGAAAGCACACTCCTGAACATAGGCACCCTTGAGGGCGGGTTTGTCAAGCTTGGTCTCCTTGGTGAACTCTTTGATGAGTTTTGCGGGAGCGTTGGCAACCTCAGTGTACATGATAGCGCTGTTGCCTTCGAGAATCTGGGAGATCTGATTCAGTTCGGAATCGTTGATCTCTTTGATCACGTGATTGAAAAGGGTGTTCTTGACTACTTTGAGCTTGATTCCCTTTTCGAAGCAAGCGCGGCGGAGTTGGGATGTCTGTTCAGCATTCAGGCCGGAGATGTCGGTAACGTAGAAGTTGGGGGTCTCCTTGAGCTGTGCTGAAATTTCTTCAATTACCTGGGCTTTGAGTTCTTTTTTCATAACCTTCGAATTTTATTATTCAGCACTGAATGTCTTGACGTCGAGTTTCAGACCGGGGCTCATGGTGGTGCAGATGGCTGCAGCCTTTACATAAGTACCCTTGAGGGCCTGAGGTTTGAGTTTGAGAATCTCGGAAATGACAGCCTTCGCGTTCTGGCAGATCATCTCGGGAGTGAAGGATACCTTACCGATAGCGGTGTGTACGATTCCGGTCTTGTCAACTTTGAAGTCGATCTTACCGGCCTTCACTGCCTTGACTGCACCTGCGATGTCCATGGTAACTGTACCGGTCTTGGGGTTAGGCATGAGTCCACGGGGACCGAGGATACGGCCGATAGGACCAACTTTACCCATGACTGAAGGAGTACAGATTACGACATCAACGTCTGTCCAACCGCCTTTGATCTTCTCGATATAGTCATCGAGACCTACGTAATCTGCGCCAGCCTCTTTGGCCTCATTCTCCTTGTCGGGAGTACAGAGTACGAGAACGCGGACGGTCTTACCTGTTCCATTGGGGAGGGTGACGACTCCACGGACCATCTGATTGGCCTTACGGGGGTCAACACCGAGATTGACTGAAATTTCTACGGAAGCATCGAATTTGGTATAGGTGATGTCCTTGAGGATCTCACATGCCTCCGGAAGCGTATAGAGCTTGTGGGCGTCGTATTTTGCTGCGACTGCTTTCTGGTTCTTAGTAAGTTTTGCCATGATGCACGTGTGATTTTACTGGACGTCGGCAGGGAATTCGCCTGTCACCTTGATACCCATACTTCTTGCTGTTCCGGCAACCATTGACATAGCTGACTTGAGGGTGAAGCAGTTCATATCTGACATCTTCCCTTCAGCGATGGTCTTCACCTGATCCCAGGTGACGCTGGCTACCTTGTTCCTGTTAGGCTCTCCCGAACCTTTCTGGATCTTTGCCGCTTCCTTGAGGGATACAGCCACAGGAGGCTGCTTTACAACGAACTTGAAGGACTTGTCTGAGAAAACAGTGATCACTACAGGCAGAATCTTGCCGGCCTGAGACTGTGTGGCGGCGTTGAACTGCTTGCAGAAGTCCATGATGTTGACTCCCTTAGAACCGAGGGCCGGTCCTACAGGAGGCGCAGGATTCGCTGCTCCACCTTTGATTTGGAGCTTGATGAATCCGGTTACTTCTTTTGCCATGATTAGAATTTACTCTTTAGTTACTTGATTAAAGTTGAGCTCAAGCAGGGTCTTCCTGCCAAAGATCATAACTATAACCTTAAGCTTGCTTCTGTCTTCGACAATCTCATCAATGGTTCCGTCGAATCCGGCGAAAGGTCCTTCGGTGATACGTACAGACTCGCCGACTTCGTAGTCGACCTCAGTCTCAACTTCACTTACGACCTCCTCGTCATGCTGTCCGAGGATCCTGCGTGCTTCTTCATCACGAATCGGAACGGGGATTCTCTCTCCAGCCTGCTTGCCGTCTCCCTTTTCGGTAAGGAAACCGGACATGCCGGGAACGAGGTTGCGGATGATGTACTGCAGTTCAGCGCTGAGTTCAGCTTCAATAAGCACATAGCCCGGGAAGAGGAGCTTCTCTGTCTGAACCCTCTTTCCGTTCTTTACTACGTACTTCTTTTCGACTGGAACGAGAACCTGTGAAACCTGGTTCTCAAGTTGGCTTCTCTCGATTTCTTTTACAAGATGTTCAGCCGCCTTTTTTTCTTTGCCTCCTGCGGTCCTAAGGACGTACCATTTCTTATCGCCCATGGTAATGAATAAAAATTACAATGTGTAGATTGCCTGCATCAGATGCTGGAAAGCATAATCAACTACAAAGAGGAAGACAGCGATGATGACGGTAGCGATCATGACAAGCAGAGCGGAGCTCTGAAGCTTCTGCCAAGTGGGCCACGTCACCTTCTTTGTCAACTCGGTGTAGGATTCCTTGCAATAGTTAATGAACTTTCTCATCTTTACTTTAATGGACGCGGCCGATTGGAAGCGGGTGGCAGCGTCTGTTAAACATTACCAAATCGTAACCTTTGATATTTGGCAGGGGAAGCAGGATTCGAACCCACATCGACGGTTTTGGAGACCGCTGAACTACCCTTGTTCTATTCCCCTGTATGAAGTGGGTACCAAAGGGTCTTGATACCCACTATAGAGTTTTTGATCGAATTACTCGATGATGTCGATAACCTGTCCGGCACCTACGGTACGTCCACCCTCACGGATAGCGAACTGAAGAGCGTTGTTGATAGCGACGGGGGTAATGAGCTTAACCTTGATCTCGACGTTATCACCAGGCATAACCATCTCAACGCCATCAGGAAGAGTGATCTCACCAGTAACATCAAGTGTACGGATGAAGAACTGAGGACGATAGTGGTTGTGGAAAGGAGTGTGGCGTCCACCTTCCTCTTTCTTGAGGACGTAGATCTGAGCCTTGAACTCGGTATGAGGAGTAATGGAACCGGGCTTAGCAACAACCTCACCACGCTTTACTTCCTTCTTGTCGATACCACGGAGGAGAAGACCTACGTTGTCACCAGCCTCACCCTGAGGGAGGAGCTTACGGAACATCTCAACACCTGTGCAGACGGTCTTCCTGGGCTCATCACCGAATCCTACGAGCTCAACCTCATCGTTGACGTGGATGGTACCAGCCTCGATACGACCGGTAACAACAGTACCACGACCGGTGATGGAGAAGATGTCCTCGATAGGCATAAGGAAGGGCTTGTCAACAAGACGCTCGGGGAGAGGAATGTACTCATCAACTGCGTCCATGAGTTCCATAACCTTGTCTTCCCACTGGGGCTCACCGTTGAGAGCACCAAGAGCTGAACCGCGGATGATAGGGCAGTCCTCGTCGAAGTTGTAGAAAGCGAGGAGGTCACGGATCTCCATTTCTACGAGGTCGAGCATTTCCTCATCGTCAACAAGGTCAACCTTATTCATGAAAACGAGGATCTTAGGGACGTTTACCTGACGGGCGAGAAGGATGTGCTCACGAGTCTGAGGCATAGGACCATCAGTTGAAGCGACAACGAGGATAGCACCGTCCATCTGAGCAGCACCAGTAACCATGTTCTTAACGTAGTCAGCGTGGCCAGGGCAGTCTACGTGTGCATAGTGACGTTTAGCTGTTTCGTACTCAACGTGAGCTGAGTTGATGGTGATACCACGCTCTTTCTCTTCGGGAGCGTTGTCGATCTGGTCGAAAGACTTGACCTTGTCGGCGTTGCCGGCTACTCTCTCGGCGAGCACCTTGGTGATGGCGGCGGTGAGGGTAGTCTTACC
>JAFUFP010000007.1 GCA_017469845.1 Bacteroidales bacterium | reverse complement strand
CGGAAGTGACGAAATCGACCGTTGAACTTTCTTTGGTCGAACGCATATGGCTGATGATATTGGAAACGATCTCCGCCATAGCGGAATTCACAGGAGCCGACACGATGTCATTACTTGAGACCTTGTTCAGAAACAGTGACAAAATCAAGAACCTCAAGCGGGCGGTGGACAAACTATGTGGGGATGACGATTCCCTATATGATGGTGTGAGCCTCCCTGCGTCGGCTTAAAACTACTTGCTAAAGTCGAGTAAATCTATCGTTGCATAAAAAGGTTCTATTCCGTTACTAGGACAACTGTATTCTAATGAGAATCTGCTCCTGAATCAACACCAGAAGCCTCTTTATAAGCACATAGAATTATCTCAGCATTTCGTTCAATGACCTCAAGCACCTCCGGATTATTTGAATAACGGAGTCTCGCCTTATTTACTATATCAGAAGTAGTTGTCCCAAGAACATACTCCAATGTTGGAAATCCCAAAACATTCATTCTAACCACTGGTAGTTCTTTATCGACTTTTGTGATCATTACACTGAAGCCACGATTATTACACTCCCTCATCAAAACACTATCAATATCTTGAATCTGTTTTTCTCCGAACTTGACATTTCGGGATGCGTTAACAGTGCCGAAAGGAGAATATGATTCACGTATCTTTTCAACGAAAATCTCTGTATTCATATGCATTTAAGATTAGCTATCCTCTTCTTCATCCTCAATCGTTATCCTGTAATCCTTACCAAGATGTTTCTCCAATGTAGGATAATACTTCAATCCTTCTTCGGCGGTTTCAACGACGAGATGATGTTTTCCTTCGTCTCCGAATTCATACTCTATGATCGGGATATCTTCGTTCTCGTCATCCTCAAGAAGGTATTTCGATATCGCGAAACTCCTGCAAGGCTCTATTCCCGCTTCGCGTGCGAATTCCACCGCTCCGAATATCCAGTTGTGAAGTTCCTCGTATGAGACTTCTTCAACTGATGATTCTTCCTTCAATTTTTCCAATAATGCTTCGTAATCATCTTCATCCAGAAGACTCAAGTAAATGGTGTTGAACACTCCCCTGCACCAGGTATCGATGAAATAAAGTCCGACGGTTCTTCTTCCTCCCTCATGGAGACGGACTATCATTCCCGTTCCACTTCCGACTTCTTTAATCCCTTTCTTGTCAAGGTAGCATACCTCAATGGGAATCTTCCTTCCTCTCTCCTTGATGAACTTTTCAGCAGAAAGATTCATGGAAACGGAGTTTGAAGACAAAGGACCGTTCTTCCTTGAAGAGTTGTTCTTCTTTTTCGCTTTCGTCATGGTGCGTTGTGTTCAAGCCCTCTATTCTTTCCGGACTACTCATAGCCTATTGACTATTTTATCTTCTTTTGACCTTTTGAATGCCATTCAAACGATCATAAGATCAGAAATAGACTATGACTACGCTATCAGGATTTCGGTTGCAGGACTAAAGAATGAGATGCTCTGAATCGCTATGAAGTAGAATTGAATGAAATGTGAGAATTGAAGAATTGAGAGAATAGGGAAAATAGAGAATAACCAGTATCACTTCTCCCCGAACTCCCTTTTCACCGCCTCGTAGCTTTCGAGGTTGCCGATATCATATCTTCTGCCCTTCATTTCATAGGCATGGACCGTAGTCTTTGTGCACAGCCATTCTATGAAGCTTCCGGGAGCATCGGTTCCGCATCCTTCTTCGATTCCCTTGGGAATGAGAGCCAAGTCTTCTTTCCTGTAGATGTAGAATGGAGGACAAGCCCAATGGGATTTGGGATACGCGGGTTTCTCCTCCATGGAAATGATCCTGTCGTTTTCATCAACTTCGGCTATGCCGCATTTGTGAAAACGTTCCTCGCTTTCCTCGTAGTATCTCATTATGCAGGTCGTTCCTTTCTCCACGGAATACTTCACAAACTCGTTCTAAAGAGAACGAGAGGAGATTGTCTCCCGCCATGACCAGAAGATCGTCGTCGATCTTCCCTTCACTTATTCCGAGCTCAATATCCTTGACGGCTCCGAGTCTTGTTTCGTTGGTGGATGTTCCTTTAAGTGTCGGATAATCTCCGACGGAGACAAACAATCCGACTCCCCGAGCGTCATACCACCTTAGGGAAAGGAAAACCTTCCCCGGAAGAAAGTACACGGTCAGGTAGCCACAGGCTTGAACCGGATGATGTCGCTTTCCGGAACAGTCCTTCCCCTATCCAAGGGAAGATTCTGTCACCCGCTTTTGTCCGTTTTTAAAATTGCTGGATAAAAGTTTGTAAAATTACACAATTCTTATGAGAAGACCACCTCTTTGGACTTGTTCATTTTAGTTCATTTCAATGTGTTGGGCCATGTCGGGGCAATGTCAAGAGGGAGGTTCGGGGAAGAGGTTTCGGGCAAGAAGAAAAACTCCCTCCAAAAGTTTGAATCAACGCCCGTGATTTTTCTTGGAGACAACCCTCTTCTAAGCTTCTTCTGGGTGCGTTTTTGGTTTCAGGATAGGGTCACGTCTTCGGTGCAGAGTAAAGTTTCCGTCTTATCAGAATCGGTGCAATCTTCCTTCATGAAGGTCGGTATTCTCCGGTGCATAGTCCAGTGCAATATTCCGGCCCGGTATTTATCCAACGATCCTATTCAACTATCTTATTCAACTATCGTATCCAAATTATTCATGCTATCCAAGCTATACTAGCTATACAAGTCTGTCATCTTCGGCCGCCAAGAAAGAAAAGTCCAAGCCTAAGCCAAAGGCAAGTCGCTTCAATTTCTTCCGATTCGTCCGATAATCACATAATCCGAAGCGGCGAAGACGCTTTCGCTTTCATGAATTGGCCACGACCCGACACTGAATCCCACCATTGAAGGATGTTGATAAATGGGATGATGACAACTGAGGGAGTGGACAATCAAGGATTACTCCCCTGTTTCGAATGATTCCTGCAGGCTTGCGAAACTGAATGACCTGATCATTTCATATGCCAAATGGAATACACGGAGTAATCCGTTCTTCGCTCCTTCGAATACCGGTCAGTATGGTTAGAACGAATACAGTTAGTACGGTTAGTATCCAGATATACAAGACGTAGAGTGCTCATACTAAGTCAGCCGATAATCTTCGGCTCAGTATTATAACAAGTGGCGACAAGCTTCCTTGTTATGAATCCTGTCATTTGGGCCGATATCCCGGAGGATTTCTTGTCACTTTTCCCCGAACTCCTTTTTAACCGCCTCATAGCTCTCGAGATTCCCGATATCATACCTTCTTCCCGGAATCTTATATGCATGGACAGTCGTCTTTGTGCACAGCCAGGCGATGAAACTTCCGGGGGCGTCAGTTCCGCATCCTTCGGCTATGCCCTCAGGGATGAGAGAGAGGTCTTCCTTCCTGTATATATAGAAAGGAGGGCAAGCCCAGTGGGATTTGGGATGGGCGGGTTTCTCCTCCATTGATATGATCTTGTCGTTTTCATCGACCTCGGCCACACCGCACTTGTGAAGACGCTCTTCGCTTTCCTCGTAGAACCTCATTATGCAGGTCGTACCTTTTTTGATGGAATACTTCACGAACTCCTCGAGAGAGAACGACAGGAGATTGTCTCCGGCCATCACCAGAAGGTCGTCGTCGATCTTTCCCTCATTTATTCCAAGCTCGATGTCCTTTACGGCTCCGAGCCTCGATTCATTGGATGAGGTGCCGTCGTCCACAAGGAAAAGTTTATCCTTTATCTTATGTGAATCGATCCATTTCATGAAGATGTCGGCGAATTTGTGATTGGACACTATGACGTAACCATCTATCAAATTTTTGCCTTCGCCGTCTTTCACTCCCTCAAGGTCATCGATGAGGTGATCGAGAATAGGTTTGCCCGCAACTTCCAGAAGAGGTTTCGGGAAATTTTCCGTCAAAGGATAGAGGCGGGTAGCATAACCCGCGGCAAGAATCAGTACTTTCATCAGTCAATAAAACTTCTTTGTTCAAAATTGAATTATTCCAGGACGACTCCGTCAGCGCTTTCGCAGATGAATACGTCATATTTACCTTTCATTTCAGGGAAGGAGGAAAGATATTTGTCCGTGATGGACTCTTTGATGGAGTCTTCGTATGCTGGATCAATTAATGCCATACAGCACCCTTTGAAACCGGCGCCGGAGAATCTTCCCCCGTATATTCCTTTCGTCTGCGTCATTATCTCATAGAGGCGTATCTGTTCAGGCGCACCGGATTCCCAGTTATGGATACTGGACCAGCCTGATTCGAAGGAAAGGCGTCCGTATTCAATGAGGTCTCCCCTTCTCCAGGCCTCCGCGCCCTTTTCCACTCTCTCGAACTCAGTATACCAGTGCTCGCATCGTTTTCTCCAAGGGTCGGGAAGACGGTCCTTGTACTGCTCGTACACTTCCCTGGGGACATTCCTAGCGGCAGCGTCCTTGAATTTCCCGTAATCGAGTCCGGCGTAAGCCTGGAGAGCGTACACTCCGGCACGGAGTTCATCCACCCTCATGTTGAACTTCGATCCGACGAGGCTGTGCTCCAGTCCCGAATAGAAGATCGCGATCTTCCAGGGAAGCATGTCCTTATGCTCCGGAATGAGTTCATATTTCCCGTCCTTCGTATCCAGGTACAGAAGATGCCCTTTCTTGGAAAGGACCTCACAGCTTTGGTCGAGTTTACCGATGGACACCCCGACGTAAGTAAGTTCTGCGTCGTACGCGATGTCGATGATTTCCTGCTGGGAAAGGACGATGTCGTTCACTTTGCAGAGAGCCGACAGGAACGCAATCGTCACGGCTGCGCTTGATGACAGTCCCCCTATGGGGAGTGTCCCTTCGATCACTCCGCAAAGGCCAACCTTAAGACGATGTTCCCTCTCGAGCATGAGAGTTGCTCCCCTGAGGTAATCCGCCCAGTCATTCTGTTTCTTGGAAGGGACCTGGGCAATATGCCACTGTGCCCGCTTGGGGAACTGCAGTGATGAAATCTCCACCACACCGTTCTGCTTCGGAGCGAAAGCCATGTGAATGCCTTTGTCAATGGCAAGACCTGTTATCTTTCCGAGGTTATGGTCGGAATGCGCCCCTATGGGACAAATGCGGTATGGACAGAAGGTCTTCCCCTCGGGATCCCTTCCGTAAACGTGACGGAATCTTTCTTCGCAGAGCATAAAGAGTGATTTTCAAAGCCTTTCGGCAATAATATCAATGGGATTGTCCCCAAAAAGGACTTCTCCGGAAATGTAAAGGTAAAGAATAATGGCGGGAAAACAATGAAACGGGGAAACTTCAGAAGACATCTCAACCTTTTCCGGTGGGCTTCCCCATTCGGACATTGTCCGATCTTGACCGGGCCAGAGTTCTTCAGGACCTTGGAAGCCCGAAGAACTACTTTTTCTTCTTCATTTCATCGTCCATAAGAGCGAAATGTGAATTGTCGCTCTTGTACTCGGGCACGGTGCGTTTCATAAGGCGCACCATAGACTCGATCTCGACATTGCGGGAGAGGGTCTCGAGAGTGTCAGTGACTTTCTCCACCTCTTCGTAAGGATATTCACGGACCTTCGCGATCCTGATCCTTTCATGGAAGGCGGGAAGAGTCGTTTCCTTGTCTGAGAGGACTTCCTCGTAGAGTTTCTCTCCGGGGCGAAGGCCAGTGTATTCTATCTTGATATCCTTGTCGGGGACGAGTCCCTCAAGAATTATCATCCTTTTAGCCAGATCGCTGATCTTGACTGGCTTGCCCATATCGAAGACGAAAATCTGGTTTCCTGTGGACTTGGTAGCGGCTTCCATGACGAGGCGGCATGCTTCCGGAATCGTCATGAAAAAGCGGTTGATGTCCGGATGAGTCACAGTGACGGGACCGCCCTTTGCGATCTGCTCCCTAAATCGGGGGATAACGCTTCCGTTGCTTCCGAGAACGTTTCCGAAACGGGTGGTGACGAACTTAGTCGTCCCTTCCTTCTCACCCCTTTCGACAGCGAGGCCCAGGCTCTGGACATAGATCTCGGCAAGACGCTTGGTACAACCCATTATGTTGGTGGGATTGACGGCCTTATCCGTAGAAATCATCACCATCTTCTCAACACCGTACTTCAGACACATGTCCGCCACGTTCCTCGAACCGAACACATTCACAAGAACCGCCTCGCAAGGATTCTCTTCCATGAGGGGAACGTGCTTGTAGGCGGCTGCGTGGAATACGACTTCCGGATGGAACTCGGTGAATACTCTCTCAAGCCGGGGTTTCTGCCTTACGTCTCCGATTACCGGAACGTAGTCCAATCCCTTAAATTTGTCGTCCAGTTCCAGACGGAGATTGTGCATGGGGGTTTCGGCATTGTCGTAGAGGATAATTTTACTTACACCGAAAGAAGCCAGCTGGCGTACGAGTTCACTTCCGATGGAACCGGCCGCACCGGTAACCATAACGACCTTGCCTTTGAAGTTGGCCTTTATCTCATCGAGAGAGATTATGATTTCATCACGGCCGAGGAGGTCTTCGACCCGAACTTCCCTAGGGCGGTAAAGACTCTTCCCTTCGACGAATTCATCCAACGATGGAACAATCAAGGTGCGGATTCCCAGGTCATGGCAATCCTTAATGAGGCCATTCTCCTCATTCTGGGCATCAATATCCCTGGAGAAGAGCACGGCCCTGATGCCGTTCGCCCTGCATATCCTTTCCAGCTTTTCCTTGGAATCGAAATTGAAGATCGGCAACCTCTCCAGCACCTTGCTGTCAGGTTTTGATGATCTGTGCAGGAATCCCACCACCTTGTAATGGTCGGAATTCTGCAACCTCACTACAGCCGCGACACTCTTGTCCGAGTTGTCATACACAAGAATCCTCTGATGCTTCGCATGGTCGTTTATCTTCCGGTTCGTGTAATCGAAGACGAGAATCATAAGAAGCCGTACGGCCAAGAAAAGGACGAACGTAAGGATGGCGTCAGCCAAAACCGTTGTACCCATCCAAATGCCCAAATGCCCGGAAATCGCCATGACTATGGCGAGGCATACGCCTTTGCCCAAAGCGACGATCACGAAAGGCACAAGGTCACGGATGGTAAGATGACGGATTACGATCTTCGCTGTCGAATTGACGAGCATCAACACTATCGTCGACAGTATCGACACCACAAAATACCCGGCAACCGTCCCGATCGGAAATGCGTTCTTCTCAAGGAGTCTGAGAGTGAGGATTACAAGGTACGATGATGCCGTCGACAGAACAAGGTCAATGAGGAAAATGAACCTGCTGCGAAGATAATAGTTGCGATATTTATCCAAAAAAGACATGATGAGTCTATCTATGGAAACTTATTTCAAAAACGCTGTTCCGGAAATCCGGATTACTTTCCCCTATGAAACAGTTCCGTCCTATTTCGGGATGAAACTGTCTCCCTCTTTTACCGGTCCCTTGCTCATGGGAGGTAAAAAACACGCAAATGTACATATTTTTTATTAGGAGACAATGAAAGCATTGTCAGAAAGACAAGTTCATTTTAGTTCATTACAAGATGTTACGTTCTCGGCGGAGACTCTCCGAAAATGAAGTGGCATGGTCGGGGCTGTCGCACGAATCAACAAGCCGTCGAATGAAAAACGGCAGATGAGCGCATATCCGCAAAGAGGCGGGATAATCAATGAAACTATCGGATCAAAGGTCGATTCCTTTACAGCCTTTGAAGTTCACAAAGTCCTCCTTTATTGCCCGCGACGAAGGCGATGGGAGCGTTGCCGTCCTGGACGAGTTCATCCAGGTACAGAGGTTCTCCGAGAATGAACAAAGAAGCCGAGAAAGTGTCCCCTTCTTTGAGTTTGGAGTTCTCTGACTTCTCCACAACGAAATGCGAATCTCCCAAATAACGGAACGTGCACCTGCGGTCAGGTTTCCATGAAACGAACACCTTTTCCCCGACAGAAAGATCCACCGAACTGATATGGGGAGCCACCACCGGATCAGACCCGTTTTCACTGTGGAGCCGCTCCAAAAAAGCATCCCAATCATCCAACCCCAAAAAGTGCGACAACACATCAAGAGTACTGCGTCTGGTCACGGTGGCACCGTCGATATAACTCCATAGTCTCTTTAGAGTCGTCGGACTCAGATTTTCATGAATCCGGTCCCATATGATCTGTCCGAGAGCTATGAAATCACTCGTCGTATTCATCTTGCGACCTGCACTTTCTTCTACCTGCTTTTTCAGTTCCTGAACTTCGGGGCTATTCTTGTTCATAGCGTGTTTTGTATAATTGAATATGCAAATATGGAAGGTTTTACAAAAAGAACAAAACCAACCACTGTTCCGTCATCCATTATCGATGGCAGGAAAAACTATAGAACTGATGGAACATTTATGCGTCAAAACTTGGAAAAATGCCATATCGGAAAAACTCTTTGAAGATCAGTCATGGGCAAGGATTCCCGAGTTATTCTTGCTCTGCTACGAGTCCTAAAAGATTGATATTTTAGCCCATAATAGTCATAATAGTATAAAAGATATTCACTGCTTGATTGTCGGTCTTCCACTGACGGAGCATTGAAATATAGAGGTCAATCCACTTGAAAAACAAGGAAGAAACTGATATTCCCTTAACTCCGACATTGGAATCCCTGATACAAAACAACGCGACAATCAAAGTAAAAAAGGACCAACAAGGACCAATATCGGATAAGTAAACCTTGTGGCATCCCTTCAAACCTCCCGAAGATTGCAATATCGCCCTCTCCATCTACTTGCCCAATCGCGGATTAATTCCTTTATTTGCATAGGCAAGACAGCTATCACAGACGACCCTTCACTCATTTCCCAAAACAAGCCCCGGAGACTTCGTTGAGAGTACCAGGATTATGGAAAAGGATAGTGTTTTCACAGAAAAAAGCGTGTCATGTCATAACCAGCGATAACACAAAACACACATAAGATGAAAAGAAGGAATTTCCTCAAGATCGCCGCGGCTTCATCCATAGCCGTTGCCGCTTCTCCCCTATCCGTCTTCGGAAATGACCAGGTACCTCCCCAGCGCCCTCCCCGTGGAGCGAACGGAGGCGGAAGACCCGGAGGCTTCCCTCCGATGGAGGAAGGTCCGAAGGAATACGTTCCCACCGGTAAAGGAATCCACGTCCGTTTCTTGGGAACCGGTGCCGCCGACTGGTGGGGTCCGAAGGAAGACGGGGAACTCAGGCGCAACGCGAGCGCTTTATTCGACAGGAAAGTACTCATTGATTTCACGGACACGGCCAAAGATATGGTTCCTTCCGGTGTGAAACCCGAGGTCATCTTCTACACCCATTCACACAATGACCACTACCGACCCAAGGCGGCATTGGAATTGGGCATAAAGAGAGTCTATCTCGGTGAAACCTGGCTTGACCGGGCGAAGGAGGATTTCAGGAAAGCGAGCGAAGAAACGGGACTTCCCATGCCTTCCATCACTCCACTCAAGATAGGCCAGAGCATAGAGGAGGAAGGTCTCAAGGTTACCGCCCTTCCGGCAAACCACGCCTCGAACTATCTTGACGAACAGACCCTCATCTACCTCATCGAGAAAGATTCAGCGAGAATACTCTACGCCACCGATACCGGAGGTATTCCCGCCATCGCCGCCCAACTCGCCGGAATAGACCGTCATGTAAGGGGCAACACCTTCATAACAGGTCTTATTATGGAGGCAACTATGGGATTCGGACACGAGGATGACTACAGGATATTCACCCATTCCAGCATAAAGACCGTCGAAACCACCGTGAAGGTTCTTTCGGATACCGGCAAGTACCTTCCCGCCAAAGGACAGAGCGTATATCTCACCCATATGGCGAGGACTCTTCACGGAAGTCAGGCAGAACTCGACAGGGATCTCCCCTCACCGATAAAAGCCGCATTTGACGGACTGGAGGTAGTATTCCCGTAGCAATAGTTCGGAATAAGGATAAACTGCGGTTTTGGCTCAAAAAACCATCCAAACCGCAGATTATAATTCTATAAGTTGCGGTTTAGACTCAAAATATCCCCCAAACCGCAGAAAATAACTATTATGTGGCCTTAACTGAGAATGGATTTCCTCCTGGGGCAAGTTGCAGGCGATTGCATTTGTATAGCACAGCTACTGCTGCCAGTTCTCCAACTGAAGTCCCTGAAGTCCAGAAAAATACTTGACATTTCCTGTTACCAATATTCTGCCTGAGACCAGTGCGGTACTGCCAATCAAAATGTCTATGTCCTCTATCATCTGTCCCTGCTTACGAAGTTCCACCTTTTGTCTCGCCGCTTCCTTGAATCCATCCGCAGAGGGTATTACCGCAAGCCACTGGGTAAGTCGCTGAACAGCGGCAAAGTTATTTTCCACATTCTTCGAAGCATATGCTCCGGAGTAAAGTTCGTAAAGAGTCAGGTCGGAGATCGCGCAATAACCGACTCCTCCGGCCTCCACAAGATGACGCGCCACCTTGCCGTCGGGTCTGCGCATCAGTTCCACCACAGCATTGGTGTCAAGGAGATATTGTGAATGTTTCATAGTTTGATAATTTCCTTTGAAACACTTCCGTCCTTAATAAGGTGCATGATATCTTCAACTGACTCATCCCCAGTCCAACTTCCCGCACAGGCGCCCAAGAATTCTTCAGTGCGCTTCCTTTCTTCCTCTATCTCTTCTGGTGTACGTATATCCTCTGTGGCCTTCTCTACCACATCGTTGATGAATTCATTCAGGCTGAGATTAGACAGCTTTGCAGCTTCTTTTGCCCTGGAAAGCACCTTAGGACGAAACCTTATCGCGGTTTGTGGATTATTGTTACGTGTAGTTGTTCTCATACTATCTTCTTTTTCAGGAAATATAAGCGAACTAGTCGAATAACACAAATAATAACGCAAATAATCACATAGCGAATAACAAACAAGCCATCAGATTGATTTAGATTCACCAGTTTACCTTCATCGATTTCAGTAAAATGGTTCCTTAGGCCAAATAGCATCACGCTATTCCGCCAAACTTGCAGGAGAGGAACCTCGAAATGACTCAAAACGCTATAGTGAAGCATTCTTCCCCACGAAGTTATCTATCGAGCTTGACAAAGAGACTTTCCACCGCAACAGCTGCTGCCTTGTTCCTCTACTCACACACACGACGCATACGAAAAGTTTTTTCGAATATCGCTGCAAAGTTCGAGCAATTTTAGTAGGTTTGCGGAGCGGCTCTCCCAAAGGAATTCCGGAGCCGGAGTCATAGACTATGCTCAACAAACTTTCTTCCCGCAGTTTCTCCCGCACGGAAATTCTGACGGCGGTATTCCTGCTGCTGTCCATCACTTTCTATATCCTGGGATTGACTTATCCCCTCATGACGACCCGCTATCAGGTCCTCAACATTCCTCTCAAAAGCCAGCAGGTTACCCTCTTTGATTCCGTGAAGCTTTTCTGGAGAAGCGGGGAATATCTCATCTCACTCATCATCCTCGTATTCACCTTCATCCTTCCGGTATCGAAGTATGTGGAGATGATTCTCGAGCTTTCAACGGGCAGGAAGTTCCCCACCTTACAGGGAGTCGACAAATGGAACATGATTGACGTATTCCTCGTCGCCATGCTGCTCCTCAATTTCAAGATGAATTCCAATTTCATAGTGATGAGACTGGAATGGGGAACGAACTTCATCGCCCTGGCAGTACTGACAAGGTTGGTGGCGATATTCCTTCTACAGGGAGGATTCAAAGGAAACAAGAAGGAAACCGGAAGCACCGCGTAGTGCTGTCCCCATGACCAGAAAATGCAAACAAGTCCACGAAAGATGACCAAAAACAGCATATCGGCACTCTCTTCATGCACAAAGGTGCAGAAGCGATCCATCCTCAAGATAGCGATGGATTTCGTGAAGGCGGACAACAGGATCCACTCCGAAGAAGTGGCATTCCTGGAGAACCTGCGTGAAAGCCTGGGGCTTTCCACTGAGGAAGTGGACCTCATCCACTACACCACCCTTTCCGACGCGGTATCGGTCATAAAGGGTCTGGACGAGGAGAAGGTGTCCTCGGTGAACGGGATCTTCGATTCGATAATGAAAGCGGACAGTGACATTGATTTCGGGGAGAATCTCCTTTACGCCGCTGTGACGCTCTCCTTGATGAAAGAATCATCTTCCTGGGCGGAAATCCTTTCCATACCCACCCCGGACATCGACATACCCGAACGGCAGATCGTCTTCCTGGAGAAGGATTATTCCGAGGAAACGCACCGATTCCTCGATGACAGGTATGACAATCTTCTCATAAGCAAAGCCTTCGGTGACATAGGCCTGGAGATGTTCTACCTTCCGGACATCCTCCGGAATCTCGGCATCAGTTCCGATGAGAAAAGCGATTCTTCCGGACGATTTTCGCTTCTCAGCAAATCCCTCAGTTATCTTGTCCCCACTGGGAAAATCCGCCGTGGCGGTTCCATCCCGACACATTACGGCGAAATGGATTCTTCTCTGTTCTTCAAGGTTGTCTGTTCCCGCCTCGGCCTTACCGGGGAAGAGTTCCCGTTCAGGACCTTCCTGATGGTCAAGGTAAGAAGCGGAGCCGTACTTGACGACGAAAGCGCAATAAGGAGCAGCAGCGACTTTTTCTGCCTCGACATTTCTTCGGACGTCAAGCACAGGATCCTTTCCTTCGTATCCCTCTTCGACGGGAACCGTAACCAGATACCCTATGAAGGGTACTACCGCATACTTTTCGACCACTTCAGTTCAGAAGCCAAACTCAACAGCGAAATCCTTCTTGACTCCGCATACGACTTCACACTCCCGAGCCTCGGAGGAAAGAAGATCGTCTTCAAGTCTTCTCCGCAGTCAAGGACCCTGTATCTCCTTCTGCTTCTCTACGGGAAAGACGGCATTTCGCAGGAAACGTTCGAGGAAGCGCTCCGCTTCCTACGGTCTCTGGACAAAGGGAAATACACCGAAGGGGAATCCTTCGACATGGAATCCTTCCTGGAATACCTTCTCTCCGGTGAAGGCAAATGGCAGGAAATCATCTACAACACCGTCAAAATATACGAAGCCCTTTCTTCGAAAGAAACCGACAGGCAGCAGTTCCTCTCCTACATAGAGAGCATCCTTTCGCACAGAAGCACGCTGAAGAATTACCTGAACAAAGGGTTCATGGAAGTGGAGGCTCTCGCCAACAAGGAAATGTATCTGGTGAATTTCGACAGGGACACATCATCCTATTCAGTCGGGATCGGCCTTCCTATGTTCCTTGTCCGAGGGGAAAAAGGAGACTGGTCTCCTCTTTCGGAGTCCCCTCTTTGGAGGACGCTTCTCCGGGAAATGTGAAAAAGCATCACAATAGCCATAAGCCTTTCGACGAACTGCGATAAGCATCTTCAAGTTGACTGTATCGCAATGCGTATGTGCCAAGCATATGCCTTCCTATAATGGACACCGACAACGACAGCAAACCTATACACCCAAGTTATGGAAGAGTCACTTTACACTATACACGACCTTTTTGTGGCCGCAGCCTTATAGTTTCCGACACCTCCACGCCAGCGCAGGGTGCATCTTCTATCTTCCACTTAGAAACGGAAATCCCCACACCTCCACGATGCAGGGACTATAATCAACGGCACTACAATTCAATGAGCCGTTATCCTTATCCTTTGGCGCTGTCCGCGATAATGTCTTGCAAATGCATTGCAGCACCGTGACGATACCGACCCCTCTCCGGGCGCTTAATTCGCCTCAACAAGTGCCATACTATCGTGATGCCGATGCAGGGGCAACAGGGGATGAATATGGACGGACGCTCCGTATCTTCCTCTTGACAGACGCATCATTGCGAGTGCGCTGCATAGTATAATCTGACTGCAAGCCCATAAGCAAGTCCGCAGAGATACCCAATGCGGATTCTACATACAAGGCCATAGCCGCAGACAACGGTCTTCGCTCATTCAAAATATCATTGAGCATAGTATAGGGAACGCCTATGTGCTCAGCAAAGTCCTTTTGGGAGATTCCCCGCGCAATCAATTCATCCTTTATTACCTCACCTGGATGGGTGGGAGTGAAATTATTGTGTACCATAGTCCCTATTGATAATGATTAGACAATTCCTAAATATTGCAGACAGTTACAATGACCTCGCCCTCCACGCGCTCCGTTTGGAACTCCAGTCGATACTTGTCGTTGACACGTACCGATTCTATTCCGACATTATCCCCGGATAGTTTCTCGTAGTTCAAGGAGTTGAAAGGGAACAAGTCCTCAACCGCCCTGGCGTTTTTCAAGATGTTCACAACCTTTATGTACGTCTTGATGACCTCCGGCTGAAACCTATGTTTCTTATCGGCAGTCCGCCCGTAATAGAGGTTGGACAAGTATTCTTGCTTGAAAACTATCTGCATCGCTCAAATCTTTGTGCAAAGATAACGACAACATTCAAACAATACACTAAAAAAGTGTAATCGTTTTGCAACATGTTGACGCTTAACAAAAAATTACTCTTATTCTTTTGGGATCGCTTAGATTTCCGCTCCGCAGTGCGATGATCTCACCATTTCCGCAATGAACCGTCAACATTTTGAGGATTTTGATAAAAACGCCGTTTTAAATTTTGAGGAAATTGAGAAAAACCACATAAAAAATTTTGAGGAGACCGGAATATACTCTATATTCGCAATGTTAGAATAAAAGATATGGAACCTGAAAGACTCTTCAAACGCAAGATTTATGACCGCCTTCTTCAATGGAAGGAAAGCAGTAAGGGAAAGAGCGCTCTTCTTATTGAGGGGGCTCGCCGGATCGGTAAATCTACCATTGTAAAAGTGTTCGCCCAAAACGAATACGAATCTTTCATCTTTATTGATTTCACCAAGTGTTCCCAAGAGGTAAAGAACCTGTTTAACGATGTTTCAGATCTTAACTACATCTTTCTCCGGTTACAACTTGCATATGGGGTACAATTGGTGGAACGCAAGTCCCTTATCGTATTCGACGAAGTGCAGTTCCAACCCCTTGCCCGGCAGGCAATCAAGTCGTTTGTAGAAGACCATCGATACGATTACATAGAAACTGGCTCGCTGATCTCCATCCGCAAGAACACGGAAAACATTCTAATCCCTAGTGAGGAGGAGCGCATCAGTATGTATCCCATGGACTATGAAGAGTTCCGTTGGGCTCTGGGAGATACTGCCACCATCCCGCTGCTCCGTTCCGTTTGGGAACATCCCCAACCGCTGAAGGAAGTGCATCGCAAACTTATGCGGGACTTCCGTCTCTATATGCTTGTAGGAGGAATGCCCCAGGCTGTTGATGCCTATCTTGAGTCCAACAACTTCGAGGTCGTGGATCACGCAAAACGCTTAATCCTAGACCTGTACGATGAAGATTTCAGCAAGATTGATCCTACGGGGAAAGCGGCCAGGATATTCGCCGCCATACCGGCCCAGCTCAATAGCAATGCTTCTCGCTACCAGATATCCAATGTCATCCCCGGAGCCCATGCGGAAGACTTCGTTGAACTGATTTCTGAAATGGAAAAATCCAGGACCGTCAATATCTCGCATCACAGCGATGACCCGAATGTGGGCCTAGGCAGTACCGAAGATCTGATGCAGTACAAAATGTTTGTTGGTGACACCGGGCTCTTCGTAACACTTGCTTTCCGAGATAAGGGCTTCACAGAGAATATCATCTACGAGCGCTTATTGAGTGACAAGTTAGCCACGAATCTGGGTTATCTCTATGAGAACATTGTCGCTCAAATGCTCACAGCCTCCGGCAACAAGCTGTTCTATCATGTCTGGCCCACGGAGAGTGGCAAGCACAACTACGAGGTTGACTTCCTACTGTCCCGGGGCACGAAGATTACGCCCATTGAGGTAAAATCTTCTTCCTACAAAACGCATGTGTCGCTAGATGCTTTCTGTAAGAAATACTCTTCTCGCATAACAAATGATCGATACCTGATTTATACAAAGGATTATGCACACGAAGAGTCGGTCAAGTATATACCAGCCTATTTAACATTGTTTCTTTAAGAGAACGCTTTCTGTTCTCTTTATTGCGCTGATGAAGTAACATTAAGTCGAGAACCCCTCAGTAGTTAGAACACGATAATATTCTCAATTTAGCCGTGTCGAAGGCCTAGGAACGAAATAGAAGGAATCAAAAAAAACAACACAAATGAATAAGATATTATTATTGAACATCTCGGATATTCATGTAGGATCTGAAGATAAGCCGGAAAACGAAGGTCTTGTTTTAAGGAAGTTTATCACTGATGTCGAAGAGCAGATTCTCAAATTTACATATGACGATTGTTATGTGTTAATTAGTGGAGACCTGGTGTTTGCGGCATCAGATAATAATTATACCAAATTTGATAAACTAATTATTCAGGAACTAATGAGAGTACTCAGCATTGATAGAAGTCATTTTATCATAGCTCCAGGTAATCATGATGTGACACAAAATGCATTAAAGGGTGTCGAAGAGTCTTTTTTACCCATCTTCAATAATAAGTATGATGAAAACAGATTCAATGATTTGATAAGGAAACCTGCTCAAAGAGATATCCTTTTTGGAAAATTTAACGCATTCCTCAATTATGTAACAAATAGCTTCGAGCAAAAAGGGTATTCACTTGAGGCAAACCTATTTCCCATCAATGACATTTGGAGTATTCATGTTTTGAATTCTGCTATTTTGTCATGTGGTGCATATAAAGACATTGATGATCAGGGACACCTTGGTGTTGATACTCGAAGCCTACATGATTTTTTGGCTAAAGATAAGCATCCCAAAAAGATTCTTCTTATGCACCATCCAGAGTATTTCTGTATGGACTGGGTAAAACAAGAATTACATAAACTATATAAGGATGAGTATGCCCTTGTATTATCTGGTCACACCCATGACCAAGAGTTGTATTATGATAATAAAAATGGATATATCCGCTGTGAGGCTCCTCAGCTGTTCACCGATAAGTTTGATGATATTCTTGGATACAGTTTCATAGAATTGGAAAATGATAAGGTTGTAAGGATATCTTATCGCGAGTGGTTTGAGAAGCGGAATAGGTTTAGAGCAGGCATCTCATTTACAGATAATGATGAGAGCCAAGGTGTAGTATCTTTCGTGGAAGAGAAGACGAGAGCGATTCAAAATAAAAATGTGGATTTAGTCTCCATTTTGATGCAAGAGCGATTGAAAAAGGAAATGGAGTCATATGTCGGGCAACCGTACATTTGGGTTGATCGCTATCTAAGTGATGATCGGATAGACAACGTTTTTAAACTACATGAGTCCGTGTTATATTCTGAACTAGATATTATCAACAATGGTGAGAATATACACATCGTGGCCCCTTCGCAATATGGCTTAACCTGTTACGGCTCTCATTTTCTTCTAACGTTATGGGAAAACAATCATGCTTTTGGTATCAAAGTCGATGCAGATGGCGTTAGGGTAAAGAAGTTTGAGAAGTTGGTTGAATCTGAACTGAATCATTATGGAAAGATAGCAGAAGATGTTACATGGATTGTAATTGATAATTGGAAGCCATACCGTAAAGACCAAAAAGGAATTAGCGCATATATTAAGCAGGAATTCCCCAACGCTCATGTCGTGTTAATGACCATTTATCATGAACGAGAATTTGTGGAAGGGGTTTCTTTTGATGAACCAATGATTGAATCAAAAACGTTATATCTGACACCACTAAAAAGAGCTCAAGAGAGAATGATGGTGGATGCATATAACAAAGAAAAGTTTATTGATGATAGCGATGAAGTGTTAACAAAACTGGATGAAGATATTAAGAACTTCAACCTTCACAGATCACCACATAGTTGCGCGACATTGTTGACGGTTTTCAAGGACTCATTTGATCGGAACCCTGTTAACAGGACGGATGTGTTAGAGAACATTTTAAGTATAACTTTCGACAACACGCGTCTTCCGAATTATCGAACGAATAAACCTGATGCTAAAGACTGTGATTTTTGTTTGGGATTCTTTTGTTCTTCGTTGATTGAAAAACAACAGTTCTTTTTTAGTCGAAAAGACTTTAATGAAGAGATTGGGACTTTTTGTAAACAAAAGGACTATGATGTAGATGTGGAACAACTGTTTGATATTCTTTGCTATAGTAAAATCATAGTCGAAGATGATGGATTATACAAGTTCCATTTCTCTTTTTGGGTGTACTATTTCGTCGCTTCTTGGATGATTGCTAATGAGGATTACGCTAAGGAGATGCTTAATAATCAAAAGTATCTTCATTACCCTGAAGTGTTAGAGTTTTATACGGGCAAAGATAGAAGACGTAAAGATGCGGTTGAGACGCTTATTAGCGACTTGCGAGTGACATCTCAAGCCATCCAAGTTAAAACGGGGATGAAAGAAACTGATGACCCTTTTGCTTTCTTACGTTTTAACCAAGATAAAGTTCAAGAGGAGGCTATTATTGAGCAAATAGAATCTGATGTTAAGCAGTCCAATTTACCTCAATCTGTCAAAGATCAAACGGCCGACTTACAATTCAATCCTTCAGCGGCTTTCCATCAAGACATTTTTAAAGTGTATCAAGATTTCTCGGTGGGTTATTTGGTGAATATAATTAGAATAGGTAGCAAAGTATTGAGAAACAGCGACCAATTGGATGCTAGTATAAAGCAGCAGTTATTAGCAGAGATCACATCCGCATTAAAAGTGTTGTCAAATATCATATATCTTGTTTCACCGTTATTTGCCAAACAAGGTTATATTCAACTAACAGATTATGGCTTTAAACTAACAAAAGAATTCTTTAATCTTGAGGAAAAGGAACGTACAATTAGGATTCTGGTAACTATTCCATATAACCTAACGATGATGTTTAAAGAAGATATCTTTTCTCAAAAACTGTCTCCAGTTTTTGTTTCGGCGCTTGGAGCAGAGAAAGATAAAGTAAAACGGCATCTGTTAGCTTCACTTCTTGTATATAAGCAACCAGATGGTTGGGGGAAGGCACTTCTGTCTTATATGGCCACCGTAGGGCAGAATTCTTATTATCTTGGAACCTTATTCGAATTAATGATGTCGGTTCTGCAAGTTGGGGATCTGGAAGAATCAGAGCAATTGAGAATGAAAGATCTTATTAAATCGGCTATGTTTAAGATTAATACGGGCAGACTTCCCTCTTCTCAAGGGGAATTGAATCAAATTCCCCTCACAAGAAAAATGATTCAAGAAAAAAGATGAAAATGAAGCGTGAAGATCTGAAATCCGAAAATGTGAAAAACATGCCGGCATATCACATAAAAATGTGAAAAAATCTTTCTTAAATCCATTAAAAATGTGAAATTATAATTAACTTTGCTCACGATAATGTGAAATAAGCCATGGAACTCCTTAAAAGAAAAGTAGATGCCTTTTTGGCTGAATGGAAGAGAAATCCCGAACGAAAACCACTCATCATCAAAGGTGCAAGACAAATCGGGAAGACTGTATCTATCAGGGCCTTCGGAGCCAAGAACTACGAATCGGTTCTTGAGATGAACTTTGTACTACAAAAAAAGTTCAGAGCGATTTTCGATGAAGGATATGAAGTTGACACCATCATCAAGAATATCTCACTTCTCGAACCTTCATGGAAGTTTGTTCCGCATAAGACTCTTCTTTTCTTCGACGAATTGCAGAAATGTCCCGCCTGCGCCACATCCCTGAAATCCTTCTGTGAAGACGGGCGCTATGACGTAATCTGTTCCGGATTCCTGATGGGAATCTACTATGAAGAGATTGAGTCCAACGCCGTAGGATTCAAAGATGATTATGACATGTATTCGATGGACTTTGAAGAATTCCTTTGGGCAAAAGGGTACTCCCCATCACAGATAGAGGACCTCTACTCGCATATGCTGTCCTTGAAACCGTTTTCCAAATTGGAGATGGAAACGTTGACGGGGATTTTCCGGGAACATATGACCCTCGGAGGAATGCCGGAAGTAGTGCAAACATTCGTGAAAAACGGTCATTTTGGCGGGACCCTTGAACTACAGCGGCAGCTTATCAAAGATTACAGGGAAGACATAACAAAATACGCCAAACAGACAGACAAGGCGAAGATCCTGGCGGTCTATGATCATATCCCTACATTTCTGGCAAAAGAGAACAAGAAGTTCCAGGTAACAAAAGTGGCCAAAGGTGCTCGCAACCGTGACTATATCGGCTGTATCGACTGGCTTAAAGAAGCGGGAGTCATCAATGTATCCTACTGCCTTGGAAACGTTGAGCTTCCGCTCAAAGGGAATTATGATCCGACAAACTATAGAGTCTTTTATCATGATACAGGACTTCTCATCGCTTCCCTTGACGATGAGGCACAAGAAGATCTTAGAGCGAATAAGAACTTCGGCACATACAAGGGTGCGATCTACGAGAACATCGTCAGCGAAATGCTTATAAAATCAGGTTACGGGCATCTATACTTTTACAAGCACGACAATCCGACGTTAGAAATGGATTTTTTTGTACGAGATGCCGACTCCCTCATTCCCGTGGAGGTGAAGTCCGGAGATGGCGCCACACCCTCATTGAACAATCTGATTGATTCGAAATCATATCCGGATGTGCGATATGGAATCAAGCTTGGTTACAAAAATATCGGATGGAACGGCAAATTCTACACCTTCCCTTACTTCCTCACATTCCTGATGAAACGGTTCTTGAGAGAAAAGATCAATTCTCCGGTAGTCCATCACATGGCTTGATACTCCCCTCGGCCAAAGGTGGAAACAACCCTCGAGCAATAAACATCCCGGCGGAACAGAGAAATTATGAGCGAGAGCCTAAAGGTGAATTGCCCAGATGAAAAAATGGACCATTTTATTTTTACACCGTTCCTAAACCGGCTATCGGACTGATAGGTTCCTCTGAAAATACACATCCGCGGAAAACCTGAACGTGACTTGCAGGAGTTTCCATTGCCTTAAGTCGAAGAAAACACTTCCGCGTTTATGCGAGAACGGACCGACCCTATTGAGCAAACATTTGAAAAATCAGCGAAATTCAATCAAAAATGGTGATTTTCGCTGATTTTCCAAATTCGGCCTATGCAAAAAGCGCATCCATTTCGATTGAGGCATTCACACTTCTGCAATACTCGGATTGAATAAGGCCGAAAGTGGTCATCATCACAAGCTGAACAGAATGAGTTCTTCTGTGTTTTTTGCCACTGATGAAGGCACTGATCTTGTTCCCACACCGGGCGTCACACTTTCATCGTCACCACCTTGTCTTTGGGCATCCTTCCGAATGTCGTTATGAAATGGACGGGCCACAGCGACTATTCATCCATGAAGCCTACATCGACATCGTGGACTATATCAAGGCAATAGCAATGACTAAACTCAACTGGTTGTAATCAGAGAGAGTACGAATTCCGTAAAGCCGGAGATGTCTTCCTCGACGCTGGCTTTTTCCAACGCCTTCATGTATTGTTCACGACGCTCCAGCGGTACTACCACCCACGGATAACCTCCGGTAACTAATTGACTGTTCATTGTAAAACGGGCAGTCCGTCCATTTCCGTCCATGTAGGGGTGGATATAAACGAAGAAGAAATGCCCTAATATCGCACGAACCAAGGCATCTGGCTCTTCTTTCATCAATTTCCCCAAGGATTCCATGGCATCTAACACGGCATCCGGATTCAAAGGGACGTGCATGGAATTGCGGATATAAACCTGGTGCGTGCGGTAGCCAATGAGATCGGAAGCTTTAATGATTCCAGCACGGATGCAAGGCTCAAACAGTTGGA
Source organism: Bacteroidales bacterium (assembly GCA_017469845.1). Lineage (GTDB taxonomy): Bacteria > Bacteroidota > Bacteroidia > Bacteroidales > UBA932 > Cryptobacteroides. The sequence goes on along the minus strand of JAFUFP010000007.1, from coordinate 14,779 downwards.
AGTGCCAACTCTGATGACCCTTGACATACATTATAGCCGCATCTGTTCCGGAGGTTATAGTGTCGGAAATGGATGCACGAAGCGCTTGGTAAGCTTGATAGTACCCTCGGGCAGCCAGGGCGTCTTTCTGCTCTTTGTCGCGGGCATCTTTTTTAGGATCCCACTCGCCGCTTCGAACCCTTTCCAATAGTTCTTCTGTAACCTTGTATCCCTCAATAGACAAGGAATTATAGCTGTCCTTGATATAGGTGGCATCCATATTGGACAGGACATCGGCCAGGTCAATCTTCGAAGGGGTGACCCCTGTGGATTCTTTCAGTGTAATAACAACCTGACGCATTTTCGCCCACATAAGAGGGATGCGGGAGGCGTACGGCGAAACGCTAGTCTCCGGAAGACGGATATTCTCTTCAAAGGGATTCTCTTCCGAAACCTCATAGCCAATCTGACGCATCGTCGCAAGGAGCGAATCCGCCATTTCTTCTCTTCCGATGGAACGCAGGGCTCCAGCCACCCTTCCGGCACGGGTCGAGTGTCCTCCCTCAATGGCTGTTGCCGTCAGGGAGGAAATATCCCTGATCATGGCAAGACAGGTTCTTGCTTCCAGGGAATTGCGCCTGTAATAGTCCGGTGACGCCATCAAAAGAGACAAGTTCAATGGATAGAGATTGACACCGTAACGGGGCTCTTTTACTACCGAGTCCGGGATACTGGCTTTTATATCCAGAATCGAGGTCCCGAAAGGAAGTGAAAGTATGTTGTTTGACGCTTTCGGACTGCGGACTATCAGTTGTTTGGGAATGATACTTTTACCACTGTAAAAGTAAAGGGACAATTCAGGAGAAAGGCACCATTGCTCACCTAATTTGCTGTCAAGGTAGGCTGTCACGAACGACCAATATGATACATACCAGACGGTAGAATCGCCTTCACTTCCAGGAGAGGATGGGATATACCACCCTTTGATGACCATCTGAAGATAGCCATTGTCCACCAAACGTTTGGTATGTGTTTCACCGAGAGTCGACGCGCCCTGGATGACCATATTATCTTTATGTTCATCCTGCCAAGCCTTAAGTACCGCCAGCGAATCAGCGAGTTTTACCTGCAATGTTGCCATAATTAGTTTATTGTCTCCGGGTGTTATTAGTTTATTTCCGTCGACTGCCATTAGTTTATTTCCGCAAAAATACAACAATCCAGCGAAAAGACAAGCCTAAACCCTCTCCTTTTTTTCCATTGCCTTGGGCTCTGTCCTATTCGTCTTTAGCCACTCTATTCGGGTGGCGTTTTATGTACATAGCTGCCGGAATGCAGTGGCAGAAGGCATCAAAAACATATAACTTTTCCGGACCGTGATCCTACGTGTCTGAAAGACTGATTTGAGTCAAAACTTAAGATTCAGAGTACGATTTCAGAATGCCATTCCCCCAAGAACTCACTTCTTCACGGAAAAATCCCGGAAACCCGTAAAAAGTGTAAGCATAAAGTGTCAGACATCAAGTTTGTTCCTGGTACACACTCTATCGAGCAAACATTTGAATAATCAGCGAAATTCAATCAAAAATGGTCATTTTCGCTGACTTTCCAAATAAGATTCCAAGATACCGAACACCCCAAAGAAGATAAAGTTCTGAAATTCAACCTATTGAAAAAGTACTTACAAGAACTCCCTCAAAACAGCCTAAGTTACTTCACCTGTGAAGAACGCAACTCCAAAACATCGACTATTTCTCCCCATCCGAATCCAACCGGTTGGATTTCACCTTCATGTTACTTAAGAATTACTTTTCTTTGCATCGTACCGGAAAATGCGCAAAAGAAATGGCGAACGACTATAGCATCTGGAAGAAATACTCCCTCTCTTCGGACAGCCCGGAGGTCACCCGAGGAAAAGACGGGAACAGGATTCCCGAGCCCAAGGGGAAATCCCTTTTCAGTCTGTATCTCGAGAAATTCAAGGATCCTCTCATCATCATCCTTTGTGTCATCCTCGCCCTCTCCTGTATCGTCACCATATATGAGATATACCAGGGAGGAGGGATGCGCCTTCTTTTCGAGCCAATGGGCATTCTTCTCGCCATCATCCTTTCAACCGGCATCGGATTCATCTTCGAAGTGAAGGCGGGAAGGGAATTCAACCTTCGTAAACAGGTCCGGGACGAGGACAAGATAAAAGTCATCCGCAGGAAGACTTCTTCTTCCTCCCCCGAAATGATGACCATCCGCAAATGCGACATCGTCAAAGGGGACCTTGTGAAACTCGACAGCGGAGACGAGGTTCCTGCCGACGGAAGGATAGTATCCGATGAGACCGTCCGTGTCGATGAGTCCGCCTACACCGGTGAGCCCTACACCAAGAAATCCGCCTCCCCCTCTTCAGACAAAGGGGAAGAAGCTTTCGACAAGGACTTCCTCCTCCGAGGATCGATCATCCTCGAAGGATCCTGCTACCTGAAAGTCTCAGCCGTCGGAGCCGACACTGAGGAAGGCAAGGGAGAGAGAAGGATCCAGGAGGAAGGTGACACTGAGACTCCACTCAACCGCCAACTCGGTGAACTGGGATCGCTCCTCACCAAAATCAGCTACGCCATTGCCGGCCTCATAATAATAGGTAGGGTCATATATTATCTAGTAGGCATTCCTTCGGAGCAGCACACTCCCCTATTCTTCGTCGAATACTTCCTGCACTCGGTGATGATCGCAGTAACCCTCATCGTCGTAGCCGTTCCCGAGGGACTCCCGATGAGCGTCACCGTCAGCCTCGCCCTCAGCATGAGGCGCATGCTCAAGGAGAACAACCTCGTGAGGAAACTGCACGCATGCGAGACAATGGGAGCCACGACCGTCATCTGCACGGACAAGACCGGCACACTCACCCAGAACAACATGAGCGTCGTACGCTCCTTCTTCACCTGTGATTCCAAGGACACCGCCGCAATGGTGGCCGTGAACTCCACGGCGGAACTTTCCGTAAAACCGGACGGATCCTTCCAGGGAATCGGCAACCCGACTGAAGCTGCCCTTCTCCGCTGGATAGTGGGAAAGGATATCTCTTCAGACTATGTAGCCCTCCGTACGGAATGGGAAGTACTCTCACGTGAGGAGTTCTCCACGAAGACAAAATACATGAGCACGACGGCAAGGGAGAATGCCTCCGGAAGAACGGTCACTTTCCTCAAAGGCGCCCCGGAAATCGTCGAAAGCATGTGCGTGACACCTGAAGATGAACTGTCCGTCATGCATAAAGAGCTCTCCGATTATCAGAGCAAGGCCATGAGGACTCTCGCTTTCGCCCTCAAGGAGGAAAACGACGCTTCGCCAAGGATGGTCGGTGTTGTAGGCATAGCGGATCCAGTCCGCGAAGGCGTTAAGGAAGCGGTTCAGACATGCCGTGAAGCCGGAGTGAGGGTCATAATGGTGACGGGCGACGTCGAAGCCACTGCCAAGGAAATCGGTCGTCAGATAGGAATGATGGACGAAGGTGATGAAAGCGGAGAGTGCATAACCGGAGCGGCACTTTCAGCCCTTACCGATGAGAAAGCCGCAGAAGTGCTTCCGAAACTTAGGATAGTTTCAAGAGCTAGACCGGAAGACAAGGCAAGACTTGTCGAACTGTTGCAGAAAGAGGGAGCGGTCGTCGCTGTAACCGGTGACGGCACCAACGACGCCTTGGCCCTCAAAAAGGCCCAGGTGGGCCTTTCCATGGGAGACGGAACGGCTAGAGCCAAGGAAGTGAGCGACATAACGATTCTGGACAACTCCTTCGAGAGCATCAACAAAGGAATCCTCTGGGGCAGATCACTGTACATGAACATAAGAAGGTTCATCGTGTTCCAGATGGTGATAAACATCTGCGCGTGCCTCGTTGTCCTCTCGGGCGCTTTCACCGGCATCGACTCCCCTCTCAACGTGACACAGATGCTTTGGGTTAACCTCATCATGGACACCTTCGCCGCCATGGCGCTCTCCTCCCTTCCTCCGGACGGAAGAGTGATGAAGGAAAAGCCCAGGAATCCCGGAAGCCATATCATCAACCGGAAGATGGCAAGGACCATCTTCTCCGTCGGGATACTCTTTTTCGTAGTCCTTTTCGGCCTATGGCAGCTTCTGTGGCATTCGGAGATTTCATCGGTCAGGGATCTTCTCTCGCTGGAAGAAGCGAAACTGTATCTTGGAGGATTCCTGGACTTCAGCAAGAGCAAGCCCTCGATGAGTCCTTACGAGTCGGGTGTATTCTTCTCGCTTTTCGTCATGATGCAGTTCTGGAACCTTTTCAACGTAAGGTACCTGATGACGGACAGAAGTCTTCTGGGTGACATCTATTCCTTTGTATGCGGAAAAAGGAAACCTTCGGACATATTCAGCGGAGGATTCCTGTCGGTGGTACTCATCATACTGCTCGGCCAGATTCTTATCGTCAACTACGCCGGAAACTTCTTCGAGGTTTCTCCGCTGTCGGCATCAGACTGGGGATGGATCATTTTGGTGACGTTACCGATTCTGTTGATTCCGGATATCTTGAGAAGCCTCAAAATCATTGGTAGGAGGAACCAATAACTAAGACCAGGAGGCTGAATACCGTACGCACCGCCGGAACCTTTAACTGAGACGGTGCAAACAGCTTCAAAGATTTGGACCAGTTAACCAGTTAATTTGGTCAAAAGTGTAAAATGCCACTTCCACCTCGGCAGAAACGGCATTTTACAAATTCTGATCAGAATTTTTCGGAGAACGCTTATGGACTATTCTATCGGATAAATCCTTCCATTGAAGTCATTCCATGAAGATGCCTTGTAAGATTCAAGTGAAGCTGAAGGAACATTGAAATTGCAGTATCTAGGAACATTCACAAACACTGAACCACCAAGCTGAGGAGGGTTTTCAGCTCTTACTGTAACGGAATAAAGAGATGAACAATCCATGAAACAGTTATTGCCGACTCTTACCATAGAAGAAGGGAGATCTACAATCGAAAGAGAAGAGCATTTCTGGAAACTGCAATCTTCCAGTTTTTCAACACCTTCAGGTAGAATCATACTCTGTAAGGATCTGCATTCCATGAAGGCATATTGATCTATGGCTGTAACCGAAGAAGGAATCTCCACTGCCGAAAGAGATCCGCAACCGGCAAATGCCGATGTGGGTATTCTCCCGACTCCTGCCGGAATCTCAATCGACTTAAGTGAGGAACAATCACGGAATGCTCCAGAGCCAATTACTTCAAGTCCCTTAGGCAGAGACAAAGATGATAAATCGGAGCACCCACTGAAAACGGATTTACCGATCATCTTCACATCGGATGGTACTTTGAAATCGGTAATACCGTAAGGAGCGAAAGCTATAAGCTTTTCTCCATCGATAAGACATCTTCCGTCACTGCTGGCGAAACTTCCCGAAAATTTCTCAAGCGAAGTGCATCCAGCAAAGGACGCTTCCCCGATCGATGTGACTCCGGATGGAATATTGATTTCTTTCAAAGAATAACAACCAATGAAAGCTTCTCCTCCGATTGATGCAACGCAATCAGGTAATGTAACAGATGTAAGTGTTGTGGCAGCCTGGAAAGCACGGGCTCCGATTTCGGTAATTTCATCTTCAAATATCGCAAGGCCTATACCACCCGAGTAAGTATTGGAGACAAGATTCCCGACGGACTCAGGAAGATTGATATAGACAGGTTCTCCATCTGACGTAGTGTACTTAATCACATTGGATGCCGGTTCAACAGTAACTTTACATGTTGCCTGGAAGCCGCCATCTACAGTGGTCACAACCACATCGGCGGCACCTTCTCCAACTGCAGTCAATTCTCCGCCATCCACTAAAACGATGGATTCATCACTGCTGCTCCACTCCACTGAAGCGTCAGTCGCATCTTCAGGAGATACTGTAGCTACAAGTGTAGCTTTTCCTCCCAAAGAAAGGATAAGCTCACTTTTGTCCAACGATACTGAAGTAACGGGGTGCGTTTTATCCTTGACAATGACAGAACAAGTAGCTTTGTGACCTCCGTCTTCGGTTGTTACCGTAATCGTGGCTTCACCGGGTGAAATAGCCTTGACAGTTCCATCATTTACGCTCGCAACTGATGCGTCAGAAGAAGTCCAGGATATCTTGGGATTTGTGGCGTCCGAGGGTGAAACCACAGCGGTCAGAATTGCAGTCTCATCGACGACCATATCTATTTGTTTCTTGTCGAGAGTTACTCCTGTAACGCTGATGTCGTGTTTTTCTTCAGCAACAGTAACTGCACAGGAAGCCGTGAACCCTCCTTCCTTAGTTGTCACCTTTATGGTTGCAGTTCCTTCTGAAACACCTAGAACAAGTCCGTCATCAACTGTTGCGACGGATTTATCTGAAGATTCCCAAATAACGGACTGATCTTCAGCGTCAGAAGGTGTGACCGTAGCTGACAAAGTCGCTTTCTGGCCTATAAAAAGTGACAAGGAAGAACTGGAAATCGAAATGCCGGTAACCTTTACAGGAAGCGGATCAGGTTTACTGCAGCATAAGATGGAAATAGCCGCAGAAAGTAGAAGCAAAAATCTCTTCATAGTGATAATTATCTGGTAAACAAAGTAAAATCGACATTATCCATTATCAGAAAATCAGCCGGCCTTTGGGGACCGGCTGATAACGTAATTTCAGATAATGCTAATTCGCATTGACTCTGACATTTCCTGGCTGTATAAATTCACTCTTATAGTAAAGTTGGGTAGCACCGGTTTTGACCCTTTTGAACACAAAATCAAATTTATTGTCAGTCTTCGCCAGATAATCCAAATAACTTATACTCTTATTGAACTGATAAGAAGTTCCTGATTGTCCTGTAATAATAGTATTACCGATTTTTACAGGCATATCATTCCCGTAAGGGTTGAGAGCCCTGTTTGTATCCTCAAATAAGATTTGCAAAGGGAAAACTGATGACGGAAGATTTTGAGGCAGAGTAATGTTCACTGTAACTTTGCTTCCTATAGCGGAACCTTCTGAGCTGACAGTAGCAGTTCCGAAATTCTGCGCAGGCAGGACATGAATTGTGATGTTGCGATAAAGTTTCTGTCCGTCAGCCGTCTTTCCGGTCACGGTGAATGTGGAAACCTTTTCCTTGGCATTCTCACCGGTTTCAGGAGCAGCCACATCGAAATATACTGTTCCCCAGCCTTCAGAGTCGAGATCGCCTCCGCCGGTCGCCCAGTTGTTTCCAACTACGGTAATCGCATTCCCGGTGGGAGTTGAGAATTCCGCCTTTTTGTGTGTGTTCGTAGCAACATCAACTATATATTGATATCGGAACGCTACATTATCTTGAGTAGACATATATGTCTTATCAAGCCATAGTACATGAAGACGGGATACACCATCCGCAATGTCCGAAAGACTTTCCGCTTCTTTAAGTGAAGAAACATTTGAATTGGATGCGAGAGCTGCAGAGGGGTCAGCAACACCACGTTTTGCTACAGAAGTCAATGTTATATTGTACGCAAAATTCCTGTAGAGCGGAAGATAAACGCCATCACGATCCACAAAATCAATCCTATAGTAAGTGTCTTCAGTATCAAAATCTTCTTTTCCTTCTTCCTTGAATCTGCCCTTGATTATTATATAAGGACCATTATCGCTTGTTCCCTTAGGACGTTCATAAACATACTTAGGATTAGTGTCAAAGGATTGGGTCGTAGAAGGAGCAGTCTGGTCATATCCGGCTTCTATCGGGATAAAACCATTAGGGTAAACTGAATATAAGTCGCTTACAGTCGTATATGAATTATAATTCGACATATACTTGCTACCGTCCCAAATCGCTATTGAGCCGGCAGTTGTCGTATTGTATACCCTAAAACCGGTAAGCCGGAAATTCTTGACCTTTTCGGTATCAAGTGTGACATTGATCTTCGCGAAATTTCTGATGAGCTTTATATTGTCAAAAGCAGCTTTCAACTCATCGCTCGGATTCTCGCCATCAGCTTTGACAGTTCCATTGGGAAGATCAAAGTATTGCCAATATGCACCTTTAGTCCCAGTAGTAATAAGATGCTGCATCAACTCATTTTCATATGTATTGAAATCAAGCTGTTCAGGGCCATTGGCGATAATATGCAGATGACGCAGAGACTGCGTAGCGGTCAATGTCACCTTGAAATAGAATTCGGAACCATTAGTAATTCCGGACCAGTCCTGAGAAAGACCGGTTCCATCCGCATTGCAACGGACAGCCCTTGTATAGTCATTAAGGTAACCTTCTCCTCCGAATACTGCAACGTAGAGATTGTCGATGATCGGCTGATCAGCCATGGCTCCCTTGGTAACTTCTATTGGCTCAGGGAGAGTTACCTTCATCATGAGCGTCACTTTTCCGTCATTCTCTTTCTGCTCTGGTGCAGAAGGTCCGTCTACGGAGCAGGAGACTGTACCAAGTAGGAATGCGGTAAGAATATATATGTATTTTTTCATGGTCTACTCTATATTAATAGTTTTTGTCACCCCATGTGAAAACATCTTTGTCTGCGGGCCTGTTATCTTTAGTAGTTTCTCCCCAGAACCATTCGTCATAGACACATCGGGATACTGCACGAGCTGGATCACCTGTTCCTTTATACAACTCAACGGTTTTATTCTCATTGTTGACATGAACAGCTCCATTTGCCGAATAATAATATGAATCAGCATTATAACCATCTTTATTTTTATCGGCAGGATCTGCTCCAAACAAATAAGGAATTCGCTGATTTGCGGACAAGGTACATAAATACTCTATCTCAGCAAATGTGGGAAGCCTCCATCGACCAGCGGGCAAACCATCTTCCTGATAAGTCGCACAACGAAGCATGCCTTCTTCTGAAGTTCGTCCAACCTGACAAACTCCATATGAAGAGGCAATTCTGATTTTAGGAGCAATCATGTCACTGGTGTTTTCAGAGGATGCCGGATGATAATATGTCAAAACATGATTAGTGACTGACGAATTCTCAGTCCAAGCTCCTTCAGCCCAGTTATCATACCACCCGTCGTCGACCCATCTCCGATTCCAAATGTATTTTTGATATCCGAATTCCGGCATCACAACATCTTGTGTTCGCGGGTCTCCGATTGTATATTTATCGCTTACTGAAATAGTAAGTACATACATGTTAGGATTCTTGTTTGACGCGCTGGTTGATATACCATTAGCTCCTCCAAGGTTATATACTCCTTCATAACCATAATTTTCATAATAGCTTCCTTTATACCATTGTGTTGTTGTGGAGTTGCTACCATTTATATAAATACCGACTTTACCACCTTGATCTCCATTACTGTTCGGATCTTCGACGACATAAACCTGCGGATACTGAATAATGGTTATAGTCTCCACGTACTCATCATATGTGCTGCTGCCTTCTGCACCCAAATGAAGTTCCACAACGTAATAGTATGGAGTTGCATCCATATTATTGGAGAGAAGATCGCTGTTCAGCTGGTGCTCAAGTTGTAATACTTTATTTGCTTTATTTTGAGAAATCCAACCCTCTACTAATTCTTGGTTCCATTCTTGCACCTCAGAATCAGTATTAACCTTAGCGGTACGAGCATCCAAAACATCTTGCTGCACTTCCCCGTTCTTGATAAGATATTCTTCAGTCTTTGTTGAAAGATTTCTCTGATAGATATCTTTTACTACGACAGTAACTTCATCACTGGCCACATACGAAATTGTGGTACCGGTTGTATAAGTGATGTCGGGAAACTCAACACCCTTCTCAGCGAAGAGATACTTTGCATTCGAAATCACAGGGTTAACAGCAGCCGTCGATACCCAAGGGAATACCTGTGCCTTATCCGCTGTGATAGTGATAGTGGGCTCTTCACCTTCTTGACCGAGGAAATCGGCATTGATGGTATATACGTACCAATTGTTGGCAATGATTTCCTGTTCAGGGAAAAGAACCTTGTAGTAAAGTTCCCTTTCAGTGGTATAAGTCACGACTCCTCCTTCGGTACGTTTCATGTGCCAAGGGATAATGAGTTTACAGAATATTTCCGAATCCTCACCTTCTTCCCAGACAAGAGGGTATGTATAATAGAAAGGACTGGTTGCTGAGTAACCTTCTCCGAAATTGAGAATGTCAGGATTGTAATCGAACTGAGAAAGTGTCTCGGGGAAAATAGGACCGGTTCCGGCTGCCTCATCAGTGGGATCTGCACCACCAATCAAAGCATTGCCCACAGCATTGCTGAGGTAGATACGAGCATTGTTGCCGCCAAGCATCGGAGTCCATACCTCTGTTATGTCGCCTTCTTTGACTTCCTTGCTCTCCGTAACATTCACGATGAAGGAAATTTTGGCTGCAATCCTTCTCATGTCCACTATCCCTTCAATGCCGGCGGGGTTGGGAGTGAGGGTTGCGCTTCCCGTCATCACGAAATACTTCTCCAATTTCAGGGCCTCCACATCTTCATCAGTGGTGACATACCAATGGGGATCACCATTGGAGTCAGGTACGTTATGTGCGAAAGAGTTGCTGACCGCTTTCTTTTTGACGTTTTCAAGTATGTCATCACCAATTTCACTGGGATAGTTGAATACGGCGAAGAATTGGCAAGCCGCCCCATTGGGGAAGAAATCATTATATGACTTGTTGTCGAGAACACCCTCTCCAACGACCAATGAGATATTATACTTATTGTCCGTGGTCATGGAGGGCTTATTGTCGTAGTAACGGTAAACAAGGTTTCCGGCTACGTCATAGAAGTAGTACTCGACACTCGTCACCGTATTCTCAAGGCCCTCTCCGGGAGTTTGAGTTTTTGTGACGGGAGCCTCGTAAACCAGGGAGAGGGATATTGCATCCTCGCCCTTATGATCAGGACCGGCTGCTTCCTGCGAACAGGAGGCGGCAAAAGTCACTGCGGCCGCAATGGCCATATATGCAAAGATTTTTTTCATTTCTTTCATCTCCTGTTATTCTTTGATTGCTCCGGTAATGACCATGGATCCAGCCTTGGTCACTATGTGATTGACTTTTGTATAGACCGGATCTTTACCTTCCTCTTCCTTCAGTGTGAAGAAGTCAAGGGTAACCTTGCTATCATTACCGGCTGTTGCACCGCGTTTCACAGTGAATTGTATGGGATTCGTGCCGATAGGGCCGGTAATTTCAGTGACTTCGCCGGCGATAGTCTGATCACCTGAAGATACTATGAGTTTATCAGTGTCTCCAGTTGCTCTTATAACCCATTTGTCACCAGTGGGATCAAACAAAGAGTAGGAACCGCTGATATCAGTATCAGCCGCATTGAATTCGTAAATTCCGCTTGTGTTCATGGTTCCTCCGGTTACTGTCATGGCCACTCCCTTATACTGACCTGTGATGGTGAGGGCATTACGGCGGGTGACCTCGGAGTTGATGCTGATTTCACGTCCGTCTGCTGTAACTACGTAAAAGTTCAGCTGAATCTTGTTCTCTGCAGTAGCGGAAGACTCACGGGTGATATTGAAATAAACTCGTCCTGTGTTTCCATCCTCATCCACAATTGGTCCGGAGATTTCCAAGGTACCGTCATCAAGCGTCGCAGTGTTTGTCGCTTGAGCTGAAGTGACTTTAAGTAAAGAAGTGTCACCGGTTACCTTTATCTTCCATGTTCCGTTGCTGGGAGCATATACGGAAAAGTATCCGGATATCGGAGCGTCCGCATAAGCGAAATAGTTGTTCCTCCTTCGGCTTCCTCCTGTTGTAACGGCTGCACCTGAAGTGTACTCAAGGGCATTTGCAGTGACAACATCACCGGTTCCATATGATACTTCTCCTTCCCAATCTGTCCAAGGAATAACCTGAAGTGTGAGCTTTATGCTCTTGTCAACCACTTCAATCTTGAAGTTGTATACCTTTCCGGCCTCCCAAGTGACCTCGGGAACAGGAATGACAGCACTCTTTTCAGTCAATACGGGTTCGGAAGACTCTTCTCCAGTCTCCTCGTCAACAGTCGTGGTTGTCACATTCACATTGTATTTGACTTCAAGCGTAGCGCCTGCTACTTCCTGAGGCCAGACCATCGTTTTTGAATCAGCCGAAAGAGCGAAATTATCTTTTGTTTCTTTGTTGAGGGTTATCTTAACGTTTTCTCCGCCTTCTCCTCCGTATGTTACGGTAGCTCCGGCCTCTGTAACGATGCCTTTGACAGTCACACCCGTGATTTCATATGAATCGTCAGAGGTGGTGTTGGTGAAAGTGTAAGTGAGCGCTGAACTGAGATGCTTTACCGTGAGTTGAACAGGTTTGTCCTTGAGAGCGCTAGTCCAGTTCACGACCTCATCGCTTGCATAACGGTAATCGATGTTGTCCTCTCCCGGAAGTGCTGTGCCCGCAGCCACAGTGAGAACCTTATTCTCATAGGAAAGCGTCGTAGGAGTATTGCCGGCCTCATCAGTGCTGACCCATGCGATGAACTCGTGCTTTCCAGCCTTCCATGCGTGGGAGGCGTTAACGAATTCCCACAAGGGAGCTTCCGCTGTGCTGGTGGAAGCGGTCTTAATTTGGTCGTTGAAGTATTCGGATTCCGTTCCTCCCGCGGGGGTGAGATAGTCATAAACGGTCATCCTGATGTTCCTGTTCGAATGGGGAACGGGATCTTCGGGAACGGGATCTTCTCCGTCCGCCTTGACGTCGATCTTTCCGAAAGATATCATGTACTCGGACTGACCGTCGGGTCCTTCGATGGCGGAGTTCTTCGAGCATGCCGAGCCGAGAACAGCGAAGGCTGCAAGTGCTATGTAGATGTATTTCTTTTTCATTTGATCCGCCTTTTTAGATGTAAATAACTACTTCTTCCTCAGCCGCAACCCAATCCTCGAAGATGGGGACGATGCTGATCTTCCACTGGCTTGAAGGGAGCTTGAGCATGTTGATGCGGTACTTGTGCCCCGCCTCGAAAATAACCGGGGCCCCGGGAGTGTGCTCCGTAGCGTTCTTCCCATATTTCATGTCGAGCCAGCTGGTCTTGGAGCCGTCAGTTCCTTCCTGGGAAGTGAAACGGAGTCTCAGAGCAGCGGTATTGGCCACGGGAAGAGCAAACACCGTGAAGGTGAGTCCGGTCTTGTCGTCAACCGTCTGGGGGTCATCGCTCATGTCTACCTTTATACTATTCGTCCCACCAGTCACAGTGACTGCATCCTCAGCGGAAATGTCGCTTCCGGCCTTCATGCTGAAATTTCCAGCGATGACATCGGGAGCAGAAGGTGTTTCACCCTCAGCGGCATCCGGCACGGGGGAAAGAAGTTCAAACATGGTGAGAACAATTTCCTCTTCGTCGGCACTGGAGACGTTGAACTCGAACGCTGTGAATGCCGGATCGAATGTCAGCGACACTGCATTGTTTTTTGTACTGGGTGCAACTCGGGTTGTCGCGGCAGTCATGTACGCGAATTTCATGTCGGGTTTGTACTCCTTGTAAGTGATGTCCGCTCCCTCGACAGTCTTGTCTGAAGCGTTACCGTTGAGTGGCTGCAGGTTAGGGATAGTCGCGGTCACATCACCTGATGGCGTGAGTGTCAGGTTGGTCTTTTCCGTACCCACCTTGGGATATACGGCGTAGAAGTCGAATGAATCCTCTCCATCAGTCCATACAAGACCATTGGTCCCCTCATTCCTCACGCGGGCTTTGCTGTTGATGCCGGTTGACGTCACTTCATTGACCACATAGTTCGAGGAATGGGCTCCGGCGTTGACACCGTCCTGTACCACAGCCTGAAGGGATGCGATCGTTATAGCGTCGTTTTCCTCCCAGTCGAGGGCCTGTTTGCCGTTCTGGTCCGCTCCATATGCGGTTTTGGTGGCGGACGAACCGCTGGAGGAGGTCGTGAATCTGATTTCCTGACCTCCATTGCCGAACACTCCCTTGGAGCATCCGGCCAATATTGCCGTGCACGCTATCGCAGAGCAGGCAAGAAGGATAGTTGTTTTCTTCATTTTCATGTCCTCCTCTTTTTACTCCCACTCCCAACTGTCGTTCCATTCGAACTCAGTGTCGGTAGCGTCGATGTCGTGCACCTCCTGACCCGCCGAGATGATCTCGACCTGATCAACGATCGACCCCGCGAGGATCTGCGCCCCGTTTTCGAGGCTCACCTCACGCAGGATCGCGGGTTTTACGAATTTCACTTTGGTTTTCATTGCAATTATTGTTGTTACTATTTTGTTTTCTTTCCGTCAGGCCTTCCTCTTAGGAAGGATGCCGACCTTGTTGTCTGTTTGCTGTTTATATCTATTCTATATTATTATATAATAGAGTATCGTTCGTCTTTTGTTCTTCGTCCGGAAGCTCTCTTCTCCAGTCCTTCACGTCTATACCTTTTCGAGCCATGCCCTCGGGACGTCAGCCTTGGCGAATATCGAGTCCAGCAGGCTCACAACGACGTATATCTTTCCCCTCAACTCAAGGACGTGCCCTTCCACTCCTCTCAGCGGGCCTCTCACGACCTTCACCCTGTCACCCAGATTTAGGGGGGCGTCCATCAGGCCGCCTTCGTCCTTGCTCAGGTCCATGACCCTCATGAAGTCCTCCATCTGCTTGTCCGGGACGACGAGCAGGGTCCTCGTCGCGCAGTCCACTATATATTTTATATGGACCAGGCCTTCGTTCGCCATCGAACAGGCCCTGTCCTTGGTCGTCTTCAAGATCACCAGGCTCGGGATCACCGCCCTCTCGTAGGTGCGGTTCCCCCTCGTCGCCTTCACCGTCCTCGTGGGGATGAAGCACTCAACGCCTTCCCTCGCCAGGGTGTCCTTAACCCCGGTCT
>JAFUFP010000006.1 GCA_017469845.1 Bacteroidales bacterium | reverse complement strand
TTTTATTATATTTGTAGGATTAAGGCAAATCTCAAAAAGCCAGTCAAAAACATGAGACACTCCGCAACGACAATCATTCTGACACTCGTCCTTTCGGCGGTGACACTTTCAGCACAGGAGACACCCCTATGGCTCAGAAAAAGCGCCATATCTCCCGACGGCAAAACCATAGCATTCAGCTACAAAGGAGATATCTATACGGTAAGCTCCCAGGGAGGACGCGCCACCCAAGTGACAACCAACGAAGCATACGAATCGGACCCGATCTGGACCCGTGACAGCAAGAGCATCGTTTTCAGTTCATACAGGGAAGGAGGAAAAGCGATATTCACAACAACTCCCGAAGGCGGAATTCCCAAGAGGATAACGGATCTCCCCGGAAGCCAGACTCCGAAGGCGGTTCTCCCCGACGGAAGGATACTCTTCACGGCTTCTTTGCTTCCGGAAACAGAATATGACGGATTCCCGGGATCAGCCCAACTCTACTCCATCGGACAGGAAGGAGGGCTTCCCAAGATTGTCACATCCATGAACATCTCCGAAATCAGCGTAAGCAAGGACGGAACGGTAATATACGAAGACTACAAAGGTTACGAAGACCCGCTGAGGAAGCACCACACATCTTCCGTCACAAGAGACGTATGGTCATATAAGGGAGCGTCCCTCTCCGGAGACTTCAAGATCGGATCAAACGGAACTTTCACCAAACTCTCCACCTTCGAGGGCGAGGACCGCAATCCGGTATTCACTTCAGACGGAGACACGTTCTATTTCCTCAGCGAAAAAGGAGGAAAGACCATCAACGTGTTCCGCTCTTCCCTCTCCTCCCCTTCTGTCCAGACCCAGATAACCTTCGCGGAGAAGGACCCCGTACGTTTCCTTTCCGTCTCCGATGACGGCACCATCTGCTACTCATTCAACGGAGAGCTCTACACCAAGAAGGAAGGACAGGATCCCAAGAAGCTTTCCATTTCCGTCAACCGTGACGAATCCGAGCGTGACCTTGTCAAGCAGACCTATTCGAGCGGAGCCACGTACGTAGCCATCTCCCCCAACGGAAAGGAGATCGCTGTCGTGATAAGGGGCGATGTCTTCGTAACGAGCGAAGAGTTCAGGACCACAAAAAGGATAACCAACACCGCGGAGCAGGAAAGGAACCTCTCCTTCTCCAAAGACGGCAAGGAACTCTACTACTCTTCCGAGCGTAACGGCTGCTGGGGAGTATACCGCACGGTTCTCACCGACAAGGACGACAAATACTTCACATACGCCGTCAACATGAAAGAGGAGATGGTCTCCGAAGCGGGAAGGACATCCTTCTATCCCAAGGTATCCCCCGACGGCAAATGGGTGGCATATCTCCGTGACCGTACCGAGATCGTCATCCGTCCCACCAAAGGCGGAGCGGTGAAGTCCCTCCTGAAGGACGCCACATACTCCTATCAGGACGGTGACCAGGACTTCGAATGGAGTCCGGACAGCCACTATATCCTTTCCGGTTACCAGGCTGACGGAGGATGGAACAACGCCGATGTCGCCATGATCGACATAGAGAGCGGAAAGATCACCAACCTCACCCGCAGCGGATACTCCGACGGAACCTTCAAATGGGCTCTCGGCGGAAAGGCCATGACCTGGGAATCCGACAAGAACGGATACCGTAGCCACGGAAGCTGGGGAGCGGAAGGAGACATCTACATCATGTTCTTCGACGGAAAGACGATGAACGAATTCCGCCGCTCGAAAGAGGATGACGAAATCGCCAAGATACTCTCAGGAGAGACCGAAAAGCAGGCCGAGAAACAGGAGAAGAAGGACAGCGTCAACCTCGAGAAGTCCAAGAAACTCGACCTCCTTCTCGAAGGGAGGGAGAACCGCATCGTAAGGCTCACCCGTTCTTCCGCAAGGCTGGGTGACCACTATCTCTCCCCCGACGGAACGAAACTCTACTACGTCACTCCCCTTGAAAGCGGGAACGGACTTTGCGAGCTTTCGATCAAGGAAGGCGACATCAAGGTCATAAGAAGAGGCGTGAGCGGCTCGCTCATACCATCCGCCGACGGAAAGTTCCTCTACATGAACTCCGGTCAGGGCATCCTCAAACTCACCCTCGCCAACGGCCAGACCAAGACCATCTCATACGCCGGAGACTACGAGTTCAAGCCCAAAGCCGAACGCACATACATGTTCGAGCACATCTGGAAGCAGGTCAAGGAGAAATTCTACGACCCCGCCATCCACGGCATAGATTGGGACTACTATCACGACAATTACGCGAGGTTCCTCCCCTACATCAACAACTACTTCGATTTCCAGGACATGCTTTCCGAGATGCTCGGCGAGCTGAACGGATCCCATACGGGAGCGAGGTACTATCCTTCCAGCGGAGAATCCTTCGGCAAGATAGGTGCCCTGTACGACCTAGACTACAACGGTAACGGCCTCAAGATAAAGGAAATCCTCCCAGGAGGAGTCCTCAACCTCACCGATCCCGAGATCAAGGCAGGTGACATCATCGAAAGCGTAAACGGAATCGAGATCAAAGCGGGCGACAACTGGTACAAGCTCTTCGCCGGCACGTCCGGAAAGAAGATTCCCATCTCGATAAAGAAGGGAGGCAAGAAATCCACCCCCTACATCGTACAGCCCGTCTCATCCGAAAGCACCCTCATGTACCAAAGGTGGGTGCGCCAGAGGGAAGAGATGGTCGAGAAGCTTTCCGGCGGAAGGATCGGATATGTCCACGTCGAAGGCATGGACTCCCCTTCATTCAGGGAGGTCTACTCCAACGCACTCGGAAAATACCGCACCTGCGAGGCCCTCATCGTCGACACCCGCCACAACGGAGGCGGATGGCTGCATGACGACCTGGCCACCTTCCTTGACGGAAAAGCTTACATCGAATTCAAACCCAGAGGACAGTACATCGGAACGGAGCCCTACAGCAAGTGGACGAAGCCTTCCTGCGTACTCGTTTGCGAAGACAACTATTCCGACGCGTCCGGATTCCCCTACACATACCGCACACTCGGAATCGGCAAGCTCATCGGAACTCCGGTTCCCGGAACGATGACCGCCGTATGGTGGGAGACACAGATCAATTCCAGCATCGTGTTCGGTATCCCCGAAGTCGGTTCATGGGGAATAAACGAGGGAAGATTCCTCGAGAACTATCAGCTGGAGCCGGACATCCTCGTCAACAACGACCCCGCTTCAGTACTTGAAGGAAAGGACCAGCAGCTTGAAGCAGCCGTCAAGGAGATGCTCCGCCAGGTTGATTCTAAGTAAAGAGAGAACTATCAAACAGTCAAACAGATATATAAAAAGATGGATGACAGCAAGATTGTCATAATCCCGACCTACAATGAGATCGAGAACATAGAGAAGATCACACGCAAGGTCTTCTCCCTTGAAGGAGATTACCATATCCTCGTCATCGACGACGGTTCCCCGGACGGTACCGCGGATGCGGTGAAAGCCCTCCAGAAGGAATTCCCCGACAGGCTTTTCATGATCGAAAGATCAGGGAAACTTGGACTCGGCACAGCCTACATCACAGGATTCAAATGGGCCCTCGAGCACGGATACGAGTTCATCTTCGAGATGGACGCCGACTTTTCCCACGCGCCCAAGGACCTCAAAAGGCTGCACAAGGCATGCGTCGACGGTGCTGACCTGGCCATCGGTTCACGCTACTGTGACGGTGTGTCGGTCGTCAACTGGCCGATCGGAAGGATCATCATGTCGTACTACGCCTCCGTCTACGTGAGGAAAGTGCTCAGCATGAACGTCTACGACTGCACGGCGGGATTCAAGTGCTACAGAAGGGCCGTCCTCGAAAAGATCGACCTGGACAAGATCGAGATGAAGGGATACGGATTCCAGATCGAGATGAAGTACACCACCATGAAACTGGGCTTCGCCATAGCTGAAGTTCCGATCATCTTCATAAACCGCAAGGAAGGCGTGTCGAAGATGTCGAGCGGCATATTCGGAGAGGCTTTCTGGGGTGTACTCAAGCTCCGTTTCAGGACAATAACCCCGAGGCAGGAAACAACTGAAGTAAAACAGTAGAAGCTCTTAGGCCGCACCCATGGGACGTTATCTTCTCGAAAACGCCACGATCCTCACCGGCGAATACATGGAAGAGGGCATCCTCTCCGTCGACGGGGACAGGATAGGCGGAATCTGGCTCAAAAAGGACCTGAAGGAAGGCACCCCTTCCTCCCCCATCCCCTCCGAAGGATATGAAAGGATTGACCTCGGCGGAAAAATCCTCCTCGCCGGAGGAATAGACGCCCATGTCCATTTCAGGGAACCGGGAATGACGGGGAAGGCGGATTTCTTCACGGAGTCAAGGGCCGCTCTTCTCGGCGGCATCACATCCGTGTTCGACATGCCCAACACCAATCCCCCGACCGTTTCCATCGAGGCCGTGCGGGACAAAAAGAGTATGGCCCGCGGACGTTCATGGACAGATTACGGATTCCATATCGGGGCGACCAATTCCAACGCCGGGATAATTACGGAAGCCCTCAGGAAGGGAGTTTCCGGAAGGGAGTTCGCGGCGGTGAAAGTCTTCATGGGATCCTCCACCGGCAACATGCTGGTGGACTCCGAATCGGCCCTCGGTGAAATCTTCTCCCTCAAGGATGTGAGGATACTCGTGCACTGCGAAGACGAAGCCACGATAAGGGAGAACCTCCGGAAAGCCTGCGAGCAGTATGGCGAAGACATCCCCTTCACGCTTCATCCGGTCATAAGGTCACGCAAAGCCTGCATAAGGTCGACGGCCAAGGCTCTTGAAACGGCCATAGCGAAAGGGACCGCACTGCACGTCCTGCACGTGACCACCGCCGAAGAAGCGGAAATGATCCGCGCTGCCAAGATACACAATCCCCTCATCACAGCAGAGACGTCGGCCAATTACCTTCTTTTCACAGACGCCGACTATTCCTCCCTGGGAGCGAAAGTCAAGTGCAACCCTTCAGTGAAATCCTCCCGTGACAGGGAGGCCCTGCGGGAAGCTCTAAGGGACGGAGTCATAGACACGATAGGTTCCGACCATGCGCCCCACCTCCTGTCGGAAAAGGACGCCCCCTACAGGAAATGTCCCTCCGGAGTACCCTCGATCCAGCATTCCCTTCCGGCCGTATTCACCGTCTGCATGGAAGAGGACATACCCCTTACGAGGATACCGTCCCTTTTCAGCGAAAAGGCGGCGTCGATGTTCGGCATTTCGGGCAAAGGGTTCCTCCGTCCCGGAATGGACGCGGATCTTACCGTCATAGACAAGGACGCCATCTTCACGGTCAGGAAAGAGGACCTCGCTTACAAATGCGGCTGGTCCCCCTACGAAGGGATGACGTTTTCCGCTCCGGTTCAAACAGTGTTCCTCCACGGCGAAAAGGTCGTCGGAGACGGTCACATCACCATTCCCTCCCCTACGGGCAAGGAACTTCTTTACAGATGACATATTCCGTCTGAATACAATCCAATGGGAAAAGGACATCCATACGGGAACAGTATCCGCCTTGCAACAGCCGTGGCGCTGCTCTCGCTCGCGGTATCGTCCTGCTCCATCTTCAGATCCAGGAAGGCCACACAGCCATACGAACTCTCGCCCTCCGGAGGATACACCTATTCGTACAACCCCTCATGGGGAAGAGGCGGAGGGACTTCTACAGCGAGGGAACCCTCCGAAAGGGATAATCCTTTCAGGAACGGCAGGGACCATTCCGCCGACACGACTTCATCGAAAAGGGAAAAGGGAAAAGACGACAGGAAAAAATCCCAGGCCGAGGAACTCCTCGAATACGCCAAAACCTTCATAGGAACCCCGTACAAGTACGGTTCTTCCGGTCCGTCATCCTTCGACTGCTCGGGCTTCACATCCCATGTCTTCGGGAAATTCGGGATCACTCTGGAAAGATCCTCGGCCGCGCAATCCCAAAAGGGCGAAGCGATACGCTCAAAGGATGACCTCAAGCCCGGCGATCTGGTGTTTTTCGCCCGGAGCGGAAGAGTCTTCCATGTGGGCATAGTCCTGGAGAAAACAGGTCCGGCTGAATTCAACTTCATACACGCCAGCACCTCGATCGGGGTGACGGTAACTTCATCGGAAAGCACTTACTGGAAGCCCAAATGGCATATGGGCAGAAGAATGTTCTAGTCTTTCTCCGCCTCTTCCGCCGCCTGCGCAGAGCAGGCGCATTTGCGTGAGCGGAGTTGCGTCAGAATGAGGCCAACGCACGCCACGGCGATTCCGCACCACTGCATCCTTGTGATATGCTCGGTACCGAGAGTGTAACCGACGAGGGCGGTGACGACGGGAATCATCGCAAGGAAGATGCTGGATTTCGCGACACCGAGGTTCTTGATGGCGCTGACCCAAAGGGAGAAGGCCACGGAAGAGCACAGGACCGCGAGGCACAGGATCGGCTCAAGGACCTGCCACGACATGTAGACATCATATTGGAAATGCCTCATGCCCTTGGTCAGGAAAAGCGGCATGAGATAAGCCGAGCCGATGAGGAACTGGTACATGACGATAACCTCAGGCTTGTAGTCTCCGGACAGGGATTTGGTGCATGAAGCGTGACCCACTTCAGCGAAAACGGCCACCATCAGAAGGAGAACTCCCAATATGAAATACTCCCCTATCGAAGACGCCGAAACCGTCACGAGGACAAGACCGCCCAGGCAGACGAGCATTCCGAAGATGTTGCTGAAAGAAAGCTTCTCCTTGAAGAACAGGACTCCGGCCGTCACGGAAAATATCGGGGTGGTGGCAATGATGAGGGCGCTGTAGGTCGGGGACTCCGTGAGTTCGATTCCGTAAGTCTCGCACACGAAATATATGAACGGTTCGCAGAACGCCAGGGCGAGGAACTTGAACGAATCCTTCCTCTTCATATGGATGTTGTTCCCCACGACGATGTTGTACAGCAGAAGAAGGAGACCAGCCATCTGGACTCTCACCGCCACGAAATACTCCACCGGAATGCCGAGCCTCAGAAGCCGGTCGCTCCAGATGTAGGACATTCCCCAAAGTATGATTGAGAAGATGGCTACTATGTAGACCACCAGCTTGTTGTTACGGTCGATAGTCATAGACGGCAGAATTGATGTGCAAATTTATAACGAAAAACGGACAGAGACAAACAATCCGTAAGGAAATTGTCCCCATCCGTTATATTTCGTCACGAAATTACCCTAAAATCAATTCAAACGGGTAGTTTCAAAGCACTATGACGTCCATACCGGTTCCAGTGAAATCCTGTTCCTGTCAAGGTCAACGTCCAGGACCCTGACCCTCACCTTCTGATGAAGCTTGAACACCTTCGAAGGATCGACCATCCCCCTGATGCCGGGACGTCTCATCTTCGAGACGTGGATAAGCCCGTTTTCGTGGATCCCGATGTCGACGAAGGCGCCGAAGGCGGTTATGTTGGTTATGATGCCGGGAAGTTCCATTCCGGGAACGAGGTCCCCGATCTCATGGATTTCCTCATCGAAGGAGAACTCTTCAGCGCTCTCTCGGGGATCACGCCCCGGTTTCCGAAGTTCGGAAATGATGTCGTTCACCGTGGGAAGTCCCACTTCCCCGCCGACATACTTCGACGGATCTATCTTTGAGCAGAGTTCGGCGTTTCCGACAAGACTCGCTACCGGAACGCCCAGGTCGGAGGCCATCCTGTCTACGATATGATAACTTTCGGGATGCACGGCAGAGTTGTCGAGAGGATTCGCGGCACCGTGGATCCTGAGGAAACCGGCGCACTGCTGGAAGGCCTTGTTTCCGAGCCTCGGAACCGAAAGAAGGTCTTCCCTTCTTCTGAAATCACCCTTCTCCGCCCTGTACTGGACAATGGCTCCGGCAAGGGCCGGTCCGATTCCGGAAACGTACCTCAGGAGATAAGGGCTCGCCGTATTGAGGTTCACGCCCACGGTATTCACGCAGCTTTCGACCGTATTGTCGAGTTTCTCTTTCAGAAGGCCCTGGTCGACGTCATGCTGGTACTGGCCGATGCCGAGGGACTTGGGGTCGATTTTCACGAGTTCGGCCAGAGGGTCCATCAGGCGTCTTCCGATGGAGACCGCTCCCCTGACCGTCACATCCTCGTCCGGGAATTCTTCCCTGGCCACTTCCGAAGCGGAATATATCGAAGCGCCGTCTTCGCTTACGGTGTAGACCTTCACGCCCTCCGGAAGTCCAGTCCTCTGGATGAACTGCTCGGTTTCACGGCTGGCCGTCCCGTTGCCTATGGCCACGGCTTCGATCCCGTATTTTTCGACCATGTCGGCGATCCGGGTCATAGCCTCGATCTTCCTGTTCTGGGGAGGATGCGGGAAGATGATCTCATGATGGAGGAGGTTCCCCTGCGCATCCAGGCAGACGGTCTTGCAGCCGTTCCGGAAACCGGGATCGATGGCCAGGGTCCTCTTCTGTCCCACGGGAGGAGAAAGCAACAGCTGACGGAGGTTCTCCCCGAAGACACGGATGGATTCGATGTCGGCCTTTTCCTTGTATTCCTTCAGCACTTCGGTCGTAATGGAAGGCGAAAGGAGCCTGGAGTATGAGTCCGCTATCGCTTCCTTGAGCTGCTCCTCAAGCGCACGTGAAGGGTACTTTCTTCCGTGGCAGAGGTCGTAGTACATCTTCGAAGCGCTCCTCCCGGGGTCAGCGTCGATCTTCAGCGAAAGGAAGCCTTCGTCCGCAGCACGAAGGACGGCCAGGAGCCTATGGGGAGCCATCCTCTGGAGAGGTTCCCTGAAATCGAAGTATCCTTTGTATTTCTGGGCGTCGGGGGAAGAAGAAGCCGCCTTGGTCGCCTTGCATACGAGATTGCGCATCCTGAACACCCCACGGAGGGTTTCCCTCACCGAAGCCGTCTCGGAGAGTCTCTCGGCGATGATGTCCCTCGCTCCGGCAAGGGCGTCCTCGACCGAAGGAACCTTGTCACCGACATATTTCGAGGCCTCGCGCTCTGGATTGTACGCCGAGAAATCCCACATGGCGTCGGCAAGGGGCTCCAAGCCCGCTTCCTTGGCCACGGTGGCCCTGGTCCTTCTCTTTGGACGGAAAGGGAGATACAGGTCTTCGAGTTCACTCGGAGAGATGGTTTCCGTTATCCTCTTCTCCAGTTCCCCGGTCAGCTTGCCCTGGGACGAAATCACCCCGAGAATGGTCTCCTTGCGCTTTTCCATCTCGGTGAAGGCGTCGTACCAGTGCTTGATCTCGGCGACTTCCGCATCATCGAGTCCTCCGGTCCGTTCCTTGCGGTAACGGCTTATGAAGGGGATGGTGTTGCCCTCCTCGAGGAGGGTTATGCAGTTCACGACCTGCCAATCCTTGAGGGACAGGCGTTCGCATACGAATGAAATGTATATATCTTTCATGATGGGGGTTTTTCTATGTTTACGGACAAGGTCTAGTCCTGTGAGAGTTCCTTGAGTTCGTTGCGGTAGGCGGAGAAGATCTTGGACTTCGACACGAACCCGAGATAAGTCCTGTCCTCCTTCACGACGGGAAGGTTCCAGGCGTCGGTGGACTCGAACTTGCGCATCACGCTTTCCATGTTCTCGTTCTCGTAAACGTAAGCCGGAGCCGAACGCATGTAGTTGAACACATGACGCTTTTCGTAGAGTCCGGCATTGAACATGTCCTTTCTCACGTCCTCAAGTGAAACGTATCCCTGGAAATGGCCCTTTGAATCTATCACCGGGAAAAGGTTCCTGCGGGATTCTCCGATCACCTGCACGAATTTCCCCAAAGTGGCGTCGATTTCTATCGTCGAGAAATCCTTTTCCACAAGGTCGGTCGTACGGAGAAGCGTCAGAACAGCCTGGTCCGAGTCGTGCGTCAGCAGTTCCCCGGAAGCCGCGATCCTCTTGGTGTAGATTGAGTACTGCTCGAACATCCTCATCGTACCGAAGGAAATCGTCGAAGTGAGGATGAGCGGAAGGAAGAGTTCATACCCTCCCGTCATCTCGGCTATGAGGAAGATGGCCGTCATCGGCGCCTGCATCACTCCGGCCATGAGTCCGGCCATGCCGACAAGGACGAAGTTCTGTTCGGGAACGGAGATGTTTTCGTTCGCGAAAATGAGATTGAGTGTCCTCGCCAGCACGAATCCCGCCAACGCACCGACGAAAAGCGTCGGTCCGAACGTTCCTCCGACTCCTCCTCCGGCATTGGTGAATGTCATGGAGAAGACCTTGAGGAGCATGACGGCGAGGAAAAACAGGGGAACTATCCAAGGGGAAGCGGGAAGCTCCGAGAGGATGGACATGTCGTAGGAAATCTCCCCTCCCGTCAGCAACGGATGCAGGAAATCGTACCCTTCACCGTACAGAGGAGGGAAAAGAAGGATGAGGCCGCCAAGAAGGAGCGAGCATACGAACCACTTGAGGAAAGGCTTCTTCAGGGATGAAAGCTTGTCTTCCATATGGAGCGTCATCCTCAGGAAATACAGCGAAATCAGTCCGCAGAAGAATCCCAGCAGAATATAGAACGGAACGTTCGCTATATTGAATGGGGAAAGGGTGCATTCGAAAGGCAGCGAATCCCCCGTGAAGATGTATGACACCATCGCCGCCGAGACCGTCGACAGCAGAAGCGGCATCATCGAAGTCATCGAGATATTGAAAAGAAGTATCTCGAGAGTGAAGAGGACTCCCGCCAGGGGGGCCTTGAATATTCCCGCGATCGCGCCTGCCGCTCCGCATCCGATGAGAATCGTGGCGCTGCGGTAGGACATGCGCAGATATCGGGCGAAGTTCGAGCCGATGGCGGCTCCGGTATAGACGATCGGGGCCTCCGCTCCGACAGATCCTCCGAATCCGATCGTGAGGGAACTGGTGAGGACGGAAGACCACATGTTGTGGGGACGGATCCTGGACTCGTTCTTCGACACGGCGACGAGCACTTTGGTGACCCCGTGGCCGATGTTGTCCTTGATGAGATACCTGACGATGAAAAGCGAAACGAGCATTCCCACTCCGGGAAGGACAAGGTACAGAAGGATGTCGGCCTTCCCTTCGAAAGCGGAATGCAGCCCTCCCCTTATCAGGTTGATCAGCGAATGAAGGAGAACGGCGGCGCCTCCGCTCAGTAGACCGACCACCAGCGACAGGATCAAAAGGCGGTTCTTCTCCGGAAGAGACCGGAGTTTCCCCATAAGAGGGTTCTGTCTATGAGGAGTTGTGCCCATTGGAATCGTAAAGTTACAAAGTCGTGCGGGAAGAAACAAAAATGCCGCGTAAAAACACGCGGCAAAAAGATTTCCCGGAACGGGATGTATTTCAAAGGGGCAACTATCCTTCTGAAGAATCGTCCTCGGAATACTGGGAGATGTTGTCATCGGGGAGTTCGTTTCCGCCCTCGCTTCCGGTTGAAGTGTTCTCCTCGGAACCGTCATCTTCCTCACCTTCAAGCCACCTTTCGATGTCGGAGGCGTCATCGGTCTTGACTTTTATCTTCACGAGGTAAATCGCATCGGGAATCTCGACTGTGACGGCATAGAAGAATGTCCCGTCCGGCTTGGGATACTTCACCAAGTCAGGAAAATAGTCGCTATATCCCTTTGGGTATTTCTGCGCGAAAGCGGCGGCGAGCTCATCTGACATTTTCTCATAACTTGTCACCGCTCTTCTCTTCTGAACTGTTGCCATATAATCAAAAATGGTTTGTTTCTGGTTTGATTGCTGAAAAAAATCTATCCTGTCTTTTTTGACGCTGCAATATTAAGACATTTGTTCGAACGCAGCAATAGCGAAACAACTTTTTTTGGATTTTTTTCACTTGCGGCGGAAAAAGAAAGACTTCTGAAGCTTCTTCTTCTCAAGGTCCCTTTCCACGAATACGGGCTTCATCGTCCTGGGATCCAATCCACTATAGAACATCACCGACGAAGTCGTCATGGGAGTCGGCGTGAAATCCTGCACCTGGTCCATGTACAGGCCCTTCAGGGCGGGTTGCTTGGATAGGTTCTCCATGTCCTTCATCGTGCATCCGGGATGGGACGAGATGAAGTACGGCACCAGTTCGCAATGTCTGCCCGCTTCCCTGTTTATCTTGTCGAATTCTTTCCTCAGCCTTTCGAAAAGCCTGAAGGAAGGTTTGGCGATATACTGGAGGACCTTGTCTTCGGTATGTTCCGGAGCGACCTTGAGCCTTCCCGACGTATGGTCCAGGACGAGTTCCTTGAGGTAAGGCTGGCTGCTCTTGTCGACAAAGCCCTTCTCGTCGAGGAATAGGTCGTAACGGATGCCGCTTCCTATGTAGGCGTGGCGGATTCCCTTGACCTGACCGACCCTACGGTAAAGCTTCAGAAGGCGGGTATGGTCCCTGTCCATGTTGGAACACGGTGAAGGGAAAAGACAGGACTTCCTCCGGCAGATTTCGCACTTGGAGGGGTCCTTGCCCTTCATTCCGTACATGTTGGCCGTCGGGGCCCCGAGATCGGAGATGTTCCCTGCGAAACCAGGCAAGTCATTGAGAGCCTTCACTTCCGAAAGGATGGATTCTTCGCTGCGGTTCTGGATGAACTTGCCCTGATGGGCGGCGATCGTACAGAAATTGCATCCTCCGAAACAGCCCCTGTGGGTGTTTATGGAGAACTTTATCATGTCGTACGCCGGTATCCTCTTGCCCTTGTACCGGGGATGGGGAAGCTTGGTGTAGGGAAGATCCCAGAACGAATCCATCTCCTCCTGTGTAGCCGGAGGATAAGGGGGATTGATCTGCACGTACCCGTCCCCCACCGGTTCAATGATGGTGGCGGGATGCATCATGTTGGCATGGGTCTCTATGAGGTGGAAGTTCTCGGCGAAGGCCTTCTTGCTCTGACGGCATTCCTCGTAGGAATGGAGAACGAGGGGATCCTGCACCTTGGGGGTTCCGCTCATGTAGAAGGCAATCTGCGGAATCTTGTGCATCTGGTGGGGAGACCTTCCGGCCTCGATGCCCCGGGTGAGTTCGAGCATCGGCCTTTCACCCATCCCGTAACACAGGTAGTCGGCGCCGCTCCAGACAAGGATCGACGGCATGAGGTCGTCCTTCCACCAGTCATAGTGCGTGACTCTTCGAAGCGAAGCCTCGATTCCGCCTATGACGACAGGGACATCCGGATAGATCTTCTTCAGTATCTTGGTATAGACGGACACCGCATAATCGGGCCTCTGCCCGGCTTTGCCTTCGGGAGTGTAGGCATCGTCATGGCGGAGCCTCTTGGCAGCCGTGTAATGGTTCACCATCGAATCCATCGCACCGCCGTTCACACCGAAATACAGCCTCGGGGCACCGAGCTTCCGGAAATCCCTCAGGTCATCCCTCCAGTTGGGTTGAGGTACGACAGCGACGCGGTAGCCCCATTTCTGGAGCCACCTCGCTATGACGGCCGTCCCGAAAGAAGGATGGTCGATGAAGGCGTCACCGGAGAAGATTATGATGTCGATATAATCCCACCCGAGAGCGTCGACCTCCTTCTTGGAGGTCGGTATCATGTATGCCCTGTCCTGCGATTTTTCCGCCATAAAAAGATTTTACATCCTTTCGGGAAGTTCGATTCCGAGAATGCCCATCGCCTTGACAAGTACCCTCGCGACGAGTGAAATGAGGCAAAGACGGAACCTCAGGACCGCCTGGTCCTCCTCCTTGAGGATCTGGGTGTCATGATAATACTGGTTGAAGTCCTTTGCTATCTCGTAGGAATAGTTCGCGATGATTGCGGGAGAAAGCGCCGCGACCGCCTCGGAAATCTTTCCGGGGAAAAGACCGAGGAGCTTTATGAGACGCACTTCCTTCGCCGAAGGATCGACATCCTGGGAGATGTCCTCGCTGGAGAAGGATATCCCCTGCTCTGCGGCCTTGCGGAGAATCGAGCAGATCCTCGCGTGGGTATACTGGATGAAAGGACCGGTATTGCCGTTGAAGTCGATGGATTCCTTGGGGTTGAAGAGCATGGTCTTCTTGGGGTCGACCTTGATGATGAAGTACTTCAATGCACCGAGACCTATCATGTGGAAGAGTTTCTCCTGCTCTTCTGCTCCGAGGTCAGCGAGTTTTCCGGACTCGGAAGAAGTAGTCCTCGCCTCTTCGACCATCTTCTCGATGAGGTCATCGGCGTCGACGACGGTGCCCTCACGGGATTTCATCTTGCCTTCGGGAAGTTCGACCATACCGTAGGAAAGGTGGTAAATCTGGTCAGCCCAGTCGAAGCCGAGTTTCTTCAGGATGAGCTTCAGCACCTGGAAGTGATAGTCCTGCTCGTTGCCGACGACATACACATGGGAGTCGAGCTTGTACTGGGAGAACCTCCTCTCCGCCGTTCCGAGGTCCTGGGTGATGTAGACGGAAGTTCCGTCGCCACGGAGGACGAGCTTGCGGTCAAGGCCGTCACCGGTGAGGTCGCACCACACTGACCCGTCGGGATCGGTCGTGAATACACCCATCTGAAGGCCCTTCTGGACCAGTTCCTTTCCGAGAAGATATGTCTGGGACTCGAAATCCACCTTGTCGAAGGAGATTCCGAGGGCGTCGTATGTCTGCTCGAATCCTTTCAGCACCCATGAATTCATGGTCTTCCAAAGGTCGCGGACAGCCTCGTCACCGTTTTCCCATTTGACGAGCATCTCGTGGGCGGCCTTGAGGCAAGGAGCCTCCTTCTTGGCGAGTTCCTTGTCCATACCTTCTTTCACCATCTGCTCGACTTCGGAGTTGAGGATATCGTTGAAGGCGACATAGCAGTCACCCACAAGGTGGTCGCCCTTCTTTCCGGTGGACTCGGGAGTCGCACCTTCGAAGCACTTCTGCCATGCGTACATGGACTTGCAGATATGTACACCGCGGTCATTGACGAGGGTAGCCTTGATCACATTGTTTCCGCCGGCCTTGAGAAGGCGTGAGACGGAGTCACCGAGAAGGTTGTTGCGGATATGTCCGAGGTGAAGGGGCTTGTTGGTGTTGGGGGAAGAGAATTCCACCATGATGTTGCGCCCCGTGGGGGGAAGCTGGCCGTAATCTGCGTCCTCGACCATGGAAAGGAGCATCTCCTTCCAGTAGATGTCGGAGAAAAGGATATTCAGGAATCCCTTGACGCAGTTGAATCCCTGGATCTCGGGGACGTTGGACACAAGGTACTCACCTATTGCGTTACCCGTATTCTCGGGAGCGCTGTGCGAGATCTTGAGAAGGGGGAACACGACAAGGGTGTAATCTCCTTCGAATTCCTTCCTCGTGACCTGTACCTGAAGGTCTGAAGGGTTGACGGCTGCGCCGTAAAGGGACTGTATGGCCGCTGCGGCCTGGTTCTGGATAAATACTTCCGGAGTCATTCTGTGAATCGCTGTTTTCTGAAGAACTGTAAGATTGAAAAAAGGGCCGGTCCATAATCTCCGGACTGGCCCCTTGTCTCTGTTGAAGGACCGCCTCCCTTTATCCGAGGTAGTCCTTGAGCAGTTTGCTCCTCGAGGGGCTCTTGAGGCGACGGATGGCCTTCTCCTTGATCTGGCGCACCCTTTCCCTGGTGAGGCCGAAGCGTTCACCGATTTCCTCGAGGGTCATTTCCTGGCAACCGATGCCGAAGAAGGACTTGATGATCTCCCTCTCACGGGTGGAGAGAGTGGAAAGCGCCCTTTCGATTTCGGTGTTCAGGGACTCGCTGACGAGGCCCCTGTCCGCGCTCGGGGAGTCATCGTTGGGAAGGACATCCAGAAGGGAGTTGTCCTCTCCCTCGACGAAAGGAGCGTCGACGGAAACGTGTCTTCCCGATACCCTCAGCGTATCCGAAATCTTGTCCTTGGGGACATCGATCATCTCGGAAAGCTCTTCATTTGAAGGCTGGCGCTCGTTCTCCTGCTCGAACTTCGAGAGGGCCTTGTTGATCTTGTTGAGCGAGCCTACCTGGTTGAGGGGAAGACGTACGATCCTGGACTGCTCTGCGAGAGCCTGCAGGATTGACTGGCGGATCCACCACACCGCATAGGAGATGAACTTGAAGCCCCTGGTCTCATCGAACTTCTCGGCGGCCTTGATAAGACCCAGGTTGCCTTCGTTGATAAGGTCGGGAAGGCTGAGTCCCTGGTTCTGGTACTGCTTGGCCACGGAGACGACGAACCTCAGGTTTGCGCGGGTGAGCTTCTCGAGGGCCACCTGGTCCCCTTTGCGGATCCTCTGCGCGAGTTCGACTTCCTCCTCCGGGGAAACGAGTGCCTCCCTACCGATCTCCTGGAGATACTTGTCGAGGGATGCGCTCTCGCGGTTGGTGATTGATTTTGTAATCTTAAGTTGTCTCATCTATATAAAATATGTTCTTTCACCACATACGGGGCAAACATAAAAAGAGCCCCGCTCCGAAGGAACGGGACCCCTTTAATCCAAAGCCTCAGATGAGGCGCATCGGCATCCTATTCCTCTTTGCCGAATGCGAAGTATGATGACCTTCCGGACGCAGTCACACCTTCGATGTAGACGGCCCTGCGGCTCTTCTTCGCTATTTCGACAACTTCTTCAGCCTTTGAAACCGCCTGGTCATTCACATAGAGGATGATGAACCCTTCGGATGCACCTGCGGAGAGCATCTTGCCTTCACCGACAGAAACGACTTCCACACCGCTCTTCAGTCCAAGAGCCTCAAGTTTCTCCTTCGGAGCGGTCTTGATCTTGGATCCGTAGAACGCGATGGAACCATCAGTATCTACAGTGCCGGTAGCTTCAGCGTCGCCCTGGAGTTCGACCTCGACGGTCTTGACATTACCCTCGCGGAGGATGGTGAATGTCGCCTTGTCACCGGGGTGGTAGCTGTTTACTTTCTCCTGCAGTGCGGAAGCGGTAGCGATCTCGGTACCGTCGATGTTGGTGATGATGTCACCCTTCCTGATTCCGGCCTTCTCGGCTGCGCTTCCTTTCAAAGTCTCGTGTATATATACGCCTTTTGTCGAAGAAAGTTTCAATTCTTTCGCAATTTCGTCTGTCACATTAGACATTGAGACACCGAGTTTGGCTCTCTTGACGGAACCGAAGTCGATGATATCGCCGACGATCTTCTTGACGATGTTCACGGGAACGGCGAATGAATAACCTACGTAGGAACCGTTCTGGGACATGATAGCGGTATTGATACCGACGAGTTCACCCTTCTTGTTGACGAGAGCTCCACCGGAGTTTCCGGGGTTGACGGCGGCGTCGGTCTGGATGAACGACTCGATCTTGAATTCACCCTCTGTAGGCATGGAACGGCCCTTCGCGCTGACGATACCTGCGGTGATGGTTCCGCGGAGCTGCTCTCCCATAGGGGAACCGATCGCGAGAACCCACTCACCGAGACGGAGAGCGTCAGAGTCACCGAACTCGACCGTAGGAAGTCCCTCGGCCTCGATTTTGATGAGGGCCACATCGGTAGCGGGGTCAGTTCCGACCACGGTGGCCTCGAAAGTACGGTTGTTGTTCAGTGTGACCTCAACCTTGGAAGCGTTGGCGACAACGTGGTTGTTCGTCACGATGTAACCGTCAGGACGGATGATGACACCTGAACCGCTGCCCTGCTGTTCCCTGGGCTGCGAGTCTCCGAATCCGAAGAAATACCTCAGGAACGGGTCTATGTCGTAATTCTGCTGACTTCTTACGGTGACCTTCACCAGAACCACGGCATCAACGCAGGATTCTGCGGCATAAGTGAGGTCGGGATAATCAGTTTCGGTAAGGTTGACCGTACGGTAGACAGAGCCGTCCTGACTGACGGTCTGCGTCCCCGCCTGTCCGGTAGTGCACGCCATAAGCGCTCCAAAAGCGGCGAAGCTTCCCAAAATCACGGAAGCCATTTTCATAATTCCTTTACTCATATCTTGAAAATTTTTGATTTCCTTGTCCAAAAACCGACGTTCGCTTCCGCCGGGGCGGAAAGATAATCGGCAGCCATAAATAGGCATTGGGGTAAAAGTCAAACTC
The DNA here is from genome assembly GCA_017469845.1 of Bacteroidales bacterium. Lineage (GTDB taxonomy): Bacteria > Bacteroidota > Bacteroidia > Bacteroidales > UBA932 > Cryptobacteroides. Next base: position 54,318 of record JAFUFP010000006.1, on the reverse strand, counting down.
TGTGCCAAAACCCACGGTCGTGACAATGATAAAACACCTCATGACGAAAGGAAAGGCACCAAACGTTCCGGGGCGTAAACGAAAAGCGAAAAATCATCCACGAAAGAAGACATTTTACCCCGATTTGTGCTTTTTCATCAAAAATGCTTACCTTTGTTTACTTGCGGAGCAAAGGTCCGCAAAAACGAAAACGAATACAAAAACAGACTACATATGAAATTCACAGTTTCAAGCGCAGAACTCCTCAAGGGAATCACCCTGGCACAGAAAGCCATTCCCTCGAAGGCATCGGAACCGATCCTGGAGAACTACCTGTTCGACCTCAAAGGCGAGACCCTCTCCATTACGGCATCCGACGGAGAAATAACCATCCGCACCAAGATCAGTGTCGTATCCACCGAAGAGGAAGGAAGAATGGCAGTCGCCTCCAGGCAGATAACCGACCTCCTGAAGGAACTTCCCGACCAGCCCGTCACTATCAACACCGACGGAGAGAACACCTTCAAGTTCTCATGGCTCACCGGAGAGTCCACTCTCCCCTATTTCACCGCAGACGATTATCCCAAGGCAGCGACGACAAAGCCCGAGGCCAAGACCGTCAAGTTCCCCTGCGAGATTCTGGCCGAAGGTATCGGAAGCACGGTATACGCTTCCTCCGATGAGAGCAACCGCCCCATCATGAATTCCATCTTCTTCGACATAAAGACGGACTACACGACCCTCGTCGCTTCCGACCTCCAGAAGCTCATCTGCTACACCGCTCCCGAAGTCACCTCCGCCGAGCCCTGCTCGTTCATCCTCAACAAGAGGCACGCTCTGGTGCTCCGCAGCATCCTCGGGAAAGATGTCGATGAGGTCGACATCACATTTGATGACAAAGTGGCAGTTTTCGTCTTCGGCCAGACAAAGATGACATGCGCCCTTGTCGCCGGAAAATATCCCGACTACACGACCATCATCCCGAAGAACAACTCCAACATCCTGAGGGTTGAAAGGACTGTCCTTCTGAACGCCGCAAAGCGTATCTCCGTATGCTCACCCAAGGGTTCCAACCAAGTCAGGTTCGACTTCACCCAGGGCGGACTGGAGATTTCAGCGGAAGACCTCGGATTCGAGATCGCTGCCCACGAGAAAGTGGAGTGCCAATATAACGGAGACGACATCGTGATCGGTTTCAAGTCCAACCACATCATCGAGATCCTCTCTAACCTCAGCTGCAACGGCATCGTGATGAAACTGGCCGACAAGAGGCGTTCAGTTCTCATCCTCCCCGAAGAGGAAGAGGCCGAAAACGAGAGAGTGTTCGGTATCGTGATGCCCAACATGGTACGATAAACCCTCCGAAAGACAATCCGGGAGAAGGGCGCAAGCCTTCCTCCCGTTTTTTGCATTCCGGGCCACCCGCCCGACAAAAGAAAAAACTATTCACACTATATGAACCTCAATCTCGAAAAGCCACTGCTCTTCTTCGACATAGAGAGCACAGGTCTCAACATAGCCACTGATGCGATAATAGAACTGAGCTTCGTGAAGGTGTTTCCCCTGAAGGAAGGAGATGTCGAGAATCCCGTCGAAATCAAGACCTGGAAGATCCTTCCCTGGAGCTACACCGAAAAGAAGCAGATTCCCATCAACCCCCAGGCATCCCTGGTGAACGGAGTGCACGACGAAGACCTCGTCGGCTGCCCCAAGTTCATCGAAGTCGTTCCTGAAGTCGCCGATTGGATAAAGGGAAGCGACCTTTCCGGATTCAACTCCAACAAGTTCGACCTTCCTATGCTCGCTGAAGAGTTCGAAAGGGTAAGGCAGTATTGCGACCTTAGAATAAAGGATCCCAAGGTTCCCGAAGCCAACAAGGAGAAGGCCAGGAAAATGCTCGAAGCTATTGACGTCGACCTTCACCAGTGCAGGATGGTCGATGTGCAGAACATCTACCACTACATGGAGCCCAGGAACCTCAAGGCCGCATACCGTTTCTACTGCGGAGGGCATGATTTCGAGAACGCCCACACGGCAGAAGCCGACACTCTCGCAACATACGAAGTGCTCAAAGGCCAGCTCGAGATGTACAAGGAGCCTGACAAATATCATGAGCAGGCCCTCAAGAACGACATCGAGTTCCTCAGCTCCGTGGGCGGACGTCCCCGCAACGTGGACTACGCCGGCAGGATAATCCTCAAGGACGGAGTTCCCACAATCAGCTTCGGAAAATACCGCGACAAGAGCGTCAAGGAGATTTTCCAGAGGGATCCCGCGTACTTCTCATGGATAGAGAACGGTGAATTCACCCTCGACACAAAGAGGCAGTTCCGCCTCCTCAAAGAAAAATACGCCGCTGAACAGAAGGCCGCCAAGTCGAAACCCCTGAGCGAGGAACAGGTCGCATCGGCAGCGGAACTTCTGAAGAACCATTTCGGCAGCCGCTAAAGACAGAAGACCAGATGAACATCCCCGTAAGGACATATTCCGGAGGAACGGTCGTTCGTCCCGACACCACTTGGGAGAGGGATGACGATCCCCTGTTCATTCCCGACACTCTCAGGAAAGTATCCTTCACCCCCGTCGTGACAGTAACCCTGTCGAGGGCGGGAAGGAGCATCGGAAGGAGATTCGCTTCAAGGTACTTCGAACTTCTTGGAGCAGGGATTCTCCTTTACCCGGAGGACCTCATCGACGGGAGAGAAGAAGGTTTCGCCGAGGCCCTCTGCATGGACCACACCTCCTTCATAAGGCAGCCCTCACTGAAAGCCCAGGAATACGCCTTCGCCGAGGTCATTTCCGCAAGCGTTGACGGAGAAGAAGTCTTCTCCAGCGAAGCTCCCTCCCTCGAGATGATTTGCGGAACCATCGCTTCCGTCTCGGAAAAGGTATACCTCCGTAGGGGTGACATTCTCGCCATAGAACTGTCTCCGAGGAAAACTGTCATCGACAGGGACAAGGAGGGACTCCATGATACGGAGATATCCCTCAGGATGGGAGACCAAACGATGGCGGATTTCATGATAATGGTCTAGCATCACATCTGTCCGGCAACAATTACAACTATCCCCGCTTCTCCTTCCGGAAGAGCGGGGATAAGTGTTGTGTGTCCCGATTGTTTCTGCCGACCCCCGACAGCTGAGGCATCAGTCCACCTTCTTATAATAGAAGAAAGTATGGTCATCCTTACCGGAGAAAATGGCGAACAGATCTTCCAGGATGAGGTCAGCCCTGAAGGCTCCGCTTTCCCAGAAATCGTTTCCTCCACCGGGGGTTGCACGGAGAGTGTTGTTGAATATCTTCTTCACGGGGAACTTCCTGAACATGGGATCCACGCTATAGAGATCCTCTAAAGTATCGCACCATCCGGTATTGAGCCACAGATCTGCTTCTCCGGAAAGGACGTAGGCCTTTTCCATGGTGATGACGGAAGAAGAAGTTTCACCGGGGACGGCTCCGAGGACTTCCCCGCCGGCATCACGGATGAGCACGGACATGTAGTTGTCCCCTCCCGGAACATACCACTGGTCCGCATAAGGGATATTGAGAAGAACTTTCTTCTTCGGCCCTTCGGCCACTGAATCCCTCAGATCCATATAGCGGCGTTCCACCTCGGAGAAGGCTTTCTCCGCTTCTTCCTCTCTTCCTGTCAGGTAGCCGAAAAGTTTGACGTATTCGCTTCTCGAAAGAGGGTGGTTCTCCAGATGCTCGTATATCACGAGGACAGGAACTCCCAAAGAGCGGAGTTTTCCTATGAAGGGTGACTCCACTGATGAAACCATGTAGCAGATCACGAGATCGGGAGAAAGGGAGACTATCCTTTCATAGTCCGGATTGGCGTCATACCCGATGTCGAAGACCTCTCCTTCCCTATACCTTTGAAGAATATCCGGATCACTTATATAGTCGACTCCTGACACTCCTACAACCGTCGAATCCGCCCCCAAAGCGTCGAGATACGCTATATATGAAGAGGACATGCATACGAACTTCGAAAGCGGACGGGTCACCGTCAAAGTATCGGAATCTCCCGTGTAGGGCGAGAGCACCACGAGGCTTTCTGTCCCGTTTCCGTCTTTTATGATATCGAACCACTCCGCATAAATGACACCATCCTTCCCAAGTGACAATTCCGTTCTTCTACCGGAGCAGGAGAACAGAGCAAATGCGACGGAAAAGAGCATTAGAATTCTATGCGCAATACCTCTTTCTAAGATAACCATGACTGAAACTTTCCGCAAAGATAGTTTATAATTCGGAGTATGGTTCTGTACAAATATCATATTGCCGGCAAAAGATCTGAGACCACGCGCAGATACAGCCTTATACAAAAAGATTGTACAAGTCATTTGGAATCTTTATCTTTGCTTATAAGAATATATAACATATCAAACGGTGGAAATGAACAATTCCCAAATCACTATTCGACAAGACTCCATCAAGAGGCTTGATTCGCTCAATCAAGCTATTTGGGATTTCGGATTCACTACGCAAACTCTTTCGGAACTACAAAAAATAACAAAAGATATTCACCATGGCTCCGCGATATTTGAACGAATTCCACAAGCGCAACAGTCAGGCTTGTCAAAAGGATCTGAAATCCTTACGTCGGCAGGGATTATCTGTAGAGGATGTCCTGGAACAGAGTCGGAGATTAGGGCGATCTACGATACGGATGATCTCATCGGAGAAGGCCTTGTCCAAGAGATACTAGTGGAAAAATGGGCCAAAATCCGAGGATGTTGGTTTGAAAAACCAGAACTCTATTTATCCTCAATCAGTGAATTACGTGATTATGGTACGGAAAGCGAAGTGTTTTTTGATGTGAGCCATTTCCTGGTCAGAAAGATCATTTCCCTCAAGCACTACAACATTTTACGCCTAGGTCATGTGCAATTCTTTAAACAAGCCCCATTCTTTACATTTATCGAGAAGCAATCACCTTTTCATTGTTAAGTGGTAATGGCAATCCAAACCGACAAATCCAAAGCCGCGGGATACATTCTCCCCTTCATCCTCATAACATGCTGCTTCGCTTTATGGGGATTCGCGAACGATGTCACGAATCCCATGGTGAAAGCCTTTTCGAAGATCTTCCGGATGAGCGTGACCGACGGCACCCTCGTCCAGGTCGCATTCTACGGCGGATATTTCGCCATGGCCTTTCCGGCTGCGATGTTCATAAGGAAGCATTCATACAAAGCCGGAGTTCTGATGGGACTGGGCCTGTATGCGGCCGGAGCCCTTCTTTTCCTACCATCGAAGATAACGGGACAATTTTATCCCTTCCTCATAGCATATTTCATCATGACCTGCGGCCTTTCCTTCCTGGAAACGAGCTGCAACCCCTATATCCTGTCGATGGGCAGCGAAGAAACGGCCACACGAAGACTCAACTTCGCACAGTCCTTCAATCCCATAGGATCACTCGTCGGAATGTACGTCGCGATGAACTTCATTCAGAATAGGCTCAATCCCCTGGACACCGCCGGAAGGGCCACTCTCAGTCAGAATGAATTCGAGGCGATGAAGGAAGCTGACCTCAGCATCCTCATCTCCCCGTATCTCGCCATAGGCATAGTTATCATCGTGATGTTCATTCTGGTAGCGATAACCAAGATGCCGCGGAGCGCCGACTCCAGCCACGAAATCGACTTCATGCCTACTCTCAAACGCCTGATAGGAATAAAACGCTACCGTGAAGGGGTCATCGCCCAGTTCTTCTACGTCGGAGCCCAGATAATGTGCTGGACTTTCATCATCCAGTACGGTACACGCTTGTTCACTTCCCAGGGTATGAGCGAACAGGCCGCTGAAGTCCTTTCCCAGAAATACAACATGGCGGCGATGGTGTTCTTCTGCGCGAGCCGTTTCATCTGCACTTATTTCCTCAAGTACATAAATCCGGGCAAGCTGCTCAAGATTCTCGCGAGCGTGGCCTGCGTCCTGATCCTCGGTGTAATCTTCATTCAAGGCAAAGCCGGACTTTATTGTCTTGTCGGAGTATCGGCATGCATGTCGCTCATGTTCCCCACCATCTACGGAATAGCTCTTGAGGGGCTCGGTGATGACGCCAAGATGGGATCGGCCGGCCTCATAATGGCGATTCTGGGAGGGTCGGTTCTGCCGCCGTTCCAGGCCATGATAATAGACAGCGGGACGCTCTTCGGAATGCCCGCCGTCAATCTCTCATACATCGTTCCACTCATCTGTTTCATAGTGGTGGCCGTATTCGGACACCGGAGAATGAAGGAACGTATAACGCAAAACGCATAAAACACGGAGAAAACGATGTTCAGTATAGATCCAAAGACCACCTTCATTGACGCCGGAGGGGCACTCTTAACTTCCCGAGGTTCTTTCGGGACAGTTTTGGGTCAGACCAAAGCCGAGATGGAGGAGTTCGGCAAAGTGTACCGCAAGGATGAAGTCGAGGGAGGGACGCTCTCCCCGGGAACGGGTGACTTTGATCTTCTGCTGGACGCTTCTTCCCTATGGAGAAAAAGATATATCCTCGCCCTTGTCGAGGATGCCGGAGACACTGAAAAGACGACGGGCCAGGGTGAACCGCTGAGAAGATATGCCGTTTCCCTAAAGGAAGGGAACCGCAGCACCGCGCTCCGTGCCGCAGCTTACCTTTCCCTCATCATTCTTCCGCTTGCGTTTTCCATCCTTTTCAAGGCCGGAGCACTATGCATAATCGCATCGGTGGCTCTTGCTCTTGCAGGACTTTACCTCTGGGCGATGAACGACCCAAAGGCACCGGAAGTGAGTAAACATATAAAGGAGGAACTGGAAAAGGGAGTGCAGACCAATCTCCCCCGATAACTGCACTCCACCAAACGAAGGGAAGGGCCCATAACAAAACAGAAAAAGAGAGGTTCATGCCTCTCTTTTCCGGAGCCGCGAACGGGACTCGAACCCGCGACCTGCTCATTACGAATGAGCTGCTCTACCAACTGAGCTAAAGCGGCATATTTCCGTTCCCGAAGAACGGGACTGCAAATATAGGAATTATTTTCAGAAAAATACCCACCAGGGATAATATTTGATGTACAGTGACATTATCATAATCGGAGGAGGAGCCTCGGGACTTCTGGCCGCCATCGGCGCCGAAAGCATCCTCATGAAAAGCGACTCGACTTTGAGCGTAACCGTTCTGGAGAAGATGCCCAGGGTCGCCAGGAAAATGATGATAACCGGCAAAGGAAGGTGCAATTTCACGAACGTGAAGCCCTGGGAGGAATTCTCCGCGCATATCCGCACGAAAAAGAACTTCCTCCGCCCCGCCTTCTACAATCTTTCTCCGGAAAGCGTGATCGGTTTGCTCGAGGACGCCGGACTTCCCTGCCAGGTTGAAAGGGGCGACAGAGCTTTCCCCGTTTCGCACAGGGCCTCGGATGTCGTCGACACCTTGCGCGGAATCGCCACAAGGTGGGGAGCCAGGATCGAGCAGAATGTCGAAGTCAAAGGAATTTCGGTGAACCGGAGTTCAAAGGGCGACATCTTCATGATAGCGGCTTCCGGAAGCAGATCCTACAGCTGCCGAAGACTCATCCTCTCGACAGGCGGGCTTTCTTACCCCGGAACCGGATCCACCGGAGACGGATACCGCTTCGCGGAAGCCTTCGGCCACAAGATAACGGAATGTTTCCCATCCCTGACGGCAATGGTTCCTAAGGGATACAAGGACGCTTCTCCCGAGAAGAACGGCCATCTGGACCGTTCCGCTCCCCTATCCTCCATCGGCAAGGCCCTTTGCGGCATTCAGCTGAAGAATGTTTCCCTCACCCTTTCCTCCGGTGGAAACACCATAGCCTCGGAAATGGGTGACATGGATTTCACGGACGGAGGTATCGAAGGGCCCATCGGATTTTCCCTGTCGAGGGACTGCGTCAAATCTGTCCGCAACGGAGGGAAACCCTCCCTTTCACTGGACCTCAAACCGGCTATAGAAAAGGATGACCTCAGGGAAAGGTTACGAGGCCTCTGGAAAGAGATTGGCAAAGACCCGAGGAGCTCCAAAATGCCCATTCCCGCCCTTACAAGGGTTCTCCTGGGCAAACTTATGCCAAGGGAACTTATCCAAGGCTTTCTCATCTGCAATCCCGAGATTCTGAAAGGCCGGAAAGGCAATGAAAGAATTGACCTTGACTGCCTCACCGACTGCCTCAAAGGCTGGGCCTTCCCCGTCGAAGGATACGTGGGATACGAGAGGTGCGTAGTCACGGCCGGAGGAGTGTCAACCGACGAAGTGCTCCCGAAGACAATGGAATCAAGGCTCCAAACCGGCCTTCACATCTGCGGGGAACTTCTCGACATCGACTGTGACACCGGAGGATACAACCTTCAAGCCGCATTCTCAACAGGCTATCTCGCGGGACAAAGCGCGGCCATTTCCCTGGAAAAGGAAGACAACGGATAAATAGCGCATCTCAAAGAGAAGAAGAGGTCACCCCGGCGGAGTGACCTCTCTTTCTTTACTATGTGCAATACCGGAGTGCGGAAGGACCGATTACAATTTCTTCAGGGTAGCCGACCTCGAGACTGATTCCACATCTACGGAGACGGAGGGCCTATCCTTATACTGGAGGGAAGAGGCTCCGGTAAGATCCACTTTAATTCCGTTCTTCACGTCAACCTTGGCGTTGGAGGCCCCCGAAAGGGAGAATTCGCCATCACCGACTGAAAGATTCAGAAGGCGGAAACTGCTTGCTCCGGTACCATGAAGCACCAACTTCGATATGCTTCCGGTCGGATCATACAAAGAGGAGCCTGAACCTTGGATATGAAGTTCTTCAGACTGGATCTTCGAGGTGAGTTTGGTTGCACCCGAGAGTTCCACCTCCATAGATTCCGAATCGAGTCCACCGGTGAGAACTGATGCGCCCGTAAGGATGATGTTGGCTTTTTTGCCGGAGGCATCAATGTCGCATTTTGACGCTCCGCTCAACATGATATCCAGATTATCCGCCTTAACGGACAAACCTTTCATCTTTGTAGCTCCAGAAAGTTCACATGAGAACTTGCCGTTTGAAAGGATCTCACCGCCACAGATCACCTCAGAAGCGCCGGTGAGCTTCACCGATTCGATTTTCGGCATGGAGACATATGCCCTGAGGACAGCACTGTTTCTCATCTTATTCTGTATGGAGGAAGGGAGATTATCCAACCCGAGGACAAGATTACCTCCCGAGACCTTGACGACAAGATACCTTTCAAGATAATCGTTGCACTCCACCTTTACAGAGAACGGTCCGCTCACGAGTTCCACCTTGAATATGCCTGAAGCCGACACCCCGGTGAAATTCCGAAGATTGTATTCCTTCGACACAAGATCAGCGGCCGCATTCTCCGCGGCGGATTCATCGGCATCCTCGTCAAACGGGAACACGAATTCATAATCCTCCCAGTCAGGCACCGTAATTTTCCCGGCCCAGTCTTCAGGGACCTTCAATTCCAACTCCGAGAGTTCCTTCGAAAGGTCGGAGAGTTCCTCCCTGAACCTTTCCATCCGCTCGTTGTCCAGAATGAAAGAAGAGTCGAAATTGTCTTTCCAATTCTTCAGGGATTCCGCCAAGGATTCCTGACTGCTTCTGATCTGTTCTTCATACCGTTTCATCCGGGATCGGAACTCTTTCATCTGCTCTTCCGAGAGGAAACCATATTTCCGGCCGGAGTCAGGATCCTTTGATGAAGCCTTGTCTCCATCCTGAGGAGATACAACCTGAGGAGTCCCTTCCAAAGAGGCAACTTCAAGCCCCGAAGGAGCCGCAGCGGCGGATAAAGAGATGAATGCTACCGCGGCAATGCCAAGCAAAATGTGAAATATCCGTTTCATATTCAATTTCTATCTGTAAAGTCAACTATACCAACTATATGTAACACAAATAACTATATATTGTTCCAGGAATCTTCTCCCTCCCCGGAAATCATCCTGTCGACTCCATCGAGGATCGCCCCGTAATGGGTTTTCATGACGGAAGCCTTTTCCTGAAGGGACATTTCGGAAGGGAGCTGTTCAAGAAGAGGAATAGCTTCGAAAGTGACCGTGCTGATTTCATCCCTAAGATCGCTTCCTTCCCCTACCGACGAGGCCATCGACTGAAGGCGGGAGATGTACATCTGATAAACCATCTCGGGATCATTACCCGCAGCGGCGAAATACCCCTTGCCCGAGGGACCTTTGACCGAAAATGCGATGACCGCGACAAGGACAATCGCAGCGGCTGCTGACACCACGGCAACGGCCGTCTTCCATGCGAAAATCCATCCTCTTGACGGAGAAGATTCCTTCTTCTCCTCAGGAAGCCTTTCAAGGAAACGGTCCAGAGCACCCTCGGGGAGATCCTCATAAAGGTCTTCCCTATGGTCGGACAGATATTTTTCAAAACCCTTCTCCATAATCTGAAAAGTCAAAAAGTCAATACTTCACTCCCTCACCGGAAGCCATGTCGGAAAGGATGGAAAGAAGCTTCGCCTTTCCCCGCATGACAAGCGACCGTAGGGTCGACTCCCCTATCCCCGTCAGGCGGGATATTTCCCCGTACTGCATACCTTCCACCGCCACCAGATGAAGTGTCATCCTGTATTTCGGGGGAAGAAGCGATATCGCCTTTTTCACCCTCGCGGCTTCCATCTCGATTTCCATTTCCTTCTCCACTGAATCTCCCCCTTCATCCTCGATGTCGGGGACTTTCTCCACATCAAGAAAGATCTCCTCCAGACGGCGGTTTTTACGAAGAAAGTCTATCGACGCCCTGATGCAGGTTCTGGCGAGCCAGGAAGAAGTCTGCTGCGGAGAAAGTCCTCCGGGAGCTGAAGAAATGAACTTCAACAAAGTGTCATGCATGATCTCCTCGGACTCGGTGGGTTGACCCGTTATACGGAGACTCATCGTATAGAGTCTTCGAGACTGCTCGTTGTAGAGTTTTACGGTTTCTTCCCTCGTCATCATAAAAAATGGAATGTCCGGAACAATCGGGATCGGTAGCGCTATCTTTTCCCTTCCGCTTATATGACGGACAGAAAAACTTCACGTTGCAAAATTATTCCAATTTTATTCACGTCGGAGACATTTCCGGATATTTCCTCAATGGTAACGTCTTTTCATTCGATGAAGAAAATGCAACCATTTCTGAAGAATCAGCATAGGATTCTGAAGAGGGACTGAAGATTCTGAAAAAAACGGAAAAACGCATACGACTAACTTTGTAACTGTTACGAAGTAACACCACCGCAAAACACAAAACAAACGACAATACCATGAAAAGATTTTCAGCGATCATCCTCAGCGCAGTTGCCTATTTCGCCGCATCCTGCTCCGGTGACGGCGGATGGACTTATCTTATTGACAAGGACCTTTCCAAATTCAGACCCTACCAGAGCTACACCGGAGAGTTCAGCCAGGGAAGACGTCCCGTCGATGAAGAAGGGAACGTCCGTCAACCGGTAGGATATGACGTCAACCTGAATGACCAGTGGACTGTCCTCGAGCAGGACGGGGAACTCGTCATCCGCAACAGCGGGGAGTACTACGGCTGCCTCAGCACTCTCGAAGAATACTCCGACTACCACTTCAGCATGCAGTTCATGTTCGGCAAGGACAAATATGAGCCGCGTCTGAACAGAACTCGTGATTCAGGCCTGCAGTACCACGCCGTCGGCGAATGCGGAGTCCGTGACCCGTACTTCTCATGGATGACCTGCCATGAAATACAGCTGATGGAAAGCGGCACCCATGAAGGGGAACCGGGAGACTACCACTCCAACGCAGGAGCGAATGTCGAGGCCCTTTCCGAAGGTCCAGTACAGGGAGGTTTCGGGAAGTATGTGGCAAAACTGGACGGCACCGGAACGTGGAACCCCATCTGCCCTCACGGGACATGGTCATACTGCGCCGCCGAGGACAAGGCTTCACCTGCCGGACAGTGGACACAATTGGACCTCTACTGCTTCGGTGACAAGGCAGTGCACGTCATAAACGGCAATGTCGTCATGGTTCTCCGCAAGTCCCAGTATTGGGACGGAGAGAAGGACGTTCCCCTCACAAAGGGAAAGATCTCCCTCCAGAGCGAAGCCGCCGAAATCTTCTACAAAGGCCTGAAGATCCAGCCCATCAAAGCCCTCCCGAAGGAATTCGAAAAGTACTACGAATAGACAACCACAACAAAAACACACAGTCATGAAAGACAATCTTCTGTCCAGACGATCTTTCGTCAAGATGTCGACCGCTTCCGTGGCCGCACTTTCAATACCCGCCATCATGAATGCCGCCGGAAACTCTTCAGAAGTTCCCCAGACGCCCCAGACCCCTCAGACTCCCCAAAGGCCCCAGGGTCAGATGCCTATCCCTCCCCAGTGGCTTCCGAAGACCGTATCTCCGGGATGGGACGCCGGTGACGCCGACTCCTTCACCAGGTACTACTTCGACTCCCTGATGCTCGAATCCCGCTACATCGACTCAGACATTCCCTCGACAAAGCTCAATCTTTTCGGTGAGACCTTCGACACCCCCATCATGACGGCGGCGCTTTCCCACATAAGGGGTACCGCTGACGAAAGCGGACTTGCGGTATTCGCCAAGGCGGCGAAAGAGTGCAACGCCGTATTCTGGATGGGAACAGGATCGGACGCGGAACTGGAGGAAGTCGTTGCGACGGGCGCCAGGACTGTCAAGATCATCAAGCCCTTCGAGGAGAATTCCGAAGTCATAAGAAGGATAAAGCACGCCGAAGGCCTGGGTTGCCTCGCCGTCGGAATGGACATCGACCACTCCTTCAACATGAGGGGAGGATATGACATCGTCATGGGACAGAGGATGAAATCCAAGTCCACTTCTGACATCAAGTCATTCGTCAACGCCACAAAGTTACCCTTCATCGTAAAGGGAGTTCTCAGCGTCGCCGACGCCAAAAGGTGCCTTGACGCCGGTGTCTCCGGAATCGTGATTTCCCACCACGGAGGAAGACTCCCCTACGCCATTCCCCCTCTTGTCGCCCTCGAGCAGATAGCCCAGGCCGTCAAAGGTAAGATGAAGATCTTCGTCGACTGCGGAATCGTCTCCGGAGTGGACGCATACAAGTGCCTCGCCCTCGGTGCCGACGCAGTGGGAGTCGGAAGACACCTGATGTTCCTGGTCCAGGAAGGTGTCGACGCCACTGCAAAGCGGATGAAGGAAATGAACAGCGAACTTGCCGGAGTGATGTCCGCGACGGGCATAATGAGCATCGACAAGATGGATCCCACTGTAGTTCACCATACCATTCTTTAACAATAGACAACAGATTGAATATGAAAAAGATAGCAAAAGCAATTCTCCTCCTGTCAGCGGCCGCAGCCCTCGCCATGAGCGCCGTCTCATGCAAAAAGGAGGAAAAGCCCAAGGAGTTCGCACTCAGCATGGTCGCCGTTGAGAATATCAACGTGGACTTCAAGGACTCGATAAAGAGACTCGCCGAAGCAGGTCTCAAGAAAATCGAACTGATGAACTACTTCGGAGGAGGCCAGTACGGCATGACCGCCGAGGAGCTCAAAGCGTTCCTCGATGAAAACGGAATCGAGGTTCTCTCCTCAAACACCATGGGAGGATCAGTTGACGTTGAGCATGAGGAAGAGTATCTCCTGAGGTGGGACGCCCTTCTGAAGGAGCACAAGATCCTGGGAGCGAAGTACGTCGCAATGACGGCAAACCTCTACTGGGGTCCCATCGAAAGGGTTGAAAAGATCTGCCAGACCCTCAACAAGATAGGAGCTATGGCCAAAGGATACGGGATCCAGTTCCTGTACCATTTCCACAACATCGAGTACAACACCATCATCGGAACCGACATCCTCGCTTCCGACTATATGCTCGCTCACACCGACCCGGATCTCGTGAACTTCCAGTTCGACGTATTCTGGGCACAGATGGGCGGAATCGATCCGGTGGAATACATGAAGAAGTATCCGAACCGTTTCCCCTGCCTCCATTTCAAGGATTACTATGAGCTGAGTGATGACTCCAAGACCTTCAAAGGCGGATACAAGCCCATCTTCGACACCTTCTACAAGCTTTGCGGAGAAGACACCATCCTCGACATGGAGCCTTACATGACGATGGAGCAGATGGAGGAGAAGATAAAGATGCACGCCTCCATCACCCATGCGGAAGCGAACAACTGGCCCACTCCCCGCCCCCGTACCGGAAACGGAGGCCGTCCTCCCCAGATGAACTTCCCCCAGCAGAGGAACACCGATTCCCTGAACCGGGAAAGGCTCCGTTCACTTGAGGCCGTGATCGCCAACATCAAGTACATGCAGGAAAAACCTTATATCAAATAGCAGTGCATTTCCCTTGAAGGAAGAAGCGTGGACAGGACAAGTTTCCCGTCTACGCTTTTTCTCATATTGTATCCTGCCACGGGAAAATGAGAAAAGATTTCCGACAATATGTCATGATGGGAGAAATGGACCGGAATTTGTTCCCGTAATGTCAACCAATCAAAGAAGAAAACATGTCAGCAGCAAAATGGATAGTGGGCGTCCTCGGATGGGTCACATACGGTCCCATCGGTGCCCTTTTGGGATTTTGGTTAGGATCGGTGGTTGACCGCCAGATCGATGCGGCGAAGCAGATTTCCGGAGAAGGAGGAAGCTACCGGGGACAATCCCGCCCTTACACTACCGGAAGCGGAGGGACCTACGCTAATCCCCGCCCCGGAGGATACTCCGCGACCGAACAGCGCAACAGCTTCATGCTCAGCCTTCTGGTTCTTTCTTCAGCCGTCATAAAGGCGGACGGAAAGACCCTCCGTGCTGAAGTTGACTGCGTTCGCGCCTTCATCCGTCAGAATTTCGGAGAAAGTGCCGTCGAGGAAGCCATCAACATCCTCCGCGGTCTTGAGAAGCAGACCCTCAACATCTACAGCGTGGGTCAGCAGATCGCCCAGAACATGAACTATTCCCAGAGGCTTCAGCTTTTCGATTACCTCAACAAAATAGCGATCGCCGACGGAGAGTACTCCAAGTCCGAAAAGGATGTTCTTGAAGCCATAGGTTCAGCCATAAGGCTTACTTCATCCGACATCTCTTCCGGGATAGCGATGTATTACAAGGACAACGATTCCGCATACGCCGTCCTCGAAATCTCCCCTTCCGCCACAGACGAGGAAGTGAAGGCGGCATACCGCAAGATGGCCATGAAGAACCATCCGGACAAGGTGGCGACACTCGGACCTGAAGTCCAGAAGGCCGCGGCGGAAAAATTCCGCAAAATCCAGGAAGCCTACGAACAGATCAAACGGCAGAGGGGAATGAGCTGAGAAGCCGCTCACCCTCGTTGAGCAACCGGGGCCGGAGGAAGATCATTCCTCCGGCCCCTTTACAATAAAAGGTGGACATAAGTCCGATATGGTATTCGGCCTCTCCGGAAAATGGCACCCGCAAGCGGCAGAGCGGGTTACCTGAGCTTCAAGGCCGTTCCATTCAGGTAAGTGGCGGGTATTGTTTTTCTACAAAAATCTCAAACCTCGTTACTGATATACCGGACTTCCTTCACGGATCTCTCCGGGAACACCCTTTCGCGGCCGCATCCCTCGACTGTTTTGCTCTTCTTCCCGCAAAAAAGGGAAGGACTGCGGCTCACACGAAAGAACTGTAGCGAATAGTTTCCCCATCGGCAAGAAAGGTAACTTCCTCCCCTGAATCATTCGGGGCATATCCTCTGATAGGAAATCCAGTCTTCCGGTTATCATCAAAGCAGCACCGCTTTATGACACAAATTTGAAAAAAATATTTTAAAAACAAAACGATTTAAATAACTAATTTTCAGTTGTTCGTACAAAGAAAGTGCAATTTTTGTACCCTGTGAAGCCCAAAAACCGCCTCTCAGACCCCTCAGAGCCCGATTATGTATCTTTTTCAAACATGAGATTTTTTTGCTCTGCGGAAAAGAATTTCTATCTTTAGCGAAACTAAAATCAATAACCATGGCAATCGACGACATTCTCTCCTTCAATTCCCGTTTCGTGGAAGAAAAAGGCTACGAACCTTACATAACCGACAAGTTCCCCAAAAAGGAGCTCGCCATCCTCACCTGCATGGACACGAGACTCTCGGTCCTTCTGCAGGAAGCTCTGGGTCTGAAGAACGGTGACGCGAAAATCATCAAGAACGCGGGCGCCGTCATCCCCACCCCGTACGACTCGGCGATGAGAAGTCTCGTTGTCGCCGTCTATGAACTGGGGGTCAAAGAAGTGATGGTGATAGCCCACTCCACATGCGGAGCCTGCCACATGAGCTATCATCACCTGAAGGAGGAGATGCTCAAACGCGGAATCCCCTCCCAAACCCTTTCCGGATTGGAAAAGGACGGAATCGACCTTGACTCCTGGCTGGAAGGATTCCATGACACGGAAAAGTCCGTCATGGACACCGTCTCCACCATAAAGAATCACCCCCTGATGCCGGAGGACCTCATCGTGAGAGGGTTCATAATGGACTCCGTAACGGGTGGACTCATCGAGGTCGAATGCATATAAGCGAAACCGCAAATACATAAAAACCACATAATTATGAAAGAGAACAAACTCTCCAGACGTTCTTTTGTCAGAATGTCCACCGCTTCTGTTGCAGCCCTTTCGATACCGGGGCTTCTGTCCGCAGGCCCGATGTCGGGCCTTCCCACGGACCAACCCGCCGGACAGAGATTCCTGCCGGATATGATGCCCGCATGGCAGCCCAGAACTGTGACCCCCGGATGGGATCCCGGTGACTCCGACTCTTTCACCAGGTATTTCTTCGACTCCCTGATGCTGGAGACAAGATACCTGGACTCCGACCTCGCCACAACGAGATTCCGTCTTTTCGACGAGACTTTCGACTCCCCCATCATGACCGCCGCCCTTTCACACCTGAGGGGAACCGACGAGGAAAGCGGACTTGTGGTCTACTCAAAGGCGGCGAAAGCCGTGAACGCCGTCAACTGGATCGGCATGGGCCCGGATGAAGAACTTGACGAGGTCGTCGCGACCGGTGCCAAGACCATAAGGATCATAAAGCCCTACGAGGACAATGACGAAGTGATCAAGAAAATCAAGTACTCCGCCAAGAAGAAATGTCTCGCCGTCGGAATGGACATCGACCACTCCTTCAACGGAAGGGGCGGCTATGACATCGTCATGGGCGAAAAGATGAAGCCGAAGACCACCTCAGACATAAAGAAGTTCGTGAAGGCTTCCAAGCTTCCTTTCATCGTAAAGGGAGTTCTCAGCGTGAGCGACGCCGTCAAATGCATGGAAGCCGGTGTGGCCGGAATAATGCTGTCGCATCACGGCGGAAGGGTCAAGTATTCGATCCCTCCCCTTCTGGTCCTCGAAAGGATAGCCGACGCGGTCGGCGGGAAGATGAAGATTTTCGTGGACTGCGGAGTGGTGAGCGGAATGGACGCCTATAAATGCCTCGCACTCGGCGCTGACGCGGTAGGTGTGGGAAGACACCTCATCCCTCTTCTGAAGGAAGGTCCGGACAAGGTCGCCGAACGGCTCAGGGAAATGAACAACGAACTCGCCGGAGTGATGTCCGCTACCGGAGTGAGGAGCCTTGACAAGATGGATCCTTCCGTGATATACAGGACGGTCCTTTAGAATCCGCACAAAAAACAGACAGTGGCTGAACCCATTGAAGGTCCGGCCACTGTCTTTTTATCCGCCATATTTCCTTTACTTGGAACTGAAAGTGAAGGAATCTATGCTGAAGAGTTCGTATTCGTCCTTGGGTTCCGGAGCGGGTTCCCTCCTTTGGAAGTTTCCACCCTGGGGAGGATTGCCCTGCTGCACTGCGGGAGGATTACCGCCCGGGGCGTTGCCGGCGGCGAGACTGGCCGCATAAGCAGCCCATTCGGGAGCGCCTCCACTTTGGGGTTCATCCTTCGGTGCGCTGTCAGCGGGATCCCTCACTCCGTCGAAAGTGAGATAGAGAGCCTTCACCCCTTTCACCTTCTTTATCTTGGCGCTCAAGGTGGTCCAGTCGCTTCCGGAAGGAACCGTCACTTTTCCGAGAATCCTCCCGTCGGATGATCCGGTTCTTATTTCTATGGTTCCTCCGAGGTTTGATTTCACCTTGAGGGATATCTTCCTGGCGCCTTTGCTGAAGTCAAGGTATTTCCATGCGGCCCAATCTCCGCCATGGATTCCTCCGAGTTCTTCAACCTCAGAATTGCCCTCAGTTCTTCTTATGCGCACATGACCGTCCATAAGGCACGCCTTCGCTCCGTCTATGCGATAATATGCGTTCAGCGGTCCGGCCGCTCCCTGGGAAGTCATCTCCACTTCATTGATGGTACCGTCCTCATTGAAGGTGATCGGCTCGATGCAGGCCTTCCTCATCTGACGGCTGCCGTGGGTGGAACGGTGATAAAGCACATACCAGTTGTCCCCGAATCGGACGATGGAGCCATGGTTGTTCCAGTTACCCGGATTGCAGCCGGCATTGTCGATGATTACGCCCTTGTACTCATAAGGGCCCAAAGGTGAAGTCGACATGGCGTAACCGAGGCAAGTGGGACGGTTGTTACGGCTTATGTCGGCGAATATGAAATAATAGTATTTCCCTCTCTTGACGACATAACTTCCCTCATGGAAGTAGTGGTCCTTCTCGGTCACCACTCCGTCAACGACGGTGGAAAGGTCAAGGGTCTTCATGTCCGGATTCATCTTGGCGCCTTTGGCCGAGAACTGTCCCCAGAAATAATACGCCTGCCCGTCATCATCGATGAAGATGTTCGGGTCAATCTGGGTCGGGCCTTCTATTTTCACTCCGTCACGGAACGGTCCGGCCGGAGATTGACTGGTCGCCACGAATTCCTCCCCTCTCGGAGTGTCATAATAAAGATAATAGGTACCGTCCCGATACATCATATCCGGAGCATAGAGGTCGGTCGACCATGAAAAACTATTCCTATGCAGGGTCCAGTCCTTGAGGTCGGACGAAGAAAGGACATGATAGTCTCTTGAGCAGTAACGCCCGGGCTGGACGTCCAAAGATCCGTAGATGTAGAGTTTGCCGTCCAGGCCGACCCTCGAAGAAGGATCCGCTATGTATACTCCCATCGGGGAGATCGGATTCTGAGCCAGGACTGAAGCCGCGACAAAGCAGGACAAATAGAAGGTGAAAAGTTTCTTGAACATTGTAAGAATTTTTAAACCGGATTTTCAGTTGAAAAGTTTCTACCAATATACGGATTTCTTCCAAACGGAGAACTCCCAAGAATCATCATTCATCAAAAAGATGCGCATATTCCTCCGGAATCGAATCGATATGGCGGATTCTGACATCCCTGTAGTAGACTTCAGCGGCTTCGCTCTGAAGCTGGATCTGTCCCTCGGTGAGAGGAATGTCCTTCTCCCCGTCCCACATCGCTGAGCCGCGGAGAACCATCTTGACATTTCCGTCAACTATGTGAATGGCCTTGTCTTCGAAGCAGATGAGGTCAAGGGTAGTCCACTCGGCAGAAAGGTCCGACACATCGGGACCGCCGCAAGTCGCCCCTCCTCCCGAAACGCCCATCGTGTGGTAAGGAGAATAGGGATTGTAGGAATAGATCGACCATGACGGGCTTTCCATCCTCACGTCGGAACGTATGTCCATATGGGTCCCGAGATTGTTGTAATAGTCCCCGTAGCTTCCTTCGCGGGATCCGCTTTCCATCACCTGGAATTCATGGGCCCGCATCCATGTGAGCCATCCGTCATGGCCGCACTCGCCGGTCGAATGGTACATTATCCCGGAATCCCTGGCTTTGTTTTTCCTGGGTTCGAACTTGTCGTCGCCGAATTTTACCTTGAGACGGAAATGATAGTTTCCGAGGGACTCCTTCGTGAAAAGACAGCCGTAGTATCTTCCCCCTATATGGAGAACCTTCTCCCCGTCAAGTTCTTCGATGGAAAAATCTTCCCCGAGATTGACATCATAACCTATCGGAGGGATCACCTCACCAAGGGAATCCACCGGAGGGTGACCGGGGACGTACTCGTCCGTAAGGGCGTAGCTCTGATAGACCCTCCACTTCGAAAGGTCTTCGTCAAGAAGATCCTCCCATCCGCCGCTTTTCGGCGAGCATGACGACAAAGCGAGCAGCGACAAGGCAGCGGCAATAGAAACAGATTTCATAGGCATACGAATGATTCAATTACATTTTCCGGCGACGCTTGACCTTACTTCAGTTCAATAGAGGGGAGGAAAGGAAGTCCTTCAAGGGTGCGCATATTGATTTCGATGTCACGAAGAGCCCTAAGGCGGGACTTTTCCTGAGATTTGAGCCTCACAGCGAGTTCCTCGGCTGAAGGCTGGGTACGCTGCCCCCCGCGGGGAGCGAATCCCCCCTGGTTCTGTCCGGGTGCGGGTTCCCTTGTCTGGCTCATTCGGTTATGCCCTTCAGCCTTTTCGTACATCTGCTGACGGGTCATGGGGTCTTCCATCTCGAGGACCCAATCCTTTCCGCCGAGGGCGAAGAACTGACCGAAAATCGCCTTGTAATCCAGGTAATCCCCTTCACCGATATAGTAGAAATCCTTGACATGGAGCATGGGGATGCGGTCGGCGTACTTGCGGAGGAATTCCACGGTGTCACGTCCACCGATTTCGACCCAGAAAACGTCATCCTCGAATTTCACCAGATCGGGGTCGGTGTTCTCAGCTATGAAGTCCACGATCTGACCCTTGTAGTCGGAATCGAGGATGGGATTCATCTCGATATTGTGGAGATGATAGAGGAACTGGATGCCGTACTTCTTGGCGAGAGCGCCTATCTTATTGAGGACTTCGCAGCACTTAAGGGCGTGAGGCTCCGTTCCCCAGCACATGTTGGCGGTCATCGCGACATACTTGACTCCCATGAGGGCGTCCTGTTTGAAGGTCTGCTCCCATCTCTGGAGGTATGAATCCACGTTGTCAACGTCGATCATGCTGGCCATAGTGACGTCGGAGATGACCCTGAGACCGTACTTGTCGAAAACAGCCTTCGCCTCTTCGGGAGAGACTCCGAACATCATAACTCCGTTGTTGAGTTCGACATAAGTGGCTCCGGTCTGGGCGATCCTTCTCACGGAATCCTCGAAGTCAGCTCCCATTCCTATCACGGAGCAAAGGCCCACGCCGAGATTCTTCGAGAGGATGTCCTCACCTTTACCGGTGAAGATGGCTTTTCCGTCCTGGAGTCCGGGGCTCTTCACGGTAATATCGACCCTGCTGTCCTCACTGTCGGGACGGACAATGAGAAGGGCGCTTCCCAGGTATGTCTTGGGAGTGAGGGAACCGAAGCTCTCCATTCCGTCGATGGATCCGTTTCCGGCTGTGACGAAACTTGCTCCCTTTATGTCGAAGCTCAGGGGGAACTCGGAAGGAATGACCACACCTTCTTTGTCGATGACCTCGAGCTTGAGGTAAGCGAGATCATTGTAGACATTGTACCTGTCACGGAGCACTCTCACAGCATAAGGTTTTCCGGGAGTGCGGATGACCTTGCTCTGAAGTTCCTTGCCGTTTTCGTCAAGGGAGATGGCGACGATCTTTCCGGGTTTGTATATGACATTCTCGAAGAGGGCGATATATTCCTCGTTCACTTCCTTTTCAGCCACAGTCTCGCCGTTCACCTGGAGACGTACCTTGGGGGCTTTGGTGAAGACCCTCACCTGGAGACCTTCGCCTTCATGTCCGGGCCAGTACCAGGAAGCCTGTTCCTTGGGCCAAGCCCACTGGCCGAGCATCTCCTTCATACCGGCGGGAATAGGCTCGTGGACTACCATGTCGATGTCGGTAACGTCCCACATCACCCTACGGTAACGTCCCTGGGGCTTGATGTCACCGATGATATCAATGTCACCGCACCACGAAACGAACGAGGTGGGCATCTTGGGACCCTGGAAACGGGGCATCGATCCTGCCGCTCCGGCATTTCCGCCGCCACCGGCCCACATCATAGCGGGATTCTGGTTCTCCTTGGGGCCCATGGAGTTCTGGAACATGGGCATCTGCCTCTGGGGCTGATCAGGATTGTCCTGGACATAGCGGCTTGAACCGAGACCCACCTCTCCGAGGTAGTCCATCGCGGTCCAGATGAAGTCACCGATGACGTAAGGTTTCTCGACAACGTCCTTCCAGTAGCGGAAGCTCTGGGCGGGATAGGATTCGGTTCCGACGATGACTCTTTCGGGGAACTTCGCATGGTCCTCCTCGTAGTGGTTGGGGAGGTAATTGTATCCGGCGGCGTCAAGATGCTGGAAAGTGTACTGGGAGTTGTCCCACTCCAGGTGGATGTACGCTCCGGTGATACCCTGTGTCACAAGACGTGTGGGGTCCAGTTCCCTCACCTTGTCGGAAAGCTGCTTTCCGATGCGGGAAGCGTCAGCGATGCTCCAGTTGGGGATCTCGTTTCCGATGCTCCACAATATGACAGAAGGATGGTTGCGGTCGGAAAGGATCATGTCAGTGAGGTCCTTCTCCCAGTTCTCCACGAAGAACTGAGCATAGTCGTCAGCGTTCTTGGGCTGCTCCCACTGGTCCATGAATTCGTCCATGACGTACATTCCCAGTTCGTCGCACGCCTCGAGGAAATACTTCGAAGGAGGGTTGTGGGCGCACCTGACTGCGTTGTATCCGCTTTCCTTCAGAAGGCGGACTTTGCGGTATTCGGCGGCGCGATAAGACGCTCCTCCGAGAAGGCCGTTGTCATGATGGACGCAGCCGCCCCTCAGAAGAACGCTCTCCCCGTTTATGCGGAGACCGTTCACGGCGTCGCACTCTATGGAGCGGACACCGAATTTCTGGGTGTATGAATCAAGTTCCTTTCCCTTGGAGTCGAGGATTTTCACAACCGAAGTATAGAGGTACGGATGGTCGACGTTCCAAAGCTTCGGATCCTGAAGGACGAAGGAGAAGCTCCTGTCAGCCTTGGAGTTGCCGTCAAGTCTGAGCGAAGAACGGTCAGAGGCGATTTCCTTTCCCTCCTTGTCGAAAAGGGAAACGGCCACTGTAGCGTCAGCGCGCTTCTCCGCGGAATTCACCGCCGTAGCCACAAGGTCGATCCTGGCGCTTTCCTTCGAAACCTCGGGAGTTGTGACATATACGCCCCACTCTTCGACGTGGAGAGGATTGGACACTGTGAGGAAAACATCCCTGTAGATACCGGACCCTGAATACCACCTTGTGTTGCGTCCGAAATTCCTCACCTTTACGACAATCTCATTCGACTGGCCGGCGCCTTTCAAAGCCGGAGTGATGTCAACACGGAAAGGAGTGTAGCCATGCTTGTGGGAAGCGAGAAGCTTTCCGTTCACCAGAACATCCGCCTCCATGTAGGCGCAGCCGAAAGTGAGGGTGAAGGTTTTGCCCTCGTCAGCTTCCGAAACGACGAGATATTTCCTGTACCATCCGGTTCCGCCGAGGACATATCCGCTTGAGCGTCCGCCCTGGGACTGACTCGAGAAGGGGCCGATGTGTTCCTCATTGTCGGTCTCCCCCGCCCTTTCCATACTGAAGTCATGGGGAAGATTGATCGTTTTCGTTGTAGCGAGGGAATCCCTGGAGAATTCCCAGCCGGAGCTGAACAGCCTTTGGCCGGAACTCTGAGCCACCGCACCGACGGCGAATCCCAAAGCCAGAACGCCTGCAATTATTCTTTTCATAAAGAGTCGTGTTTTTGTTGATCGGAACCTGCCGGAAAGGATCAGTCGCCGACAGATTGAATATTTCAGGAAAAAGGGCCCGGAGGGCTACACCGCCGGACCCTACCCTATCACAATTGAAAGAACTATCAGTTCCAACCCTTGTTCTGTTCGATTGTAGCCTCGGAGTTGAGCTGGATCACTGTAAGAGGAATCGGGAAGAGTGACCACTTGGGAGTTCCGCCGGTGTACATGGGATTGTCATGTACGTACATGGCGTGAGCCATGAGCTGGTTATGCATCACGGTGTTGTCCTCACCCTGCTTCGCCATACGGAGAAGTGTGGGCCAACGATGCTCCTCCCAGGAGAGTTCACGTGCGCGCTCGTCGAGGATGCTTTCGATGCTGACATCGGCGGCAGTGAACATGTAGGAGCAATTCGCTCTCTTCCTTATCTGGTTGATGGAAGCGGCTGCTGAAGCGGCGTCACCGTTTCTGAACTGAGCCTCGGCCAGAAGAAGATAAGTCTCGGCTGAACGGGCGGCGTAATTGTCACGTCCGAACATATACTGGGGAGACTGCATGATGCAGTGGGGATCCCATCCCCAGGCGTCGGGAAGGCTCACCTTGCAGGAAACCCTCATGTAACGGCTAGGCTCGAGAAGCATGTTCTTGTCAACGATCTTTCCGTACATCGAGTGGTTCTGGTCCATGCAGACGGGGTCGATGAGAACGATCTGGGAGTTACGGTCGTCGGTCGCAAACTTGTCCTGCCAGATATATTCGTCGATATAGTCGGTCGAACCGTACATTCCCCATGATCCGCCGCCGCAGTAAGGGCCTGAAGCGCCGTAAGGATATTTCTCGAGGTCGATGTTGGAGTCGGATGACCAGGGGCCCGCTCCTGAGGAAGCCTCTTTGTACGCCTTGGCCCACTGGAGGTCACGGTAGGGCTGAGCGCAACCGAACGCATTGTTGTTGCGGGTTCCGCTGTTTGCGGAATACTGCTCATAGGAGGGTGTCTCCATCACCCAAAGACCTTCGGTGTTTCCTTCGCTGCGGTCGTAGTTGCCCATCTGGAAAAGATCGTAGTAGGCGTTACCGTCGGCGACATAGTTGGGGATGTTGAACATACCGGTGGTTTTGGTGTCTTCGGGATTGGCCCTGACTCCGAAACGCTTGGTCATGAGGGGATGAAGATTGACGGTGGTCTGAGCCGCGGCGATAGCCTTGGTGTAGTTGGATTTGTCACCGGTCTCGATACCCTGGGCGATGTACGCCTCGGCGAGGAAGTGGTTGGCTACACCTTTGGCCACTCTACCGTCCTGAGCGGGATAGTCGGGAAGACCGTCGACCGCCTCGGAGAGGCACTTGATAGCGAATGCGTAGACATTCTCCCTGCTTTCACGGATATAGTCGTAGCGGAGATCCTGGTTGAACTGCTCCACGAGGGGAACGCCGCCGAAGCATTCAGCGAGGCGGAGATAAGACCATCCGAGGAAGAATTTCGCCTGGGCGACGAGGTTTGCCTTGTCGGCCTCGGAAGACCAAGAGACCTGGTCGGCGCCGTAGATAGCCAGATTGGCGTAGCTGGCGAGCTGATAGAGGGCGTTCCACAGGTTGAGGAAACGACCGTTGAGGGCGTCAAGGTTGGCGAAGTTGGAGAATGCGCTTCCGAATCCGGATGAAGCGCCGTTGCTTTCAAGGACGTCGGAACCGTAACCGAAAAGGGTTGAAGCGGCGTTTCCTCCGAACGCACCCATGATGTTGGAGCTCACATATACGTACAGGTCGTATGCGGCGAAGTATGTCCTTGCCACCTGCGCATCCACCTGGGAGCTTTTCGAGAAGGCGTTGTCGACAGTATAGATGGTCTCGGGCTTTTCCTCGAGGAAGGCCTTATCATCACAACCGGCGGCCGAAAGGAGGGCGCCGAGGCCGAGAGCCATGTAAAGTATTTTGTGTTTCATGATTTTGGCGGGATTAGAATCTGATATTTACACCGAGGGTATAGGTTCTGGCGAGCTGCTGTGAACGGCCGCTGCGGACCTCAGGATCGGAGAATTTCCAATCGGGAGCGATGAAGAAGAGGTTTCTTCCGGAAACATAGGCTTGGAGTGACTTCACACCCATTCTGCTGAGGAAATTGGTTTTCACGTTGTAGGAAAGCTGGACATCCTGCAGACGGACGAAGCCGTAGGAATCGAGGGCGTTGAACTTGCCGTCATTGTACGCGGGAGCGGGATACTTCTGGCTCTTGTTCTCCTTGGTCCAGTAAGGATGGTCGAACATGTTGGTGTACTGCATGCCCTCGTAGGAGAGGTAAGCCAGGTTGTTCGAAGCCTTTCCGTACATCTTGCTGGAGAAGATGCCGTTGAACACGAAGTACAGAGTGAGATCCTTCCAGGTGATGGTGTTGCCCATGCTCAAGCGGAAAGCTTCCTTGTCGTATCCGAGGATCCTGCGGTCGTCGGGAGTGATCTGGCCGTTGCCGTCGATGTCCTCATACATTGCGTCACCGGGACGTGCTCCGTTGGCTGCGATGTACTCGGAGTCGGTCTCCTGGACCACACCGATCCAATTGTAACCGTAGATGGCTCCGAGGGACTTGCCGAGGAAGAGGTTGTTGGGGATGTCATCCTCACCGTCTCCGTAAAGCTCGACGAGCTTGTTGCGGTTCATGGTGAAGTTGAATACGGTGTTCCAGGTGAAGTCCTTCCTCCTCATGGTCTGGATGTTGAGGGTGGACTCGATACCCCAGTTGTTGACCTGACCCATGGTAGCGCTCTGGGAGGTGATACCTGCGCCCATCACAGGGACTGTACGGTTGAAGATCTGGTCGGTGGTCTTTGACTTGTAGGCGTCAACCTCCCAGTGGAGGCGGCGGCCCCAGAAGTCAGCCTCGAATCCGGCGTTGAATGAAGTGGTGGTCTCCCATCCGAGGTTGGGGTTTCCGAGGGTCGAAAGGGTCTGTCCGAAGATGGGGCTGTCGCCGAAGAAGTAAGTGAAACCTCCGGATTTACCCATGCTCATACGTGAAAGTGTTCCGTAAGGGGAAAGGGACTGGTTACCGTTCTTACCCCAGGAAGCCTTCAGCTTGAGGTAGTCGAGCCATGAAGAAGAGCTCTTCATGAAGCCTTCGTCGGAAATCGTCCACGCCACACCGACTGCGGGGAAGTTACCCCACTTGTGCTCTGAACCGAAGACGGAGGATCCGTCACGACGGAACGAAGCGTTGAAGTGATACTTGTTCTTGTAGGAGTAGATCACACGTGCGAGGTAACCGACATCCGTATGGAGTGAATAAGTGGGAGCGGTCACATGATGGACGGCAGCGTCAGCCAGACGGTTGATACCGAGGGAAGTGTTTCCGAGGCCCGAGAAATCGGAGCCGGATTCACCGTTGCTCTTGGAAAGGGCTCCGTCCCTTGTGTAAACGAGGGAAGCGCTGATATAGTGCTGACCGAAGTCCCTTGTATAGGAGAGGATGTTGTCGATGACGTACGAAGTCGACTGACTGTTGGAGATCGAACCGTTGGCTTCGCTCAGATGAGCGTCGAAAGCTTCGGTGGTATAAGCCGCCTCACCCATGGACATGTTGACGAAATTGGTCTCGTGCGTGAAGGTGTGCTGGTAGCTGTTGCGCCTGTTGTAGTTTCCGGTGATCCTGTAAGAAAGACCCTTCACCCAAGGAATCTTTATGTCGAGGTTACCGCCGAGGGTGACGTTGTTCGTACGGTTGGTCTGGTCAACACCGTTGTAGACGTTCCAAAGGGGGTTCTGAGGGTCGGCTTCCTTTCCGTCGACATACTTCCTCATGGTGACGCCGTCAGAGAGAGTGGGAGATCCCCAAGGGGTGATACGGACGGCCGTATAGTTGGGGCGGACACCGTCATTCTGTGTCTCGGAATAGTTGAAGTTGAGTCCGAGGCTGATGTTCTTGGTGATGTTGGTGCTGACTCTTCCGGTGAAAGTCTCACGGACGAACTCGTTGCCTTTGATGAAGTTCTTGTTGTCGTTGAAAGAAGCGCCGAACAGGTAGTTCATGTTTTCGGTAGCTCCGGAAACATTCAGGGAGTAGTCCTGCTGGACACCGAGGCGGGTTACGTAGTCGATCCAGTCGGTCCACTCACCCTTGTCGTACTGAGCCTTCTCCACGGGGCCGAGCCAACCGATGTTGTCGGGCTCGAACTGGTTACGTGCGTTGTAGAGCTCGATGTACTCGTATCCGTCACGAAGATCGGGGGTGTAGTTCTGCTGGACGAGGGCGACGCTGCCCTTGAAGCTGATGACGGGCTTTCCGACCTGACCCTTCTTGGAGGTGATCATGATCGCGCCGTTCGCGGCCTGGGAACCGTAAGCAGCGAGTGAAGTTGCGTCCTTCATCACGCTCATCGATTCGATGGTGTCGGGGTCGATGTCGTTGAGGTTGCCCTTGAAGATCACACCGTCCAATATAATAAGAGGTGCGCTGCCTCCGCTGATGGACTTCTGTCCACGGACCTGGAGGGAAGGATTCGATCCGGCCACACCGCTCTGGGAGATGGTGACACCGGTGGTCATACCGCGGAGCATGTCCATGGCGTTGGTCTTGGTCATGTTGGAAACGGGTGAGCTTCCCACATTGTAAGTAGCCACGCTACCGGTGAAGTTCTCACGCTTTACAGTACCGTAACCGATGACGACGGTGGCGTCGAGCATCTCGTTGTCATCTGCGAGGGTGACGTTGAAAACGCGTGTGCTTCCCACGGGCATGGACTGTGTCACATAACCGATGGAAGAAATTTCGAGAACTGCATCCGATGGAACATTCAGGGAGAATTTTCCATCGAGATCAGTCATAGTACCGGTAGTAGTGCCTTTCACGATCACACTTACACCGATCAGCGGCTCTCCATTGGAGTCAACCACTGTACCTGAGATACCCACATTCTGGGCGAACGAAATGATCGCCGAAAGGAGCATCGCAAGAATCAAGAAAAGTTTCTTTCTCATGAAATGGAGTTTTGTGTTATATAAAATAATAGGAACGTTGTGTGCTTCGGAATTGAAGAAAACGCATGTGTGGTCTTCCGGAAACAAAGGTATATCTTATATCTAAGGAAGGAATTTCCCAATCTTCATTTCTCATCGCAAAATCTTCGTAACGTTTTAAGGACCATTTTCTTAAAACGATACCCGACCACCCCGTTTTCTTGCAAAACCTCCAAAAAAGGTTGCATTTTCAACAAAAACTCTATTCAATTCTTCTTTTCCACTTGCGTTTTCTACGGAACGTTGTTAATTTGCATAAGCAAGAATTTTTCTGATGAAAAAATTATTTTCTTTCCTGACAGCGGCACTTGCGGCGATCGTCCCGCTTTTGGCCCAGACCCCGGAATTCGCCACCTCGCTGTCGAGTCCCCAGGTGACTTCGTTCGCCGAGGATTCGAGGGGCTTCATATGGATAGGGACCAACAACGGACTTAACCGCTTCAACGGTTCGACCTACTCCGTATACCATTCCGGAAAGGGTCTTGACGCCCTCGACATAGACAATATCCTCGACGTGATGGAAGACTCCGACGGAAACCTCTGGCTCGGGACCGAATGCGGAATCAGGGTTCTGCGCAACGGAGTGCAGGACCGCTCAAAATGGAGTGAAGCCGTCATCAACCCGGTGTGCCGTATTCTGGACGCGGATGACTCGACGATAGTGGCGATGGGAAAGAACGGATTCGCCCGTTTCCGCAAATCGGACCTCCTGTATGTGGGCGGATACAACGAAAACGGCCTTCCTTTCGTAACCGCCATCACCAAAACGATCGACAACCATATCTGGACGGCATTTTCACGCTCCGACAGCACTTTCGTCATCACTCTTGACAATACCTTGAGACTGAGGACCAGACACTATTTGGGCCGGAACGTGGCCGTGAACGCGATCAGAGGAATGTCGGACGGGTCGGTCATGGTATCGACGGATTCGGGACTTAGGAGATTCCTCGGCAAGGATGAAATCTCCGTTCAGCCGGATCTGGAGAGGGTCGTGAACGGCAAGAAGGTCCTCTTCACACTTCCCTTCCGCGGCAACATATTATTCGGCATCAAGGACGAGGGACTGTTCCATTTCGATGGAGAATCGGTAAGAAAGATCGTACCGCAAGAGACCCTCAAATCGGACAAGTACACAGTGTTCGTGGATTCCAGGGACTATATCTGGCTTTCGGACGGAATGGACGGATTCAAGGTGTACAGCCCCCACTTGGGATATGAGACATTGACGGTGTCCACAAAGAAGGAGACCATCTCCAATCCGGTCACCGACCGTGACGGAAACCTTTGGATGAATTGCGGAGGATTCCTAAGGTGCATTTCCCCTGCGGACGGACACTCCTTGTATGAAGGAGACAGGAAAGTATACGGGTTGGCCCTCGATTCATCTTCCGGCCGACTGGCCGTCGCTTATGACATGGAGGTGACGGTATATTCCGTATCGGAAGGTCGTCTTTCACCCCTCGGGTCATACGGATCACAGAGACTGATCTCAGGACTCGGCTTCGACAATGAAGGTTCGCTCTGGTTTTCTTCCGTTTCCGCCATCACGACAGTAAAGAAAAACGGTGAAATCTCCCACCCGGAAGGGATAGAGAACATCGGCCTTCTGAACTATATCGAGAGCGACCCCCACTCGGGAAGGATATTCATGCATACCATCTCCCGCGGAGTGTACGAACTGTTCCCCGACGGAACGTTCTCCCATTTCCAGCATATCGAAATCACCGACAACAGCATCCAGGACCAGGCGAACATGAGGGAGGACGACATCGCGAACATAAGTTGCCTTCATGTCGACAAGGACGGGAGCATCTGGTTCGGGACCTACAGCCACGGACTTCTCCACTATGACCTTTCCACCGGCAAGACCGAAGTTCTCTCGGAAGAGGAGGGTCTTCCCATAGGAAACATCCGCTCAATAACGGAAGACCGCAACGGGGACATATGGTTCTCAACCACTTCGCACATCTACCGTTACAGCAGGAAAGAAAAGACGTTCACCTCATTCCACGACAGGAACTTCGACAACGGAGGTTCGTACGACCCGGGATCCGTGACGGAAGGCACCGACGGTAAGCTGTATTTCGGTGGGAACGGCCTTCTCACTGTAGTTGATCCGGAAGTGGAGATCACTACCGGAGGATCGATTCCGATATATATTGAGTACCTCGGAATCAACGGTGAAGCGAAGAGCACGGATTTCGACCACATCACCCTCTCCCATCGCCAGAACAATATATCACTGCGGTTCGCTTCTCCGGTCTACGAACCGGGAGCTCTTCTCACTTACTCATGGATGCTGGAAGGATTCGACAATGACTGGAACTACGGGACCCAGGGACGGGAAGTCATCTATGACTATATCCCCGCCGGCAAATATACCTTCAAGGCGAGGGTCAGGCAGCAGAGCGGTGAATGGTCCCCCGAAGAAATTTCCATTCCTGTCACCATCAAGCCTTCAATCTGGGGAAGCGCTCTGGCCAGGGTCCTGTACCTGCTTGCCCTCATCGGAATAATCTCCGCGATAATAACCGTCGTCACCAGCTTCAGGACGCAGAAAGAGAGGGCTATCCTCGCTGAAAGAAGGGAAGGAATGAAACAGGAGCAGGTGGACTTCGTGACGAACATATCGCACGAATTCCGCACTCCCCTTTCGATGATATTCGCTCCGGCCAAGGAGCTCTCGAAGATGGAACTGCCTTATGAGGCAAAGTCCATGGTCGGGACTATTCTGAGGAACGCCGACCGCCTCAAATCCCTCTCCGGTCAGATCCTTGACTCGAATTCCTCCCCGGACAAGAAGGAGCATCTGGAAATCCGCCACGGGAACCTCGCGGCTACCGTAAGGGCCATGACGGAGAACTTCCGTTTCGCTTCACTGGAGAAAGGTCTCACCCTCAGCATCTCCGCTCCGGAATCCCTTCCCGGATGGTTCGACAGGGAAAAGATCGGCAAGATCGTCACCAACCTCCTCAGCAACGCTATCAAATACACCCCCGAAGGAAGAAGCATCGACGTCATTGTCCGCCAGGAGGGTGACAAAGCCCTTGTCAGCGTAAGCGATGACGGGATCGGCATAGCCGAAGACAAGAGGGACAGGATATTCGAAAGGTTCGACCGCCTTGGCGCCGAAGAAGGCACCATCCCCGGATCGGGAATCGGCCTGAGTTACTCCCACTCGCTTGCCCTTCTTCACAAAGGAAGCCTCACATATCTTCCCAAGCATCCCGACGGATCTGTTTTCACACTCTCCATCCCGCTGGACAAGGCTTCCTACGACGGGGAGATCATAGTCCGCGGTGAAGAAGAGGACGCTCTTCAGGATATACAGTTCCTCACTCCCGAATCCGACGGAAGCAAGAACGGAACCATCCTCGTTGTGGAAGACTCCGAGGACATAAGACTGTTCATACGCAACCTTCTCGCACCATCTTACAGGGTAGTGATGGCGGCTGACGGACTGGAAGCCAAGGACAGTCTCAAACTGGGACTTCCCGACCTCGTGATATCGGACATCATGATGCCGGGAATGAACGGATACGAACTGTGCCGGGAGATAAAGGGGAATTCCGAATGGAGCCACATCCCCGTAGTTCTTCTTACGGCGAAAGCCGATGCCGCTTCCAGCATCGAGGGCCTCAAGTCCGGCGCAGACGCCTACATCCCCAAGCCTTTCGACCCGGATTATCTCAAAGCCGCCGTTGAAAGCATCATCCGGAACCGTCGCATCCTCCAGAACCGCATCCTCAACATGACGAAAGAATCCGTCAAGGCCGAGCCCGAGAAGACGGACGAAGTCCAGCTTTCACCCAAGGACAAGGTCCTTATGGAGAAGCTCCTCGACCTCATGGAGAAGAACATGGCTACGGAAAGTTTCGGAGCAGAGGAAATGGCTTCGGCCCTTGAGATGAGCTACAGCAGCCTGTATTCCAAGATGAAGGCCCTGACCGGAAAGACTCCGCTCTTCTTCATCAACAACTACAGGATGAACAGGGCGATGGAACTTCTGAAGACCCGCCTTTATACCGTCAGCGAAGTCGCGTACAAGATAGGGTCGCTTTCTCCCAACACCTTCTCCAGGGACTTCAAGAAACATTTCGGAGTGACACCAAGTTCGGTGATGAAGGAAGAGGAATAGGAATACTACATATTGATAGAGCCCGGCCATCACATTGACGGTCGGGCTCATCATTATAAGCTATGGAATATCTTACTTCCTGGAGACCTTGATCTCGTTGAGAGGCTCATCGAGTTCGAACAGATCCTGGGTAGCCCACTTGCCTGCCTTCTTGAGGGTGTAGGTAGCGGAAGCCTTGACGTCCTCAACGGAAGCGGCGAAGCTGATGACGTAGTTTCCTGCGGGAGCCTCCCATGCTACGGAAGCCTCGTTGTAGGAAGCGATGTCATAGTTGCTGACCTTCATGGTGAGGGTCTGGCTCTCTCCGGGACGGAGTGAACGGGTCTTGGCGAAAGCCTTCAGCTCGCATGCGGGCTTGGCGAGACCAGCCTCGGGAGCGGTCACGTAGAGCTCGACAACCTCCTTACCTGCGACCTTACCGGTGTTGGTGACGGTAACGCTTGCCTCGAAGCCGTCAGCGGTAGCCTTCACGACGGGCTTAGAGTAAGAGAAGGTGGTGTAAGAGAGTCCGAATCCGTAAGGATAGGAGACCTCAACCTTGGCGGTAGAGAAGTAACGGTAACCTACATAGATACCCTCTTCGAAGTTGGTGTAGTCAACGTCCTTTACCTTGGGAGCCTGGCCGCCACCGAAACCGAAGCCACCGAAGCCGGTGTTCTGGTTACGTACGTAGTTGTAAGGGAAGTTGGCTGATGAAGGATGATCCATGAAGTTGATGGGGAAGGTCATAGGGAGCTTACCTGAAGGATTGACCTTTCCGGTGAGGACATCAGCGACAGCATTTGCGCCCTCCTGGCCGGGAGACCAAGGAAGGAGGATAGCGTCGACGAGGTACTTCCATGAGTTGGTCTCGATGACACCACCGATGTTGAGGACAACGACAACCTTCTTGCCTGCGGCATGATAGGTGGTGCTGACGTTCTGGATGAGTTCACGCTCGATTGAAGTGAGCTCGAAGTCGTCCATCATATGACGGTCGGCACCTTCACCGGCGTTACGTCCGATGACGATGACAGCGAGGTCGTTGGAAGCGGCCTCAGCGGTGATAGCGGTCTGAGGGATGGCGATTTCAGCGAGTTTCGCGCTGCCGAAGCCCCTACCGGTGCTTCCGGCGAGAGCCCTCTGGGCATTCTGGAACTCGAGATTCTTCTGATAGTACTCGGCAAGAGCCTTGTCAACGGTGAAGCCTGCATTCTCGAGGCCTTCCTTCATGTTGACGACATATGCCTTGTTGACGTTACCGGAACCGGTACCGCCTGCTACAAAGTCGATGGAGGTTACACCATAGAGGGCTACCTTCTCATTACCCTTGAGAGGAAGGGTGTTTTCTTCGTTGCGGAGGAGGACCATAGCCTCACCTGCAGCCTTGCGGGCAACCTCTGCGTGAGCCTTGAGGTCGGGTTTGCTTGAATACTTGTAACCTTTGAAACGAGGGGTCTTGACGATGTACTCGAGCATGTTGCGGACATTGCGGTCAACATCGGCGATGGCGAGGGTTCCGTTCTGGACGCCTTCGATGATACGGTCGATCTCGTTCTGGTTACCGGGCTCCATGAGGTCATTTCCTGACCATGCGGACTTGACGGTACCGGCCTTGTTTCCCCAGTCGGTCATGACGATTCCCTTGTAACCCCATTCCTCGCGGAGGATGTGGGTAAGGAGGTCCTTCTTCTGCTGGGTGTACTCACCGTTGAGCTGGTTGTAGGATGACATCACTGTCCAAGGCTTGGATTCCTTGACGGCGATCTCGAAGTTCTTGAGGTAGATCTCGCGGAGAGCCCTCTTGCTGACGCGGCTGTTGTCCTCGTTACGGTTGGTCTCCTGGTTGTTGGTGGCGTAGTGCTTGATAGAAGTTCCGACACCGTTGCTCTGGATACCGTTCACGTAAGCGGCGGCCATCTTTCCGGAGAGGAGAGGATCCTCAGAGAAATACTCGAAGTTACGGCCGCAAAGAGGGTTACGGTGAATGTTCATACCGGGAGCGAGGAGTACGTCAACGCCGTACTCGAGAACCTCGTTACCCATTGCTTTGGTGACGTCCTGGACGAGGTCAACGTCCCAAGAGCTGGCGAGGAGGGTTCCTACAGGGAAACCTGTGCAATAGAAGGTATCGTTGGTACCTTGCCTGGTGGGAGAGATACGGAGTCCGGCAGGGCCGTCAGCGAGGACGGTTGCAGGAATTCCGAGACGCTCGATGGGGCGGGTGTTTCCGGCTGCACCGGGAACCTGGGCGGCGACACCTGAGGTGACACCGTTGACCATTGCGGCCCTTGCACCTCCTACAAGAAGAGTAGCCTTCTCCTGGAGGGTCATAGCCTTAAGGACCTCATCGATGTTGTCCTTTGAAAGCTTCGGCTGTGCGAAAGCCGATGTGGCGCATGCGATGGCGCCAAGAGCTAGTAGGAATTTTTTCATAAAAATGTTTTTGAGTAATTGAGTGATTATTTGGTTGTTTGAATCCTTATTACTTGAACCGAATAGGCCGGAGCCGTAACGGTAAACTTCTTCCCTGTCTTCATACTGAAGTTCTTCGGGCTCACTTTGTCCGGAGACGAAAGGTCGTTCTTGTCATCCTTCCCTCCGGTGAGGATGGTGACATTTCCCTTGGATCCGACTTTCTTCACTCCCTCGATGCTGAAGGGAACGGTCCTGGGGCTGTCGCCCGCGTTCACCACCTTCACGATGAGTTCCGAGGACTTGCTGTCGAAAGTCGTCGATACCGCAAGAGTCTCATCATCGGTAGAGAAGGTATTCGGAATGTAAGCGTCCCCGGAATTCATGGAGAACATCCTCTGGACATGATAGTTCGGGGTGAACACCACATTCTTGTTGTCGAAGAATATCATATCGGCCCTCTCCCACTGGGTGTGGCCGTATTTGGCGAGAAGAGGAGCGTATGAAGCCATCTCCACGATGTCGGCGTTACGCTCAAGCCCCGTCATGAATGCGGCCTCGGCAAGTGCGTTGTACAGGGCATTCCCGTAGGAAGCGTACTCCCCTACGAAGATCTTCGGACCCGAACGGTCATAATTGTCGAAACGGTGCTGCTGGGAAAGGAACCATTCGGGCTGCATGTAGTAGTGCTCATCGGTCGACCAGACCTTCTGTGATATCATAAGATCATACAGCGGCACTCCAGCTCCGAATCCTGAAGTTCCGATAATCCTTATCTCGGGATATTTCTCGCGGAGGGCCTTCACGAAGTGGGGATATCTTTCCCTGAATTCGGGGGTATCCTGCTCCTCGTTGCCGAGGGAAACGTACTGAAGGCCGAAAGGTTCGGGATGACCCAGAGAAGCCCTTATTCCGCCCCAGTAGGTGTCGACAGAGCCATTGGCGAACTCGACGAGGTCGAGAACTTCGCTGATCGGGCCGTCAAGTTCATCCATAGGAGTGACTTCGTATTTCTCGAATCCGCACGAAACTCCCACAGGGAGCACCGGCAGAGGAATCGCCCCGATATCCTCGCAGAAAATGAAATATTCGTAATATCCTATCGCCATCGACTGGAAATATCCCCAACGGCTCCAGATGTTTTTCCTCTGTGCGGGATCTCCGATCGTCTCCTTCCAGTGGTATGTGTTCTCAAGGTCTCCTCCGTGGATGATGCAGCCTCCGGGGAAGCGCATGAAGGAAGGGTGCAAAGACTCGACGGCCTCGGCGAGGTCAGGACGCATGCCATGTCCCTTGAAAGTATTCTGAGGGACAAGACGCACCATATCTATCTTGGTGGCGTTGTTGCCTTTCACGAGAATATGCAGCGAAGCGTGGTCACATGAAGACGAAGGGACCAATGTAGCCTTTATCTGCCTCCATTCCCTGTCAAGCTGATCGTCGGGAAATTCGACGCTGTCCAGAATCTTGCCATCTCCATTCACCAGCCGTACAACTATTGTCGCCGGAGAAAGGGCCATCCTTCTCATCATGGCGGCGATATCGACATTGCCGCCCATCTGACCGCCGGGAGCGGCACCTGCGGGAGGATTGCCGCCCGGTTGCCCGCCGGCGGGACGCTGTCCCTGGGGAGCTCCATTCTGGCCTCCTTCAGGTCGTCTCATGGGGAGTCTCTGTTTCCAGACGGAAACGTAAGCGCTGAAGTCATACTTCTCCCCTTCCTTGACGACCATGCCGTCATAGCCGGTATTCTTCACACCTAACCATCCGTTGTCCCCGCTCTGATAGATTTCCAGGTTGTGGGGATTGTTGGAGTTGAGAGGGGTGTTGGCGGAGACATACACTTTACCTTCGCCACCGTCTTCGGAAATGACCTCCCATGCGAACATCGGATGGAAGTTCACCGGTTCGGGAGAATTCGTGGTGAAGAAGGGATAATACTCGAAGGATCCGTTCTGGACGAGGTCGGCATTGAGACCACCGTCTCCGGAGTAGTTGATATCTTCGTAGAAGATTCCCCACATGTAGGGGCTGATAGGGACGGAAGGACGGTCAAAGCGCACCGAGACCTGCTGAGCGTGGCAGATCAAGGAGGCGAACAGAACCGCGATTGCGAGAACCTTTTTCATTACTTCGTATTTTTAAAAAAGGAACCGGACGAAATCCGGCTCCAAATTACTAAAATATATGGGATTATCCAACTTTTCAGTAGACATTGGTCCCCTATTTTGAACTATCGTGAAAAATATTTGACTATTTGTACGAATCGCCGACAAAGGTTGGCGGCAAGGAAATGATTATTTGCCCTCCTTCGCGGCATGCAGACGGAAACGGGATTCCATGTCACCGAACTCGAGCCTTGTGTCGATAGTCCTGTAGACGATTATGTCCCTTCCCGGCTTAGAGAAATCATACAGTCCGTTCTCCACGATAGTGGGTGCGGGAGTGACCTCATAGAAGCATCCTGCGGCACCGGGCTCGAAAGTGGTGGTGAGGGTGCTGATAAGGCACAGGGGGCTGTCTCCGAGAACATAGGTGTCGGCCATTCTGGCGAAGCTTCCGAGCTTGCCGCCGAGATATTCACCGATCTTTCCCAAGGGGATGATCTTTTCCTCGAGCTCAGCCATGCTGTACATCGACTGGCGGTACACGTCGCGGGGGATCTGCCAGATCATGATATCACTGTCGTTGAACACCGTCTTGGCGGCGTTGACATCCAGACGGAGGTTATACTCGACAAGGTTGTTTCCTTTGAAATGCTCCGGAGGGAAAGGATGACCGAAAGGATATTCCTGTCCGCCGATCCAAACGAGGATGACGTTCTTCGAGATGGAAGGGTCCAGAAGATATGCGCTGGCGATATCGGTAAGGGGACCTCCGAAAAGAAGATAAAGTGGACGCTCGGGAGTAGCGTTCTTCGCCTCTTCGATTATCAGACGTGCTCCTTCAGAGTCTATAGGGGTCTTGGGATCCACCATCGGACCGGGGGCACCGGGCTTGACGGTTATCTTGCCGGTCTTCCCTACTATGTCGATGATCTCATTTGCCCTGCCCACGGAAATTTCCGCATTGTTGCGGGCTGCTCCTTCATTTGAACTCTGCCCCCATGCCTGGGAACGGGCGCCGACGTGCGCTCCGACTACTCCCCTGACATCGGAACTTGTACAAAGCAGCTGATGGAAAAGATGGAAAAGGCCGTCACCGTCACCGCAAAGGTCGTTGTCCACTATGACTTTCACCCTTCCTCCCTGCTGGGGACGGGGTCCGACATCCGGACGCTGGGGAGTAGTACCCTGGGGCCGCTGGGCCATCAGCGACAAACCGGTCAATGCGGCCGCCGCCATGAGAAAGAATCTTTTCATACCGATCTTTTGTTTTGTGTTTTCAAAATGGTTACCCGGTCGGCGGTCAGGCCGGCCGGGCAAGGGTCAAAGATAGTGAAAACTATCTGTTTTTGCAGGAATCCGTCGATTAATATCCGGGATTCTGGATGATGTTCGGGTTGGCGATGGTCTCACTCATAGGGAAAGGAAGCCTCTCGCTCTTGCCTACCTTGAATCCGAATGCGTTGGCATTGGGATAAGTGGCGGTATATTCCATGGTCTTGGTATCCTTGTCGGGATTGCCGGGATCGCTGGGGTCATAGACCACCTTGAACCAGTGGGCGCTTTCTCCCTTCTTTCCGAGGAGAGCGGGGCCGTCTCCCCAACGCCAGATATCCTGGGCGCGTGAACCTTCGTAGCAGAGCTCGAGCCTCTTCTCGATCTTGATGTCGTCGAGGGTGATGCCGTGCTTCTCAGGGAGCTGGGCGCGGTCACGGACCATGTTGAGGTATTCCTCAGCCTTGGCGGTGTTGTTGTTCATAAGATGAGCTTCCGCACCGATCAGGAGGGCCTCAGCATAGCGCATGAGGGTCCAGTTCTTTCCACGGTTCCTGGTAAGACCCATACGGTCGTCCTTGATCATCCTGGTCTTCCACATGAAGACTGAGTCTCCGCACATGACGGCTCCGTTCTTGAGGCGCCATCCCTCTTCCCTCTGCATGGTGGTGTATCCGCGGATTGTCTCATGCATACGGTAGCCGTTGGGGCCCTCTTCCTTCACGAAAGCGTCGTAAAGGTCCTGGGTAGGGCAACCGATGCCCCAGCAGGTGGTCTCGTACACGTCGTAAGCCGTCTGGCCTTCAGGAGTGTTGGTACCCCTGGCCTGCCAGTCTCCGTCGGGGGTCCATACCATCTTGTCACCACGTGGTCCGAAATAGCTCGTATAGTATGTCCATCCCTGGGAAGTGTTGTTGTCGGGGACACGGTTGAACTGGAGCATGCTCTCTGAGTTGAAGTTGCAGTTCACGTGGAGCATGTCGCCGTAAGCACCTTCGGAAGCGGGCATGAGGCGATATTTGCCGCTGGCTACGACTGCGTCAATCTGGGCTGCGGCGTCAGAATACTTCTTCTGCCACAGATAAACCTTCGCGAGAAGAGTCTGTGCGAACTGCTTGGTGATTCTCCAGGTTGTCTTGTCGTCAACAGCTTTCTTCTCGACGAGTTTGCCTGAACCGATGGCCTCGGTGAGGTCCTTCTCCATGAAGGCCCAGAGTTCTTCGGGAGTGGCATTGGTAACCTTGTACTCATCGGGAGTGAGGACGTGGTCAACAAGCGGGGGTACTCCCCAGAAAGTGGTGAGCTCGAAGTAAGCGTATGCGCGGAAGACCTTGGCCTCGGCACGGTACTGGTCAATGGCGCTGCTCTGTCCCTCGACGGCGTTGTCAAGGACGAGGTTGGCCCTGTAGACTAGAGTATAAAGGAGAGTATAGTACTTCTCGAGAGCGGGGTTCTCAGAGTCGAAGCTGTACTCAGCTACCTGGAAACCGTCGGTGTTGTCGTTACGGTTCTCACCGCCGGCCCATGTGTTGTCGGAAAGCTGCTCCTTCACTGCGATTTGGCACCATTCCCATGAGCCGTAGAATCCCAGGTTGAGGGTAGAGGCTCCGTTGGGCTGTGCACGGAAGAGGTTGTATGTCTCGGCGTTCGCGCTCTCGACCTGAGCGTCGGTCTTGTAGAAGTCGTCGATCGCCTCAACACCATGCTGCTCGATGTCAAGCATCTTGTTGCAGGAAGTCATTGCGAAGGCTCCTGCGATGGAGAACATCAGAATATATTTTGCTTTCATGATACTGTCGCGAATTAGAATGTTAAATTAAGTCCGAATACCGCCTGACGCATCAGAGGGTAAGATCCCTGGTCAACACCCTGTCCGTTGCCGGTACCTACGACCTCAGGGTCATATCCGGGATACTTGGTGAAGGTGAAGAAGTTGTCGAGGGAAACGTAAACGCGGGCCTGCTGGAAGCGGATCTTGTCAAGGAATGACTTGGGAAGATTGTATCCGAGCTGAACCTGCTTGATCTTGACGTAGTTGCTGTTAACAACGTTGGCGCTTGAATAGAGCCAGTTGGTGTAGTTGTTTCCGGCGTTGGCAGCGGGACGGGTAGCGTTCTTGTTCGTAGGAGTCCAACGGTCATCCGTGAAGTATTTGAGCTTGTTGTATGATCCGATAGGAGAATCGTAGAACATGTAGGTTGTCTGACCGAATGCACCGCTCGCGAAGACGAGGAGGCTCCAGTTCTTGTAGTCGAGATTGATCGTGAGACCTGCAGTAACCTTGGGGAGACCTGAACCGAGGTCGGTGTAGTCGGCGTCGAGAGGTTCCTTGGTGTCGTTTCCGTCCTTGTCATAGAAGACCGCGAATCCGTCAGCGGGATCGATCTCCTTGAACTTGAAGCCGTAGAAGTGCCATGCGGGATATCCTGCCTCGAAACGGGTCTGGCCCTGACGAGGGTGAATTCCTACACCCATGACGGTCTTAAGGGAAGGATCGACTTCGTTGACCATGTTCTTCAGGGTAGCCATGTTTCCGCGGATGCTGTATCCGAAGTCACCGATCTTGTCCTGCCATCCGAGTTCGAGCTCGAATCCGCTGTTGGTGATCTGGCCGGCGTTGATAGGAGAAGAAACGTTACCTACGGAGAACGAAGGCTTCGCACCGGAGATGATGAGGTCACGGGTGATCTTCTTGTAGTAGTCGGCGGTTACGGTGAGACGGTCGTTGAGGAAACGCATGTCGATACCGAAGTCAAGCTGCTGTGAAGACTCCCATTTGAGCTTCCTGTTTCCGGTGTATGCGGGAATGTATGTCGCGATATACTGGTAGTCAGTCAGAGCGGGACCGGTCTTTGCGGGATAGAATCCCGAGTTGATCATCGAAGAAGCCCAAGAGTAGTCACCGAGGTTTGCGGTGGAACCGTTGGCACCCCAGGAAGCACGGAGTTTCACATAAGGGAAGGCGTTCTTGATTCCGCTCCAGAACTCCTCGTTGGAAAGGGTCCAACCAAGGGAGACTGCAGGGAAGTAACCCCAGCGGTTGTCGATCGGGAGAACTGAAGAGTCAGCCGCATCCGCACGGAGGGAAACCTGAGCGATGTAACGGTTGGCGTAGTTCCAGTTGAGACGTCCGTAGTAAGAGAGGTTGCGGGTGTAGATGGGCTCGGCGCCGCTCACCGTATGGGTGGCGTTACCGCTTCTGAACGCCCAGTAAAGATACTTGGGAGTGTTTCCGATGAAACCGTAGTCGGAGTTGGAGCCGGTTACACTACCGGAGATGGAGTAGCTGAGGTCCTGGCTGTAGGACATACCGGCC
Organism: Bacteroidales bacterium; assembly: GCA_017469845.1. Lineage (GTDB taxonomy): Bacteria > Bacteroidota > Bacteroidia > Bacteroidales > UBA932 > Cryptobacteroides. The sequence goes on along the minus strand of JAFUFP010000006.1, from coordinate 12,435 downwards.
ATGACGGTGAAATCATGCTTGCCGAAGGACTTGGAGTAGTTGGCGAAGTTCTCCCACTGATAGTAGGTGGGGATGCTGATCGATGCGTTGACGGAAGCGTAGTTGTTGATGCTGTTTCCGTTGGCGTAACGGTCGTAGTTCGTCGTATGGGAGTTGCTCACGTTGATACGGTAACCGATGCGTGAAGTGAATGTGAATCCCTTCAGAGGAGTCAGGATCAGGGACGTCGTACCGTTGAGGTTGTAATTCAAGCTCTTGGCATCGCTTCCGTAAAGATCGATGAAGGGGTTCGTCAGCGTCGAGTAGAACGGGATACCGTAGTAGCGGCCGTCAGCGTCCTGGAGGAGCTGTCCGTACTGGGCACGGTCATCGGCGATGGCCTTGAGGTTCGAAGGAAGATCCTCGTAGGAGTCATAGAAAGCGGGAGTGTGGGGATCCAGACGGACTGCGTTCGTGAGGGAGCCGTTACCCACGGCGCGCCTTACGGCGATGCCGAACTGGTTGTTGGTCTGGAGCTGGAGCCACTTCTTGAATCTCCATGATCCGTTGAGGGTGAAATTCATTCTCTCGAATACGTCCTTGTCACCCTTGACAGGACCGTCATTCTTCATATACTGGGCGGAAACGAAAATATTTCCGTTAGGGTCACCCTTCTGGAAAGTTACGTTGTGGCGCTGCATGAACGAAGGTTCAGTGAGTTCCTTCACCCAGTTGGTGCTGGTCTTCTTGTCCCAGTTGGCGTCCATCTGGGACTGAGGGATGGCACCATTCTCAAGATAATAGTCGTAGAATTCCTGGGAATTCATGACCTCGGGAAGACGTCCGAAAGTGTTGAGGGAAGTCTGAAGCTGGTATGAAATACGTCCGTCGCCGCTTCCTCTCTTGGTGGTAACGAGGATGACACCGTTTCCTGCACGGGCTCCGTAGATAGCGGTCGAAGCACCGTCCTTGAGGATTTCCATGGACTCGATGTCCTCGGGGTTGAGGTTGGAGATACCGTTACGGGAGATGGATCCGTCGATGACGTACAGAGGACGGGAGTTTCCGTTGGTTCCGACTCCCCTGATACGTACGGTACCCTCGGAACCCGGGGAACCTGAAGACATGGAGATATAAACTCCGGCGGTCTTTCCCTGGAGAGCCTGAGCGGCATCGGTAAGGGTACGGTTGGAGAGGTCAACTTCCTTCACGGAAGAAATCGAGCCGGTGAGGTCGCTCTTCTTCTGGACACCGTAACCGACGACGACTGTCTCTTCGATAGTCTGGGTGTCGGGAAGGAGACTGATGTTGAGATTACCTCCGTTTGCGGGAGCGGCGATCTCCTGGTCGAGATAACCGATTGACGAGAACACGAGGGTGGAACCTGCAGGAACGGAAATGGTATACTTACCGTCCAAGTCAGTTGCCACACCGTTCGTTGTTCCTTTCTGCATAACTCCGACACCAACCATCGGGAGATTGCTCTCGTCGAAGACTGTACCGGAAACGGTCACCCTCTGTTGTGCGAACAAAGAGGTGACTGAGACGAGAAGAGCGGCCGCCGCAGCAGCTATTCTACTCGCCCACCTGAAAGTCAGTGATCTGTTCATGTGCGATTGTGTTAATAATTATAAAGGGTATTTAGTTGTTTCAAACAACGATTTGCTTTCGTTTTGTTTCGAATACAAAAATACTTTGTTAAAACGTTCTATACTTTTCGCAAAATCCAAAAAACGTTTCATAAAGTCCAAAACTATTCGGAACGTCCCAAGGAATACTTATCTTAGCCATGAAATCCAAAAGACATAATATGGTGCGTAAAAACATGGGAATTCCCCGCATATTGATTCCAGTTCTCATCTGCATCATTCATACAGTATCATGTATGAAAGGTAGCGGTATTCCGGAGCAGAAAGAGTCCTCCCCCTCCATCATCATCGCCGACGATATCTCCAGCCCGAGGATCAACTCCTTCGCCCAGGACACGAGCGGTCATATATGGATCGGGACATTCCGCGGACTGAACCGGCACAACGCTCATGACATTTCCCAGTTCTACGCCACGGAAGATCCCTCATCGATCCCCAACAATGAAGTGTTCAGAGTCCATACCGCCAAGGACGGGAAACTCTGGGTCAGCACCACCTCCGGCATCGCATATTATACGGACAAGGACAATTTCCACCGTCCCAAGAACTGGGCGCAGACCCTCGTCTACCAGGTGACGGAATCCCCCGACGGAAGGATGTTCTTCAACGACCGCAGCAAGATTCTGGAATACCTCCCCTACAATGATTCCCTCAGGACGGTGATACAATACCGCGAAAGTCAGTCAGGAGTCCAGAGGCCGCTTCATTTCCTGGGAGACGGAAGAATGACGATAGTATGGCCGGATTCCTTGAGCATGTACGATCCGTACACGTACAATTACCTGGGTTCAGTCAAGATTCCCGAAACGGTGGCCATCACCGCTGACGGACCCGAAGGGAAACTTTGGCTCGGCGGCGAGAGCGGCCCCTTCCTTTTCAATCCTACAGAAAATTCATTCGAAAGGATTCCTGCCTCATTGAAGCGGGAAGGAGGACTTGACGCCCAGCCGAGGACCATCCTCCAATATGACGAAGACAGGGTCCTTTTCGTCACAAGGGACAGGGAAATCGTGATGTACGACTCCCGCAAAGGGAAAATCTCCCGAAGCGGTGACGATGACTTCCCGTTCATGAACAGGCTCGAGCGAGAGCCCTCACTCCTTTTCAAGGATTCGGGAGGGAACGTATGGGTATTGCATACCATGAGAGGATATTCAGTCCTCTGGACTTCGGAAAGCCTCTTCAACAAGAACGCCTCCCTTATCGAACAGTTCAACGGGCAGATAATTCAGACAATGACCACGGATAGCGGCGGAAGAGTCTGGTTCGCAACGAACAACGGCCGCTTGATGGTTTACAATCCGGAAGAAGGGAGGATCAAGGAAGTGACCCTGGAGCATCGCGACACGAACGGAGAGAGTATCACAGGGGCCATCACCCAAATATTCGCTGACTCCCAAGGACGGTTGTTCATTTGCAGCAATGACGGAGTGACAAGGCGTTACAATTGGGACGGCAAGGTCCTCCACCATGAGAGTTCGTACTCTGTCAGCCGAATACTGGACTTCACACAGGACGACAGCGGTAGCGTGTGGGCCGGAGCGTTCGAGAACGAAATCTACGCTCTCCTGGATGACGGTTCACTGAAGAGGGTCCCGATATTCCCCGCCGGAAGATACTACCAGATTTCCCTGATGTACAACTCCTCGGTCGGGATGCTCGTCGGAGCCCATCCGGCGAACATCCAGGTATTCGACCCCGAAACCCTTGAACATCATCCTCTCGTCGACGAAAAGACTTTCAAGGAAGTGCTCGGCGGAAATCTCTTCATCCCCACCTGCGTATACGAAGACAACTACGGCTTCATCTGGTTCGGGACCGACACGGCGGGACTTTTGAGATACGATACCGCCAGCGGGGAGATCGAAGACATTAAAGGAGCACCCTGCGAAGACATCGCCGGCATAGAGGAGGACGGCGAAGGGAACATCTGGGTCAGCAGTCTCTCCGGAATAGGCGTATGGTCAAGGGAAAACGGGACCTTCACCAACTACTCTTCCTCCGACGGAATCGGAGGCAACTATTTTACCGACAGATGTTCAGCCAAACTTCCTGACGGTACGATCGTTTTCGGAGGATACCACGGAATAACCACCGTCAATCCCGACGACATGAAAAGTCAGGTTGACATACCTCTGCACCTTGAGTATCTGAAGATCCACAATGACCTCGTAAGGCCCGGAGAAGATTCTCCATTGAAGAAAAGTCTCTCCCTTACCGAGGGCATCACCCTGACCCACCGTCAGAACGGCATCAGTCTCTCCTACGCAGCCCTTGATTACCACGAAAGCGGAAGGTCACGCTACTCCTACATGATGGAAGGTGCGGACAAATACTGGGTCGAAGCCGGAAACAACCACGAGGCTTATTACTCCAACCTGAGCCCCGGCAGGCATCTTTTCAGAGTGAGGATCGGTAATGACTACGGCACGGTCAAGCCCAAGGAGGTTTCCCTCATGGTGAGGGTCAAAGCTTCGCCTTGGCTTTCATGGTGGGCTTTCATCCTCTATCTGATGGCCACGATAGCTATCCTTTCAACTTTGGCCCACTATGGCATCAAAGCCCGGCGCAGCGCTGCTGCGGCACACAAGGCTGAGCAGGAAAAGGAGCAGGAAAGGCGGATCAACAAGATGAACATGAACTTCTTCGCCAATGTGGCGCATGAGTTCCGGACTCCTCTCACCCTGATTTCAGGACCGATATCACTTCTGTCAGCGAGCAAGAATACCGACTCCGAGGAGAAACGGCTCGTCGGGACTGTCCAGAGGAGCGTCGACAGGATGCTCAAGCTTGTGAACCAGATGATGGACTTCAACCGTCTGGAAGGAGACGCGCTACCTCTGCAGGTAGCGGAGAAGGACATTGTCCCCATTCTTGAAGACAGCGTGGACATTTTCTCCGAGCAGGCCAAGGAAAAAGGCATCACACTGGAGCACATGTTCAGCGAAAAGACTTTCCCGATGCCTGTGGACGAAGACAAACTGGGGAAAATCATGATGAACCTCCTTTCCAATTCCTGCAAGTACACTCAGGAAGGAGGCAGCATTTCAGTACTCTTCGATGTGATCTCCGCACAGGAAGCCCGTCAGACCGCACCTCATCCGGAGAATATCCTCGACTCGAAATACGCGAGGATAAGGGTGTCGGATTCCGGAGTGGGCATTCCGGACAACCTCAAGGAAAAGATTTTCGAAAGATATTTCCAGATAAAAAGCGCATCCAGAGGCAGCTACAATTTCGGGACCGGCATAGGTCTTTACTACGTGAAACTGCTGACTACGCTTCATCACGGTCTCATATGGGCATCCGACAGGGCAGCCGGACAGGGAACGACTATGACCCTTCTCCTTCCCGCTGACCAGAGCGTGTACTCACAAAGCGAATGGGGCAACGCTCCCGTGATGCCGAAGATCAAAGTGTCCAAAATCGAGGAAGATCCGCTCCCCGAAGACGACAAGGACGGAAAGAAGACCATTCTCGTGGTCGACGATGAAACCGAAATCGTCAAATATCTCAAAGACATCCTTTCGCCCGACTACCGGATCATAGGCCGCTACGATGCGGAATCCGCCCTGGAGACGATGAAAACCGATTATCCGGACCTCATCCTGAGCGATGTCGCGATGCCGGGGAAAGACGGATACGAGCTTTGCCGGGAAATCAAGCGTGACAAGGACCTCAGCCATCTGCCGGTGATCCTGGTCACGGCGAAAACAACTGTCGAGAACCAGATCGAGGGTCTTGACAGCGGAGCTGACGCCTACGTCAACAAGCCGTTCGACCCGTTCTACCTCCGGTCCCTCATCCGCTCGCAGCTCGACAACCGAGACCGGCTCAAATCCATGCTCCAAACGGCTACAAGTACCGAGGAAATCGACCAAAGCGCCCTATCGGAACAGGACAGCAAGTTCCTCTCGTCTCTATACTCCCTCATGGAGAACGAACTCTCGAATCCTGAACTTGACGTCGAGAAGATGGCCGAAGCCCTATTCATTTCAAGATCGAAACTCTTCTACAAAGTCAAAGGTCTTACGGGTGAGACCCCGATCGGATTCTTCAAGCAGTATAAACTAAGCCGCGCCGCGGAGCTTCTCAAGGAAGGCAAGTACCCCATCTCGCAGATCGCCGACATGACAGGATTCTCATCTCCTTCGAAGTTCTCCTCCCTCTTCAAGAAAAGATTCGGGGTTCCTCCCAGCGAATACCAGGGCTGATCATCAGAGGTTCCAACCCTTCAAGTCTTTTGAAAACAGTCAGCTATCCTGTGTTCATCAATCAAGATAAACGTCCAAAAAGAAGGCGACATCCTCGAAAGGATATCGCCTTCTTCAGTTCTTTCACAAGACAAATCAATCCTATGGCAACACGATGGTGCTGAGGGAAGCCGCAGGGAGAACGAAAGTATGATTCTTCCCTTTTATGCTAACCGTGAGAGGCTTCGCCTCTTCAGTCTGATTGGCGGCCAGAACAACCACTTTTCCGTCAGGATTGACGAATGCGATGGCGTCCTCATAGGTTCCTTCGGTAAGAAGGAAGCTGGCTCCGGGCTTCACATAGTGGCTGGCATGCTTGAGGATATAGTACTCGGGAGTGTACCTGAAGGTCTTCTTCTCGCGATTCACCGTGATGAGTGAATTCTGGTTCCATCCCCATGAGCTGGACTCTCCTTCGAAAAGGGAAGTGTTCCAGTAGAAGTATCCGGTGACGCCCTTTGTGAAGTACTCCTTCAGAAGGTCCCAAGAATGCATGGCTCCTTTCCAGTCATTGGCACCGTTTCCGCACTCCTGCTCACTCTGGTAGCAAGGGAGTTCGGGGAACTGCTCATGGAGTCCGGGAAGGGCGTCCTTTCCTGCCCACTGGAAGCCCATACCCTTTATGTACTTGCCGGCGGAAGGATCGAGGACGATCTGATTCCACATGTTCACATCAGCCCTTTCGATCGTTCCGAGCCATACTTCCACTCCCCTCTTCTCCATCTCGGGACCGAGGACGGAGATGAACTTCTTCAGTCCGTCAGGAGTCCATGTGCAGGCGGGATACCACTGTGCCGAGTTGGGCTCGTTCTGGGGCATTACCATATAGATATCTATACCCTTTTCCTTGTACGCGTCGACATACTTCCCGAAATAACGGGCATAGGCGTCGAGGTACTCGGGCTGAAGATTGAAGGCGTCGGTTCCCTCGCTGATCTGCATATCCTCGGAAAGACCGTTGTCGCCGAGGTTCATAGGATTGAAGCCGAATGTGCTTCCGCCGGTTGCCCTTATGTCCTGGGGCATTTCGGCCATCCTCTTGCGCATCTCGGCCATACGCCTTGCGATGGGAGCCGTCGAGGAGTTGGCGTAGTGCTTGTTCACCTTCATCCATGAAGGAGGGCACCAGGGGGATCCCCAGACCTTGAGGGAAGGATTCGCCTTCTTGGCGCTCAGAAGGAAGGGAAGAAGATAGTTTTCATCCCTTTCGACCGAGAAATGCTCAAGGGAGAAGTCCCCGTCGACATCATCGTATGAATAGTACTCTTTCGCGAAATCGCTGGCTCCGATGGGGGTTCTCGCCATGACGAGGGAAGCTCCGACTCCGGGAGCGAAGAGCTCTTTGAAGATGGAGTCCTTCTCCTCCTGAGTAAGGATATTGATCGAGTCCCAGCTCAGTTCACTGGCGGCAGTTCCGAAGCCCTCCACTTTCTGTCCGACAAGAGCGGGATCGACAATGAGAGTGGCTTCAGAGGGGTCGGAAGTGACGGTTTCCGTGTCCTGGGCCTGCCAGGGGGTTTCGAAAGTTGTGGAAACCCATTCGATTTCGCCTCCGGAGCAGGCGCAGAGCACAGCTACTGAAGCGATTAGAGATACTTTTGAAACAGTTTTCATCATACTATTTATAGATTAGAATTGCTTTTATTTGACCGGCGTGAATGTGAGGGTACGCTGATATCCCATAGGATATGCCCTGTAAGAGTCGAAGATACCGCGTGCGGTACAACCGACACCTGAGGTGGCGTAATCCAGATTGAGGGTGATGTCGTCCGCCTTCTTCAGCTGATAAGTGTACACCGCCTTGGTGAGGTTGTCGGTCGAGTACTCGCTGGCGCTGAAAGCGAAAGGCACGTCCATCTTCACGGTGAAGCCCTTTCCGGAAGCGTCGGTGAGAGTGACGAAGCGGTTGTCGGTCCTCAGGCCGTTGTCCTGAGGGATGAGGTAAGCCTCGTACATGTTCTCGACGGTATCCTCGTAGATGCCGATGCGGTATCCGCTCTTGCGGTCAGGATAGTTCTCCTGAGGTCCCCTACCGTACCACTTGACGTTGGAAAGCGACTTGTCAATGTCGAGGGTGAGACCGATTCTGGGAAGCCATGAAGGCATTGTTCCCTGAGGCCTCAACGTGTGGGACACGGTCATGGTTCCGTTGCCCTCGATCCTGTAAGAGTACATGCTCTCGAAGCCGTTGTAGGACGTTCCCATGATGTAGGCGTCGAGCTGACGGGTCTGAGCAGCTCCCATCGTGACGATTTCACGGACATCGATGATGACCGCATCTCCGGCCTGACGGGGATTAACGGATACCGTCATCGTATTGAGGCGGTCAAGACCGGCAGCGTAATAATGCGAAGCGAGGACTGAAGAATGACCGATGGAGCCGTATCCCGATACGGAAACCTGACCGGCGCTGCGGCTGTTCCATCCGTCCAGTTCGTTGGCGAGGGGCGCTCTCCAGAGATTGAGAACCATAGGTGAAGAAAGCATCTCCTTTCCACCGGAGACCATTGACACGAGGTGTCCGGTCTTGGGATCGAATCCGTACGAGAATCCGTTTCCTTCAGCCTTGATGAGATCTGAATTCTGAGAAAGGGTGACCTTTCCGGTAACCTTCTCAGGACGAGCGGGAACGCTCCATGAAGGGAACTCTATCTGATCCCATGAGATCTCGAATCCTGCCGGAGCCCAGAGTTCGTCCTTGCGGAGAACGGAGCTGATGTCAAGCCTGTATTCCTTTCCGGGGACAATGGTAGGCATGGTGTAAGGGACGGAAACGACCTTCCTTGAAAGAGGGGCCACGTCGAGATTGAGTTCTCCCGAAGCGATGACCTTGTCGTCCTCCATGAGGCTCCAGGTAGTCTTGTAGAAAGAAGCGTTGAGGAAATGGTTCCTGTTCCACACCTCCACCTGTCCGTCACCTGCGAAAGTGAACTTCAGAGGCTGGGTGGATTTCTTCATCTGGTACATCTCGGGCTGGGGAACACGGTTCGGCCAAATGGAGCCGTAGGTACGTGCACCGACGCCGTATGAGTAGAACGTTCCTTCGTTCTTCTCCTCCTCGAAGTCGAGCCAGAGGGCTGATCCTTCGGCTGATACCTTTCCGGGCTCAACAGCCTTGGCGAAGACACCGACATTGTCGATGACGGCGTCGCAGATATAGACGTCAGTCTCCTGTCCGCCGTATTCCTCGTTACGACCGATACAAAGCGAGAGAGGAAGGTTGCGGATATTTCCGCGGGCGGGCTGAGAAGCGACTTCGCTTCCGTCGATGTAAATGGCCATCTTGCTTCCGTCATAGACGGCGGTCACATTGTGCCACTTGTTCTCCCAATCGGAAGGAAGGGATGCTGTAAGGGTCTGCTTGGAGCCGGTGTCGATATAGAAGTCGAGTTTGTCTGCACCCTGCTGCTTGAGGCCGAACTGGTTGCTTCCCTTCGTGATGAGGAATCCGCCGCTACGGTTATAAAGCCTCGGATAGATGTCGAGGGTGAGAGTGAGCTGATTGCCGGAGATTTCGACATTGTCGGCCCTGTAGACCTGGACCCACTGGTCGGTGCGGTAAAGGTCAATTCCCTTTCCGGTCTTGCCGGGGACGAGCTTCGCCCTACCCATTATATGAGCGGGAGTGTCATTGCCGGACTTGTCGACAAGGGCCCTGGTGGGTTCGGTGATACCCACGCTCACGAAATCCCAGATCGCACCACCCATGAGCTTGGGATGCTGGTAGATTTCATCCCAGTAGTCGTCCATTCCGCCGCCACCGTTACCGGCGACTGAAAGATACTCGTCCATGAATGAAGGACGAAGGTCGGTCTGGTCGATACCGTAGCGGATCTCATGCTCGAAAGGAGAGGGATAACGGGGTCCGACGATGTCCTCGGCGGGGTGAACTGCGGAGTTTCCTCCGTACATCCAGAATCTGGTGGGATCGAGGGACTTACCTTCCTTGACCACCTCGGTAATGTTGTTCCCTTCACCGCTCTCGTTTCCTGCGCTCCAGAAAAGGACGCAGGCGTGGTTACGGTCACGGAGGACCATCTGCCTTACCCTTTCACGGTACATGGGAGTGAATTCGGGCATGTCGCAGACATACTCAGTCGCATGAGCCTCGTCACCGGTCTCGTCAATAACGAACAGACCGTACTCGTCAGCAAGATCCAGATACTCGTTCACGGGAGGATAGTGTGAAGTACGTACAGCGTTGAAGTTGAATTTCTTCAGGATTTCGATATCCTGACGGACAACTTCCTCTGTCATTGCGTGACCCATTTCAGGATGCTGCATGTGGGAGCATTCGGCACTGACTTTGAGAGGAACTCCATTGAGGTAGAAAACACCGTTACGGATCTCAGTCTTCTTGAATCCTATCCTCTTGTTTATTGAATCCACTTCCTTTCCTGAAGGGTCAAGCAAAGTGAGGTTGAGGTCATAAAGTTCGGGAGTCTCCGAAGACCACTTGGCGGGAGACTTGACGGTTGAAGCGAGCCTGGCCGTTCCGGTGGCATTGGTCTTCATCGAAAGAGGAGAAGAAGTCATCGTGACGACTTCACTACCTTTCCTCGAAACGGTCGCCTTCACCTTGTATCCGTCACCGGAGGCGTTCCAGGTGCGGACGTCAACGGCGATCGAAAGCTGGGAGTCAGTATACGACGAGTCGAAGTCCGTTATCACCTGCCAGTCCCAGATACGTGCCTGAGGAGCGGCATATACAGTCACGTCGTCGAAGATACCTGCAAGACGCCAATAGTCCTGGCTTTCGAGATAGTATCCGTCGGAGTACTTGAGGACGAGGACAGCCACTGTATTCTTTCCCGGCTTCACGAACTTGGTGATGTTGTACTCGGAAGGCTCCTGGGCACCCTCGTTGTAACCGACCTGCTGGCCGTTCACCCAAACGAATGAAGCGGAAGCGACTTTCTCGAAACGAAGGAAAATCTGGTCACCTTTCCATGATGAAGGAAGAGTGAAGGATGTCCTGTAAGCTCCGGTGGGGTTGTAATCCAGCGGTGTATAAGGGACTTCAACGGCAAAGGGATCACCGCCTTGAGCCCTCTGGAGACGCATCTGTGCCATCTGTTTCTCACGATCGGTGGAATTGGGGTCATTGATCACCTTGCGATACTGGTCGAGCATCGACGAGGGCATCTTCCTCGGGAAAGGGGTCGTTATGTTACGGAACAGAGCCTGTCCGTATCCCTGCATTTCCCAGTTCGAGGGTACTTCTATTGTTCCCCACTTGCGGTCATTGAAGGAAGTGGAGAAGAAGTTTGAAGGCACGTCGGAAGGACAGTCATAGTAACCGAACTTCCACGTCCCGTTGAGGGAGAGATTCTTTCCCGGGATGTGGAACGCGCGTCCCGGTTCCTGTCCCGTTCCGAATACTTCGAGATTGTTCACATAATAGGGAAGGTCTTCCATGAAGGGCTTGTTCTGAGCCCCCGAAGGAAGAGCTGCCGCAAGAATCAATGCGGCACTCCCGATAACGGAATAAAATGCTTTCATTATGAGATTTGTGTTTGTGTTTCTGTGCGGTTTGGTAAAGTCACAATGGACCGATACAAAATTAATGTAAAAGTACCATGTTTTTTTTCCGCATAATCCAAAAACTTGACGGATAGTCCAAATATCACCTCGAAGTGCAATAACGAACTGAAGTTCCTTCCTTTGAAAATATCCGTTGCAAGGTTTGCAAAGATTTCATCATCCGGTGGAGAAATCTTAGGTTTGCGATGCGGAGCATCCTTATATCCGAGGAAGTTGAAGAATTTCTCTCCCCACACCGGGTCGGGAAATCCCCTTTAAGGTAAAAAAAACGAACAAACCGCAATAATAGCCCCATCCTATATCGGAGTATTCCGTAAGGAAGACTGTAAATAAGAGAGGCAAACATGAACGTCGAATCACAAAATAACAGAATATGGAGATTTCATTCAATTACGCAGAATTGCGAGCTGAAGCTGAAAAGTCGTTCCTTTCCTATATAAAGAGGGATGATAAAAGGAGAAGAGAATGGGAAAGTGCCGAAAATGACTGGAAAGAAAGATGGAAAGAGAGTTGGATAAAGGGATGGATCGAAGGATATAAAATAGGATATAAAAAAGGATATAAAATAGGCTTAAAAAAAGCGGCTGAAGAAATTGCCCTCAAGCTTCTTCAACATGGTTATTCCGTCGAAATGGCCTGCAAATGCACAAGCCTTTCTATGGACGAAGTCAATTCCCTGAAAGCGAAACTGCAATAATCACCGGAAGGCATGTGGACAATTAGCGGGAAGGCGCTTCGGTAATCCCGAAACGCCTTCTCTATCTATCAAGCCATATTTTTATTCCTACTCTACGGTAATCACAGTCCTCAGATAACTTGCCAACTTGGGAGTTCCGTTGTCCTCGACCGTCAGAATCATGTGGATGACATCACCCGCTTTCGCATCGGAAGGTATGGTGACCGACGTTTCGGCTGCGGAAGGAGCGGAGATAGTCACATCACCCTGGAAGCTGCGGTAAACTTTCCACTGGGCCCAAGAACAGGTAAGGGCGTTACCGTCGGGATCGGAT
>JAFUFP010000005.1 GCA_017469845.1 Bacteroidales bacterium | reverse complement strand
TCATGTACTCGAAACTATCCCAATATTTCTTTTGATTATGGGACACGACCACTGACCTGCCCAGAAAAAACAGCCCGGCCAACGCAAGACATATGAGGATTATAGTAAAGCATCCGGAGCTCTCCGGCAATTCGCTATCATCAAGTATAGTACCGACTTTTCGGCCTCTAGTGTCAAAAATATGCTTAGCCATAACAATAACGCATCAATTGACGGTTCGTATTCTCCCGATCCTTATTGCACACCCTTTCTTCAATTCGGGTCTTCAAATCCAATCATAAATCCACATGTCCGGAGCATCAGAACGAACGAATCGTAAGAACATTTTGTCAGATACCCCAAAATGCTTACCTTTCGGTATGGTTTCATCAATCTCCCTCGACAAATTCCTTTCCTTTCAGGGTCTGACACCGAACCGTCACCCGATTATACGTTTCTTCATCAGTTCCACCTTCACGGACATGGAGGAGGAAAGGGACATCCTTCACGACATTCTTTCCTCTCTCGCCGAGGAATATGCCTCCAAGGGATGGCAGATCGAATCCGTCGACCTCCGCTGGGGAATATCCCGGAAAGAAGGCCTCGACAACAGGACGATGTCGACTTGCCTGGAAGAGATTGACAACTGCCGGGCCGTATCCCCCAGACCGAATTTCATCCTTCTTACCGGAGAACGCTACGGATGGATACCCATCCCGGAAAGGATACCGGAAAGCGTCGTTTACTCGCTCTCTTTCAGTGACAGTGAACAATCCCTGTTCCACAAGTGGTATTCCCTGGACCGGAATTCCCTGCCGGAGCCGTCATATTTTCTCAAAGGAAGGACGGGAAGATTCACTGACGAGAAGGTCTACAATGAAGAAGCCCTCCGTCCTCTGGAGTATCTCTTCGCCAGGAACTCGGGAAGATTGCGGATGATCTACGGAAAGTCCGCCACCGCCCAGGAAATCTTCAAAGGCGGATTCATTCATGGAGAGGAGGGCAGCGTCATCGCCTATTCAAGGACACTTCACCACGTACCCAAAGAAAAGCGGTCCGTCTTCTTCGACTCTTCACTTGAGAGCACTGTCGCCCAGAAGATACTCTCCCGCAGCGTCAAGAAATGGTTCGGAGGCCACCACTTCATCCAAAACGACCTCACTTTCGACGAATACGTGGAAGGTTCCTGGAGGGAAAACTTCCGGAGGGAGTTCTCGGATGCCCTCAGAGCCGTCATCGGAAAGGAGATTGAGGAAGCCAAGAAACCTTCCCTCGAATACGAGAGAACCGAGCACATCTCTTTCGCTTTTACCCAATCGGAGCATTTCACGGGAAGGGAGGCTGAACTCTCCGCCGTCCGTTCATACATCCTCGACAATGATTCAAGGCATCCGCTTTGGATTACCGGAGAAGAGGGCACCGGAAAGACAGCCCTCCTTTCATCCGTCGCCGCTTCCTTCCTTGCAGACAGGAACTATGACACCGTCGTGAGGTTCTGCGGAAAAACTCCCGATTCGTCGGATTACGACTCCCTCCGTCTTTCCCTGGACGAGGAGATCGGGAACATATCCGGTCTCAGGATGAGTTTCAACCAATCTCTCGCTCCGAAGAAGGAGGGATTCTTCGACTTCACCTATGCCGAGTCAAGGAAGCACTCGTTCAAAAAGCCTCTTGTTCTCATCCTGGATTCCGTAGATGCCTTCGGGAAAGATTTCGGGGAGATCTTCGGGGAGCTCAAACCCGGAGTGAAGGTCATTCTTTCATCAAAAAGGGGGCCCCGCCACCCTGTAGGAAAGATCATTCCCTTGGGAGAGGGAGGTTTCCCTCCCCTTGATTTCATAAGGGAAGGGCTGGAAAGAAGGGGAAGGACCCTTACCGTGATGCAGTTCGGGATGGTGGAACGGCAACTTGTTTCCGTCCCCCGTCCGGCGCTTTATTACGACCTTCTTTGCGACTACCTTTCCTCCTTCACTTCGGAGGATGATATTCCCCTTCTTCCGGAAGATACGCCTTCCCTCGTCAAGGCGATACTTGAGCGTGCGATCCGGACGGACTCCGCCCACGGATACGGTCTTCTTCCGACGATCCTTCTTTGCATCCATCTTGACCGTGAAGGTCTCACCGAAAAGGAAATCCTGTCCATCATTTCTTCCGACGACGGGGATTACGCCCTGGTGATGTCCGGGCACACCGTCCAGAAAAACCACGATGACCCTTTTCTCCGGGAAATTCCGCCAATAGTATGGGCAAGGATGCGCCGAATGGTGTCCCCTCTTCTCCGATTGGTCCAGAAAGGGCAAAGACTGTCATTCAAGATGCTTTCCACGCCGATCAGCAACATCGTATACGACGTCCTCTCGGACAAAGGGACTCTCCTTTCGGTGACGGAAAGGCTGTACAGCTTCCACCGCCTGGGTGTGGGCAAGCATTCCCCGCACAGCATAGTGGAAAGCCAGTATTCAGCTGTCCTCTACCTTATCGCATACCGGAACGTCCACGGAGTGGGAGAGGATTACATACGCCTTCGTGACAAAGTGATCCGGGAGAGTTTTTCTGACCCGTCTTTTCTCGTCGAGAAGCTGGCCCTCGACAGGAAGGACCTCCTCAGGATGTCCGATTATCTTTGCTCGGATATTTTACGGCATGATACCGATGAAGGGGCCGCACTCTGGAGGGAAAGGTTGTCTTCTCTGAAGATGGCTTTCTCTCTTCTGAGATCCTCCTCTCCGGAGGCACTCCGCGCCGAGATTAAGAACCTTCCTTCCGACAACATCCTCCGGAAGTTGGCCTTCACGGGGAACGTACCTTCAGAGAATCTTCTTTCCGATGTCAGGTTATGGGAGGATTCCATCGTGGAGACCGCCGATGTGGAATCCATCGGAAGCGGAGCCATCTCTTCGGACGGAAAGAATATCCTGTACCTGGAGAATGACGGGACGTTCGACGTCTGCCGCTTCTATGGTCCGTCCGGGCGTGAACCGATATATTTCTCGAGCCCTGTTTCGAAAGTGGTGGCAAGCGATGACCTCGGGACCGTCATCGCCTATGATGATTCCGGATACAAAAGCGATGTTGTCATATGCATGGGCGGAAAGTGGGGCGCCATCAAGGGGCGGATTCCGCAGAAAGTGGACCTTTCCTCTGACGGAACAAGATACGCGGTTTGGGAAGAAGGGACAGTCTCGGTGTACGAAGGATTCAAGGGAACACGCTCAACAGGATGCTCTTCACCCGGATGCATGACAGAGGACGGGAAATACCTTTGGTACATCGATGGGGAAAGCCTTTTCAGGATGGAAGTTTCCACCGGAAGACGCCTCAGAATCGATAGAGTCCCCAACGGAGAAGCGAATCTCCTTTCCATAACGGCGGGATTCGTGAGAGTAGCCTCCGGAAGTGAGCATATCTGCCTTATTTCGTACCACACGGGACTTGCCGTCAGCAGCAGCTACGGAGGATGCGGCGTAATATTGGGAGAAGACGGCATGGCTCATTTCTTCCCCGCGGACGTGAAGTTCTATATCGGGAGCGACAACTATCCTTGGAACAATTACGACGAATCTTCGATCATCATAAGGAATCCCAATTCGCAGCTCGCGGTTTATTCCGCTGACAAGACGGAAGTCAAGATGCGTCTTACCGACATCCTGTATGCTCCGGAGCTGGTTGACCTGAGCGGAGACTTCAGTTATGCCCTCACGAAGGACGGGAACATCCTTGACATGAAGTCCTTCCTGAAATCCGTCTACCTCAAGAACATGACGAACGCCGGAAT
The DNA here is from genome assembly GCA_017469845.1 of Bacteroidales bacterium. Lineage (GTDB taxonomy): Bacteria > Bacteroidota > Bacteroidia > Bacteroidales > UBA932 > Cryptobacteroides. Next base: position 23,853 of record JAFUFP010000005.1, on the reverse strand, counting down.
CAACAGTTTCGTCTCTTCCAGTGACGGGCGCAACCTGATTCTTTCCATCGGAAAAGAAAGAGGTCTGGAATATTATCCCTTCGTTCTTACGCTCTCTTCTCCCGAAAAAGGCACTCAACCCCGAAAAACGGTTCCACCTTTCGAAGGATCAGTCGACTACTTTGCCAGAGCGGTCATCGCTCCGGATTCATCATTCGCCCTGCTCTCGACTTTCGGCAACGATTGCCAGATTCTGAAATGCTCTCCAGACTGTCAAAGGAAGGAGGGAATCGCAAGAACAGGGTCCGTCTGCACGGCATTGGCGATTTCATCCGACAACCGGTACCTTCTTGGTGCGACGGGTTCATACTTTCTGCCGTTCCACGAAAAAGACCGGAACCATAAAAACCGGATATACCTCTTCAATGCCGATTGCTCCCCGATAAGGGAAATGGAACTTGACAGCGACGAGGTCGGTGACGTACGTGAGGATATCCGCTTCACTCCGGACAACCGTTACGCCATCTGGAACGGCTGCGTCATAATCGATCTTCTTTCAGGGGAAGCGACGAATACCGCAGACAGTCTCAATATGGCGGGTGTATCTTTCGACTGGGGATGCACCGGCCGCTATTCCGTCGCTGATGAGGATTCCCCTCTTCTTCGCATAAGTTCTTTCCTTCATCCGGACGGGAAGACTCTTTTCTACAACTATGTCAAAGATCCCATGGGCTTCGACCAGCTTATGATGGTCCGGCTATCCATCCCGGACGGAAAAAAGGAAGAATGGCCGACGGAATACCGCATAATCGGAATCAGCCCCTCAGGAAAAGTTTATCTGTTTCTTGACGGGGAAGATTCCCTACTGGTCTCCTCTTCAGCAGACGGGCCTTTCAGGAAACTGTCCAGCGAAGTGAAATACGCCGTTCTCACCCTGGACGAAAGATACATCTACGCCGCCGGGAAGGACGGCATACTGAGGCTCGTGTCATTGGAGGGAATGAACATTCCCCTATCGTACATCGGGGAATCCTATGACATGAGTATCTGCGGAAAAGGGCTGTACGCCACGAACCGCGAAGGGCGACTGTTCTTCTTCGAGGCTGACAAAGCTTTCGGAATAAACGACTTCGCATGGGCAACATTCACTTTCCACTATGATCTGGAAAAAGGACAGAGGGAATCATCCCCTTCCGCCGTATGTCCACACTGTGGAGCGATCATCCGTAATGACAAGTGGGTTGAGGAGATCAAAAACGGCGGCGACACCCCCTCTCAGATTGAAGGGATGTGTCCTCATTGCCAAGGCAGAGTGCTGTACACTCCGTTTTTCGGATAGACGGACACACGCTCAGGTTTTCACTGCTGTTCCGGTTTGCACCCGTACGAATTATCTGAAAAATAATTTTGTTAACTTTTCCATAATCTCTATATTTGCGTCATGAGAATTATCGCCATATCCACGCTGCGAAATTTTTGGGCCATTCATCCGAACAGTGAACAGGCTTTGAGAGAGTGGTATGTAAAAACGGAGAGGGCTAACTGGAATTCACTGAATGACATAAGAAAAGACTTCAATTCAGTTGATTATGTAAAGAACCAGCGGTATGTGTTCAATATCAAGGGGAATGATTATCGTCTGATAGCGGCAATAAAATTCACTCCTTCCCTTGTGTACATCCGTTTTGTCGGAACACACAGCGAATATGACAAGATTGACGCATCAACCATATAGTAGGAAAGACTATGGCACAGATCAAAGACGAAAAACAGTACAAGGCCATGATGGCCCGCATTGACCAGCTATTTTTTGAGACGGACGAGGCCACACCCTCAGATGATCCCCGTCTCCTGGAACTTGATGTGCTTTCGGCATTGGTTGAAGAGTATGAGAAGGAGCACTACGCCATTGAACCTCCAACGCTTTCCCAAACCATAATATCCCGCCTTTCCGAAAACAATTGGACACAGAAAGATCTTGCGGCAATGCTAGGAATATCGGCCCCGCGTCTCAGCGCTATCCTGAGCGGTAAAGCCAACCCCACTTTCGAACAGGCGCGAATCATATCCTCCAAACTGAATATTGACCCTGCAATCGTGCTCGCCTGATAGCGAGCAATCGTAAATGGCAAATTTCCGGTATCTTGAGTGGGGCGAGGATTTCTCTCAGAGAAAATGATGGGCGAAAAGAAACAAAACCCTAGCGCAATAGTCAATACATTGATCCCGAAAATTCAGACTGCCCTATCAGGAAAGCCTGTGACACAAGCGTGGATATTCGGTTCCTATTCCCGTGGTGAGGAAACTCCTCAAAGTGACATCGACATCCTTGTCCAGTATGATGACAGTCACCGCATGTCCCTCATGGAAATCTCCCGCATCATGGTGGAACTCAGCAAGGTCCTGGGTATAAGGGTGGATCTTGTTGAAGATGGAAGGCTCCTCCCATTCGCCGCTGAAAGTGCCAATCGTGATAAAATACTTGTCTATGAAAGACCAAGTTAGAGACCATGAACGGCTCCAGCATATTCTGGACGCAATCAATACAGCCGAGAAAATGATAGAACCGTATGCGTCCGTATGTCTAAAGCGAGATATCCTTCCGGGAAGATCATTCACCAGATCGGTATATCTGCCTTATCAATGTTCTGAAGCCCATTCCTCTATAACAACTCAGGATTTCCTCTTCGGAGAACCCTTGGGCGCTGAGAGGTTCAATTGAGTATGTGAAGAACTCACGGCGTCTACGAACCAGAACCGGATCATTCAGATTGAATGCATCGATCGTATACCTGCACCGTTCTCTCAAGGTTGAATCCGTGACGGAACCGGATATGGCTATCTTTCCATCAAGACGATAGTACAGAAGGTTCTCAACATCATCAGTTGCAGGATTAAGGAGTTTGAGGTTGTCCTCGGTAGTCTTTACGAAAGAGTCTTTATGACGTGAACTGTAACTATCTTCTCTCGTATCGGCAAAAAGATTGTTCCAATCGAAGACATGGTCTTTCTGAGGGAAAAGATCCCGAACCAGGAAATGGTCAATATGCGAATCATCTACAGACAACGGTTCCTCCGTATAGCAACTCATGAAATCTTGTTCAACAGTCAACAAGAACTCGCGCCATGGACGGGAAAGACCTTCAGTATCCGCCCAGGTCCGGAAATGCCTCTATCGACAATCCCGTGAGAATTGTTCGGGTGCCGTCTGCTTATTGGACTTGAGCATTAGCCTTGCGCATTTTGAGGATATTGAACTTTAGACTCGCCAATTCCTGATCTCGAGGAATAATACGTGATAGTTCATCAGCGAGAACTTGGGCACCTTCTATATCCTTGTCTGATACTTTTTCCCAAGCCAGGGACATCATCTCATCAATTTGTGAGGCCCGCGTCGATACGACCCGAAAATCGTCCAAAAGGATATCTTGGAAGCGTTTTCCGTAAGTATTGAATACAGCAACGGCTTTACCTTCGTGCATTCTGAAAACGTTGGCGGACTGAAGGTCAACGGAAGAAAGCACCAAAGGAGAATGAGTAGAGACAAAAAATTGACAACGCGGGAAAGTATGTAGCAGTTTCTCCAAAACAGTATGTTGCCATGACGGATGAAGATGCAGATCGACCTCGTCTATCAAAACCACAACAGGTATGTCCAAGGCGTCTTCCTTACCCACAGCTGTCATGGCCAACTTGCGGCAGATGTCCATCACCATGGCGATATAGCAACGCTCCCCATCGGAGAGTTGTTCGAATGAAAACTCCTCGCCATTTTTCGACATCACAAAAGCAGTCGGATTTCGTTTCATATGAAAATCCGTATATTCAGAGAAGCACCTCCCGACACCTTTACGGATCACCTCCAACTGAGGGTCCCGGTAACCAAGGTCTTTCCTCTCCCTGATTTGAGCATTCTCCAAATCTTCCCGCTCACGATACCAGAGCATGAAACTACTCAAGTCTGTTCCTTCAGAATACTCTTTGCTATCATACAAATGAAGGGTATCCAAGTTTTGCTTGTAGCCTCGTCGCAGAGGTGTTTTTATAACGCTACGATTTACGCCATAATTGATTACCAAAGGCCACGACTTTGATACACCACGAGTGGCCAACTTATTCGCATATCGTGTCAACTCTGACAAATCTGTTTTCAGATCTGATTTCTCCCTATTCGTCGAAGATCTCTTGTACAAACTCCAATGGAGGGTTTCACCATCTATTTCACAGCAAATTTCCAGAAAGCATCCATCGGCGCCATGACGGACATCGTCCGCAGAAATTTGAAGGCCTGTTCCATTGTTGTTCCTTATTCTTGCAGCAAGCCACGAATATAAGATATTGATAGCCGCAAGGACAGAAGACTTTCCGCCACCGTTGTTGCCTATAAAAGCATTGATCCTTTTGCATTCAGTGATGCGGAAAGACTCGATTGAACGGAAGTTCTGAATATTTATTGACTTTATCTCCATAGCAAAAGTAAAATTAATGAATAATTCTCAAAAACTTACGTAATACAGGTCATTATTGTCAAACCGTCCGCATATCTCTCGACAGGCGGACGGCGAATCATTCACCAACTTGGGGTGAGAATGCGATGTTTGATTCACTTTATCTCATTGTTTCATATCTCAGTACACGTCTAGGGACGGCGGGAAGGCATCGCCGATGATGAAGAAGCGGAAGCGGGAGCGGAAGGAAGCAGAGGATGCTCGGCCTTCAGTTTGTCAGCCCATGCCGTGAAATCACTCCACCTGTAGTAAGGTCCCTCAACAGGACTAAGTTGAGGAAGCGACACCTCCGCCCCGTTGTGGAGAAGCTTGAAAAGGATCTCCGGATTCTTCTTCGAGCGGTACAGTACGAACTGGACTGTCGCCGCCATCGGAGTATTGTAGTTCTGGAACCAATACTTGAGGTCCTCCACCTTGTCGGGTTCGTATCCCGCCCCGTTGATGTTCAAAAGGGCATAGAAGGCGTTCATCACAGTATCGTGACCGAAACGAAGATCAGCCACGTGTCCCTTTCCCTGAATGGCGAGATTCGCAAGTTCAATGACATCATCAAGGAGCGAAATCTGTGTATAACGCTGTCCGGCGTGGCTGAGGTAGCACGAATAGTTCTCTATCTCCCAGAAAGCGAGCTTCTGGTCCATGGTGAAGATATCCTCAAGGAAGTCGGAGTCGGAATAGTTGTGGTATCCCGCCCAGAGGGTGAAGAGTTCCGAAATGAACTGGGTCCTCCCCCCGTTCTCCTCCAGGAATCCCCTGTCCGAGAAAATCTTGTCCAGAATCCCGTCATAATCTATCTTCCTGGCCTTGAACTGGTCCAGAGTCTCGGGAGCCTTGGTTGTGCCTTGATAGCGTTTGGCTATGGCCCTGTTGGCCGAAGCGGCGTTCACTATGGCCATATTGACGGCCCTGGCGTTCGCCGTCACCTCGATCTTCGGGGCCTCTTTCTGCAGCGAAGCGGTGAAGGCGTTCATGCTGACGATGGCCCTCTGTGAAGTCGAAGACCTGGCGAACACTTCCCCTCCCTGGGCGAAGACCTCCGGGAAGGATGACGCCATTATCTGTGCGATCTTCCTGTGCTGCTCGTATCCCAGGTCGGAAAGGTCACCGGCGTTTATCTGGGGAATGGTGACGAACTCCTTGTAGTCCTCGTAGAGCTTCTGTCCACGGGGAGTGAGGGAGCCGGCCTTGGAGGCGTTCTCCAGCATAGTCATTATGACCGTATAGGTATTGGGGTTCCAGGCGTAACGGGAACCGTGACGGCCGTAGTGGCTGATGTAGAAAGGGGTATACCCTTTCGGTGCCGCAGTGAGGGCGGGTGCGTCGAAACGGTACGGTCCTTCACAACCGGCTAGCTTGTTGCGATCTGCCCTCAGTATGTCCTCGACGTTCCAGGTCTGAGCGAACGCCCCAAAAGAAAGGGCGGCGGAAAGGAGGACAAGCAATGTTTTCTTCATCGTATGAATATTTAAAAGAGTGATGCGGCAAGGGGGATGGCTACCCCCTCACCGTCGGAATGTCAGCGCAGATATCCTTCGGTGTTGTTCTTCACCGTCTCCCACTTGTAGTAGGGGCCGCTATAGGGTTCGAGACCCCTGAGGAGGGTCTCCCTTTCATTGACGAGGAACTTCACAAGGACATCTCCACTCTTATTCTTGTAGAATATCATCTGGAGATTGGCGGCGAAGGGCACGGTGTCGGTGGCGAACCACTTGTACCTGGCTTCCTGCATGGTGAGACGGTCTCCGGCTCCCTCGAGTCCGAGATATCCGAAGAGCGTCATGATCGGGAAATCGTGTCCGAAACGAAGGTCCGCGCAGTACTCCCCTGTCTTCAGAGCTTCATCGGCCTTGTTCACTATATCCTCGACAAGGGGTTTGGCGATGGAGACTGCTTCCTTTCCGAGTTCGACGGAGTTTCCGTGCTGCAGATAGAGGGTCATGGCGTTGCTCTCGTAAGTCTTGTAGACGGCGTCGAAGGGGAAGAAGCGGTACATCTCGTCATCAACTTCGAAGGCTTCACCCATGCAGGCGATGCTGAGGGCCATGCTCTGGAAGCGGGCGGCGCTTCCGGTTATCTTCTTGGCCTTCTCGGGATCGGTGAAGATGTTCTTGAAGAATGTCACCGAGTCGGGGGTGTAGTCGGTCTGGATTTCGCGGAGCATCTCACGGGAAACCTTGTTGACGTTGTCCGGTGCGGAGTTGTTGATGTAGAGCATGTAGGTTTCACCGGTATCCCAGCGGATGTCGAGATCCTTCTGGAGTTCGGTCAGCCTGTCGGTGAAGCCCACCATCGAGATGATGCAGCGGGGAACCGTACTGGAGATACTCCTTATCTTCTTGGACTGCTTCTTGAAAACCGAAGGGTAGCGGCCGTACATCCTCTCGGCGAGCATGCGGTGCTCGTTCACTCCCCTCTGGGTGAGACGTCCGTCCATGCCGTTGTGCTGGCGGTAGATTTCCCTTGACTCGTTGAGGAAGATTTCCCCGTCACGGGTGAGAAGGCCTTCGTCCTTCGCTTTCTGCAGGGCGTCGATGACCCTGAGGTATCCCTGGGCTCCCCAGTTGGAGCGGGATCCGTGGCGGCCATAGTGGCTGATGTAAACGGGCTTGTATCCTTTCGGGGCCGGAGTGTCCTTCACGGCCTTGAATTCATACGAATGGGTGTTCACCGCAGCCCTTGCGCGGTTCTGCTGGAGCTGGGCTTCGATGTAGGGGTCACGCTTCTGCTGGGCGAGAACGTCCGAACCCGTGCCGATGAGCATGAGGGCCACGACACTGGCGGGTAAGAGGATTCTGAATAGTTTCATATGCAATGTGTTTTTGTTGGAATTGGGCGCCGGAGGTGTCCCAAAAGGCTTTCCGGTGCCCAAATATACGAAAACTATCAATACGAAGTCTTGTAAGGGAGGCTTCCGTTGCTGAAGAGCCAGTCGTCGTCCTCTCCGAATCCGGGAGTCTCTTCAAGCACTCCGTTTGAAAGGATGATTTCAGCGGTGGATATCTTCCAGAATCCTCTCGTCTTGGCGTAGCGCTTGACGATTCCGTTGCCGGGGATGTCAGTCCAACCGTCAGGAACATTGACACCGTTGTAGGTGACGGGAGCTCCGACCTGGCTGTCATAGATGATCTGTCCGGCCTGCTCGGGGTACCATCTGCGGAGATCACGGAAGCGGCTTCCCTCGAAGCACAGCTCGTACCTTCTCTCCTTCTGCAGCCTTTCCAGAGTGTAGCTGTCGTAAGGCTTGAGGCCAGCCCTGGCACGGAGCTGGTTCATTCCGGTGACGGTCTGCTCCAGTTCGTCGAGCATCAGAAGGACGTCTGCGTAACGCAGGACGATGACGTCGTTGCGGTTCGAGGAGGTGTTGTTGTTGCTCGTCATCTGGTGGGAGTAGGCGTAGAAGAAGTTCTGGTAGATGGAAGTCTTTTCCGCATCTGAGTAGCAGGTGGTCGTTATGTACTTCTTGTTGTAGAAGTTCGTCTTCTCGGCTTCCTTTCCGGGGTTTCCGGGATGATTGGGAAGTTCGACGTACTGGCCTTCCATCCAGGGATGACGTTCAACTGCGTTTTCCACAGCCATCACGCTTCCCCAGAGGCGTTTGTCGGCCACGCCGTAGTCCGGATCCTGCAGCCAGGACTTCACGAGGTTGGGGTTGACCGACCCGTTGGTGTAACCGATTCCGAAAGGATAGCACTTGTCATCGGGACGTGAGGACTTGTTTCGGAGGGCGTGGTATTCACCCATACGGTTGTATCCTACGCTCGAGGAAGTGAGGCTGAAATAGATGCCCCAGACGGTCTCCTTGGAGCGGTTGCCCACCCAATGGAGGTTCTCATTGGCGGAGTAGGTTCCGAAGTTGGTTCCGTACGCGAATCCGCTTCCGTACTCGTTGGTGTAGGGCCATATGTTCCTCTGGTCGGTCTCGAGGGCGAACTTGGAGTTGTCACGGACATCCTTGAGGTATGAGATGACATCCGCCTTGGAGACTCCGAACATGTCGTTCTTCTTGTAGAATCCGGTGTAGAAGAGCCAGATTCTGGCGAGCATTCCTTCAGCGGCGTACTTGGTTGCACGACCGGCGTTGTCCGCGTCGGTGGTGTAACCGTACTTGGCGGGCATGAGCTTGATCGCTTCGAGAAGGTCACTCGTCATGAGTTCGTAAACCTCTTCGGCGCTGGCCCTGGGCTCGTTCACGGGAGTGGTCTCCTTGATCAGGGGAACGGTCTCATACTTTTCGGTGAGTTCCCAATAGTACATCGCCCTGAGGAAATAAGCCTGTCCGACGAGATAGTCCTTGTATTCCTTGCTCACGAAAAGGGCGTCGTCCATTTCCGGGACGGTCTGGAGAACCCAGTTCGCGCGGAAGATTCCGCTGTAGCAGCGGCCCCAGTTGCTCTGGGGACCGTCGGCCTTGTTGTCCATGAAGCGGTCCATAGCCTGCGCAGGGGCGTTGGTGGTGGAACCGCCGCCGAACATGTCGTCACCCGCAAGGTTGTTGCGGAAATATGCCGTATTTTCCGGATCGGAGAAGATCGATGACAACGGTCCGTACATGGCGTTTACGGCCTCCTGAGCATCTTTCTCCGTCTGGGGGAAGGAGGATGTGTCGTACTGGGTGTAGTTCTGCCTCTCCAGCACATCGTCGAATGCGGAACATCCGCATACCAGAAGCCCGGCAAGGGCCAGTCCGGTGAATATCTTTGTGTTCATGTTGCGTTTCATGTTAATAAGATAATAGGGTATGCTAGAACTTGATGCTTATTCCGGCCATGTAGACCTTAGGAGCGGGATAGTAACCCACATCGACTCCGGATGACCAGCTTACGCCTCCGCCGTATCCGACTTCGGGATCCATACCGTCATATCCGGTGATTGTGATGAGGTTCTGACCGGTGAAGTAGAGCCTGAGGGAGTTGACGGGGAGCTTCTTGATGATCCTCTTGAAGTCATATCCGATGGTTATGTTCCTTATCTTCACGTAGTCCGCGTCGAAGCACCAGATGTCACCGACGAACTGCTTGCACAGGAAGTTGTTGCTGTTTCCGTTGCCGAAACGGGGGAAGGAGTTGGTGCTGCCCTCACCGGTCCACAGCCTCTTGACGAAGTTCGAGGTGTAGTTGTGGGTCGGGGTGTCGGAGAAGGAGCGATAGCTCTGCACGACCTGCTGGCCGAAGGCGCCGCTGCCTGAAATCGACAGGTCGAAGCCCTTGTAGTTGAAGCTCATCGAGAATCCGAGGTTGAAGTCGGGATGAGGGTTACCGATTTCGACGACATCCTCCTTGTCATACAGTCCGTCACCGTTCTGGTCGATCCAGATCACGTCTCCGGGCTGCGCCTTCTCGTATCCGTCGATGAACGCATAGCCGTTGCGGTTGTATTCGTCGATCTGAGCCTGGCTCTGGAAGATACCCTTGGAAGCGATACCGGTGAAGTATCCGAGAGGCTTTCCTACTCTGGCCTCCTGGAGGTTGTACGCAGACTGGTTCTGTGCAAGGACGTTGGTCGAACCGTGGATGATTCCTTCGGAGTTGTTGATCGAGAGGACCTTGTTCTTGTTGTAGGAACCGTTGACGGAGAGGTTGTAGTTGAGGTCCCCTACCCTATGGTTCCATGTGAGTGCGAGCTCGACACCGGAGTTACGGACCGATCCTCCGTTGATCATCGGGGCTCCGGTTCCGTATGTTCCGAGTACGGGCGCCCTGATGAGCCAGTCCTTGGTGTCCTTGCGGTACCAGTCGAAGGTGACGCCGAGGCGGTTCCTTATGAACTTCGCGTCGAATCCGATGTCGGTCTGCTCGGTAGTCTCCCACTTCAGGTCAGGGTTCGGGACGATGGAAGGATATGCTCCTGTCGAAATCGAGCTTCCGTCGGGCGTAAAGTCGTACACACCGGCGAGCGACACGTTTGCCGAGTACTGGAAGGCGGAGATGTTCGCGTTACCGTTCTGTCCCCATGAAGCGCGCAGCTTGAAGTAAGGCATCCAGCTCTTCACTCCGCTCATGAAGCTCTCCTCGGTGGCGATCCATCCCGCGGAAACCGAAGGATAGTATCCGAAGCGGTGTCCCCTCGCGAAGTTCGAGGATCCGTCGGCTCTCAAGATGAGGGTGAGGAGGTATTTGTCGCGATAGGAGTAGTTGGCCCTTGTGAAGAAGGAGAAGAGCTCGGTGTAAGGTACGGTGTTGCCTCCCGAGATGGAGACCATACCGGAGTTGATTTCGGAGTCGGAAGATGAAAGGTTGGCGGCCTCCCAGGATTCCATACGGGTCTGTTTGCGGCTTCCGCCAAGGCTCAGGCCGAGACCCGTGGCCTCGATTGACTGACCGACGAGGGCTTCGATGCTGTGGTCACCGAAGGTGTGCTTCCAGTTGACGGTGTTCTCCCATGTCCAACCGCTCGACATGCTGCCGGACTGGTCGACGTTGTCGTAATCCTGGAAAGATGATCCGGACACCCTGTACTTGGGAGTCCAGGTACGGCCGAAGGAGGAGTTCCACCTGAATCCGACCGTACTCTTTATGGTCCAATCCTGATGGGGAGTGAAGGTGAGGTACGCATTGCCCTGGAGGCGGTAGCTGCGGTTTTCAGTCTGCTCCAGAAGCGCCCTTTCTGAAAGGTTGTATGCTCCATCGGCGATGGACCATTCGTCACGTGTCTGTGACTCGTATGTATAGAGTGTCTTTCCGTCAAGTTCGTATGCGGGGAGCAACGGGGTGTAGTACAGCATCTGTCCTACGGTGTTTCCACGGCCGCCCACGCTGGCGCCGTTGGACTGGGTGAGGGTGAGGGTCGCGTTCTCGCCGAAGCGCAGGATGTCACGGCCGTTCTTCCTCCAAAGTGAAACCTCCGTATTGAGGCGGACGGTGGTACGGTCGAAGAACGTGTGCTTCGGAGCTCCGAGGGTTCCTTCAGTGTAGGACTTCGAGATACCGAGAGCGTAGCGGATGACGTCGTTACCTCCGTTGATGTTGACCGAGTGGTTGGTCGTGGGAGCGTTCTTGTTGATACCCTGCTTGAGCCAGTCGGTACCGTTCCAAAGCCCCTTCTCCATCCATTCCTTCTGCACGGGCATCAGGAGATCGAGATTGTAGTAGTGCTCACCGGGCTGGAGGGTTCCGTTGTCGACGAAGGAGCGGTCCACAAGGTCGAGGTACTCGCTTGCCGATACGGGATGCACGCCGTTTGTCTTGGCCTGCTGTATTCCTATGTATCCGTTGTATGTCACGGACACCCTTCCCTTCTGGCCCTGTTTCGTGGTGACGAGAACGACTCCGGCGGAAGCCCTCGCTCCGTAGATCGCGGAGGATGCTGCGTCCTTGAGGATATCGATCGACTCGACGTCATCGGGGTTGAGGCTACGGAGGTCTCCTCCGGCCACGCCGTCAATGACGATGAGGGGCGATCGTCCGCTACCTGTCGTGTTGAGGCCTCGTACGGTGATGGTGTATTCTGACCAGGGCTGACCGCTGCTCTGAACGATGTTCACGCCGGGAACCGAGCTGTAGAGTGCTCCGGTGACCTGGGTCATGCTCTGGCGTTCGAGCTGGTCGGATGTGACGTTGATTGTGGAACCGGTGACGAGTTTCTTGCGCTGGGTTCCGTAACCGACGACGACGACGTCATCGAGTTCGAGGGATTCCTCGGAGAGGGAGAAATCGTAGGTGGTCTTGCCCGCGGTCACTACCGCGCTCTTCATCTCGAATCCGAGGGATTCGGCCTCGATGGTAGCCCCGACGGGGACGGTAAGAGTGTAGCTTCCGTCAGATCCGGTCACTACTCCGTTGGTGGTTCCGGCCTGTTTGACCGATGATCCGATCACGGGCTGTCCGTTCTGATCCAGGACTTTTCCGGTTATCCTCACCTGGTTCTGTGCCCCGGCCCAAAGACCGGTAAGGAGCATCAGAGTCCCCAGGAGGATTCCGCATTTGGCTTTAAGATTCATGGTTGGATCGTTTTAGTTGTTGATATTATGGGAATAGTTATTCGCCTTTATGCTGGGTTATTTCGCTTTCAAAAATAGTTAAAACGTTTTTAGGAGGATAAAACATAAGTATAAATATTGCCGGAATCGTACAATTCCCCTAAATAATTGAATCAATCCGTTTCTTTTTTAGACTGAGAAGGTGTATCTTAGTGGATAAGAAAAATCACTACGCAAATACTGCATCCTTCCCTCTCCCCATGTCAGGATTCCTTCATAAGACTCCCCTTTTCGCGTCAATTCTGGCGGCGACCCTATCCATCTCGTGCAGCAAAGGCATCACCCTTCCCGAGCCCAAGGATGGCGTAACTATAATAAGAGGTGAGAACAGGGCCGTAATCCAGGGCTTCTGCGAGGACTCATCCCACACCGTATGGATGATGTCGAACTACGACGGTCTTTTCAGGGCCAAAGGACAGACCCTCCTCCAGTACACCGCCGATCCCGATGACGCGGGAAGCCTCAGCTCGAATACCGTCAACGCCCTGCGGATTTCACCGTCCGGAGCGGCTTGGGTCGGGACAAGCGGAGGAGTCAACCGTTTCGACCCCTCGACTGATTCTTTCGTCTTTTACGGGGTCGACAGTTATGATTCTTATATAAGGGATATCCTGTTCGATTCCGAAGGGGAGGTTTACGCAAGAAGCTGGAGGTCCCTGTTCAAACTTGACAAGGAAAGCCATAACTTCAAATCGGTGCTTGATTTCAGGGCCGTGACCAAGGATGAGATCGTGCCCCTTTTCGACTGCGAAGGCAATCTGTGGATACGGTATTCATCCACCCTGATGCGTTTTGACCGTGCTTTCGAGACTCTCTTTTCCAAGGAAATGGGTTCAGCCCCGCTCGGCATCGTCCCCCTTACCGGGAAGCTGCTCGTGCTTGGAGGCGACGGACATCTCCACGCCCTGTCGACTTCCGACGGGGAAGACAGTCCCCTTCCTCAGGGGCTGAAGGAACTCTCTTCCCTGGAAGTCTCGGGAATGTTCCCTTCCGGGAATTACATATCATTCTCTTCGGAAAAGGGACGGGCGATCTATGATATACGGGAGGATAAACTTCACTCCGAATGGGGAGGAAGTTCCATTTTCGACCCTCTTTTTGCCGGTTCGAGCGGAGAAGCGTTCCTTCTGGACTGTTCGTCCAACCTCTGGTTCCCGGTAAGAGGCGGAGGCTTCAGGGTACAGAGGACAAGCAGGATTGAGGATCTTCCCCACTCCAAACTTCTGGCTGTCCTCAGGGACGAGTCCTGGTCCTCCCCCGCATCCGACGGAAAATATTTCTGGGCCATTCTTTCCGGGAACCGTCTCCTTTCCTATGACCTGGACAAGGACGAAGTTACCGACATCTCGTCCCTGTACAGTTTGACGGGATCCACCCATGCCACCAGGAAAATAATCCCCTCGGGTGAAGGGCAGCTGATAACCGGAGGATTCGGGCGCACGGACAACGGCATATACCATCTCGGAATGGACCCCGAAGGGCATCCTCGCCTTCTTCACCGGTACTTGAGCACGGAACCCATCAACGGAGCCCTTGATGGGAATGGAGAAGTATGGGCTTTAGCCGTAGGCTCGAAGCTTTACCACACGCCCAAACCGGATGCGGACTCCCCGGTGGACATCACTCTTTCCCCGGTGGAAGGAATCCCTCCCGTGAACGAGATTTCCTACTTCCCAGAGGTCATCACCCTGAGGGACGGAAGGATACTTTTCGGCGCCACCAACAACAATCCCATCATCCTTGACCCCGAAGGCCCTTCACTCGAAGAGATTCCGGTGCGGAACGAACGGTTCCAGGTGTACTGGAACATCCTCTTCCAGGACAGTCGGGGGGACATATGGCTGGGATCAAGGTCGATAGGGCTGTTCAGATACATCCTCTCGGAAAAGAGGATCGAAGCCATACCCGGGACGGAGCAGACCGGTACCGCTTCGATATTCGAGGACAAGAACGGGGACATCCTTTTCCTGAATTTCGACAGAAGCATCCTCAGGTGGAGCCACACCGACGGGGAGACACATCTCCTTTGGAGCGACGAAGAACAGTTGACCCCCGACAGGTGGCTTCTTGTCCTCGAGGACAGCGGCCCCTATATCTATGACGGACAGGGGCTTTTCAGCTTTGATAAAAAGAATGCGGACCTCGCTCACATGCCCGTCACCGTCATCCTTTCAAACAACGGCAAGGAAATAAAGTCCTTCCCCATGGATGAGGATAACAGCACCATCCGTCTGAAGTTCCTCTCCATAAGGGAGATTCCCGAACTGATGATTTCGATGGGTCTGTCGGGGCTCGGGCATTCCTACGACTACCACATGAGCATAAACCGCTCTTCCGAGATGACGAGGGTATCATCACAGTCACCCGAGATATCCCTCCATTCCCTGCATTACGGCCGCAACAGGATAAGATTCCATTTCAAGCATCCCGAGGGTGAAGAGTCCTCCCCCGTCTACACCGTAATCCTGACCGTCCCCAGACCGCTTTGGTTCTGGTTGGCGATATTCGGAGCGATAGGCCTCGCCGCGGGACTCGTCCTTACGTTCCGATCCCTACTTCGGAAAAAGGAGGAAGCCCAGAGGGAAAGAAGGGAAAGGGAGATGCAGGAAAGGCTGAACACACAGAACATCGATTCGTTCGCCAACATTTCGCATGAGTTCCGCTCCCCTCTCACCCTGATAAACGCCGCTCTCAACTCCCTTGACGGGGAAGACTCCCCGGAAGAAAGGAAGAAAGCCATAATGATGGCCAGGCGAAACGTATCCCGAATGATGAACCTCACTTCCCAGATGATGGACTTCAACCGCCTGGACCACGGGATGCTCACCCTTTCGGTCACTCCCTGCGACCTTTCCGCCCAGATACGCAAGACCTGGGAAGCGTTCGTAGTGGGTGCGGACCAGAAGAACGTCGACTGGAGACTCAACGGATGTGAAGAGGTCCACGAAGGATGGGCAGACACTGACAAACTGGAGAAGATCCTTTGGAACCTGTGTTCCAACGCCCTGAAGTTCACCCCTCCCGGAGGAGCGGTGGACGTGGACTGTTCATTCCTCGAAGGCAGCCTCACAGTCAAGGTACTCGACACCGGAATCGGCCTTGACGAAGAAAGGATGGCGCATCTTTTCGAGAGGTTCAACCAGTCTCCGGAGGCCCGACAGGTTGGAGGAACCGGCATAGGGCTCTTCTATACCAAGTCCCTTGTCGAACTCCACCACGGGCACATTTCGGCCCAGAACCGCTCCGACGGGCCGGGTTCAGTGTTCACTTTCTCAATCCCCTACACCGGAGAAGCATTCACCGACGACGAGAAATCCGGAGAAGTGGACCTACGGTCAATGACGGTGAAACAGAGTGAAAGCACTTCCCTCGATGTGGCGGAAGTCGAACCCTCGAAAAAGGACGCGAAGCTTCCATCGGTCCTTCTCATCGATGACGACTATGACCTGGTGCATTACCTCAAATCTCTCCTCTCTAAGGATTACAACGTATCGTTCCGTTTCGACGCGATGAGCGGATACGAACTCCTGAAGAAAGAATCACCCGACGTCGTCATCTGTGACGTGATGATGATGGGGATGAGCGGACTTGAACTTTGCAAGATGGTGAAGGAGAACCTCGACCTATGTCATATCCCGGTCATCATGCTCACCGCCCGCTCTTCGGTCGCCGACCAGGTGAACGCCCTCGATGTAGGTGCCGACGCATATGTCACAAAGCCATTCGAACCGGATTATCTCACGGCGCTCGTACGGTCAACGGTGGAGAACCGCTCGCGACTGCGTCAGATCCTTTCCTCCTCGACCGAAACCCTGGACCGGGAAGTCTCCGACTCCTTGAGTCCGAGGGACCGCCAGTTCATGGACAAGGTCTATGCCCTTCTTGAAAAGAGTCTCTCGACCGGAGAAATAGAGATCGATTCCATAGCCTCCGAACTGGGAGTGAGCCGCTCGAAGTTCTTCTACAAGATAAAGGCCCTGACCGGACAGACCCCGGGAGACTTCTTCACCCTGTATAAGCTCAACCGTGCCGCCGAGTTACTGAGGGAAGACAGGTACAAGATATCGGCCATAGCCTCGATGGTGGGATTCAGTTCCTCGTCACATTTCGCGTCGCTTTTCAAGAAGCACTTCGGCATGCTTCCCAGCCAGTATGTACAGGCCCATGGAGGCGAAGAAAGGAGCGAGGGAGAATGAGCCCAACAAAAGGGGGCCATGTTTGTCCTATGGAATGAAGGTAAAACAAGAAACTGAAAAAAATGACTTTTTTCTTGTTTTTAAAAGCAGTAACTTTGTAACAAACTGATATGCCCATGCTTTATCCGATAGGAATTCAGACTTTCGAAGAAATCAGGACAAAAGGATTTGTTTACGTTGACAAAACCGATTTTGTCTTTAAAATCGTATCTGAAGGCAAATATTATTTTCTGAGCCGTCCCAGAAGGTTCGGAAAGAGCCTTCTCATATCCACCTTCGAAGACTATTTCAAAGGGCAGAAAGACTTGTTCCAAGGGCTGACGATCGCATCAAAAGAAAAGGATTGGACAGCATATCCAGTTCTCCGGATTGATATGGCGGCCGGAAAATACAGAAACTCACCATCGGCACTGGACTCCAAATTGAAAACTATACTGGAAGGATGGGAAGCGGAATATGGAATCACATCAATCGCCGAAGAATTTTCTGACAGATTCATCAACGTCATCAATTCCGCATACTCCTCGACCGGGAAACAAGTCATCATTCTTATTGACGAGTACGACAAGCCTATCCTCGACAACATAGACATCGTTGAGGTGGCGGACAAAATGAGGGATACTTTGAAGTCATTTTATGGAGTGCTGAAGCCGATGGACAAGTTCATCAGGTTCGGATTCATAACCGGTGTGACAAAACTCGGTAAGATGAGCATCTTCTCGGACTTGAACAATTTGGAAGACATTTCCATGGACCGATGCTACTCCACCATCTGCGGCATAACATCTGAGGAAATCGACAGATATTTCACCGAGGAAGTTGCGCATATGGCCAAAGTCAATGGATACACCTTTGAAGATTGCCGTACAAAGCTCACAACCATGTATGACGGATACAAATTCCATCCCCTGGCCGAAGGAGTATTCAATCCGCACAGTCTCCTTCAAGCTTTGAAAAAGAAGGAATTCGGATCGTATTGGTTTGAAACGGGAACGCCGACCTTCCTTGTAAGATACCTTCAGAACAGTAACGCCAATCTGAACGACCTCACAAATGAAGGCGTTGATTCAAGCATCCTGACCGGAACGAGCTACAAAAACATCTACCCCGTCACTTTACTGTTCCAATCGGGATACCTCACACTCTCTTCTTTCGGTCATACCGAAGAAGAGTACATTCTCAAATACCCCAACAAGGAAGTGGAAGACGGATTTTTCAAGTCATTGAAGGAGTTGTACACTCCCATCATGACCGCCCCTTCCAAATTCAGTGTCAACTTCTTCAGAAAAGACCTTGAAACTGGAAACGCCGAGTTGTTCATGACAAGGTTGCAATCTTTCTATGCGGACCTTCCCTATGAAGTGCAACCCTCCGTAGAGGCCAGTTTCCAGAACACGATGCTCATTCTATGCAAACTTATGGGGCAAAACGTGGATGTGGAAAGGCGTACTTCGAACGGCAGGGTAGATGTACTCATCCAAACTGAAAAGTTCGTCTATATCATCGAACTGAAGCGAGACAAGGATCCCAACGACGCCCTTGACCAGATCAAAGAAAAAGGATATGATTTCCCTTTCAAAGCTGACGGACGGAAAGTTTTCAAGATCGGAGCCAACTTCTCGACCAGGGAAAGGAGATTGGAGAGCTGGATAATCCAATGATACTTGAATACAATCAGAAATTAGACAGCCCACCCGGATGAACTTCGGGTGGGCTGACTTTTCCTTGTCCGTGGAATCCCCCGGGCACAGTCTATCAGAACTCCAGACTTATCTTCATCTCCTCATCCGTTACGGGATTGGTGAATGTGACGGTATATGAGCCGGAAGGAATCGCGAGCCTTACGAGGACCGTGTCACAATCCGAATCTTCATTGTCCGTGAGGCCGATCAATGAAACGTCATTTTCTCCGTTCACGTAGTAGATGTCCTGATAAGGATCGTACAAAAGGGCTCCCGTACTGTCGTCCACAACAGTCAGGAAGATATCCTTGTAGAATTTCAGGTAGAAGTCCTTGGGATTGGAGTAAGAAGAGGATGATGACGTCTCTTCATACCCGACCTCCACAAGTTCAGAAAGAGGACGTGAAGTGAATATTATCTTGCTGCGGCGGGGTCCTTTCACTTCTTCCCACTGCCCCGATGAAGGATTCAGCAACATAAGACAAACCTTGTCCCCGTCTTCGGGTTTGGAGGAGAGCGCACAGTCGGAGAGTTGGAAAGTGGCGCCGTCTCTTATGCCTTTTTCCAATACAGGTGAAATGGTTTCCTTGAAAACACCGTTACGGTCGACCAAATCGTATCTGACTTGGACATTTGTCAGGGTCGATGATGTCTTATAAAGTGATGCCCTGATACGGGAAGGTTTGCCTTCCACAATGTCCTTGTTCAAGAAAGTCAAATAGTCCATCGGCTGGTAGTAGGCCGGATTCTCCACCCCACCCCTATCCGGCATGATGTCGGTTATCATGACCTGGTACTTGTAGAACGGGTTCAGGTCGGAGTCATGACCTTCGACCGGAGACAAATTGTAGTAGTAACGGTTTCCGCCCGTACCCTCCCTCTCGTCAATGGGGACATCATATCCGGGAAGAGCCTCCTTGCTGTAACCGCCCCATCCCCAGTTTATGCTGAAGTATCGGTCATAGTATCCGTCTATCACGTATGCATGTCCGCCAAGTTCATCGCTTCCCGAATATAGGACAGGCCTTCCCGAATCGATCTGATCCTTTATGATCTGTTCCCATTCGAGGTTATTGGCCGGATAGGTCGAGCGTGATAATCTCTTCATATTCTTGTCATATCCGAAATAGTTCACCAATTGGGTCGCTTTGGCGATGTACGAACTCGATCCGCTCGGAGCGAAATTCATTTCGCACATGACTGCGACATCGTACAGAAGCCTTGCGATCTGGGCCTTCTGCTCGGCGGTTGCAGTGCGGTTCAATCGTGCCGCATCAGGCATCTGGTCCCAATCGTACGTGTGGCCCAGTTCGACGGCGTCAATGTGGGTGACGGCTCCGCCGTTGTCGTAGTTTTTCGAATCATATGCCGGAAGGGTTCCGGTCCCCTTCTCGGGCCAACGGTGATACCGCATGATGATTGAAATGGCGGTAGCGACGCATCCGATGGGCGGCTTTTCGCCATCGATTGAAGGGGCAAGGTCATTGAACGGGGACCACTGGTTCCATTGTGCTGTAGAGAGAAGAACCTTCTCTCCGGTAGAGTTCGGAAGCGAAGAAGAGGCTGTCTTCCACCCCCTGGCACTTGCGTTGGAGATGATTTCACAGTACCACTGGAGCATCGCCTTCATGTTCTGGGGCATATCCTCTTTCGGGAAGGATCCTCCCGTGGACCATCCAAGCACCGGAACGGCCACATCATCTCCGGAAACGACCGCATATCCTCCGCCCGTCCGGTCGAACACATACAGGGAGGGAGAGGTGGAAGATGACTTGGTATCGGTTCCCTTAAGAGTATACACCAGCGTAAAGTCCTTCTCACTCACTGAAGAAGACTTGGTCGCCGCTTCCATTGAATTGAAGAACTCCGCGGCTTTTTTGCGGGCCTCGCTTTCCGTGACGACATCAGCCCTGGAGAGTTGGCCCAGCAGAAGCATGGGCAACAAAAAGAGTATAGTCTTTTTCATCATCGTTCCTCCTACTACTGATTGCGAAGATTCTTCAGATTCAGCTTCATTCCGTTTTCGAGCGAAGTGAACGGAACTTTCTTTTTCTTGTCCACTTCCACCGTGACGGTGTGTTCTCCTGCCGTCACGAAGCTGTGTGAAAGGCCTTTGACGTAACGGGTCATTTCCCCGTCACCCCATGACACGAATCCCACCGCGTCTTCGGGCTCAACAACCGGAAGGACGGTCTTGGCGGATGATACCGTGTACGAGAACTCCGGAAGGACTCCCCACTGACGTACGACCACCGTATCCGGATCGGACACCTCGTCGGGATAGACGAAGACTTTTCCGTCCCTGAAATCCTTGAGAGTGGATTCCAGTACTTCGACAGTTATACGTGTTCCGGTTGACACCTTCTCCCGCGATACGACGGCTATCCAGTCCTCCTGAGGCATTATCCTGTAGACGGAAGGATCGGTTCCGACGGCATCGAAGGAGAGGATCCATCCGTGCCTTGAGGCGTGGAGGGTGTCGGATGAAGCCAGGATCTCTATCCTTTCCTGGAAGATCTTCACCGTATCGGAAACATTCTGCGCCTCGTTCCTGAAGACAATGTAGCCGTTCCTTTCATGTCTTGTTCCGTTGGCCGCTACCGTGAAGGAATGTTCCCTCTCGGTGACCGCCTTGGTGGATACGGCACTTATCCAATCGGAGGAAGGATCGATGAGCACATCAAGGTCCAGGTTGCTGCTCATCTTGACCGTCAAAGGTCCTCCTTCGTATCCGAAGGTGTACTGCTTCTCTCCGATCACAAGGGTAGGAGTTTCACCGTTCTGGATGATGCGGACCTCATCGGTAAGGCCAAGTTCGTCGTTACTGAAGGTGATGACGGCTTCCCTTTCGGCATATGTGCCGTTCTCTTCCACAATGAAATTATACACCATGTCCTTCACGGCCTTTGTCTCGACCGCCTTTATCCAGGTGCATTCCTCGGGGATGGAGTATTTGATGTCCAAGTTGGTGCTGAGGCCGATTTCCAGGGAACCGCCCTCATAGCCGAAGGTGTACTCCTTCTCTCCTATGACTAATGTAGGGGTCTCCGCTTCCTGGAATATCCTCACCTTGTCGCTCTTTCCCTGGGCGGCGTTACTGAAAGTGATGAAGGCTTCCCTCTCGACGAAGGTATCATTCACCTCGACCGTGAAGTTGTACACCCTGTCGGTGACGGTTTTGGTCTCAACGGCCTTTATCCAATTGCAATCCCCGGAAATCGAGTACTCGACGTCAAGGTTGGAGCGTAGGGTTATCTCCAAAGGACCTCCTTCATATCCGAATGTATACTCCGTCTCACCCATTATGAGGGTCGGGGTCTCAGCTTCCTGGATGATGTGTACCTTGTCGCTTTTTCCGAGAGCGGCGTTACTGAAGGTTATGACGGCTTCCCTTTGGGCGAAAGTGTCGTTCACCTCGACTGTGAAGTTGTAGGCCCTGTCGGAGATCGCCTTCGTGTCGACGGCCTTTATCCACTTGCAGTCCGCGGGAATCGAGCACTCGATGTCGAGGTTACTTTGGAGAAGAATCTCCAGCGGACCTCCCTCGTAACCGAAGGTATATTCCGTCTTTCCGATTATAAGGGCGGGTTCCTCGGCTTTCTGCCTTACAAGGACCATGTCCTTCTGACCTAGCTTTTCGTTACTGAAAGAGATGACGGCTTCCCTCGGGGCGAAAGTGTCATTCACCTCGACCGTGAAGCTGTAGGTCCTGTCGGTTACGGCTTTCGTATCGGCCGCCTTTATCCAGGAGCAGTCTGCGGGAATCGAGCAGACTATGTCCATGTTGCTTTTCAGAGTGATCTCCAGCGGTCCCCCCTCGTAGTCGAAATCGTACTCCGTCTTTCCGAGAATGAGGGTAGGTTCTTCCGCCATCTGCTTCACGGTGACGTTATCCTTGACTCCGAGCTTATCGTTACTGAAGACGATCACGGCTTCCCTTGCCTTGAAAGTTCCGTTCTCCTCAACAGTAAAATGGAACGTCTTATCGGTCAAGGCCTTGGTTTCAACAGCCTTTATCCAAGTGCAGTCGGAGGGAATCGAGAAGGTGACGTCCATATTGCTCTTGAGAGTAATGTCAAGAGCTCCTCCCTCATATCCGAGGTTGTACTCCCCGGTTCCGAGGATCAGCTGAGGAGTGTCGGCAGCCTGGATGACGGATACCTTCTCCTCCATTCCCATCTCGGACGAGCGGAAAGTGATTTCCGTGCTACGGGAAGAGAACGCCTCGTTGGCGTCCACCTCGAATGTGAACGTATTCGTCGAAATCGTCTTGGTGCTCTTCTCGTGGAGCCACTTGCAGTCCGAAGGGATCGAGAATGTGACACCGAGATTGCTTCTCACCTCGACATTGAAGGTCTCTTTCCCCGCTCCCACTTCGACCTTTTCTGTAGAAAGTATCATGGTCGGGGCTTCGCCGTCCTGATAGATCTTCACCTTCTCCGTCCCTACGGAAGAAGTGAAGGTTATCTCCCCTTCCCTCTTTTGGAGGGTGGGATTCTCAGACACCTTGAAAGACACCGTGGAAGTGGAAAGGCCCTTGGTTGAAGTCGGGGTTATCCAGGATGAGCAGCCGTCGGCCACGGTATAGCGGAAGGTCGTATTCGATTTCACCTCGACATTGACCGTTCCACCTTCCTGGGGAAGTTCGAACTTCGTTCCGGAAACGAGCATCGCGTCCTTCTGTTTCTGGGTCACGACGATGGTCCGCTGGACGTCACCGCACTGGAAAAGGACCGAAGCCGACCTTTCGTCATAGTCGGGATTCTCCTTGACGGAGACTGTGACGGATACTGTTCCCTTGCCCCCGCTTTCGGCGGAAACGGAGCACCAGTCCTTGGCTCTGTCGTTCACGAATGATGCCGTCCAACTCTTGGAGGCCTCCACCTGGACGGTGGCGCTTGAGGCGGATGAAGGGAAATTGAGATAGACCGTGCCGCCGGAGATGCTGACCTCCGTACCGGAGCCGGATGAAGATCCGGAGTGGAATTCGAGCTCGGCATCGGTGCTGCAACCTCCAAGAAGAAGGATGAGAGCAGATAGGAGCGGCAGAAGAATCCTGTTGGTTCGCATATGGTTTATGTGTAATATCTTTATAATGTCATGGTACAGTCTCTTGTCGGTCAATCGACGACCGCTTTGTTCGTAGGATTCGTCGGTGAAAAGGTCGGAATCAAAAGAGCGTTCTGTCCCTCGTCCAAAGTAAGGGTTGAATGGTTGAGCGATACCCCCTGGACAGCGACTCTTTCTTCTCCTTCTTCGGTGCCGGAATCGCACCCAAGCACCATAGCTAACACGCACAAAGACAGCGCTATAGCGCTTAGAAGTTTCTTGAATGGCATTTCGAATTGCATGTTTTCCACAATTGGTATATCACAAACTTACATAAAAATCCGCGATTTTTACGCCAGTGAGAATAAAAATCAAGACCGTAACACGTTATCTTTGCAAGGAGGTGGTCGTTTGTCCTCTCGGAGACGCCACAGTGTAGTCTAATGTTTAACGAGGTCCATGTG
>JAFUFP010000069.1 GCA_017469845.1 Bacteroidales bacterium | reverse complement strand
GTAATAAAGGTCCAAGTCCAGCCTGGTCAGCATCTTGTCCAGGGTGTCGGTGTATCCGTTGTACAGGGTGGCGTAGCTCGTCACGCCGGGCCTTATCTGGTAGAGGTAACGGTACCGCGGGTTGCAGTCCATTATCCTGTCTATGTAGTACTGCCTCTCCGGGCGGTATCCGATGAACGACATGTCGCCCTTGAAGACATTCCAAAGCTGAGGGAGTTCGTCGAGGTGGTGGGCCCTGAGGAACGATCCCACTTTCGTGAGCCTCGGGTCCTCCTCACCGCTGTAAAGCTGCGGTGAACCCGCGCTCTCGGCGTCAACCCTCATCGAGCGGAACTTGTATATCATGAAGGGACGTCCGCCCCTTCCGATCCTTTCCTGGCTGTATATGGCCGGACCCCTGTCCTCGAGCTTCACCGCTATGGCGCAGATGAGGATGACGGGTGAGAACACTATGAGTAGTATCCCGGAGAACACTATGTCGAAGGTCCTCTTGAGGATGTGCCCGAAGAGGGACATCCCGTCGGATTGGCGGATCTCGGCGGCGGTCATCCTTGTCCCGCTCTTGACGGAAGAGGGAGCGGACAAAGGCCCTTCGACTTCTGTCGCTTTCTTCCCCTCACCGATATGGGAGTGCTCCTCACCGCCTTTGGGGTAGAGTACGCAGTCAATTCCGCCGAGTCTCCACTGGAGGGAGTCCATGCTGCCGTTCTCGCCGAGAAGATAGACTATGCGGTTGCCGATGACCTTTCCTTCCATCGAAGGGTCACGGGTGACGAAGCCGAGGACCGTGCAGTGACCTTCCGCCTCCGCCTTGTCGGCGAGGGCGACGCTCTCGTCGGAGGTCCCGCTCACCAGGGCGGTCATCCTTCCGATGTTGGAGACGGCTTTCTCCTCTCTTCGCATGACGGATGCGGCTACCCTCGGATAGAAAAGAAACGCTGCGGTAAGTAAGGTGTCCACGGAAATTGCCGTTATTATTAGAGAGATCGTCGGGATATGCGAGAAACCGAGCAAGCAGATTGTTGCCATCCCGATTTCTTTGATCGCTATAACATAAATCAACCTTTCGGACAGTCTGAAGGAAACGTAGCGGCTGACCACCTTGTAACTGCCTGAAATCAAAATTCCCGAAAGCGTAAAAAGAACCGACACTCCTATCCAAAGCATCACTATCCCGGTGAACCCTTTTATAGGCTCCGAGATCCATCTTACCAGAAGTACGGACATGAGTGAAGCCAAGGCAGACAGAGTCATGTCCTGGAACAGTATCAGTCGGGAACTGGCGTTTTTCCTGTCGGTAGTGTGCTTTTCCATTGATGGTCAAACGGTCTTCATCTAAAGGCTTCAATTGCTGAAATCCTATGCAGTTACCTAAGTAAAAAACTAATATTCTGTTGTTTAGTTGAAAGTTGTTTCTCCGCGGGAAGAGAAACAAAAATTCTATTTCGGAACTATCGGGGTATGAGCGTATTACAAAGACGTGACAAATATTGTTGTACATAGCTACGATCGCGCAACTTCCGACCTAAGGAAATAATCCGACAAAAAATGAGATTATGTCTCAATTCTCTCATTTTTGACCGAAAATGTTATAAATTCGCAACTGAGACTGCATACTATTTGCACTACTGATACCGCCGATATGAGTTTTCAACTATATGCTGAAAACATTCACGTTCCGATTGGAAAGCTGAGTTGTTTTCGTTACTATTGCATACGTATACTGCACGCCATTGTCTTCTCCGTACGGAAGGGGTTCTCCCGCTCCGTGTTTTATTATACGCACAGAGTCCACAAAGCAAATTACCTGGCAGAAAGTTTTCATTTTACCGAAAAGAAGTTCCGGCTGGCTGCGCGAGACTTTCGTTTGCTCAATGACTTATATGGGCATAGATTCCGAGTCTTCGGCTATGGGTTGACACAGGTCCGATTCTCATCAGTTCCGCCTCTGACTCTTTGCGCCAATCATATGGGGACGCGCTTACGGATGGATAATTGTCACGTATTATTCATGCACGCTTCTCCGACAGAGCCATTTTGCTCTAATCATTGAAAACCAGCCTGCTGCATTCGTACTGCTTCTTTTGATCATGGCTGACGATTTAACTGATAAAAACAACGCTTCTGTTGCTTTCTCCGTATCAGGATTGATGGCGGAGGTCAATGGGTATGAATATGCAGAAGTATCAGAAGCTATGAGTAAACAATTCACATCAACGGTGTCATCCTCCCGGAAGGATGACAAGTTCTTGGTCAATTATTCCGGTGAAACGGCCATCTCTGGGGAGGGTGCATCTTCGGGGAATCAACTCTCCGGCAAAAAACTCGGCAAAACAGCCGTGAAACTACATTACGGGAAGACTCATGGTCGGAAACCTTCAGGAAAAGCTGACCGTCACCATTCAAATGATGAACCTCTGTCGAAAAACTCACTTTCAATCAAATCCGACATCCGTAAGGTTACGATAGGTGAATTCTCCATCGCCTTGGCTGAAAAGGATTTGAATGAAGGAAGAAACCGACTTTCCGAAATCAAGAACACGACAATGAGGAGTTTCCTGGGATTCACAGGCGGGGAGGATATCCCGATATGCAAGATAACCCCCGAACTGGTAGCTGAATACGAAGAATATCTTCAGGAGGATTGCGGTCTCACAAGAAACACTTCGTCCTTTTATCTTAGGAACCTCCGTTCGATATACAACCAGGCGGTCGCACTTCTTGGCATAAAAGACGTCCATCCTTTCGGCAGTGTCTATACCGGTGTGGACAAGACCGTGAGACGAGCTCTTGACTTCGATAAGATCAAAAAGCTCAAGTCTTTGGATCTGTCAAAAACTCCATCGCTCGATTTCGCACGGGACATGTTCCTTATGAGTTTCATGCTGAGGGGAATGTCCTTTGTTGACATGGCTTTTCTCAAAGTGTCGGATCTGACAGACGGGGTTATCCATTACCGACGGAAGAAGACAGGACAGGATCTCAACATAAAGTGGGAAAACCAGATGCAAAAGATCCTGAGCAAGTGGCCTAACTCCACGCGTCCCGAATACCTTCTTCCCATAATTGTCAAAGAAGGTATCAACGATACAAGGCAGTATCGTACAGAACTTTTCAAAATCAACACCTCCCTCAAAACGATAGGGAAGATGTTAGGTGTTGATATGCCGCTCACGATGTACGTGGCCCGTCATTCCTGGGCGACCGTCGCCAAACAGAAAGGTGTCCCCATCGGCGTGATCAGTGAAGGCATGGGGCACACCTCGGAAAATACGACTCTCGTATACTTGGGCTCGATGGGTCAAGGACAAGTCGACAACGCAAATAAAAAAATCATAGGGATGCTTTGAGACAAGCCCATGTTCATAAAAATTCACAGTTCATTTTGGTTCAAATGGCCTTAAATCAATAAAATTATTTAGAATATTTAGGGAATTATTAGTAACTTTGCAACGTATATATGCACGTGGAAGGCATAAAAAAAGAAACGGAAAAGTTGTTTCTCTTCCCGCGGAGATATTTTGAAGCCGAAAACGAAACTGATATTTACGTTCAAACGCTTCTTAAATAGAACTGTTCAATGAGAAGAACCGAAGGCAAGCGAGCAGGAACTAAGCTAATCCTTTTCCAGGACATGACTCTGTCGGTCCTGGCATCGCTGTTGTCTATCCTCTTGGTAAGGTGGATTTCCGAACCAATTCCAGGATTCACGGCCGTTGTTCTCATCTATCTTTGCTCCGCTTCACTGTTCACTTTGATCGGGATTGCCATATCCGGAAGTTATAAAGTTGTCAGCAGGTATATCTCATTCCGGCTATCTGAACGTCTTATTTATGCCATTATTATAAAGGAAGCGGGAATGATTCTCATTTGCCTTACTGGGCAAGTCAGGATACACGATCATTCTTTGTTCATCACTGCAATTTCAGTTGACACCCTACTTACGGCAATTTTACTCTTCTACCCGAGGGTCGCAGCTTCTGTAATGCGCAGGGAGGAGAAAGCCGTCTCCAACATCGGACGGATGACCGCCCTTGTGAGCGGAACCTCCGACGAGAGCGTTGCACTCGCGGACAAGGCTGAGGAGGAAGGCCACTGCACGGTCCTCGGCTTCGTCACCCGTGATCCTTCGATGGAAGGAAAGGTCATCGGAAACCGCATAGTCTACCTCCTCGGCGAGAACGGCAGCATGGACTCTCTCCAGTGGAGACTCGGCGGAATCGACTGCGTGCTCTACCCCAAGGGAGGAGAGGAGCACTCCCACAAGGGCGCCGGAAAGAAGATTGTCGAAGGCGAAGACACTTTGGCTGCTTCTCCAGCGAAGAACATCTCCGGGATGACCGCGGCTGAGATCCGCCAATCCGACGGGATGTCCCTCTTCGGCCACATCCTCAAGAGGATCTTCGACATTGTGTTCTCCGTGATTCTACTCATAGTGTTCTCACCCGTCATCCTCATCTGCGCCATCGCGGTGAAACTCGAGGACAGGGGGCCGGCCATATACAGCCAGGAAAGGTTCGGAAGGGGCGGCCGTCCCTTCATGATATACAAGTTCC
>JAFUFP010000068.1 GCA_017469845.1 Bacteroidales bacterium | reverse complement strand
TACTTTCCGGTCGGGGAGAGGCTTCCGTCCGACTTCACGTCGAAAAGATACGTCCGTTTGGGATTTTCCCAGGATACCGCGACGGGAGAATTCTGACCCGGAGTCACGGCGGTAAGGTCAATTGAACGGCAGAGGTCGAAAAGGTACGGAACGATTGTAACGCCGTCGGGAGCGAGGAAACTTCTTTCAGGAAGATCTCCGCCGTATACTTCCAGGAAGTCTCCTGCCCTTAGGGCATGTGAGGGATAGATGATTCTTGAAGCCTTCACCCCGGAAGTCTGAACAAGGTTCAACGGGATCATGCTGTCCGCCGTGGCTTTGGTGTCGATGGCGTAAGCTGTAACTCCCCACATTCCGTTTCCCCATCCGCTGTAGTCGGAGTTCTGGTCGGGAAGGGAGGAAATCATCTCTATTTTCTCTCCGGTGAATCCCGGCTGGCCCTCATAGCGTGTAATTACTATGAGGTTGTCATTTGTGTCCACGGCCAGTGAGAGAGGTCTGTAGGGGAAGTCGGCAATGAGGGCGAGGTTTTCGGTTTCAGCATCCCACTTGTAGATTTTGCGCATGGATCCTTCGCAGAAATATACGTTGCCTCTGCTGTCGGCGGCCGTTCCTGTGGCAAACTGATAATTGTCCCCGATTTCTACGGCTTCACCAATCTTTCCAGAGGGTCGGCGGGAAGGCTCCTCTCCCGTGACATGTCCAAGCGCGAACTCCAGAGGGAAGATTGAAATGTTCTTGTTCACGTCATAAGCGGTCGCCGCGGTCTCGCACAGGATCTGGGTCCATGCTTTCACATTCCTCCATTCGATTCCGCTGCAACCGGACATCAGTGTACCGTAGTCCCTTGGGGTCATCACGCGGATGACGCGGTAGAACCATGTGTTGGCGAACATGATGTCATGACAGTTGTCCATCGTCATGGCGACGCAGTCCTTCCCTTCACGGCTTTCCTCCTCGTATTGTAGGGCGTATACCCTGAAGTTGCTGACATTCCTCCATCTGGATTCGAAACGCACGTGGTGCTCCACCGAAACCGCGATCATCTTCGAGGGTGTGGAAGTGTCGCTGACGTAGAATCCGGCCGAAGCGTATGTGTTAGCTGACCATATGTCCTTGAATGTGCCTCCTCCTCCGTCGGTTATCCAGAGACTCCAGTACTGGTTGTCCCATGCTTGGTCAAGGCCTTGCACTGCTATCGGATTGTCAGGTGAACTGACCCTCATCATGGCACTCCAGTTGAATGACATCTGGGGAGATCCTTCACCTCGGGGAGCGGGCCTTCTCATCGTTCCGTGCCCTCCTACGAACTTGACGTCATTGAGAAGAGACCTTTCGGAGGCCATCCATTTGACTCCTACTGCCCTTTTGTTGTAGCCTCCGGTGCATATGCCTATGCCGGTGAGGATGTCGTCTCCTCCACGGGAGGACTCGACCATGGGAACGGGGCCTCCGAAACCGCTGAAGGCGGGTGTGCTTTCGGAAAGGATCAGTTGCGTCGAAAAAGGGTGAAGCCCGACCAGAACGCTTCCTTCGCCAAGCTTTATCGTTCCGGTAATCTTGTACCATCCTTCAGGGAAAAAGACGGTTTTGTTTTCATCGATCGCTTTTTGGATGGCCTCGGTGTCATCGGTCTCACCATCACCGACCGCTCCGTAATCCTTTACACTCACCCACGTATCCATGGAAGGAATCTCAGGTACCGTTCTTCTGAATCCTTTGGGGAATTCCTCCGGGGAGGTCCTGATCACTGTCTTGTAGTCGGAGGATGAACCCATTTCAGGGACGACGAGTCCATGGACGAACTCGTCTATCCTGTAGGATTTGTCTTTCACCGGGAAGTCCTTGCCCTCGTTTTCGAGAGATACGGCTATGGGAACATTCTTGCAGTGGATGCCGAGAAGATTGACCTGGTTTGTGGCACCTTCTTCACCGGTCACGACCACGCCCTTTTTCACATTCTCGAAGAAACACTCCTCCATGAAAAGGCGGTCCGCGATGCCCTTTTCGCAAATGACCGCGGCAGGGGTGTCCTTGACCTTCATGTTGATTATTGCGAATCCTGCGTTCCTGCTGAGGAAGGCGGCCTCTTTCTGCCCTTCGAAATACGCGTCAACCATAGCGATCGGCCAGCTCGGGGAAGATGTGCCTGACGATATGCCGTAACGTGCTCCGAAGAACTCCACGTCCTCAAGTTCGTTTCCGGCGTCATAAAGGCAAGCGTAGCCGTCCCCTCCGTAAATAGAGACGTGGCTCACTATTCCGTGCTGCGCGAAGTGGGCCCTAAGGCCTATTGCCATCGGATTGCCTTTCCCGATGCGTATGTCCACGTTGGAGATGCCGCTGTAGAATGTGCCCGCATTGGCGTCAGCGACATTCGTAGGGTCCGAAACGATTCCGCCGGTGAACCATATCATTGAGGTTTCCTTCTTGTCGAATCCGGGGGTGTTGTCCCCGAGGATGATTTCCGGGCGGACCTTTCCGTAGCCTATTATCCTGATGGAAGCGGGAACGAAGATAGTGCGGCTGATCCGGTATTTCCCTTCCGGGAGATAAAGCGTCCCGAATCCCCGTTCCTCTTTGATTTTGTTCACCGCGTTCTGGAGGGCGTCACTTACGTCGAAGCGTCCGTCGGATTTGATGCCGAAGGCTTCTTCGCTGAAGAAAATTCCCTGCGGGTCATCGAATTGGCGCGTGTAGACCGATTTGCCGGCCTGGGCTGAGAACGGGAACAGAAAGGCCACTATTGCGGCCAGAACGGAAGGGAGGTGTCTCATGGTGGAATTCTATTGTCAGTTGGTCCGGTAAAGGTAGTACTATTTGGAATTCAGTCAAATGATGCGAGCATGTTTTCTTGGGAAGATATGCGGGGACCCGGCGGGAAGACAAGACCATACGGATTCCGGAAGGATACCCTGCGGGAGGGATATGGCAAAAAGAAGAAGGCAAGCCTTCTGGCCTGCCTCCTGAGATATCCGTAACCCTTTTATCGGGTCAGATGGTTCTATTTCTGCTTCTTGTACGAGTAGACGGTTGTTACGTTTCCTACCGTCTGCTGGATGACGAACTCGTTCTCAGTCAATTTCGGGACTTCGAAAGTGCCGGTGAGAATCATATTGCGCATCAGGGCTTCATCAGACAGCCAGATGGTTTTCTTGAAAGTGATCTTGTTCTCTTCGGCGTTGTAGGTGAACCTGACCGCGTCAACATCGACATCGTCGAGATCGAAGTCAGTGAAACTGCCCTTCTTGGCGATTGCGTGAGGGAAGGGGAATTCGCTCAGAGCCAGATAGAAGTGATTTGAAGTGTAATCGGTTTCCTGGGTAGTGGCGGATCCGTCCGAAGCCTTTGTTATGGTAGTTTTGGTGGTCAGAGCCCAGATTCCGTAAAGGTTGCCGGTTTCATCACCGGTGTGGGTTACACCTTCTTTTTCGCAGGAAGCGAAAAGAGCCGTGCATGCAATAATTGCAAGATAAATCAATTTTTTCATAACGATGGATGCTTTGGTTAACTTGACAATATTCAATTTCCGTTCCAAATTGACCGGAAGCTGCATTTTTCATTGCATGGGATACGTTTTTCCCATATTCGTCACTTCGATCGAAGAAGTGTCGGGATGATTGGCAAGCGAAGGTGGCTGGCGTCAGGGGATTATTTGCAGTGTGTCATGGGCTACAGCTTCCGATCTTTACCAGTCCCAATGGGAACTGTTATATCCATGACGACAAAGGCCTCGCCAAGTGGCGAAGCCTTTTGTGTAGCCC
>JAFUFP010000067.1 GCA_017469845.1 Bacteroidales bacterium | reverse complement strand
TGGCCGGGGACAGCGTGCCGGGATGGGCAGGGAGCGCAAAGGAAGCCATCACTACCGACAGCGGCAGCAAAAAGAGGACAATGTGAAACGCTCTTTTCATTGTGTGAACAATTGGTAGTGAAGTCAGTTCCAGTCACGTGTTGTAAATGTAAACATTATTTCTTGAATAAACCAAGATTGTGAAAATATATGAGGGCATGAAAATCGGCCTGAACTGAAGACTGTATACCGATTTCTTGTCTTTTTGTTTACCCCAAGGTGGGTTTGGTAAAACACAATCTCTCTGCTTTTGGTTTGACGTATACTTGAAAACTGTTTTCAGGTCCTCGTCAAGATCTGAATAATAATAGGGATAGGTAACATTTACCGAGACGTTTTCCCCATGGATACTACTAGGTTGCCAAAGTTTGCATTCTTTTGCTGTATCAATTATTTTTTCAAAATCAGTTAATCATAGAAGAATGCACGAAAAATGCGCCTCAAATGTTGACCGGTCCTTATGCAAGTAACTAATAATCAGTAAAAGTCTACCTAAATTACCCGCCGCCCGGCTGAAATCCAGCAGAGCAAGTAACATTCAGCAAATACTTTCCTTAAGGAGCTCCCGGACAAGGAGCTCCTTTTGTGTTTTCTCGTGAAAAAATCGTATACCGGTAACCGCAATAGAATGTTTTCCTCACCTGAAAGACACAAACCATAAAAAGAACACTTTGTTTTGAATTTTCAAGGCGGAATGTCTATCTTGTCATAAGATCAGATTATTTTGCCATATGCACATAAATGAAGTAAATAGAATCTTGACGGATTCTCTATGCGGAAAGGAAGGGCGATATGAGATAAAAAGATATTGTGACCACATCTGCTGTGAGTCTGATTTTGTCTTGCTGCGTGATGGTTTGGAGTATGCTTATCTCAAGTTTGACGAAACCGGTCAGATGAACAGGAAGGCAATGGGCATCCATGAAGATAAGATGGGTACCGCTTCCTTTTATGTTGTACTTAGAGACACTGATGCGTTTATTCCGACCAGCTTATCTTGCAAGGTTTATCCGAGAAACAACATGAAGTCCGCCTTCGAATGTGATACGGATTGCCTGTTGGAAAAACTGGAAGGATACCTCCCGACCTCAAGTACACCAATGACAATAGATGATGTTGCCGACTTCTTCGAGAAAACCTATTCATCATTGATAAGGGGAAGGATGCGGACATTTATGTCGAGAGTCCGAGAAGAAACAATCCTTTCAGACGTCATTGAGGATCACGGAACATATTTCATGCTCACTCCGCAATACGAACGCCTGTTCTTCTGCTCGTTGCTGGGCAGCGCATCGGGAGCACCCAAGAGGTTATGCCGCTATACCAGCCTTGCTTCATTGTTCCGTACATTGTCCGAGAAACAGCAGAGTATGTGCAGTACGGTTTGCATGAACGACAAAACCGAGAACGAATATGCACGGAACTTCATCAGCGAAGCCGTACCTGAGTCCAATGTTATCGGCAGACTCCGGACCAGAGCTTCTTCTTTGAATTCTGATGCGATGAGTTTCATCCTTTCCGGAAGCAGGATGAGCAAGAAAGACGACCTCAACATGTGGCGGCTGTACGGTGATGATTCCAAAGGCGTTTGCCTATGGTACAAGGTTGATGACGAATTACCCGAACATTTCTTCCTGGCAAGGGTCAGTTATGCCAAGAATGGATCACATCCCGAATTGTCCTACCTCTCAAGCAAAATGGGAAAGAGCGTTTGCGGCAGAAACTTTGAAATCCACAACCTCAGCAGCTGGCTGCATTTCTTCAAACCTTCGGAATATGCTGTGGAGGAAGAGGTAAGGCTGTTGTATGAATTGAGTGACGGAAGTCTGCTCGACACGGCAAACGGTAAATGGATTCATAACTCAGACAAAGGGATTATTGCGCCTATTGTCAGATTTCCTATCACAAAGACGGACAGCGAATTCCCGCTTGCGCTGGAACGGATTGTGCTTGGCCCCAATCTTAAAGAGCGCGGCATCAACAAAGACCAACTGCTCCTCATGTGTAAATATGGACAGATAAAGGTAACCGATAATTTTGAAATCACTTGTTCAGATATCGAGAGTTACAGATAGAAAACAGCCTTTTGATCAAATCTGAGTTGGACCGAGGTTATATAGGTGGAACATACGAAAAAAGAGTCATGAAACGCATCACGACAGTAATGGCATCCATTGTCGCTTTATTAGCCCTCGCATCCTGTGACAAGGATTACATTTCACCTGATGAACTGTTCAAGGACGGCTCGAAAGTCGCCAAGACCACCATACATACTAAAAGCGACGTATACGAAGACACCGTCACGGAATTCAAAAACGTCACTGTATACAGAAAGAGCGAATTTGACGGACAGTCATGGTTCATAGCCAATAGCGGAGGAAAAATGGTGTATGACATGTTCATGCTGAGCATCTACTTTGACAGCATAGACAAAATGAAGATCGGGGAAACCCTCAAGCCGAGCAGATTCATGTTCACGTTCCCCGCTTCCAGCGACAGTAAGGCCACAACCCGCACATACGGAGGAAAAATCACTCTCGCCGACAAAGGTGACGACTATGTGATACTCCAATTCCACAAGGTCAGTTTAAGTTGCTCCTTCGGTGAGTATGTGACGGACGGTTATCTGTATTGTCCCGTTCTGGAAGAATTCGCGATTAGGCAATAAGCCTCACGATTGAGAATATGTCCCGCAATTGATAGTTGGTATCAAGCCGTGGAGTGATCCGCGGCTTTTTTTGTTTTTCTCACAGTAACTTTCACCTTTCATCCACACCCATTCGTATGCATACCTGAGTGCGACAGCAGGGGTGGCGTACCTGTCAAAAGCGGGTTGTCCCGTTCTGATATCAGCCTTTGTATGCTGGGGACTCCTGAAAGGGAAGCCCTTTATTATTCACGCATGGCTCAATTCTTGCTTCTTTTCCCATAACACCCCCAAAACAAATCCATAAATCCACAATACCATGCGCAGATACATTATCATCCTCATGCTGGCCATCATGGCAACAAGTTGTTCCGTGATGCGGACGCCCGCTCGGCTCAATAACTTCGTGAACAGGGTTGAGCGCAATGCGGACAGATACACCAGCGCAGACTGGGAAAGGGTTGGCCGCCAGTACGATGCCCTCGTGCAGGAATACACCCAGAACTACCGCCGCTTCACTACCGAAGAGAAACGCATGGCGATGCAGGCCATAGGCCGTTATCATGGCCTTCTCGTCGAGCACGGCATCAAAAGATCCGTGAGTTTCGTCGGCAATATCGCGGCATATGCCGGAGCCCTCATCGATATCCTGAAGAAAGATTTCGGGGCAGCTCAAGATTTCCTGAAAGATGTGCTCGGAATGGGAGCACGTGATGCTGACAACGCACTCTCCAGGCTGAAGAAACTTGCGGAATAGCCCCGCGATTTCACAGAAACAAGAACGACATTTACGGACTCAGCCGACCCGGAAAACCGGATCGGCTGAACTGTTCACTATCCATTCTTTAGTTCTTCGCCTATAGTTCTCGGGGACCAATATTTGTTCAGGGGACGTCCCGAAGTCATCATGTGGACTTTGCGACGGACTTCGTCGAGTACAAGGAAGACGAGAGTCTTCCTTTTTTTGTTGTTGGTTGCCATCGTTCCACTGTCCGTTACCAGTGAGGTGGAGTGCCTTGAAGCATTTGAGACCGTTGTCCTGGAAGTCCTGGTTGATGTGGATGGTCCGGTGTTTCCGGGTTTATGTTCAATGATTTCCAGTTCCCCGGAGAACAGGTCGCAGTACCGGAGGTTAGGAATTGAAGAAAACGTTATGTATTCTGAAGATTCCGGTAAAACCTAAACTAAAAAGCTTCCTAACTTGCACTAGTCCAACAATCAATCAAACAGCCTGATGAAACACTTTCATTATTTTGCCTTAATACTCTTACCAATTCTCTTCCTTTCTTGCACCAGGGAAGTTTCTCTGGATGCTGAAGAAAAGCCGGAAGTTGTGGTTGAGTGCGTTTTGACAAACCAAAGACCACAGGTCCTTTACTTATCGTTGACCGAAGGGCCAGACGAAAGCGAGATTCCGACGATTGGCTCGGCCGAAATACTTCTTAAAGATCTTACTAGAGGAGTAGAATGTGGAGTGTTTTCCCTTTCTGAACCGGGGAAATGGGAACTTGACTATAGACCAGTAGCCGAACACCGTTATCGCCTTGAGGTAATTCTTCCCGGTCACGAACTTATTTGGGCGGAGCAGACCATGCCACAGAACATATCGGTCCAAGTCAGCGGCGCATGGTCCCCTTCAGCCTCCAGTGCTTTTCCCCCACCTCCAATACCGAAATATGGATATGACCAGGGAACCTTATACAATATAACATTTCTTCCCGATTATACCTGGATATACGGTCTTGATTATAACGAGGAAACAGAAGCGTACACTATAGCTGAAGAAATTTGTACGGACTTTATTGGGGTAGATAATTTCAATCTCACAGGAAAAAGATATGAACCACCTACCTATCAAGATGGGACCACATCGTTCATTTACAAAGAATTCATGAAGTCCTGTGAGGGTTGGGCCCTGTATCCTCATCTTATCGGACAAAGCATCCATTGGAGATATCTCCATTTGCAGAAATCCAAACTGACCGCCGAAGAATTGGAGGAAAAATTCCAGATTTCCGGAAACTTTTCAGGAGATTATATGGCCGGAACAGGTGGAACACCTAAGCTGGGGCAAGGGCGGCTCATGTTCACTTCAGTATCGGAAGATTATGACAAGTATCTCCAAGAATCGGTTTATTTCCATAAGCAGCAAACTTCGGACAATTTGAGCTCAATATATGTCCGGGAGAACATATTCTCAAACATACAAGGAGGATTGGGTATTTTCGGAGCACAAATGGTAAGCCCCGTTTCATGGAGCAGAGAGAACTCCCCGATCAATCCTGTTGTATACTAAATAATCTGTGTTTTAAGTTCTATCCGATTTATAATCGTAAACACATCATTTTAAGTGCCGGCTCAACCCTTTATTCAACAGACACATACACTTTCGCATGTGTAGGAGAAATGACAGCCAGGCACATTCAGGAACATCAAATAACTGATTTCCGTTCCTATCTTGAGGAACACATGGACACCATTTCCCAATAGAACAACTTTATGAAAACAGCCAATATAAAACTGATTCTCTCCTGCGTGATGCTGTTTCCTTTCATGCTTTGCCACTCGCAGGAACTGAGGGACTCCCTGAATGCAGCGATCAAGATTGACAGCCGCAGGGTGATGAGAGGTCCCGGAAAACTTCAAACAGGACTTGAAGGTATGCGAAGCATCGTAACCCCCCTGGGAGAAGGAGACCCGATACACTGGGCCCAGGCGATGCCGGGAGTCACTACCGGTGCTGACGGTTCTTCCGCATTCTATGTAAGGGGAGGTAATATGGGCAACAATCTATTCACACTTGACGGAGTCCCCGTATACGGATATTCTCACCTTCTAGGGCTCACGACAATCATTCCTCATGACGCCATCGACAAAGTGCAGCTTTCAAGTGGAGGTTTCCAGGGGAAGGATAACAACTTCACGGCAGCACATCTGTCCATAACAACGAAAGACCCTTCCAAGGAATGGAAGACCAATTTATCGCTGAACAACTTCATCGTCGCAGCATCGACCGAGGGAACGGTATCAGACAAGTTGTCCACCTTCGTTTCCGCAAGAATATCCCCTCTTGCCCTGGAATACAGAGCGGTATCAGGGATGCTTTCCGGCAAAATGGGAGACTTGGATGATTTTTCAGCAGGGGTCGGGGACATTTACGGAAAGGTCGTATGGAAAAACGGGAACCATTCGCTCCGCACATCCTTTTTAGGGAGCATGGACAAATACGGCTTCGGGATGAGTGAAAACTCCCGTGAGACAATGGGCTGGAACAATCTCATCGGATCGGTCAACTACAATGTCAGCATAGGCGAAAGCGCTTGGAACACTCTCATTTCAGCCAACCGGTACGAAAGCAGACAGCAGCAGGACAAGAATTACCGGAACTCTTCGGATCATCTCTCGCTGAAATCCACTCTGAACGAATTCACCCTTACATCGGACTTGTCGCGAAAGACAAATACCGGCCTAACTTTGCAGGGAGGAGTAAAAGCAAGATTCGCGCAATTCGCACCGGGGCAAGTGGCTTCAGTCACCAACCGGTCAAACACCCTTCTCGCAACCCTTTGGGGAGAACTTGACTACCCGGCTGCGGAGAATCTTTCGCTTAAAGCCGCAATAAGATGGAACTACTTCCGTAACCTCACGAGAAAAAGCGGGCGGTTCGATCCGGAGTTCAGTTTGTCTGCCGAATGGAACCTCTCTGACGCGGTATCGCTGAGAGGGACAGTGGACAGGATGGTCCAATATTATCACACACTCGAAGGATTCCCCGTAGGATGGTCGCTTGATATGATTGTACCTTCAGGACCTACAGTCTTTCC
The DNA here is from genome assembly GCA_017469845.1 of Bacteroidales bacterium. Lineage (GTDB taxonomy): Bacteria > Bacteroidota > Bacteroidia > Bacteroidales > UBA932 > Cryptobacteroides. The sequence continues at coordinate 6,388 of JAFUFP010000067.1, read as the reverse complement.
CGAGGGAGTATGGCAGAGCAGCGCCGGCATCTCTTTCGAAAAAGAGAGGCATTCTGCCTCGATAGGAGGTTTCTACAAGATGCAGAACAACCTAGTGTATTACAAATACGCCCAGGACCTTTTCGATGGAGCATTGGCGGCATGGGAAGATCACGTAGATATGGGCAAAGGCACATCCTTCGGTGCTGAATTCCTTTACGAATACACTTCCCCCGACTTCTATGCCAGAGTCGCATATACTCTTTCAAAAACCACCAGAGATGGTTTCAGAATCATAAACGATGGTGAAGCCTTCCATACCAAGTTCGACCGGGGACATGTTCTCAACGTCAACACCGAATGGAAGAAGTTCAGTGCCGCCTTCATCCTTCAGAGCGGACATTGGGAGAACGGCGTCGCACAAACTTACACGATGCATGTTCCGGGAGCGACTTGGAAAGCCGAATATTACGACGGACTGAACAACTACCACATGCCCACGGTCATCCGTCTGGATCTGGGGTATCATTTCGCATTCGAGACCGGAAAGGCACAACATGACGTCAAGATCGGAATATGCAACGTGACTAACCACTTCAATCCGTTCATGCTGTACTTCGATACCGACACGGAATCTTGGAAAGAAATCGCCCTTTTGCCGATAATGCCGAACCTCAGCTGGAAAATATCTTTCAGATAGATGGTAGTACTCTCACTCGAAAACTGCCGGATGCCACTGGCAATCACACAAAATTTCAGTAAATTTAACCCGCACCAATCCCTATTCCCATGAGAAATATATTTCGTCTGATATGCATCTTTTCTATCGCTTCAGGATTACTATTGTCCTGCGGTAAGGAGTCCGATAATCCGAAGGAGTCATACAACCTGGATAACATTATCGGGACATGGTCCAAAGAAAAATCTCAAGGTGAAAACCCCAATTCCACCTCTACGTGGAAATTCGGAAGCGACAATATCCTCCGTGTACAGATCTACTATACCGGGACTGAAAGAGGATTCACATATGAGTTCTCATACGAGGTCTTCCACGAAAAGAAGACCTTGAGAATTTCGATGCCTTGGGATGACGGAATAACCACCTATGGTGATTACTCCATAAATGAATGCACTTCCATGAAAATGCGCCTCGTTTTGACCTCAGCTTACGAAACTGAAGAAAAAGAAGGATATTTCTATAAGGAGGTCTTGCTTAATAAAATCAAATAGCACGGGGTGAATTGTCCTCCGGGACGAAATATGAACTGCGCAAGGGCGTGTCTTTCAAGGCTCAAGAAACTTGCGGAATAGCCCCGTGATTTCACAGAAACAAGAACGACATTTACGGACTCAGCCGACCCGGAAAACCGGATCGGCTGAACTGTTCAATATCTTTTCTACGGTTATTCGCCTATAGCCCTTGGGGACTAATATTTGTTCAGGGGACGTCCCGAAGTCATCATGTGGACTTTGCGACGGACTTCGTCAAGGACAGCCTTGTGCTGCTCGAGTTCGGCCTTCTGGGCCTCGGTAGGTTCCTTGGCGTTGATGGCGTCAACGTGGGCCGCAGAGGAAGCGAGGACAGTATCGATGAGATCAACGATGTCCACCATATCCTTCTCCACAAATCCTCTGGACGTGACGGCGGGAGTACCGACTCTCAGACCCGATGTCTGGAAAGGAGACCTGGTGTCAAAGGGTACCATATTCTTGTTGACGGTGATGTCGGCTTTCACAAGCTGCTTTTCGGCAACTCTACCGGTAAGGTTGTCGAACTTGCCCCTCAGGTCGATGAGCATAAGGTGATTGTCGGTTCCTCCGGAGATGACTTTGTACCCACGTGAAATGAACTCTTCACACATAGCCTTCGCATTCTCGATAACCTGCTTCTGATATGAGACATATTCGGGCTGCATAGCCTCGTAGAATGCCACGGCCTTTGCTGCGATGACGTGCTCGAGAGGTCCTCCCTGCACTCCGGGGAATACGCTTGAATTCAGAACGGCGCTCATCTTCTTGACCTCGCCCTTGGGAGTTGTCCTGCCCTGAGGATCATCGAAGTCCTTGCCCATGAGGATAATTCCTCCACGGGGACCACGGAGGGTCTTATGTGTTGTGGAAGTCACGATGTGGGCATACTTGACGGGATTCTTCAGAAGACCGGCTGCGATGAGACCTGCGGTGTGGGCCATGTCGATCCAAAGGATGGCTCCCACTTCGTCAGCGATTTTTCTCATCCTCTCATAATCCCATTCCCTGGAATATGCCGACGCTCCACCGATTATGAGTTTTGGCTTGCACTCCTTGGCCTTCTTCTCCATCTCGTCGTAGTCTATTGTTCCGGTCTCGGGATTGAGTCCGTAAGCTACGGCATGATAGAGAATGCCTGAAGCGTTGACGGGTGAACCATGGGTGAGGTGACCTCCCTGCGAGAGATCGAGACCCATGAAAGTGTCACCGGGATTCAGGACTGCCATGATGACGGCCATGTTGGCCTGTGCACCCGAATGGGGCTGCACGTTGGCATATTCTGCATCGTAAATTTTGCAAAGACGGTCAATCGCCACCTGCTCTATCTGGTCGACTACTTCACATCCTCCGTAGTAACGCTTTCCGGGATAACCCTCAGCATATTTGTTGGTGCAGATGGAGCCCATCGCTTCCAGTACCTGATTGGAGACATAATTCTCGGAGGCGATAAGTTCAAGACCGGATGACTGGCGGTCACGCTCCTTTTTGATGAGATCAAAGATTTGGAGATCCTGTTTCATATAATTGTTTTGTGGGCGGGCCTGAGCCCTTGAAAAATGTTTCAGACAGTCTGTAACTGCGCTCCGGAAACATTCCGTCACCGAAGCGGTACAAAGATAAACGAAATCCTTAAATTTGCAGTACTCTAATTTGATTTTTGTTCACCATAGGCCATGAAAGACCGGAAATTGCTCAACATAGAACTGGGAAGAGTCTCCACCGAGGAGTACAAATCCCTCCCCGACTCCGGAATCACCGTCGTTCTGGACAACATACGCAGTGCCCACAACATCGGGTCAGCATTCAGAAGCTCCGACTCCTTCAAGGTCGATAAGGTATTCCTGTGCGGAATATGCGCCACTCCCCCATCCGCCCTCATTCACAAATCCGCCCTCGGGGCGGAGAACAGCGTGCCGTGGGAATACTGCGCAAACACCATTGACGCCGTCCGTAGCTTGAAACAGCAGGGATACACTGTCATCAGTGTGGAACAGACCGTGAACTCCGTCAAACTCGACCACCTGACTCTACACGGCTGCGGTTCAGATCCCGAGATGAAGTATGCACTCGTTTTCGGAAACGAAGTGGACGGAGTTTCCCAGGAAGTCGTGGACGCATCCGACTTTTCCCTTGAGATCCCCCAATGGGGAACGAAACACTCGCTCAATGTCTCCGTATCCATAGGCGTTGTGCTGTGGCACATGAGATACCTGATGAGCACCAACGGTTGATGCAAGAAGGAGAAGTTGGGCACAAAGCCTATACTCTTGAGGACAAGACCATGGTCTTGGGAATGTGACAAGGATTTCTGAAAGTGAAGATGCCGGATGAGAGTTACTCCCACCCGGCATTTCCGTAATATTCAGGGGACAATTCACCTGTCGCCTACCACTTCCCGTAATGGACTTTTTCGGGTTTCCACTTGTCCTTGGGCTGGTCATCTCCGGAAGGATGTCCCAATGCGATCACGCTGTAAGGGACAACTTCCGAAGGCAATCCCAGCGAAGCTTTCACCGGATTCATCCTGTCGGGATAAGGATAGCATGCGGTCCATACGGCACCAAGGTCCATAGCCTCAACGGCGAGGAGTATGTTCTCGGTGACGGCTCCCGCATCATCCCTCCACGTCCCGTTCGCCATTTTCACAGGGGTACCCTGGGGGTCATTCCTCGGGGCCCGGACGACTGTTGTATCGGAGCAAACCACGATGATTGCCGCAGACTGGGCGAATATCCTCTGGTTGAAGTTGTTCTCCCCGAATATCTCCATGTAACGGTCCTTGTCCTGCAGCACAACGAAACTCCAAGGCTGGATATTGCTTCCTGACGGGGCGGCCATACCGGCCTTCAGGAGAGTCTCGATCTGCTGTGATGTAACCGGCTCTTCCGTGAAACTCCTCACACTTTTCCTGGAAAAGATATTGTCAAGGACGATCTGCTCTTTTGAAAGTTCCGGAGCGCTTCCGCAAGAGGAAAGAGCCATCGCCAAAGCGGCCACGAAGGCCGCTGAAATCATTCCCGCTCTCATGACTACCACTTGTTGTAATGGACGTTTTCGGGTTTCCACTTGTCCTTGGGCTGGTCGTTTCCGGCAGGGTAACCGACAGGAACGATTGCATAAGGCATCACATTTTCGGGAATGCCGAGTTTTGCCCTGAGGTTGTCTATCTTGGCCTGGATAGGATAGCATCCGATCCATACCGCACCGAGGCCCAAGGCCTCAGCCGCCAAAAGGAGATTCTCGGTTGAAGCGCCGCAGTCCTCATACCAGAACTGGTTGGGAACCTCTTGGGGTTCGGCGTTCTCCTGTCCCCAGGGGCGCTGCATCACCGTAGTCTGGCCGCAGACGATGAAGACCGCACCTGCCTGTTTGTACATTTCTCCCCTTTCATTCGCGAAAACATCCGCGATTACCGCAGGATCATTCAGGACGACGAACCTCCAAGGCTGGGCGTTCATGCCTGTAGGGGCAGCCATTGCGGCTTTGAGGAGCGTCTCGGTCTGTTCTTGGGAGAGTTTCTCTCCGGTGAAGGAGCGGACGCTCTTCCTGTTCATTATGTTGGTGATGGCATCTGTGCCACCGACGGATGCGGAATTTTCACCGCTCCCTGCGCATCCGGCCAGCATCAATGATGCGGCGAGGACAATCAATAAGATTTTTTTCATATCAGCAAGTTCTTTATATTAATGAAAATCAGTTGTTGACAGGACGGATGATGAAGTCGAAGCTCATCTCCTTCGCATGGATCAGGTAAGCCTCCATCGGTCTTGCGCCCCAGGAGTTGTCTCCACCGACTCCCATCTGGACCGCATCGAAGTTGACATATGTCTTGCCCTCCTCACGGTTATTCTCGAAGGCGAGAGCCTTCATCTCGAGGGAATGCTGAGCCTTGCCCGATTGGGTGTTGGTGCGATTGGGACGGGGACGGGGATCTCCGATGGAAAGGTCGAGGGTCTTCCTGCCGAAAGGAAGAGCTGAAGCGGAGAATCGCTTGCCGGAAGTGATTTCAAGGCCGAGACCGCCGGCGTCGGTCACCCTGAAATACTTCATTCCGGTCTTGGTTCCGGACTCCTGCGTACGCACATAGCCGTAATGGTACTGGTCGTTCACACTCTGGTGATATTTGCCCATGAGTGCAGCGGTGTTCCTGTCGGCATAGTTCTCGAAGGGACCCTTGCCGAAGAACTCAAGGTCGGAATATTTTCCGCCCATGGTGAACTCCATACCGAAACGCAGAAGATCCGGGCATTCGGAAAGACCTCCCTCGTCAGTAAGGCTCTCCGTTCCTTCGATGGTTCCGTCGGGATAGATCCTGTAGACCATCTGGACTCCGGCCTTGCCTTCAAGCGGTTCATAGACCGTCTTGACGACGTAATTGTCGCCGTCCTTGCTGACATCCGTCGACTTCACCTTGAACTCCGGATACATCCACATCTTGCTGCGGACTTCATTCCTTGCGCCGAGGTCGTTCTCTATCGGAGCCCTTCCGAAAGCGGGCATGAGGGGTTCTTCGATGAGAGACTTTCCGTCAATCTTGTAAGAGGCGATGGCTCCGTCGATGAAGCCTATCTCCCAAGCGGAGATCCTGGGCTGCTGCGTACCGGCGGAGTAGACAAATGAGCCGGAGAAGGTATTTCCGTCACGGATGATCTTACCCCCTGAAACGGAAGCGTCTCCACCTCTGAACGACGCTCCCTCGCTTTCCGAGATCGCTATCTGGTCGTATGAAACCACGCTGCCGGCGGGGAGAAGCCCATCCTTTCCCTTGAGCACGTAATTGACGTTGAGGTAGATGTCATCCGCGCAGCAGCACGCCTTGGCGGCAGCCTCCTTGATCTGGTCAAGAGTGACGCCAAGAGACACCGTGGCGGTCTGTCCGGGAGCGACGTCAAGATTCTCCACCGAACCCGTCAGGATCTTTTCCCCTTCGGCCTCGACATTCCACTCGAGGCGGTATCTTCCCAAATCGATGAAGAAATTCTCATTGTAGACATTGACCTTGATCTCCCCTTCGAGCTAGGACTGACGCATCAAAAAATCGGAAATAATTGATCCCCTTCATGCCGCGTGCCGTGAAAAATGAATGAAACATCGGAAAAGTCGCAATTTTCCGATGTTTTTTTTTGGCGGTTTCGCGGGAAAGCCCTATCTTTGTATT
>JAFUFP010000004.1 GCA_017469845.1 Bacteroidales bacterium | reverse complement strand
CCTTCTCTGTTCGATCCCGTCATTGAAACTGACTAGGCCTCTCTCATGCGCGCGCGAGACCTTATTTTTCAAAACTGACGAAAAAATGGCTTCTCAGCATTACGAGATGCCGGTCCTCAATTTTTACCGGACAGCATTAATATTATTTCATCAGTATCTGTATCCAGTGGAGTAATGTCCAGAGAAGATGTACCAGGAAAACTTGATTATATCTCTTTCAGCAGCATCAATAAAGAGTTCTATTTTCATAAACATGACGGATCACTTCAAAGGCCTTATTATAAGTCATATGAGAAATCTTTCTACCCCGATGGACAAGTATCATCTGAAGGTTATCTGGTTTGGGATAAAGGTTGGAGCCCTGAGATAGATTCTTTTCATAGTGGTGTGCGGAAATCATACGATAAGGAAGGAAATGTAAAAGTTTCTAATGTCCGTGTTACGATTGACGAAAGCGGCTCATTTGATGAAGAATGGGAGGATATAGAAGATAGTTCAATCGTTTCCGTAACCGACACTCTTGGACAAGATGCAGGAGGCATGTTTGACTTCGGGATGGAAATCAACCGGTACGATCACAAAGGGCTGAAGGACGGCTTATGGATAGACTATTCAACAGTTCCTGACCATACTATCTACACGTACTATAAGAACGGGAATAGAGATGGCCTTTCTTTCTCGGTCAGATTGTCCACAAATACTCTGGATTGGATTGACTATTCCATCAATGGAGACCCAAAGGTAATCATCTTTTTCAATACCGGAGTTCCCGACAGCACGTTAGGTACTCCAGGCACCATATTGATGATGTATTTCTGCAGCATCAACACAACCTACAAAGTAAAGAAGCCGGATGGATCCGTAATACTTCCATACTACAAAGCATATTACAAGGACTTCCATCCAAATGGATTGATAAAGTCAGAGGGATTTACGGTTTGGGAAAAGAACGCTGATATGTTAACAGATTACTGGGATTGTGGAGAATGGAAGTATTATGATGAGGAGGGTAAGGTAACCATCCGAAATTATCCCGATGGACGTCACTGACACTGATAACAGGGTCTGCAAACAGAAAAGTGAGCATCTACGATGCCTCGCTATCCGGTATTTCCATATACAAAGATTTGTTCACTATGAGAAAGGTCATCGTTTTTGATGAATGACAGTGCCATTTATTGATTTTTTTAATTAAGTTTGCATATGTGCGGGTTTGTACCGATCCTTGAGGCAAACCGACGACGCTTTTGACGTGTATTCACAATTCAAACAATTCTTTTCATATGGACAAAACTGGTTACAACTGGAAATTCACTTCCGTCGGCGGAGCCGTACGTGTGAAGATTGACTCCGGTGCGGACATCGCCCACCTGGGCGAACTGGACCGCAAGATGTGGACCGTTCTCAGCTGCCCCGTAAAAGGGCTGGAGTTCGACCCCAAAACCCTTGCCCTCATAGACGGAAACGGTGACGGCACCATCCGTGTAGATGAGGTAATCTCTACGGCTCAGTGGCTTACCGGTATCCTCAAAAATCCAGACCTTCTTCTGAAAGGCGAGGATTCGATAGCTCTTTCGGAATTCAACACCGAAGATCCCAACGGAAGCAAACTTCTCGGTTCCGCCAAACAGATACTCGCAAATCTCGGTCTCGAGAAAGACTCCATTTCTCTGGAGGACACTTCGGACAACGTGAAGATTTTCGCGAACTCCATCTTCAACGGGGACGGAATCATCACCCCTGCATCAGCCGAGGCGGACGAGGCCCTCGCCGCACTCATCACCACCATCACCGAAAAGATCGGCAAATCGATGGACAGGAGCGGAGTGGACGGAGTTACCGCGGACAACATCGAGGCTTTTTATACCGCCTGCGCTGATTTCGACGCATGGAAGGAGGCGGCAGCCGCTGACAAGGACAATATTTTCCCTTATGGCGACAACACTGCAGCCGCTCTTGCAGCCTGCGATGCGCTGAAGGACAAAATCGCCGATTTCTTCATGAGGTGCAAACTCATCGCCTTCGATGACGCGGTCTCAGGAGCTGTCGACGTATCCGCCGACAAGATCGGTGAAATCAGCGGAGAGAACCTCTCCCTCAAAGCCGAAGAAATCGCCAAATATCCCTTGGCACGCCCCACAAAAGACGCCGTAATCCCCCTAAAGGGTGGAATCAACCCCGCTTGGCAGGGTGCGTTTGACGCTTTGAAGGCAGCTGTCCTCGATATCGACTTCCCCGATGCTGACGGAATCACCGAAGCACAGTGGAACGCGATACTCGGCAAGTTCGGCCCCTACACCGCATGGGTCGGTGCAAAGAAGGGCGCTGAAGTCGAGTCCCTCGGAGACGAAGAAATCAAGAAGATCCTCAAGGAAGACCGCAAGGCGGACCTCCTCGCTCTCGTCGACAAGGACAAGGCTCTCGAAGAAGAGGCTCTCTCGATCGAGGCTGTGGACAAATTCATGAGACTGTACAAGAACTTCTACCGTTTCCTGAACAACTACGTGGTTCTGTCCGATTTCTATGCCCCCGACCAGAAATCAATCTTCCAAGCAGGAAGGCTATACATTGACCAGAGGTCTACTGACCTTTGTATAAAAGTTGAGGATATGGGCAAACATGCCGGAATGGCGGACCTCAGCGGAATGTACATCCTTTACTGCGCCTGCTCATCCAAAGTAAAGAACGCCACAATGAACATTGCAGCCGTCCTCACCGACGGTGATGTGGACGGTCTCCGTCCCGGCAAAAACGCGGTCTTCTATGACCGTGAAGGAAATGACTGGAACGCAACCGTGACCAGCATCGTGGAGAACCCGATCAGCCTACGTCAGGCATTCTGGTCCCCCTACAAGAAAGCGGCAAGATTTATTTCAGACAAGATAGGCAAGTCCGCTTCTGAAAAAGCCGCCAAGGGTGAGGGGACTCTGTCAACCATTACGGATAGTGCGACCAGCAAACCTGCTGACGGAGTGAACACCGCGACCAAGGCAGCTCCTTTCGATGTGGGCAAGATAGCCGGCATCACCATAGCAGTCGCCGCTGTAGGCGGTGTACTGACCGCTATTCTCGCCGTCCTTAAATCCTTGACCTGGTGGCAATGGATTGTCCTCATCATCGGTCTGATGCTGGTAATCTCCCTGCCGTCCGTGTTCATCGCATGGAGGAAACTCCGTAAGCGCGACCTCGGTCCCATGCTCAACGCAAACGGCTGGGCCATCAATGCCGCCGCCCTTGTAGGCACGAAGTTCGGCGCTACCCTTACCAGCCTTGTCAAGTACCCGAAACTCACTTCAGTAGACCCTGCGGCAAGGAAAAAGGCAAACCTCAAGAGATTCATCTGGTGTCTTGTATGCCTGATTGTTCTCGGTTGCGGCTTCCTGTACTTCACTGACAGACTTTCCTGCATCGGTCTCCCTTTCCATAAGGAAAAGGTGGAAGCAGTCGAAGAGGCTCCCGCTGCCGCGGCTCCGGACGCAGAAATTCCAGCCTCTACGGAAAGCGCTCCTCAGACAGAAGTTGTTCCCGAGTAGACTCGACAAACAGGTATACAATTATCCGGGACTTCCGGAACGCTTTATGAAAAGAGGATGGTCGATTTCCCTGACCATCCTCTTGATTTTTCAGTCTCCGTCATATTTCCCGGCCATCAGGAAAATGCCCGGGGAAGGCAAGTACAAGAAATAATAGAAAGTACTATCTGCCTTGAAAAGATCTTTGCTGATGAAACGGTACGTATACATTCCGTCATAGCCATCCAGGCTTCCATACCCATCCTCGGCCGTCCTGAAATATCCTACATCAAGGAAAGAACCGATGTTCGTCTTTGCACCGCCGGAAAGGGTAATCCCGTCTGAAAAGATTTTCCCGACACCGATATCCTTAAGGCTGGTTTTCATATCGATCGCCTTCGAAGCTGTCTGGAATTTGGGAATCCAATATTCGATTTCAGATGGGTTAAATCCTCCGAACAAAATAGGATACCAGTCTTCACCCCCTTCACTCAAAGCAGCGTCCATAAATTCCTGGAAATTCTTGAAAAGAGGATCAACGCCTGCATCTGCTTTCCCTGGATAATATACTGAAAATATGTACGTTCCCTTCCCCAATTGACCGAACTCATCTCCTGCGACAGGGATAAACACATTAGGGTAGGGCTTAACATAAGAGCGTTTCATCATGTCCACCTCAACGAGAGTCCTGTCTTGTTTCAAGAACATTTGTTTAGTTGTTTCTTTAGGGTCGAACCGGTATCTCCATTTTCCTTCGTATGAAAAGCCGCTTGAGAATACAACTCCTCCGTCCGAAATGAGGTCTGTCCTTTTCACAGGGGAAGACAAATTCCCCGAAATCTTCTCCTTTGACCATTCATTGATCGAAGAAAGAAGCGCATCAGAACCCCCACCGGCAAATGAATGATCAGACAGGTTATAAGATTCTGTTAGCGTTTTAAGCCTACTTGGATCCAAGGATTGTGAATTTGGCATAGAAAGGTAGCTGCCCATTTTGAGAGTGCTGCCCACCCCATATTGCGACAGGCCGTCTATCATTACTGAAAAATACCCGTTGATTTCTTCCGTCGTCCAATCTGATAGGCCAAGGACTTCCTTTATCTCCTTTGATGCCTCCTCATCTGCGAAATTGTTGATAAGAGCCAAAGATGAAGCAACCCCGAAAGGTGAAAACATCCAGCTTCCTTCCGGATTATTCGAATCGACCGACTGCATAATCGCCAACGTGAACCTTGTCAGATCCTCAGTAATCTCATATTGATGAGTTTCAAGTTCGATCTCGTTGATATAGGGACTTTCCGCGGAATTGTCACACGAGGGGAATGCCATTGACAGAAGAACAACTGTCGATATGGCCGGAAGAAGATTCAGTTTCATGACTCGACTATAAAAATATAAGCATAACAACTTGACACTATTCAAGTTTTTCATTCAGAGTATTATCCGAGCGAATTTTAAAAAAAATCAACTCGGAGCAACACCCCTTAGACAATTTGATCATTATTTCACCGCCACTCCGTCCTAAAGAACGAATAATTGGGCCAATCAACCTAAAAAAATCACACCTCGAATGGCCTACTGAGAATAGCTTTTTTGTACAGGACGGTCTGATAAAGAGCCCTTATGAAAAGGTGGACGAAATACGCGCCCAAAAGAAGGTTCAGCCTGAAAGCGGGATCAGCATCCGGACCGCCGAAAATGGCGTCCATGATGAACCACGAGGCGAAGAAACCCACCATGCACCAAATTGTGGAATCCCTCATTTCCTTCGAAGCCGTCGCTCCCACATATATCCCGTCCCAAGTGAAGGCAGCGCATCCGATAAGAGGCATCGGAAGCAGCCAAACGAAGAACTGACGGCATGATTCAACGACATCGGCATCGGAAGTGAGCACCTTTACGATAGGTGTTCCGCAAAGAAGATAGATCAAGATGAACGACATGCCGATGGACATGCTCCATATGAAGACCTTCCCCACCGTCCTTCTGGTACTGTGAATGTCTTTCATCCCGATATATTTGCCCACAAGAGCTTCTCCGGCGAAAGCGAAACCGTCGGTAAAGTATGAGAAAAGGAGCAGAAGTTTCATCATTATCGCTCCAGTCGAAAGGAGCAAATCCCCGAACTTGGCGGATATCGATGTGAAACCGACATACACCGCCACGAGACAGATGCTTCTTATGAAAAGATCCGTGTTGACAACGAAGAAACGTCCGATCTGCCCTCCTGAAAAAGAGGAAACAATCTTGACGGGTGTATAACCGGGGAAGATATCTCTCCCGTATTTGAAGGCAATGACAACGAAAGCAAACAGGAGTCCGCTATATTGCGCTATCACGGTCCCCAGAGAAATTCCCGGAAAACCCAGCCCCTCAAAAGAGCCTACACCAAGGGCCAGAATGATGCTTCCGGCTATATTGACCCCATTGACGACAAGGTCGGTGAACATCGAACTCACAGTATCCTGCATCCCTATGAACCAACCCTTTATCGCCATCAGGGAAAGGGTCGCCGGGGCCGCCCAAACTCTTATGTGGAAATATTCCAAGGCAAGAGACCTCACCTCCTCGGAGCTGTCGACCATCAGCATCGCCAACTTCACGAAAGGGACCTGAAGAATGAGAATTACGGCGGCGATCACCATGGAAAGGCCCACTCCCCTGCAAAGCGTCGAGGCCATCTCCGCCTTGTCTCCCCTTCCATATGCCTGGGCGGTGAGTCCGCCGGTTCCGACCCTGAGGAATCCGAAGTTCCAATACAGCAGGTCGAAAAGCATGGTCCCTATGGAAATCCCTCCGATAAGGGTAGCAGCTTCACCCAATGGCATATGGCCGGCCACGGCAATATCCACCATCCCGACAATGGGCACGGTGATATTCGCCAGGATACTGGGCCCGGCAAGGGACAGGATGTCCCTGTTGAGTCCATCTTTGGCCATAGGATTACTATCTGAACTTGGTGTCTTCTTCCAGCATACCCAGATATGAAGAATATCTCTCCGGGCTTATTCTCCCTTCTTCGACCGCCTGCTTCACTGCGCAGCCCGGTTCATGGGTATGAGTGCACGGTGTGAAGCGGCATTCCCTTGATGCTTCAAGCATCTCAGGGAAATACAGGGCTATTTCTTCCTTCTTGAGATCCACAAGCCCGAATCCCCTGAGTCCGGGAGTGTCCACCACGAAACCACCTGAAGCGAGACGGTACATCTCATACAAAGACGTAGTATGCTTTCCCTGAAGATGCACGTCGGAGATTTCACCGACCTTGGGATCAAGCGAGGGGTCCAAAGCCTTTATGAGGGAGGATTTGCCCACACCGGACTCCCCCGAGAAAAGGCACACCCTGTCTTTGCAATCCTCACGAAGGGCATCTATTCCCTCTCCGGTTTTGACGGAGGTTTCGAAAACCCGGTAGCCCGCCCCTTCGTAAATCCTATGGAAAGCTTCGACGTACTCCGGATCCTCTTCCCTATAAAGGTCCACCTTGTTCATGACGATCGTGACGGGAACGCCGTACACTTCACACGTCACAAGTATCCTGTCAAGGAAGGGAAGTTTGATTTCCGGGAAATACAGAGACACTATTATATATGCCATGTCGATGTTGGCCGCAATGACATGGGACTGACGGGATAGATTGGTGGACTTGCGCTTGACGTGGTTAGCACGTGGAAGGATCTCCGAAATCGTCGCCGGATTCTCCAGAGTAATTGTGAGGATATCGTCTCCCTCCTGTACAATGGCGCTGTACTTGACATGATCACCGACAGCCACGGGATTTGTGGAATCACCGCCCTTCAGTCTGACCTTGCCCTTGAGAACTGCAGGGAAAGGAGACCACACGGGTAGCGGAGACAGCATGAAATGGCTGCCCGCATTTTTCACCACCGTAGCTTCTCCGGAAATTGTCATCCTGTGAATTTTTATGATTGGAAATACCGTGCAAAGATAGTATATTTGTGGAAACCGAAAACCCGAATACAAAGACATGATCAGCGAAAACAAGATAGATGCTGCAATAAGCCAGCTATTTTCGACTCTCAAGTTCTCAGAAACGCCCGCGAACCTCTATGACCCCCTGAGGTACATGATATCGATAGGGGGCAAAAGAATCCGGCCGAAGCTCTGTCTGACGACCTACTCCCTGTACAAGGACACCTTTGACGAAACCGTTCTCCAGCCCGCGGCCGGATTGGAGATTTTCCACAGTTTCACCCTCATCCACGACGACATAATGGACCGTTCCCCTCTACGTAGAGGTGTTCCCACCGTATGGACGAAATGGGGAGAAGACGGAGCCATTCTTTCAGGCGATGTGATGTGCATCGACTCATACAAGAGAATGGCTAAAGCTCCAGCCGGAGTTCTCGAGAAAGTTCTTGACCTTTTCTCAACCACCGCATCCGAAGTATGCGACGGTCAGCAGCTCGATATGGATTTCGAGAAAGTGAAAGAGGTCAGCATGGCTGATTACATGAAGATGATCGGTCTCAAGACCGGAGTCCTCATCGCATGCTCCGCAAAGATGGGAGCGCTTATCGCCGGCGCATCGGAAGATATCTGTGACGCTCTTTACAACTACGGTTATTCTCTCGGCCTCGCTTTCCAGGTGGCGGACGACTATCTCGACGCCTTCGGTGATGAGAAAGTCTTCGGCAAGCCCATCGGAGGCGACATCATCAACCAGAAGAAGTGCTGGCTCACGACAAGGGCTCTCGAAAAGGCGGACGACCAGACCAAGGCGTCCCTTCTTTCAGCCCTTGAGATGAAAGCGGAAACGGAAGAAGAGAAGGGGGAGAAAATCTCCATCGTCAGAAACTTCTACACTTCCCTCCGAGTGGATGAGGATGCGAAATACGAGATTCTCCGCCTCAACGAGGAAGCCATGGAGCACGCCGCAAAGGTATGCCGCGGAGTACGCCTTGAGACACTGCGCCGTTTTGCCGACAAGCTCGTAGGAAGAACGAAATAGTACCTCACATCAGATAAGCAAGAAGCCGTATCACAGGATTTGAGCGGCTTCTTGATGTTTTTTCCGGACACTTGCTCCGCATCTGGCGTCACAAACAATAAGATGGAAAAGAAAGATCTTGAAATCATGGCCCCCGCGGGGAATTTCGAATGCCTCCAGGCAGCTTTGCAGGGTGGTGCCAATTCCGTATACTTCGGGATAGGCAATCTCAACATGAGATCCCACTCCGCCAACAATTTCTCTCCGGAAGATCTCCCCGAGATTGTCCGCCTGTGCAGGGAAAAGGGCGTAAAGACGTACATGACCCTGAACATCGTCCTATACGGCGAGGACATTGAAGCGGCACACCGGGCTCTCGATGCGGCAAAGGCGGCCGGCGTCGACGCCATCATAGCTTCGGACATGGCGGCCATAATGTACTGCAGGCAGATCGGCCTCGAAGTGCACATCTCCACACAACTCAGCATCTCGAACTACGAGGCCCTGAAATTCTACTCGCAGTTAGCGGATGTAATCGTTCTCGCCAGGGAGCTGAATCTCTCCCAAGTCAAACAGATCCATTCAAAAATCATCGAAGAAGATCTGAGGGGGCCTTCAGGCAAACAGGTCCGCATAGAGATGTTCGCCCACGGGGCATTCTGCATGGCCATTTCCGGCAAATGCTACCTCAGTCTCCATACGTACAATTCTTCAGCAAACAGAGGGGCCTGCTACCAGCTTTGCAGAAGAGGGTACAGGGTCACCGACCTTGAAACCGGCACCGAGCTGGAAATCGACAACAAGTACATAATGTCGCCCAAGGACCTCTGCACGATAGAGTTCATGGACAAAATCATCGATGCGGGAGTAAGGGTGTTCAAGATAGAAGGACGGGCAAGAAGCGCCGAGTACGTGAAGCACACCGTCGAATGCTACCGTGAAGCCGCAGATGCGGTTTGCGAAGGGAACTACACTCCCGAACTCGCCGCCTCTCTCAAGGGAAGGCTTGCGGAAGTTTTCAACCGGGGATTCTGGGACGGATACTACCAGGGTGCAAGGCTCGGGGAATGGAGCAAGGTATATGGAAGCGAAGCGACGATGAAGAAGATTTATCTCGGGAAAGTCACCAACTGGTTCGACAGGATCAGCGTCGCCGAAATCTCAGTGGAGACAAACGACCTTCACAAGGGGGACAAACTCATGGTCATCGGGAACACTACCGGAGTGGCAGAATTCACTGTCGACGACATGAGGGTAGATTTCGAGCCCTGTGAAACCGCACCGAAGGGCGTGAGATGTTCAGTCTCATCGGAGCGGAAACTCCACCGCGGGGACAAGGTATTCCTGTGGGTCGAGAAATAACCACCTCACTTGGGGTGAAGGGTTGCAATTCTATTCACTACACATAATCTATCAAAAATCATGGCTAATTTTCTGACAAAGGCTTTCGGGTTCGATCCCGGGAAACACAATGTCCGTACAGAAATCATGGCGGGCATTACCACGTTCCTCACGATGGCCTACATTCTGGCCGTCAACCCCAGCATCTTCTCCGCCTTGGACGGAATGCCGGGAGGAGCAGTCTTCACAGCCACCGCATTGGCGTCAATCGTCGGTACCCTTGTGATGGCCCTCTACGCGAAGAAACCTTTCGCTCTGGCACCCGGTATGGGTCTCAACGCTTTCTTCGTGTTCACGGTATGTCTCACGATGGGATACAGCTGGCAGTTCGCCCTTACGGCCGTATTCATCGAGGGTATCCTGTTCATCATCATGACAGCCACGAAGATCCGTACACTCCTTCTGGAAGCCATTCCAGGAACGCTCAAAAAGGCGATCGGTGCCGGTATCGGTCTTTTCATCGCCTTCATCGGGCTTCAGAATGCCGGAATCATCGTGGACTCCGACTCAACCCTCGTGACCCTCGGTGAACTTACCAAAGGCAAAGCCCTTGTCGGAGTGATCGGTCTGTTCATCACCGGAGGACTCGTGATGCTGAAAGTCAAGGGAGGAATCCTTCTTGGAATACTCATCTCGACAGCGCTCGGCCTTGTCATCAAGGACCCCGCCACAGGAGCCGCCGTAACAAGCCTCGTCAGAAATCCCGAAACCGGAAGAGCGGTTTTCATGTCACTTCCCGACAGCGTCGGTCCCATCTTCTGCAAATTCGATTTCTCGAACGTATTGTCCTGGGATATGCTTGTAGTGGTTCTCACGTTCCTGTTCATAGATATGTTCGATACGATGGGAACCATCATCGGAGTATCCCAGAGCGCGGGCCTCATCACCAAGGGAGACAAGGTCGAAGGCATTGACAAGATGTTCATGGCCGACTCCATAGCGACAGTCTGCGGAGCCTGCCTCGGAACCTCAACTACGACAACATACGTTGAAAGCGCATCCGGAGTGGGTGCCGGTGGACGTACAGGTCTCACGGCATTCTCGGCCGCAATGTGCTTCGTTCTGGCGCTGCTCTTCTCTCCCCTTTTCCTCGCCATCCCCGGTGCGGCTACAGCTCCCGCCCTTGTCATAGTGGGTGTGATGATGATGCACTCTGTAGCTTCAATCCACTGGGATGACTACTGCAAGAGCATTCCCGCATTCCTTACAATCGCGCTCATGCCTTTGGCTTATTCAATTTCGGACGGTATCCTCATCGGCGTAATCGCTTATGTTATCATGCATGCGATTGCAGGAAGATTCAAGGACATATCCATCACCATGTGGGTTCTTGCCGTTCTGTTCATCCTGAGATACATCTTCATCTAGCTGAAGCGGGGCCTCCCGCTTTCACTACGAAGCAATAGAATAAACCGCCTTTCCCATAAACGGGAGAGGCGGTTTTCCTGTTGATGTCCGGTCGGGTCCCCTTTTCAGGAACATCACATGCACGTGTGACCTTATGGCGGCTAGATCTTGATGAGCGGCTTGGTGAGAGCGGTCTTGAGCTGGTCATCATACTTGACCCTTACCTGTATGCCGGCTTCCTGATAGTAGTAGCGGACCGCGATTTCCTCTTCAATCCAAGGGATGATCTCATCTTTCTTTAGACGCAGGAACTGCTCCTTGTCCATATCAATGGCCTTGTCGAGGGCATCGAGCTGATCTTTCATGTTATCGGCCATGCCGTCCCTCTGGAGTTCACGCTTCATCTGGTCAAAGAGGGTCTTGGCATTTGAACGGTAATCAAAGTCGCGCTTCTTCGCATACTCGACAAAGTCATCATACTCCGTGAAATGGAAATCTTCCACAGCCGGTATTGAAGCATGTTTGCGCACAAACTCTATCGAATACTGCTCGATGATGCCGTTGAGGACCAATGAGTATACCAAACGGCTGTAAGTGGGATTCTCGATCTCGACGTCGGGAGTGATTCCACCGCCGTCACGGACAGTCCTTCCGTGGAGGGTCTTGAATTCCCTTGTAAGGGAGTCGGGGATATACCCTACACTTCCGTCCTCGTTGCGGTTCGAGTAATCGATCGCCTGCACACAACGGCCGGAAGGCGTGTAGTATTTGGCGATGGTGACCTTCATCTGTCCGTTGTACGGAAGAGGTTTGATAGCTTGCACGAGGCCTTTGCCGTAGGTCCTTTTTCCCATCACGGTCGCCCTGTCAAGGTCCTGGAGAGCACCCGTGACGATCTCCGAAGAAGATGCGCTGCTGCCGTCCACCATCACGATGATCGGAATTTCAGTATCGACGGGCTCCGTTTCGGTACGGTACTCTATGGTTTGGGAATCGCCTTTACCCTTTTGCGAAACGACCAAAGAACCCTTGGGAACGAAGAGGGAAACGATATTGATGGCTTCGGACATCAGTCCGCCGCCGTTTCCCCTCAGATCAAGGACAAGTTTCTTCATCCCCTGCTCCTTCAGTTTATAATACGCGTTGCGTACATCGGCGGAGACATTGGTGGTGAATCCGGTCTGGAGGATGTAGCCTGTAGTGTCGTTGAGCATTCCGGCATACTCCACATCCGGAAGATGGATCCTTTCCCTGGTGATATCGATCTCGACAATCTCACCGGTGCGGACCTTCTTCACCTTGAAGTGCACTGTGGTGCCCGGTTTGCCCTTCATGCGGTCACTGCACTGGGCGGCCTCCAGTCCGTGGACGGACACCCCGTCGATTTCAAGAATCTCGTCTCCGCAGACGAGGTTGTTCTTGTATGCCGGAGAATTCTTGTAAGGCTCGTTTATGATGACGTTGCCGTCCTTCTCGGGTTTGTAGATGACGGCGCCTATTCCTCCGTAGGACTTGTTGATCATCATCTGGAGATCCTCTTCCTCCTCCTCGGGAATATATTCCGTATAAGGATCGAGATTATTGAGCATCGCATCGATGCCTACCCGTTCGATTCTGGAAAGGGGCAACGAATCCACATAGGACTCTGAGAGCTCCTTGAGAATGGCGTTGTTGATTTCAACCCACTGGCCCATCCTGAAATTCTTGGACTGGCCGAAAGCCGCACTTCCCAAAGTGAAGAGGGCGACAACTGACAATATGATAGTGTATTTTTTCATGCTATGTTCCGTTTTCGGCTGCTGACAAAGCCGTTTTCAAGCCTTTTGACACTCCGCAAGTGACGTGCCATAAATCTTAAACGATACAAAATTAGTGATTTCTTGCCGTTTCGGAAAGAAAGACTACCTTTGCAGCGATTAGTAAAACGAGTAAAGAATTTTTTAAGCAGTTTGTTTATGAAGATCACTTTTGCAACGGGCAACAAGGGGAAACTGCGTGAAGCTCAGGAAATCCTGGGCGCTGATTTCGAAATCATCACCCCGAAGGACCTCGGAATGACCGGGGACATCGAAGAAACGGGAACATCCCTTATGGCCAATTCCCTGATAAAGGCCAAGTACATATATGACAATTACGGCGTGAACAGCCTCGCTGACGATTCCGGCCTCGAGGTCGAGATCCTGGGAGGAGCCCCCGGAATATATTCCGCCAGATATGCCGGTCCCGAACACGACTTCCAGGCCAACATGGACAAACTCCTTGACGAGATGGCCCGCATGATGAAGGAGGCCTCAAGAGCGAGGGAATACGGCATCAACACTATCCACGCCACATACAGGGCCAGGTTCCGCACCGTGGTAACCTTCATCATGGACGGCAAGATCAATTATTTCGAAGGACAGCTTGACGGAAAGATAGGCCTCACGAAAAAGGGCACGAACGGTTTCGGTTACGACCCCGTTTTCATTCCCGACATGATTCCCGCCGAAGCTGCAGAGCCTCTTCCCGAAGGATCGGCTTTCAGCCTCGAACCCGATGCTGACGGCCTTGTCAAGAATATCGGCATGATCACTCTCGCCCAGCTTTCCGAAGAACAGAAGAATGCGATTTCCCATAGGGGAAAAGCGATGAGGAAGTTCGCATCTTTCCTCCTCGGTGAGAAAGCCTCCGATAACAAATAGTCCCTACCGAGAAAATCAAGCGGCAATGAAGACTCCGACCAGGATGATAGTCCTCGCATACACCAAATTCGGAGAGAGTTCGGTAGTCCTTCATACGCTCTCCGCCGAATACGGCAGAAGAAGCTTCCTCGTGAAAACGGGGAAACGGACTCCGATGTCGCTTTTCCTTCCCCTGAACATCCTTGAAGGAACTGTCGTCGAGAACCCGAAATCCACTCTCTGGAAAGCCTACGGATTCTCATCGCAGGATTCCCTTATCGGCATAAGGAACGACCTGAGGAAAAACACCATCACCATGTTCATGAGTGAAGTTCTCTACCGCACCGTGAAAGACGGAGAGAACGAGGAAGGATTCTTCGACTGGTGCATCTCCCAGATAATGCTCCTCAATGCCCTCGAAGGCAATTACTCAAACTTCCATATAAACTTTCTCCTTGAACTTTCCGCAGCTCTGGGATTCAGTCCCACGGTGGAGGACATCGCTCCGTTCGCAAGGGAGCACTTCTCCCAAATAAGGGACTTCCTACAGTCCGATTTCCCATCAGCGATGCTCATTCCCCTTTCGGGTGAGGAAAGGAATTCCATATGCGAAGAAATTCTCTCTTACCTTGAATATCACACGGAATCAAGAATAAACGTCCGCTCCCTCGGTGTTCTCAAGGAATTGTACAGATAGCGGCACAGCGCACCCCGCGCACTAGCGGTACGCCTATTCATGTTTTCAGAAAGAATCTGTACTTTTGTGTCACATAATCGCAAATCAAATCAACAACATATCATGCTGAACATAGGAGACAGGATGCCGTCTTTCGAGGTCAAGGATGAAAACGGCAACATCGTAAAAACAGAAGATTTCATCGGAAACGGGAAGAAAACCGTCATCTATTTTTATCCGAAGGACAACACATCCGGATGCACAGCGGAAGCCTGCAGTCTGAGGGACAAGTACGAGAATCTCTCCGCTGCCGGATACAACATCATTGGTGTGAGCAAGGACAGCGAGACTTCCCACAAGAATTTCAAGGAGAAACATTCCCTTCCGTTCACCCTCCTTTCAGATCCTTCCACCCAAATGCTGCAGGCGTTCGGAGCATGGGGAGAAAAGAAGATGTACGGGAAAGTAACCATGGGGACCATTCGCCGCACCTTCATCTTCAACGAGGAAGGAATTCTGGAAAAAGTCATCGAAAAAGTTGACACCAAGAATGCCGCGGATCAGATTCTCGGATAAACACCAAAAAAACAACCGGACAAATCCTACCTACAATGAAAAAGTTTTCACTTCTTTTGGCCGCATTGCTGGCCATAGTTTCTTGCGGAGGAGGCAAAAAGGCTTCTCCCAAGGCCGTCGTAATCTACTTCTCGCAGCAGAATTCCACAAAGGCGGTGGCTGAGACAATAGCATCCTCCCTCGGAGCTCCTACTGCAGTCATCGAACCCGTCGTCCCGTATGACGGTGATTACGGTCAGACCGTTCAGCGCGGACAGCAGGAAATCCAAAGCGGCGCCCTGCCGGAAATCAAGCCCCTTTCCGTCAATGTCGAGGATTACGACATCATCTTCCTCGGTTATCCCATTTGGTTCGGGACATACGCTCCTCCGGTCAAGACATTCCTGACAAATGCGCACCTGGACGGCAAGAAAATCGTTCCGTTCTGCACTTTCGGCAGCGGCGGACTCAACACCAGCGTGAATGACCTAAAGGCTCTTCTCCCCAACTCGGAAATCCTTCCCGGCTATGGAGTCCGCGCCGCAAGAATGGACGCCGTCGCCTCTGAAGTCGATTACTTCCTCCGCTCCAACGGATACATTGAAGGAGATTTCACTCCCCTTCCCGCTTTTTCCGGACAAAGTCCTGTCACCGAGGCGGAAGCGTCCATCTTCGATGAGGCCGTGAAAGATTATGCGATGATAAAGGCAAAAGCAAAAACCGTTTGCCAAAGGGACATCCCCTCGGGGAAAGAATACCTTTTCACCGCGACGAATCTGACCCCGGAAGGTGAGGAAAGCGAAACCTCCATCCAGGTCTACGTCACTGTCCCGGACGGAGGTACTCCCGTCTTCACCCAAGTCCTAAGGTAATAACCGGGACGCGACTTTACGTATATCCCGCCCTTCCTGACAGGAAAGACGGGATATTCGCTTATAAAAGCCCTTCTCAGAGAAAAGCGCCACTACTCGGATCTCTTGGCGGATTTCTTTGTTTTGGATGCAGTTTTCTTGGGAGCTCCTGTAGAGGATGACTTTGAAGACTTCGGGGATTTTGAGGCGGATGAAGACTTCGATGCCGAAGATGAAGTCCGGGAACGGCCGGAAGATGCGCCGGTGCGAGAACGTCCTGAAGGAGACTCGGACTTATGTTCCTCTGTAATGAGGGTGTAGTCAAGGAGTCTTTGCTCCAGATTCGTGGACTTCACCTTGATCCTTACCGGATCCCCCAACCTGTAGACCTTTCCGGTATACTGGCCGCGGATGACGTATTCGTCCTCATCGAAATCGTAATAATCCCCTCCGATGCTCATAAGGGAGACCATTCCCTCTATCTTCGTCGGCTCGATTTCAACGTACATGCCCCACTGCGTGAGCCCGGAAATATGGCCGTCGAATTCCTGGTCGATCTTGTCCTGCATGAACTCGACGAGCTTGTACTTGGTGCTGTCCCTCTCCGCGTTCGCGGCAAGGACTTCACGCTCCGACGCATGGACACATTGTTCCTCGTAGTAATCCTTGTTCTGGGATGATGCCCCCTCGAGGTACATTGAAAGGAGCCTATGGACCATAGTGTCCGGATATCGCCTGATCGGAGAAGTGAAATGGGTGTAGAACTTGAATGCAAGTCCGTAGTGACCGATGTTGTCGGTACTGTAGCAGGCTTTCGCCATAGCCCGGAGAGCGAGCATCTCGAGCGGCATGAACTCCGGCTTTTCCCTCGCCGAATCCAGCAGGTCATTGAGCTGATGGGCTATTTCTCTGCCCTGACCGAATTTGGGCTGATAGCCGAAGTTCCGGGCGAACATTCCAAGACTCTGGAGTTTCTCGGAATTCGGTTCATCATGAATTCGGTAGACGAACGTCTTCGCGTCCTTGCGGGCTTTGCCGTCCATCTTACCTCCCGTCGCTATGAACTCCGCGACAGAGCGGTTAGCCAGCAGCATGAACTCCTCAATCAGCCAGTTGGCTTCCTTGGTGATGTGCTGATGTACGCCTATCGGCTTACCGTTCTCATCAACGTCAACCTTCATTTCGGGGCGTTCAAAGGAAACGGCCCCCGCTTTGAATCTCTCCTTCCTGAAAATCGAAGCCAGATCCCAAAGGGTGAGGATTGCACTCTTGATTTCTCCGGGAATGACGCATCCGGTAAGGATTCCGTCCTTCATCGCCTGGTCGGAGTCGACCCCCACTCCATCTGTTCCCCCTCGGAGATCCATCTTGAGGGACTCCTGCCCCGCATCGATAATCTGCTGGGCGGTCTCGTAAGCGAAGCGGTAATTTGAATTGATGACAGTACGTCCGAACCATTGGTTGAAGACCTTTCCTTTGGGAGTTATTTCGAATACTGCCGAGAAAGTCAGCTTGTCTTCACCGGGACGGAGAGAACAGAGCTTGTTGGAAAGCTTCTCCGGAAGCATCGGCACCGTCCTGTCGACAAGATATACCGATGTTCCCCTTGACATCGCTTCCTTGTCCACCGGAGTTCCCGGTTTGACATAGTAGGACACATCCGCGATATGGACTCCTACCTCATAATTTCCGTTCTCGAGCGGACGGAAGGAAAGGGCGTCGTCGAAGTCTTTGGCATCAGCGGGGTCGATGGTGAATGTAAGAGTATCCCTGAAATCCTTCCTTCCCTTGAGATCCTTCGGAGTTATCTCATCCGAAATGGAATCAGCGGCGTTCTCGACTTCGGGCTCAAAGCGGTACGGAAGTCCGTATTCCGCCAGAATGGCGTGCATCTCGGTGTCGTTCTTGCCCATTTCTCCGAGAACATCGACAAGGTGTCCGCAAGGGTAGGCTTCACCCCTTGGCCACCCGTCAACCCTCACCGCCACCTTCATGCCCCTTACGACGGGCATTTCGCGGGATTCTCCGTCGACCGTCTCGTAGAGGCCCTGTGCGACATACCCTCCTTCCGGAGTCTGCCTCACCGCCCCCTTGAAATCCTGCGGCGCATCCGTATCGGAGGAAGTCTTCCGCCTGTAAAGAGGAGTTCCGAACTGATCGAGGACCGGGACGGAAATATCGTAGGGCATGGACTTGCTCTGCATGAGGACCCACGCTTGAGGACCCACGATATGGAGCACCCCGACAAACGGACGAGGGGAACGTTCAATGATGGAGCGTATCTCCCCTTCACGCTTTGTATCGTAATAGGAAGTCTTCGTCAGAGCGACCTTGACCGTATCACCGTTGAGGGCGCCTTTGGATTTTGTGGACTTGACGAATATGTCGAAGTCCTGGTCCTTGATTTTGACATATATGTTCCCGTCACGGTTCATCTGGACCGTGCCTTCATATTCGGGGAAAAACTTGGGTTTCTTGGAATGGGAACCGGCCTTGGGGGAGATTTTCCCCTTGCCGCCCTTGTTTCTTTTGTTGCTGTTGCTGTACATAGAGGTAAGATACTATATGCGGTTCTTTGCAAATTTAAGATTTTGCCGCGGACTGACAATCCCCTGAAGAGGAAACTGCACTATCCTTTTACCTCCGGAGACAAGGTTTTTCCTTTCCGGCACCAAAAATAGGAAGAACAAAGACAATGGCGGGAAGACAGAAGAGCATTCTGAAATCATTCCCGCCACAAAGTCAGAACCGATAATATCACTTGTCTCTCACGAATAGACATAGTGATACTATAGCATACCTATATCAACTGCGAACCTTAGCCTTGAGCGTCAACTTGTGATCCTTCTCCTCAGTGTTCATTCGGGCCACTGAATAAATGGTCTGATTACCCGGTTTGCCTTCTGAATCAAACTTCAGGGTAATTACTATGTTTTCTCCAGGAAGAGCGAAATTACGGTCATACTCGGAACTTGTACAGAAGCAGCCCGTTTTCAAACTCTGAAGATACAATACCTCTTTTCCCACATTCTTAAGGATATATTGTGCAGTACAGACTGTATCTTGGGGGATCTCTCCCAAATCAACAACCTTAGGGACAATCTCGACAATCGTCGGCGCCATGTTGGCCACATCTATCATATCTCCTTCTGAAGACTCCTCTCCTCCGGGAAACGTCTCTTCCTGATTTGTGACAGAATTGCTCGATGAAGATATTCTTCTGATGGATGAAAAATTCACTATCGAGATGCCCAATGCCACAACACAGATGATAGAACATGTTACAACAAAGATTTTGTCTTTCATCGATCGAGTTTGAATCTATATAGTTTCATTGTCTCTGCCTCTTCGTCACAGATAAACTCCGTATAGTAATAGGGAGCTATATAACCAAGGACCTTGAAGCCATCCGGGACATCAACATCCCCTATCATTGTCGTTCCATCATATATCTGAAGCCTGGTCTTGTCTTCCGGCAAGCCTGTCCAATACGTGCGGAATACCAGTCCGTTCGCTATTCCCAAAGAAGTATAACGGCCCTTGGTGTCCCTCTCATTCTGTAACATGTCTTCAAAGTCATCAACTTTGAGTTCCACGTAATCGCGGTTCATGTCTCTACCCGGTTGGCCGAAAGAATACTTCAGCTTGTAGTCTTGATCATATACATACATCAAGTCATCAGCCTCATAAGCAATAACAAACTCTCCTTCTTGATTAATGCAGAAATAATCTTTTTGGAAAGCCGTCATGTATTTGATAGAAGGAGATAGCCTTCCAAGATATCCATAAATATCTCCTGTTTTTGCATCTCTTTTATTGATAATTCGGGAAACCTTATAGAAATCTCGGGAAGTAGCGTCGAGAGCGTCATTGCCGCCTGCGACATTCATGTACATGTTTCCGTCATTTATCTTGAGATTGAGATTCCCATAGAAAAGAGTATAGAAGTCACTTCTTTCATAAACATTCCCTTCCATAATTCTTTTATTATAGAAGAAAAAATTGTTAACCTTGTTGAAGTTCTCGTCGAACTCATAAACATCATTCGAAGATCCAACAAAGAAATGGTGTCCTTCATCAGATATTGTATAACCTTCCGGAATTGTAGGCAATTCAGATGGTCCATTCCCCTGCAATATTTTTGGGCCTAAACTCAAGCCCTCCTTGTCGAATTGGGTCAATGTCCCAAATAGGTGATCAGCAAAGAATAAACTTCCGGAATTAATTGCCGAATAGCCGATATATGAAGTATTCGATATATTTGGAAGCAACTCTTCGATTACAAGACGGTCAACCTCTATATTTACTTCATTATCTTGTGGCAAACAAAAAAAATCATTATCGGTCACTAATCTTTTCCCGGAATTACAGGAAAAAGTGCCTGCAAACAGAAATATAAAACCAATAGAGTATACAGTATATCTAATCGTCTTTTTCATATGACTAATTGTTAAATCGTCTCCGAGTTTAGAAATAATTATTCTGATTGTAGGGTGCAAAACTCGGTTAAAAACATCCCATTTATGCCGTAAAGGTAGAAAAAAAAACGGCAACGCAAACGATTTTTCCTCAAAAAAAGATCATTTTCGGGAAAATTGTCAATTAATCACTGACGAATTCAAAGTATTCGCGAAAAAATGGTATAATTATGGGGCTTGTCATTTCCCTGCAGAAATCGTTCCTAATAGAAACTGATAAAAAAGTTCATCATCCCAGCCATGTCACCCATGGATACTTTTTCCTGCTTGTATTCCATAATAATTGGAAAGATTGTACCTTTGCAGTCCGCAGAAAACAAATAGAAAGACATATGAACAAGAAAGTATTGCTGATGATTCTTGACGGTTGGGGCGAAGGCCGTCATGACTATTCCAACGCCATCTGGACCCAAGGCACTCCCTTCATCGATTCACTTCGCGAGAAATATCCCTTCGGGCATCTCCAGGCTTGCGGAGAATATGTAGGACTTCCTGATGGTCAGATGGGTAACTCCGAGGTCGGTCATATGAACCTCGGCGCCGGAAGAATCATCTACCAGGATCTCGTCAAGATCAATATGGCATGCCGTGACCATAAGCTTCTTGACAACAGCGAAATAAAGGCTGTCTATGAATATGTCAAGAAGTCCGGAAAGAAACTCCACCTGATGGGTCTCACCTCCACAGGCGGTGTCCACTCTTCTCTTGACCACGTGTACGAGTTCCTGCGCGTAGCGAAGGAAGAAGGCATTGAGAATGTATTCGTTCACGCCTTCATGGACGGACGTGACACCGATCCCAGGAGCGGTAAAGGTTTCCTGGAGGATCTCGAAAAGCACATGGCTGAGACTACCGGAAAGATCGCTTCCGTATGCGGAAGATTCTATGCGATGGACAGGGACAAGAGGTGGAACAGGGTCAAAGAAGCTTACGACCTTCTGACCGCCGGCAAAGGTGACAAGTTCACTTCCGCCATCGAGGGCATCCAGGCTTCATATGATGCCGACGTCACCGACGAATTCGTGAAGCCCATCTGCATCACTGACGAGGAGGGAAAACCTCTCGCCACAATCGAAGAAGGCGACGCGATCATCTTCTACAACTTCCGCAATGACCGTGCAAGGGAACTCACCATGGTTCTCACGCAGAAGGACATGCCCGAGGAAGGGATGAAGACAATTCCCCTTTACTACTGCTGCCTCACCCCTTACGACGCTTCCTTCACCGGAGTCCACATCCTCTTCGACAAGGAGC
Organism: Bacteroidales bacterium; assembly: GCA_017469845.1. Classification (GTDB taxonomy): domain Bacteria; phylum Bacteroidota; class Bacteroidia; order Bacteroidales; family UBA932; genus Cryptobacteroides. The sequence goes on along the minus strand of JAFUFP010000004.1, from coordinate 71,453 downwards.
TCGTCGACCAGACTTTGGGCGAGACCGTAGCAAAGGCAGGAAAGCGTCAGCTCAGGATCGCCGAGACCGAGAAATACGCCCACGTGACCTTCTTCTTCAACGGAGGAAGGGAAGAGCCTTTCGAGAACGAGGACCGCATTCTCGTTGCATCACCGAAGGTTCCCACATATGACCTTCTCCCTCAGATGAGCGCTCCCGAGGTTGCGGAAAAACTCATCGAGGCAATCAATTCCGAAAAAGAGGATATGATCATCCTCAACTTCGCGAACGGTGACATGGTAGGCCACACCGGTATCTACATGTCGGTAGTCAAGGCCGTCGAGTGCATTGACCGTCTGGTCGAGAAAGTCGTCACCGCCGCTATCGAGCACGATTATGCAGTTCTTCTTACCGCTGACCACGGCAACGCCGATTATGAAGTCAACCCCGACGGTACTCCCAACACCGCCCACTCCCTCAATCCCGTGCAGTTCATCGTAATCAATGCGGGTGACGAGGTGAAGAGCGTCAAGGACGGAGCTCTCTGCAACGTGGCTCCTACAATCCTCAAGATCATGGGAATCCCTCAGCCCGAAAAGATGACCGCAGAGCCGCTCATCTAAAGGCTTCCGCCCTCCTAAGAGGGGCAACGGAATACTCACAAAAGATAATGGCCGCAGCGAAGGTGCTTTCCTTTTGCTGCGGCCATTGTTTTATCGGGATTGACAATCCTACCCCTTATTCCGAAATATTGACAAGAGGTATGACCACTTTCACTCCGACATTCCTTCCGGGATCAAAGAATCCTTCCCTACCTGTCGCCTCGTTGAATCCCGCATAACGGAGACGATTCAAGTGACTTTGATATGCTCTATTGAACATATTGTCCGCAAAAAGGCTTATCGATGCCCGTTTCTTTCCTCTGATAAGAAGATCCGTCCCTACGGACACTCCGAAAAGTGTATATGACGGAGTTTTGAATTCCCCCTCAGCGGCGCGATTCTGCGCAAGGAAACATTCCATCCTGACCGTTGCTTCAGCATTCGCCAGGGCCCTTCCGACGGATCCGAATTCGTACATCACTTCAGATGTCCAGCGGGGTGCCGGAGTGAATGGAAGCCACCTGTCATCTCCTTCCTTCCCAAGCTTACGGGAATCCACGTAAGAGAATGAATTGCCCAAATGAAGCCTTCTTACGGGATGGATGTCAAGAGTCGCTTCCCCTCCAAGAAGACGGGCGTCTCCCTGGACATAATTGTATACGGGGACTCCTTCTTCCGAGACACTCCCGGAAGGAGCTATATAGACGTAATTGTCTATCCTGCTTATGAACGGAGACACACTTACCGAGACCCACTTCCCTGTATAATCAATCCCGAAATCACCCTGAAGACTGTATTCCGGCTTGAGAGAAGACGAGCCGACTTCATACCTGTAAGTCCCTTCGTGCTCTCCGTTTGAACTGAGTTCATTTATGGACGGAGCACGGAAGCCTCTGGCGAAATTCAGCCTTATGTCAAGGCCCTCCACCGGATGCCATACCCCTCCTATACTTCCGCTCACCGCATCGAATCCTCTCCGCAGGGAAGAGAATCTGTCTTCCATCGCTTTCGCTTCAAGACCCCTGTGGTCAAACCTCAGACCTCCGCTGAAATTCCACTTGCCGACGTCTTCGGAAGCGGTCACATAAGCTCCGACATCTGTAAGTCCGTAATCGGGAATCAGAGCCTCTTCGCCAATATTCTTTGACCACTGGAACATACCGGAGGCTCCTGCCACGACTTTGAGGGAAGACCTCTGCGGGAAATTGTACCTGAGGTCCCAATTGACGGTGGAAAGCTTCATGTCAAGTTCGGCCTCCTCCTCTTCTTCGAATTCCTGACGACGGTTCTGCTGATACGCCAGGTGGAATGTAAGGGATCCTTCTCCTATATAGAAATGATCATCGATGATCGCCCTATAGTGATGTATCTGCTGGAACGGAACACCATGGGCATATGAATAGCGCTCACCCTCTTCACCCATTTCGGGAAGAGATGGTGTCTGATGGAAATAAGTCAGACGGATGTGGGAACTTCCCCAGCGGCGGTGGAATCCTCCCATCAGCGAAGCCGCCCTTTCACGGAACTGGGAATTCGGCACGAATCCGTCAACCGGATTGGAGTATGAATGGGAGCCTCGGTCGCTAACCCTTCCGCTCCATACGAATCCCCCTTTGTTTCCTTCGAATGAAAGAGAATATCCGGCAAGGCCGCTGGCGCTCTGATACTCTGACGACAGTTCGGAAAGGATGGCTCCGGGAGCAAGTTCCGGTGCGCTCTTCATAAGCACCACTCCTGCCAAAGCGTCCGATCCGTACATGATGCTGGCAGGGCCTTTCAATATCTCCACGCTTCCGACACCGTTGCCGTCAAGTTCAAGTCCGTGTTCATCACCCCACTGCTGACCCTCCTGACGTATGCCGTCATTCAGGACGACAACCCTATTGTAACCAAGACCCCTTACGATGGGCTTTGATATTCCGGGGCCGGTGGAAACTTGGGAAACGCCCGGATATCTCGCTATTGCGGATACGATGTTTGTGGCAGCTTGGGAATGCAGAGATTTGCCGCTTATGTAGGAAAACGGTATCGGAGATTCACGGAGTCTTGTGGGACCGGTCAGTCCGGTCACAACGGCCTCGTTGATTGAAAGGGTATCGCCGAGATGTCCCTCAGCATGGGGATCGGTTTGCGCCCACAAAGAAGAGGGCACGTAGCACAGGGCCGCTATGGACAGCCCCGCGATAATCGCTGTTTTGTTCATTTGAAATTGTTTTTCTTCGTTTTATTGAATCCGGAACAGCTTGCGATATGGGCACACTATGCCCATGGAGTTCCGGTGGGGATTGACTTATGCACTATGAAAGGTGCACAGGCGGAGCCCTTGAAGAAAAACTGAATGAATAAGATGAAGGTACGGATTCTGTGACGTCTTCAAAGAAGAAAAGCACAGCCGAAACCGCCGGGACCTCCTCCGGACCGCAAGATTCGACGAATGGCAGAGCTGCCGTCCGGCAGACAAGACACTCATGGAGTTCCCCGTGGAGGGTATAAAGATGCCCTGAATGGTGACCCGACGCACAGTCCTGACACTCCTCCACCTGAACAGGTGCGGAAGGGTGCCTATGGAAATTCTCCACCCCGATTCCGAACAGGAAAGTAAGGACGAGAAGAATGCCTGAAAGTCGGCGGATTATGTCACGAGAGCAAAACATCGGCCGCAAAAATACAAAAACTATCCGATTGGACAAATCAAAAGGCACATACTTCAGGACCCTTCATCAAATAATGTCCCCCCTAGAATACGGAGTTTTGCCTTATCATTCCCGCTGAACAAAAAAATCCGATTCTTCCAGTGAAGCCTATTGGAAAAGACGCCGGCGTTCATTACTTTTGTTCCTTAGAGCGATCAACCACATACAACACGTCAAAAATCAAAAATATCCGATATGAAAAGATTACTGCAAGCGGTCGCCTTGTCCGCTATTCTCTGCTCCCTTTCCTCGATAGTATCGGCAAGGGAAGTCACGTCCATGAACAAGGGGTGGGATTTCACCCCGACACGTTCCACCGGAATGATGCGCTGGGGACCCGCCCGCCAAAGCGGAGAGAAGGTTGACCTTCCCCACACATGGAATGCGGCTGATTTCATGAATGACGGAGGATACCGGCGTGGATACGGCACGTACACCAAACAGTTTGACATCCCTGAATCCTACCGTGACAAAAGGGTTTTCGTGAAGTTCGAAGCGGCCGGTTCGATGGCAACCGTCCTCGTCAACGGAAAAATCGTAGGTGAACACAAAGGGCCCTACAACACTTTCACCTTCGATATCACCAAATATCTGAACATCGGTGCCTCAAACACGATTACCGTCATTTGCAACAATGAGCCGCAGTTCGACATCGCTCCCCAGGGAGGAGACTTCAACCTGTACGGAGGTCTGTACCGTGACACTTGGATGATCGTGACCGAGTCCGCTTGCATTTCCCCGGTTTACTACGGATCAAGCGGAGTTTTCGTCCACCAGAATCTCGTCAACGAAAAGAGAGCGGAACTCGGAATTGATGTCCGCCTGTCGACAAGCACGGACTACGACGGATGTGAAGTATACGTCGCCCTGGAGGATGCATCCGGCAAAGTCGTCGCCGACAAGAAATCCACCCTCATCAACAACGACATCGCGTCCTGCCTTCTCGGACTTGACAACCCCCATCTTTGGAACGGCAAAGATGACCCTTATCTGTATAAAGTCGTCGCGGTCCTCAAAAAGGACGGGAAGGAAATCGACCGGGTCGAAGAACAGGTCGGATTGAGATATTTCTGGGTTGACAAGAACAATGGCTTTTTCCTGAACGGAAAGCACCTCAAACTCCAGGGCGTGTGCCGCCATCAGGACTGGGGTGACCTCGCTGTCGCCCTCAAGGAGGAGAACCACCTTGCGGATTATGACATGTTCGACGAAATCGGAGCCAACGCCCTTCGTCTCGCCCACTATCCCCAGGCGAAGTTCATGTTCCAGGAAGCGGACAGAAGAGGATACATAGTTTGGGAAGAGATACCTTTTGTCGGAAGCTACGTCTCCACCGAGGATTTCGACGGCAATCTCATTCTCCAGCTCAAGGAAATGATTCTCCAGAACTATAACCACCCTTCAATCTGCTTCTGGGGGCTATTCAACGAGATCCATGACAAAATAGACCCGATCGTAAGCGAAATGAACACCATCTCACACGAACTTGATCCGGGAAGGCTGACCGTTGCCGCCACAGATCAGGAGGGCTCATTCCTGCATATAACGGACGGCATCGCATGGAACAAATACTACGGCTGGTATTATGACACCGTATCCGATCTCGCCAAGTTCCTCGACACATGGCACAGCACCTATCCTGACGCCATGATCGGCATCAGTGAGTACGGCGGAGGCGGAAGCAAGCTCCACCATGTCGCCAAATACGGTCCCGAGGATGAAACCAATGTCAGGGAGACTTCCAGGGCAAGATTCCATCCGGAGGAGAAACAGACCTACCTTCACATCAACGATTGGAAAGCGATCGCCGAAAGGGACTTTGTATGGGGTTCGTTCGTTTGGAACATGTTTGACTTCGCATCCTCAATGCGCCAGGAAGGCGACACCAACAACCAGAATGACAAAGGCCTGGTGACGAGAGACAGGAAGACCAGAAAAGACGCTTTCTATTTCTACAAAGCCAACTGGAACAAGAAAGAGAACACCGTCCATCTCTGCTCAAAAGAGTATACAGAAAGGGAGGAAGATACGACCGATGTCATAGTCTTCACTTCAGCCCCTTCAGCAAAACTCTACATAAACGGGAAACTCGTCGGCAACGCCAAGACCGATGCCTATGCTACGGTAAGATGGGACAACGTCCGCCTCGCCAAAGGCGAAAACAGGGTTGTGGTCAAAACAGCCCTCGGGGAAGACTCCGCCACCTGGGTAGTGAAATAAGTCGAACTCCGTTTCCTCCCATAGGGAAAGAGCCTCACCCGGGGCTCTTTTTCTTTGCCCGGGGACTTCATCTCTGCAGAGCGGCTTCTCATAGTCATGGCCCTTTGCCCGTTTCAACGAAATCAAGTACCTTTGTGATAGGCTTCAACCAAGCCTCCCTTTCAAAACTATCAACCGGGAAAAACATGTCAGACCTTATTTCGATCATAGGAGAACCTCTCCCTAACATTCCTTGGCAAGACAGACCCCAAGGATGCAATGACACCGTATGGAGATATTCAGAGAATCCCGTAATACCCAGAGACCTGCTGCCGGATTCCAACAGCATCTTCAACTCGGCGGTGGTTCCGCTCGGGAAAGGGTTCGCGGGAGTGTTCCGCTGCGACGACAAAAACCGGAGAATGACCCTGCATGCGGGTTTTTCTGATGACGGTATCAAGTGGAACATCAATGAGGAAACCATCAAGTTCGATTGTCCCGACGAAGAAATCGGACAATGGGTCTACGGATATGACCCAAGAGTCGTCAAGATAGAGGACAAATACTACGTCACCTGGTGCAACGGATACCATGGTCCCACTATCGGAGTCGCATGGACGGAAGACTTCAAGACGTTCCACCAGTGCGAAAACGCCTTCCTCCCCTACAACCGCAACGGAGTGCTGTTCCCCAGGAAAATCAACGGGAAATTCGCTCTTCTTTCCCGTCCTTCGGATACCGGTCACACAGCCTTCGGAGACATCTTCTATTCCGAGTCCCCGGACCTTGAATATTGGGGCCACCATCGCCATGTAATGGCTCCGGCCGCATTTGAGCAGAGCGCCTGGCAATGCCTCAAGATCGGTGCCGGCCCCGTTCCTATCGAGACTTCAGAAGGATGGCTTCTAATCTACCACGGTGTGCTCCGTTCATGCAACGGGTACGTCTACGCCTTCGGATCGGCGATTCTTGATCTGGAGAAGCCCTGGAAAGTGCTCGCAAGAAGCGGCCAATACCTGATTTCTCCGAGAGAGTATTATGAGCTTGTCGGAGATGTCCCTTCGGTGACCTTCCCCTGCGCTTCGCTCCATGACCCAGAAACGGGACGTATAGCCATTTATTACGGCTGCGCCGATACCGTCACCGGTCTCGCATTCGGTTACATCCCCGAAATCATCGAGTTCACTAAAAGGACGAACATTCTATGAAACTCCTCGCCACCATCCTCCTTTCTTCCCTCCTTTCGGGATATGTCAATCCCTTCATCGGGACAACCAACTTCGGAGCGACAAACCCGGGGGCCGTCTGTCCTTCGGGAATGATGAGCGTTTCCCCTTTCAATGTTATGGGGTCCGAGATGAACACGTGGGACAAAGACAGCAGATGGTGGTCTACGCCCTATACATACGAGAACCGCTTCTTCACGGGATTCTCACACGTGAATCTCAGCGGAGTTGGCTGTCCCGACGTCGGACTGATTCTCACGATGCCCACATCAGGTCCACTTGAACTCGATTACCATGCCTATGGCAGCGAATACTCCGACGAGAAAGCTTCACCGGGTTATTACGCCACGACTCTCTCTTCCTACGGAATCCTCGCCGAAGCCTCGGCGACGCTGCGCTCGTCCATAGAGAGGTATACCTTCCATGAAGGGAAGGCTAACATAATCGTAAACCTCGGTGAAGGACTCACCAATGAATCCGGTGCCTATCTGAGGAAAGTAAGCGACACCGAAATCGAGGGCATGAAACTCGCCGGAACCTTCTGCTACACGACTCAGGCCGTTTTCCCGGTATATTTCGTCATAAGGGTATCGAAGACTCCGGAGAACGGGGGATTCTATAAAAAGCAGAGGCCCATGGGTGCGGAATCCCAGTGGGACCCCGATGCCGGCAAATACAAGAAGTACACTTCCTACGAAAAGGAAATGGCCGGTGATGACATCGGATATTGGTTTTCTTTCGGGGAAGTCAAAGAAGGTGAACAGATTTCCCTCCAAGTCGGAGTGTCTTTCGTCAGCTGCCAAAACGCCAGAATGAATCTCGATTCCGAACAGGGCGGATCCTTCAACTTCGATCACGTCCGGGCGGAAGCCGGGGATCTTTGGGAAAATGATCTTTCCAAAATACGGGTAGAAGGCGGAACGCAGGAACAGAAGACCATCTTCTACACGGCACTTTACCATGCGCTTCTGCACCCGAGCATAATAAGCGACGTGAACGGCGACTACCCCATGATGGAGAGCGGAAAAATCGGCAATGTGGGCAAAGACCACAAAAGATATTCAGTATTCTCCCTTTGGGATACCTGCCGTAACGTCCATCAGCTTCTCTGTCTCCTTTTTCCCGAAAGGCAGACCGACATGGTGCGGTCGATGGTGGACATGTACCGTGAGTGGGGCTGGATGCCGAAATGGGAACTGTTCGGAAGGGAAACCTTCACGATGGAAGGCGACCCCTCCATTCCAGTGATAGTGGATTCATACCTGAAAGGAATCAAGAACTTCGATATCGATACCGCATATGAAGCCTTCATAAAGTCCGCCACGACTCCCGGCAAGGACAACAGGATGAGACCGGATATCGATCCTTATATCGAAAAAGGGTACATCCCCTTGGGATATTTCGCGCAGGATTTCTCCGGAGACAATTCCGTTTCCCACGCCCTTGAATATTACATGGCGGACAACGCCCTTTCTCTCCTATGCTCCGTTCTGGCCGGAAAGACACAGGATCCCGCCAAGAGGAAGGAATACCTCGACAACGCCGATCTGTTCAGGAAACGTTCCCTCGGTTACAGGAATTACTATTCCGCCGAATACGGATCCCTCCGCCCCATCGACAAGGACGGGAATTTCCTCTCTCCTTTTGATCCGAAGGACGGGGCCGATTTCTCAAACGCTCCGGGATTCCATGAAGGCAGCGCCTGGAATTACACGTTCCACGTTCCACATGACATCGAAGGCTATGCCGCATTCACCGGTGGAACCCGCTCATTCGTTGGCCGCCTCCAGAAGGTGTTTGACGAAGGCCTTTTCGATCCCGCCAATGAACCGGACATTTCTTACCCTTACATCTTCAGCAGATTCAAGGGTGAGGAGTGGCGGACCCAAAAGACTGTGAAGGAGGTTCTGGAAAAGAGTTTCCGCAACGCCCCTGACGGAATTCCCGGGAATGATGATACCGGCACGATGTCATCCTGGGCTGTTTTCTCCATGATGGGCTTCTATCCCGATTGCCCGGGAGAACCTTACTACACCCTCACTTCGCCCGTCTTCGACAAGATCACCATCTCCCTTGATCCGAAGTTCTGTGGCGGCCACTCTTCCCTCACGATCATAAAGACCGGAAAGGGCAAAGGAGGTTATGACAGGATTTCCTCCATGAAAAAAGGAGGAAAATCCCTCACAAGATACAGGATCAGTCACGGAGAACTGACAGAAGCCGATACCCTTGAATTCAAAATCCGATAGTTATGGCAAAAGCAAAAACCCTTTCTTTCATTGCGGCACTCTTGCTTGCCGGCGGTGCTTCCTTCGCACAGAGCCTGAAGGATACCCCGTACATTCCGACCGAAGAGAATCTCCAAGCGAGGAAGGAATTCCAAGACAACAAGTTCGGAATCTTCATCCACTGGGGGATATACAGCATGGTGGGCCACGGAGAATGGTACATGAACAACCGCAACATCCCAAGGGATGAATACGCCACTCTCGCGGAAGGATTCTACCCGTCAAAATTCGATGCGAAAGAATGGGTCAGCGCCATCAAGGCTTCCGGAGCCAAGTACATAACCATCACCAGCCGGCATCATGACGGATTCTCGATGTTCGGCACAAAGCTGAGCGACTACAATATAGTCGACGGGACCCCCTTCGGCAGAGACATACTCAAAGAACTCTCGGAAGAGTGCCGCAGGCAGGGAATAAAGCTGCATTTCTACTATTCTCATCTTGACTGGTACAGAGATGACTATCCTGTCGGCAATTCCGGAAGAGGCGTAGGAAGACCCACGAATCGGCAGAATTGGGAATCCTACTATGAGTTTATGAACGGCCAGCTGAAAGAGCTTCTCACGGGCTATGGTCCCGTCGGTGCCATCTGGTTCGACGGAATCTGGGATGACAAGTCCAGGGACTGGAAGCTCGAGGAACAGTACGAGATGATACACTCTCTCCAACCGTCATGCCTTATCGGAAACAATCACCACGTTGCACCTTACAGGGGTGAAGACTTCCAGATGTTCGAAAGGGACCTTCCCGGTGAAAACAGCGCCGGATTCTCCTCAGGACAGGATATCAGCGTCCTTCCGCTTGAGACATGTCAGACGATGAACGGATCGTGGGGATACAATATCGAAGACCGCAATTACAAGAGCGCCGAGGCACTTATACAGTTTCTCGTCAAGGCTGCCGGAAAGAACGCCAATCTTCTTCTCAACATAGGTCCCCAGCCAAACGGTGAACTGCCTGCCCTCGCCCTGCAAAGGCTTTCAGAGATCGGTGCATGGATGGAGAAAAACGGAGATACCATCTATGGGACGAGAGGTGGCGATGTCGCCCCTCACTCCTGGGGAGTATCAACCAGAAAAGGAAACCGACTTTTCATCCATATCCTCGATTACGAAGATACCCGACTGTTCCTTCCGATGCAGGCGAAAGTGGTCAAAGCGGCAAAATATGCCGATGGTTCACCCATCCAGTTCACACAGGACAAGGAAGGCGTAATCCTCAAACTTCCCGAAGTTCCGTCAGGCGTCGATTACATTGTGGAACTTTCCCTGAAATGACCCCGTCTGCCAGGAACAGACAAATAGGTGACCTCTGACTCCGAAAGCAAACGATATCCGTTATCGGATACGAGTCGTCACGATTTTAACGGAGCCATCAGGAACGATTCTGATGCCTTTGGATGAAGCCGGGACAAGCACGGTTTCACCTTGACGCATTTCGATGACATTGCCTCTGCTGGGGCCTCCGTCAAGCGTTTCCGTCTCATACAGAACACCGCTTCCCCCGACGCATATCAGCACAAGGAACGAATCCATCTCCGAAAGGTCCTTGACGAAAGGTTTCGTCAAATCAAGCACGGATGTCGTGAAATACTTGCAGTCCACGACTTCTTCCTCTTCATCGGACTTTGCGATATAGTGCGTCTCATAATCAGGATACACCTTGTAATCGATCGCATCCTTGGCAAGTTCCGTATGGAGCTCCCTCGGCTTTCCGTCGAGGCCGGGACGGTTGTAGTCGTAAATCCTGTAAGTAATGTCCGAAGTCTGCTGGATTTCAGCGATGAAGCATCCGGAACATATCGCATGTATCCTTCCTGCGGGCAGAAAGAATACATCCCCTGGATGAACCTCATGACGTGCAAGGACATCGGTAATCGTATGATTATTCACCCTTGACTCATATTCTTCGGGAGTGATGGATTCCGAAAGGCCGCTCAGAAGATGCGCCCCTTCGTCAGCACCGATCACATACCACATTTCGGTTTTTCCCTTTGAGCCTCCATGACGTACATAAGCCAACTCATCGTTCGGATGCACCTGGATTGAAAGGTCATCCCTGGCGTCAATGAACTTTATAAGGAGAGGGAATTCGTCACCCGTATTCTCATACACGTGGTTTCCGACCAATTCGCCCTTGTATTCCCGGACAAGTTCTGAAATCGTCTTTCCGGCAAGGGCACCGTTGGCGACAACGGATTCATCACCTTTGACTCCGGAAAGTTCCCAACTTTCACCTATGTTGTGCTGAAGAGTTTCTATTCCCTTGAAAGGGGCTATCTTTTCCCCACCCCATACAATCGTCTTCAGTATGGGACGGAATTTAAGAGGATAAAGCATTTGTAGTAATTCCTTATATCAAACGAATATCAATACCATTTGGCCGGTGTGGAGCCCATAATGAACTTGAGAGTTCCACCTTTCTCAATGTCGGAGAACTCGATATAACCTTTGTTGTATGGTGCACCGTTCAGTTCGACGCTCTGGATGTACTTGGATGTTTCGTCCAGACCTTCGGCGATAATGGAGAAGACTCCACCTTTGACCTTCACGTCCATCTTGGGGAAATTGGGAGCTCCGAACCAGAAACGTGTCGATGCGGGTTCAACCTGATAGAATCCGAGCGAAGAAAGCACATACCATGCGCTCATCTGTCCTTCGTCCTCATTGCCCGCCAGGCCGTTCTCGTTATTGAAATACATCTTCTCATATACTTCCCTCACGTGGTCAGCGGCCTTTGCGGGCTCTCCCGCCATCGTGTAGAAGTAGATTATATGATGGCTGGGCTCGTTACCATGTACGTACTGTCCTATGAGACCGGAAATATCCGGGGATGCGTTCTCTCCGTCAATTCTTTCTTCCTGGGCGAAAAGGGTATCAAGCTGTGAGACGAATTTCTCCCTCGAACCGTAGAAATCCACCAGCCCGTCAAAATCCTGCGGCGCGAGCCAGGTATACTGCCAGGCGTTGCCTTCCACGTAATCCTGCTCCCGATGGTTCGAAACGAAAGGATTGAAGGGTGACCTCCACGATCCGTCTTTGAGTCGTCCCCTCGCAAGAAGGGTCTCCTTGTCCATATAATTGCGGTAAGAATGGCTCCTCTCCCTGAAAAAAGCTTCATCTTCGGTCTTCCCGAGGAAAGCCGCGACATTGGCAACCGCACCGTCTGCGATGGCGTATTCCATATCATTTCCGATGCTCTCGTTGTACAGGTCGCTCGGTATGAACCCGTACTGCTTACGGAGATTCTGTCCCCTCTCGTCAAGCATGACGCTGTTTTTCATGGCTTCGTATGCGGCATTCACGTCGAAGCCATTGTACCCTTTGACGATGGCGTCACCCACGGCTATAACGCCCGGATTGCCGACCATGCAGTCGGTCTCATTCGCCCAGAGATGCCAAACGGGAAGTTTACCCTGCTGCTCGTATATCTTCAGCATGGTATTCACCATGTCATCAGCCTTTTCGGGATGAAGGATGTTAAGAAGAGGCATAGCCGCCCTGTAAGTGTCCCAAAGCGAGAATATCGTATAGTTGGTGAAAGACTTGTCCTCACGTACAACATCGTCCGAGCCGCGGTACTTCCCGTCCACATCACTGAAGGTCGCGGGATGGATCATCGTATGATAAAGCGCGGTGTAGAATATGGTTCGGTCATCAGCATCAGAAGTGGTGACATCAATCTTCGACAGTTCCGCATTCCAAGCTGCGGTAGCGTCCGAAACCACGTTCTCGAAATTCCATCCGGGAAGTTCAGCGGCCATATTTGCGGTTGCCCCTTCCATGCTGACAGGGGAGATCGCCACTTTCACAAGAATCTGTTCACCCTCCGTTGTTTTGAAGTCCATCCTCGCATACATCGGTTTCTCAACTACTGAACCGTTATCATCACGATTGGGTCCGTCGATGAAAGTGATATTGTCGAAAGGTTTCGAGAACTCCGCATGGAAGAAAACCCTCTGGTTACTCGCCCACCCCGAAGAATAACGGTATCCACGGATGGAATTGTCGCTTACCTTCTCGATCCACGTTCCGTATGGCGTATCCCAGCAGCCTCCGTTCCTGAGGTCGAATACGATCGCCGCCTCATCGGATGCGGGGAAAGTATAGCGGTGCAGTCCGACTCTGTTGGTGGCTGTCATCTCCGCCAGAATCCCGTATCTCGAAAGAGGCACACTGTAATATCCGGGTGTGCTGACTTCTTTGGAACGGTCCGCCGGAGACCAAAGCCCAGTAGAAGGGTCAGAGGACTCTCCTCTTGCGTATGTCACTTCCCCTATCACCGGCATCACGGTGACATCGAACAGGTCCCCGATTCCGGTACCCTCAAGATGAGTGTGCGAGAAACCTATCACGGAGTTGTCGCTGTCGTGATAACCGGAACACCAGTCCCAATCCTGAGGGATGCTGGTCGGTCCCAACTGTACCATTCCGAATGGGACACCGGCTCCCACGAAAACATGGCCATGTCCTCCGGATCCTATCTTGGTATTGACATAAGAAGTGTAGTCCGTCTTTTCCGTTTTCCCGGAAGAGCATGCTCCCAGAATCAATACTGATGCGAGGATAATCGCTGATGAGAATTTTCTCATAATGAAAGTATCTTTCCTAATTTGGTTTCAGTATGCAAAGTTATCCAAAAAAAACATACGGGCATAGTCATTGAGACACAACGGAAAAAGAAAAGGCGACCACCGCCAATGTACGGTAAGCCGCCATGTGTTTCGGAAGTTCGTCCGTCACTTCGTTCCGACGATGATGAACGTGGGATAATGGTCGCTGTACCCTCCTATGAATTTTCCGCCGGAGAAGGTACGGAAAGGGGTTCCCTTGTACTCACCTTCCTGCTGGGTCATGAAGGGTTTGTTGAAAATGTGGCCGTAGTAACCGGTCTTATTGTCTTTCACGATTCCCAATGTTCCTTTGGGAGCGTTGACAAGGTTGGAGTTCGCCAAAATGATGTCGTAAATGTTCCATTCCCCTCTGTACGAAAGGGTTCCCTGACCGCCCTTCAGAACGGAAAGGAAGGGAGAGAGGAAATCATCCTTGCCGACCTCAGCCACAGTCTCCTTTCCGTGCATATAGACAGCCATGCTGTCGTCGGTGGGATTGTCATTCATGTCACCCATCACGACTATCTTTATCCCGGGGAATTCCTCCATAAGACGCAGACATTCTCCGTAAATGATTTCAGCGCCCCTTGAACGCAGGTCATTCGCCTTTCCGCCGACTCTTGAAGGAAGATGGGCCACGAAGAAAGCGAACATTTCCCCGTCGAGAAGTCCCCTTATCATGAGAATATCCCTCGTGACGAAGGCATCCTTCTCCTCCTGGGTCATCGTAACGTCTACCGTTCCTCCGAAAGTATAGGGGATGGATTTGCTGTGAAGCGGCTTGAACACTTCCGGCCTGTAAAGCAGGGCGACGTCGATTCCCCTTGTGTCGGGTCCGTCATAAAGGATGAAATCGAAGCCGGCATCGGAGATTTCCGGACGGGCGACAAGGTCTCCGACGGCTCTCCTGTTTTCGACTTCAGCTATACCGAGTACAGCGTGATAGGCTCCGTTTTCCTCTTTCATGGCACGGATTACCGAAGCCATGTTTCCGAGTTTTTTGGCATAAGTCTCTTCTGTCCACTTGTTGGCGCCGTCGGGGAGATACTCGTAATCGTTCTTCCCTTCATCATGGACAGTATCGAAAAGATTCTCAACGTTGTAGAATCCTATCACATGCGTCTTCTTGGGAGAAGCGGCGAATGCGGCCTGCCCCAGGATAAGGAAAAGAAGGATATATACTGCTTTCTTCATACTCCGGAGAATAAAGGGTACTACCACCACCAGGATTCCTTCTGAGGATCCGCCGCCTCGATCTGGTCGGCCTTTGCGGCATCAAGCCTTGAAGGAAGGTTCACGAAAAGATCGATTCCCAGCTTCTTCTCAAGATCGTCTATGGACATCGCCATCGTCTTCTTTACGGTCGAGCCCTTTGTAGTGACATCCCAATCATGCTCGAGATAGAATGCGCATCCCATGAATCCGCCGATTCCCGTAGTCTCGTCAGCACTATAACGGAGAAGGGCTTTGTAGTATCCCGTAGGAACGGTCACTTTCTTGCCGTTGTTGTCAAGGCAATAGACGGAACTGCCCTCAACCGTACATCCGGTGACGACATAAAGCGTGTCGCACTTCTTGGACCATGTCCTTACCCGATCTTCAAGATTTGACCAGATGCCGCTGTTGAAATCATTGTTCTGCGGCGTCATGTTTGTCCCGTAGAAAGTGGCTTGATTAGCTCCGGAAGTAAGCCTGTCGGCGGAAGGGATCTGATGCCCGCGGTCATACAAGTTCCCATCACTTCCTTTTTTGTAACCCTTGAGAAGGACAGGCTGTTCATCTTCCTTCAGAAGAGGGTCAAGGGCCCATGCATCGGAACGGGTTCCGGTTCCTATAAGAGAATTGTTGAGAGGATATGCAACCCAACTTGAGACAAGATTCTTGTAGTCCCACCAGTAGGCGTAGTTTCTCGCCTGTTTCCCGGCGACGGTCATTTTGCGGGAGAAGAATCTGTATCCGTCCTTGGCAGGCGTTTCTGGCAATTCAAGCCACTTGGGTGTGACGAACGCCGCCTGGGTGATGGTCACGGAAGGTGACATGCTGCCGTTCTTCAATGTGATGGTGACGGTTCTCGGCGCCGAGATTCCGTTCGCTTCATATGAAAACAGAATGGCTGCCTTTGAGCCGTTTCCCGATACCTGTGCGAGAGAGGCCCAGTCGGAAGCGCCGCTGCCGTATGTAAGCTCAAGAGTCCAGGCTCCTGTAGCCACCACGTCGACGAAGAAACTACCCTTTGCCGAAGTCACCTGCTGACTGGCCGCCGTGATTCTGGGTTCGAAAGTTTCAGGCCCGCTTTTCTCTCCCCCGCAGGAAGAGAGGAGCACTGCTGCGACAAGTGCCGCTATACCTTTAATTATGTAGTTGATGTTCTTCATTGCACAAATTGATTTGGAACATCTACAAAAGTAGTTAAAATGTTTTATTCGGAAAAGTCCCGACCATAGGCTTTTTATGACCAAAACACCAAAAAAGGGGCAGCCCCGTAGGAAACCGCCCCTCCTTTGAAAGTAAATGTCCTGTTATTCGTCGAGTCCCCTGTTACGGAGGAGTGCTCCGGCATCGGGATCGGCTCCTCGGAAGGAGCGGAACAGGGTCATCGGCTCCTCTGAACCTCCTCTTTCGAGAAAGGTCTCCCTGAAGCTCTTAGCCACGTCGGGATTGTAGATACCCTTCTGCTGGAAATACTCGAAAGCATCGGTATCCAGAACCTCGGACCACAGGTAGCTGTAGTATCCGGCGCTGTAGCCGCTGTTGAAGATATGGTTGAAGTACGTGGTCCTGTATCTGGGGATGATCTCGTCGATGAGACCCATCTCCTTGCAGGCTTTGGTCTCGAAGTCCCTTATCGACTGGGCGTCGGTGAACTTTTCAAGATCAGCAGCGGTAAGTTCGTGCCATTTCATGTCGAGGATGGAAGCGGCGCAGAGTTCACCTGTCGTGAATCCCTGGTTGAATTTGAGGGAGTTGCCGATCTTCTCGACGAGCTCAGCCGGGATGGGTTCTCCGGTACGGTAGTCGTTCGCATAAGCTGAAAGGATATCCTTCTGGAACGCCCAATGTTCATTGAACTGTGAGAACATCTCCACGAAATCCCTCGCTACGGAAGTTCCGCTGACGTCCTTGTAGTGGCACTTGGTGAGGAAACCGTGAAGAGCGTGACCGAACTCATGGAAAGCGGTCTGGGTCTGGTCGATGGTAAGCATCGAAGGAACTTCAGCGGTTGCGGGAGGGAAGTTGCAGACATTCACTATGACAGGACGGATATCGTTACCCTTCGCGTCAACGTACTGGTCGCGGAAGTTGTTCATCCAAGCTCCACCCCTCTTGGTATCCCTTGTGAAGTAGTCGGAGTAGAAGATTCCGAGGAGGGAACCGTCCTTGTCAGTAAGCTTGTAAGCCTTGACTTCAGGGTTGTATACCTCCACCTCGGGAGCCTCTTCAACAGTGATGCCGTAGATCTTGTTGGCCGCATAGAACACGCCCTTGCGTACGCTGTCCACCTGGAAATAGGGCTTTGTCTGCTCCTCATCAAGGTCATATTTGATCTTGCGGACCTTCTCGGCATAGTAGAACCAGTCCCAAGGCTGGATCTTGGATCCCTTGGGTAGAAGACCTGCCTTGATGTCATCATCCATCACCTTCTGCATATCGGCTATCTCCTCTTTGGCCTTCTTCATGGAAGACGCCATGATCTTCTCGAGGAACTCATCAACGGTAGCGGGATCTCCGGCCATCTTGTTGTCAAGGAGATACTCCGCGGAAGTATTGTATCCGAGGAGATTCGCCTGCTCGGTACGGAGCTTCATGATCTCGAGGACAATCTGGTTGTTGTCATTTTCTCCGCCGTTGTTGCCCCTGGAAGAATATGCCTTGAAGGCTTCTTCCCTCTTGGCCCTGTCCTCGCAGGTTGTCATGAAAGAGGAGTACTGGGAAACGGTTACACCGATCTTGTCCTTGAATGCGTTGTTCTCGGCGAGAAGGTTGTTTCCGAACTTCTGGCTGAGAACGGCAAGACGGGAGTTGATCTCCTTGAAACGTGCCTGACCAGCCTCGTCAAGGGCGACTCCGTTACGGACGAAACGGTCGTAGAGTTTCTTGGTGACCATCTGCTGTTCCCTGGTGAGGCCGTCCATATTGTCATAAACGGCCTTCACCCTTGCGAAGAAAGCACCGTCCATGAAGATCTCGTCTTCGGCCGCGGTGGCTATCGGGGTGATTTCGTCAACTATGGCCTGGATTTCGGGTGTGGCGTCAGATTCGGAGATGTTGTAGAAAACTCCGCCGACCTTGGCGAGAAGGCTTCCGGAAAGTTCATAAGCGGCGATAGTGTTCTCGAAAGTGGGAGCGTCGGGATTGGCGACAATATCAGCGATCTCCTTTTTCTGCCGTTCGATTCCCTCGAGGAATGCAGGCATATAATCGGCGTTCGTTATCTTGCTGAAGGGAGCGGTTCCGTAGGGAGTATCCCACTCCTGGAAGAAGATGTTCTTGTTACCTTGTGTGCATGCAGTCATTGCTACAGCAGCCATAAGAATGATAGTTTTTTTCATTTTTCTCGGGGTTGTTAACCTGCCAAACAGGGCAATGCCCTCATATTTCAAAAAGCGCAGTCCCTGTCTGAGGGACCGCGCCTTCAATCAAAAAGAATTCAGCTTATTCGGTCTTTCCGTTGACGGAGTAGAGCCAAGCCTTCTTGTTGGAGGTTTCGTAGGTCTCGTAGTACTTGGTCAGCTGACCCTTTACGACGACCTCGTCACCTTTTGCAACCTGGAGATTACCATCGGCCCAGGGTTGATTTCCGAAATAGTATGCACCATAAACTTCGAAATCATGCTTGGGGTTGTTGGTCTTCTTCTTGTCATCTGAAAGGTCGCAGGTTCCGTCCTCTGAAATCCAGAAGGAAGTGGTACCGTACTTGACATCGAAAGGATAGAGGATGTCGGCGACGATACCCTTGACACAAACGTCAGGGAAAGTGGGCTCAGCCTCTCCGGCGGCTTCGGCGTCAGCCTTTGCCTGCACCATAGCGTCGATGAAGGAGATGGCGCCGTTCACGTTGAAGGGAGCTGAAGTGTTACCAAGACCGTTGGCCTCTGATGTAGCGTAGTTGACGCTGTAGAGCCAAGCCTTCTTGTTGGAGGTTTCAGCCACACCGCCGTAAATGGTGGTCTTTCCGCAGACGACAACCTCGTCACCTACCTCGACCTGTGCTTTGCCTTCAGTCCAAGGAGTATTGTCAAACCAGTACAAACCGTAGCACTCGAAATCGTGTGCAGGGTTGTTGGTCTTCTTCTTGTCATCTGACAGATCGCAAGTTCCGTCGTCAGAAATCCAGAATGTCGCAGTACCGGCATAGGTGCTGTATTCATAAAGGATCGAGGAAACTTTGCCCTTGACGTAGACATCCTCGTCGAAAGTCTTGCCTCCGGTGATGGCGGCAGCGATTTCAGATGCGGTGTAAGGGTTGGTTACGGTTCCCTTGGGATCGTCTACGAAATCTTCGATCTTGGTAGCGATGACGTTGATGTATTTACCCTTTCCGGAAATACCGTTGAAGTAACCGGTGACGGTTATCTTCTTGCCGTCGAAAGCTGCAGCGTTGAGATCGTCGACAGGATAAACGATGCTTCCCATCCTGGTACCTGCATCAACACCGTTGATGGTGATGTTGTAGTAGTTTCCTGAGACGGAGAGAATTCCGGAGAACTTGATATATTCAGCCTCGGAAGCCGTATAAGTAGCTGCATCGGCGGTGATATCGGTAGCGGTGGGACGATCGAACTTGTTGCCCTGGCTGTCAACGAAAGCCTCGGTGATGTCAGTAAGCTCGGGAACACCGTTGTATGTGGTCTTCCTTGCGGACATCTTCACGCCGTCACCGACGGCGAGAGCGGCTGCGGCATCACCGTAAGCGTAGATGGCCTTCGCTCCGTCAGAGAGGACTGCACCTCTTGTGGTAAGAGCCACGACAACGGTGGAAGGAAGAGTCTGAACCTGGTCATCATCAGCCGCGGCGATGATATCAGAAACGGTAGCTCCGGTAGAAGGAGCGCCCTTCTGAACGATATCGATGCTCTTGAGAGCGGTGGGGCCTTTGATGGTGATGGTGGCGGTACGTTTTGCTGTACGGGTGTTTTCGTCGGCATGGAGCACGTAACCTCCGTCAGCGTTCACATCAGCTACCTGGAGCCACTCAGCATTGCTGGACACGAGAAGCGGACTTTCCTTGGCGGTAACAACCATATTGAAAGTTGTATCGATACAAGGGAGCTCATCGAAATCGAAAGCGTCGACGCTGATGAGGGACTTCTTGATCGAAACTACGTAAGCGGTTCCCTGAGTGGTTTCAGGAGTTCCGTTGTAGCTCATGAGAACACCCTCGACAACCAGTTCGTCACCTACTGAGAACTCATCTCCGGTGGTGAACTTCGCGCCGTTGAGCCATGCGCCCCTATAAACCTCGAACCAGTTTCCGTCTCCCTGACCGTCAGAGCCGTAAGAGCCGCTGAAAGTACCGTCATCTGAGAGGAAGTAAGTTGCATTTCCGTAGCTGGTGCTGATCTCCTGGATCTTGCAGACGATACCCTTTACCCTTGCGGTCTGGGAAATCGCCTGATTGGCCTTGATCATGTCAACAGCTTCTTTTACGGAAAGAACAACAGGATCAACCTTTTCGGTTGTCTGAAGGAGGTTGATGCTCTGCGCTTTGCCGCCGCACTCTATTTTCGCGGTAGCTTCACGTGTTTCAGTTGCGGGTGAAGCGGTGAAGGTCACGGGCACTGTGCCGGCATTGCCGGAGGAAGGAGAGGCGGTAACCCAATCGGGAAGAGAAGTGATCGTCCAGGGGCCGGTAGTGGTTACGTCAATGGAGACGGTACCACCATCAGCGGCGAAAGTGACGTAAGAGGATGTGACCTTTACTTCATCAAGAAAGTGGTCTTCCTCTTTCTGGCAACCTAGTGCGAGAGCAAGGGTAGCCAGGATGGAAAGTATGATATAACGTGTTTTCATAAAGATGAATCCGCCAATGATTAGTTAAACATGTATTTGATACCGATGGAAGCGTACCAGCACTGTCCGATACCATGGTTGGGAACGAATGTGTCGAGTGCCCCGTTGATAGCGGAAGGTGTGGAGAAGGTAGCGTAACCGGCCGCATCAACACCCTCGTACTTGAGGATGCGGGCTTCTGAACCGATAGCGGGGTTGAGATACTTGCTTACACCCCAACTTGAGTTGAACAGGTTGAGAAGGTTCTTCACATCAAGGCTGAGCTGGAGGGTATTGGTGGTGTTTCCGATCTTGACCCTGAAGTCATGCTTGTAGCTGAAGTCCACCCTGTGAACCCAAGGAGAATAGACGCTGTAAGCCTCGGCATATTCGCCCTGATGCTTGCTCAGATACTTGTTTGCATGGACATAATCCATGAAGCGGGTCTGGTCATCCGAAGAGACGAAACGGAATGAGTTGTTGGCGACCTCTTCATCGGTAGGGATGTAGATAGCGTCATAGCTGTATCCGTCACCGTTCATATCGTTGGAGAGCATGTAAGAGTAGTTGTAACCGCCCCTCCAGGTCTCATAGATGAAGCTGTAGTGGTTGTTGCCCTTGTCGCTGTATGTAAGGGAAGCGACGAAACGGTCGGGAGTCACATACTGTGAGTTGTGGAGCTTGATGTAGTTGGGACCCTCGTTTGTGGGAACATAGGTGAATGCTGACTCAGCTGCGGAACCGGGCATACCGGTGATTTCCTTGCTGACAGTGTGAGTGTAAGCGGCCATGATGTTGAGACCCTCAACAGGTGTGGCGTTTACAGTGAGGTTGGCTGACCAACCATAACCCTTGCTGGTGTTCTCAAGAACGAAAGCCTTGGTGGTGGTGCGGAAGTCTGAAGGATAGATAGGACGGTTGTCCACGCCGTTGAAGCGTGCGAATCCGCCGACATTCTTCATACTCCAGTCGGAGATGGAGACCGCATTGATAGTCTTGTTGAAGATACCCTCAGCGGTAACTGACAGAGGGAAGGAAGTGGGGAAGCTGTAGTCGACAGCGACGGAGGTCTTCCATACCTGAGGCATCTTGAACTTGGGATCTACGGCGCTGATTGAAGAAGGAACGGTACCGTCTTTAGGAGATACTGTGCTGGGATATCCCAGTCCGATGAGCTTCTGGTAGAGAGCGTCTACTGTAGCTTTGCCGTTGGAATCGGTAACGAGTCCACCTGCGAAGTCCTCCATTGAGAATCCTCTGCTCTTGGCGTTCCTGGCGTTGATCTGAGCCTGGTACTGGACAAGACCGCCGTTGGTAGGCATGTTGGTGAAGAACACGAGAGGGAGACGACCGGAGAAGAGACCGGTACCACCACGGACCTTGAGGGTGCGGTTACCGAGGACATCCCATGTGAAACCGATTCTGGGAGAGATGGTAACGTTGGCTGAGGGCCACTTGCCGGTATCGATATGGGTCTCTTCGTAATTGTGAGCCTTGGGATAGTACGAGAGTTCCTTGATGGCGTTGTTGGTCATAAGGTCTCCGTTGTTGAAGAACAGTCCGTCGAAACGGATACCCGCAGTGAGTTTGAAGTTGTCGTTGATGCTCCACTCGTCCTGGGCATAGATACCGGCTTTGTAGAACTGGACACGGGCGGCAGGTTTCTGCTCACCGTCGTAACCGTAGGTAAGGTTAACAACTTCAGGAGCTGCACCATTGATGAAATCATCCACTGAATTGTAACGGTAGTAACCGGTTCCGTTACGCATATACTGGTTGTCCGCCATCTGATACTCGAGGCTGACACCTCCGGTGATCTTATGGTTTCCGGTGTAGTAGGTGAGGTCATCCTTTACGCTGGCGACACGGTTGTGAACGGCGTTGTTCCATGTGAAGAGCTCGTAACCGAGGGCCATGTAGTTGTTGGACTGCTCATTGTCGAGGATGTCGATGAAGGGGAACTCGGAAGAGTTGGTCCCACGGATATCATCGAGGATTGAGTAAGTGGCGAGGAACTGGTTGGAGAGCTTGTCGCTGAGACGGCTGTTGAAATCGAGTGACCATGTGCTCACGATGTTCTGCATGGAGTACATCGAGTTGGCGAAGGACATCGAGTACTGGCTCATACGGGATCCGCTCTGACGGGTACCGCCGTCCATTGAAGTTCCGTTGGGAGAGTTCCAGATGTTGTTGATGGTGTAGTTGTAACGGAGAGCGAGCTTGTGCTTGTCGGAGATGTTCCAGTCAAGGCGGACAAGCAGCTTCTTGTTGTTCTCGTCAGCGGGGAAGCTGGTGTATGAACCTGTGTCATATCCGTATTTCGACTTCACGAAGTCGGAGACTCTCTTGAGGTCAGCGATAGTGGTACGGGAGATGAAGTTGTCAGGATCCGCTACACCGTCGGTAGATCCCCTCCAGCGGTTGACCACTGTAGGAACCTTTGAAAGTTCAGCGTTTACGAAGAAGAAGAGTTTGTTCTTCACGATAGGTCCACCCAGGGTGAAACCGTAAGTGGTCTTGCGGTCCTTATCGCGTGCGCCTGAAATCTGCTCACCATAGATAGCGTCACCCCTCATGTTCTCATTCTGGTGATAAACATAAGCGGTTCCCTTGAAGGTGTTGGTACCGGACTTGGTGATAGCGTTGACACCACCACCGATGAAGTTGGTCTGACGTACATCGTAAGGGGAAATAACAACCTGGAGTTCCTCGATAGCGTCAATGGAGATAGGGTTACCACCACCGGGAAGATTTTCTGAAAGACCGAAGTTGTTGTTGAAGTTTGCACCGTCGACGGTGAAGTTTGCGGTACGACCGTCAGATCCGGCGAAGCTCATACCGTTACCGCCGTAAGGAGAAAGACGGGTAACGTCGGTGATGCTCCTGTTTACGGTAGGGAGGGATGCGATCTGGCTGTTGTTGATATTCGTTGCTGCACCTGTCTTCTCCTGTGCGAACTTCGAATAAGCGTCAGCGATAACTATAGACTGCTCGAGGAACTCATTGCTCTCGGCAATCTTCGCATTGAGGCTGAAAGTCTCGGCGAGCTGAAGAGTTACGCCGGTGTAATTGGTCTGCTGGTAACCCAGGCAAGAAACCTCAACGGTATAAGGACCACCGGGGCGCATACCCTGGATGGTGTAGCGACCGTCTTCGTTAGTGACGGCAGCATAGCTCGTTCCGGAAGGTCCGTGCTTTGCGACGACAGCGGCGCCGATGACGGGATCGCCGTTCTGGTCTACGACACGACCACCAAGAGATGAGGTTGTCACCTGAGCATAGGCGACACTACCCGCAACCAAAGATATGATTGCGAGAAGGACAAACTTGATAGATTGTTTCATAAATACTTTATAGGGTTTTTGTATTTCCTCAATAAACATATGATTGAGATTGCGAAGATACGGTTTTTTTAGGAACTGTAAAAGGTATTTTGCCTATAGAATTGCATGTTTTTGTCCACAAAATCATCGTTTTATCGTTTTACTGCAGTTTTTCGGATCAAATTTTAATGAAAACCTTTGGAATAATTGAAAAACTGCATACCTTTGCAGCATCAAATGTGGAGAGATTTGCCTGCTTGCAACCACGTGAAAAAATGCTAAAATGTTGATCGGCACCCTTTCGTGCCCTGAATTTGGAACTTTATGTCACTCCGACCTAGGTGACAACTTTTCATATCAATGTTTTGTGTTTTTGTGACAGCTCCGCATTCAAGTGGAGCTTTTTTGTTGTACCCCGGTGTGAAGCAGAACCCGGAAGAAAAGAACTGTTCAAAAGAAGAAAACGAAAATGAATTATCTGTTCACATCAGAATCAGTATCCGAGGGACATCCGGACAAAGTCGCTGACCAGATTTCGGACGCCATCCTTGACGAATTCCTCCGTCAGGACCCGGAAGCCAAAGTGGCATGCGAGACCTTCTGTTCGACCGGCCTGGTGGTCGTCGGCGGAGAGGTGCGCTCCGATGACGCATACGTCGATATCCAGAAGACCGTCAGAAGAGTCATAACAGAGATCGGCTACAACAAGGCCGAATATATGTTCGACGGCAATTCCTGCGGTGTCCTCTCCGCAATACATGAGCAGAGTTCGGACATCAACAGGGGTGTCGTCAGGGAGGATCCCCTGGAGCAGGGGGCCGGAGACCAGGGCATGATGTTCGGATACGCATGTACCGACACAAAGGAATACATGCCTCTCCCCCTCTTCCTCGCGCATCTCACCCTCAAGACCCTCTCCGACATCAGGAAGAAGACAACCCTGATGCCGTACCTCCGTCCGGACGCCAAATCCCAGTTCACGATCGAATACGACGGTGACGCCCACAAGCCCCTGAGGATCCATACGGTGGTTGTTTCCACCCAGCATGACGAATTCACCTCCGAAACTCTCGGCAAGATGAGTTACCGGGACGCGGTTGAACAGTACGGACAGGTGAGGGTGGACAAGGAGATGCATGACAAGATCACCGAAGACGTCAGGAACATCCTCATCCCCATGGTGAAGGAAAGGCTTCCCGAGGAAACCGCCGCCCTCTTCGACGACAAGTTCATCCTCCACGTCAACCCTACGGGGAAATTCGTTATCGGAGGTCCACACGGAGACACGGGTCTTACCGGAAGAAAGATCATCGTCGACACATACGGAGGCAAAGGCGCACATGGAGGCGGAGCCTTCTCGGGAAAGGACCCTTCCAAAGTCGACAGGTCAGCCGCATATGCCGCCAGATACATCGCCAAGAACATGGTCGCCGCGGGCGTAGCCAAAGAAATGCTCGTCCAGGTTTCCTATGCCATCGGAGTGGCCAAACCCGTCAGCATCTTCGTCGACACCTATGGGACAGCGGCATGCGGAAAGGACGGAAAGAAGTTGAACGACGGAATGATAGCGGCGAAGATCGGGGAGATTTTCGACCTTAGGCCCGCCAAGATCGTAGAAAAGTTCGGGCTCAAAAACCCCATCTATGAGCCTACCGCATCCTATGGCCACATGGGCAAGAAGCCTTACCTCAAGACGGTGAAACTCATCCGCGGAGGAAAGGAAATCGAGAAAGCCGTACAATTCTTCGGATGGGAGAAGCTCGACAGCGTGGACCTCATCAAAAAGACTTTCGGAGTATAGGGGCAATCACTTCTGCATTCCACAGAAAAAGGGAGCCGGAACGTATCAATGATACTTGTTTCATGGCTCCCTCTTCATATTCTCGACGTTGTCATCACTTCGCCCATGGCGGTAGAACATCTGATGGCGGACAATAATAATACTCCGGATCCCATTGTACATGGATCCCGGTTGCGCTGATTTCATCCGTGATGTATTCCCCTGTATCGGCATTTACGAATACAAGAACATGCGAACCTCCATTCACATATGCTGAACCGTCATAACAGATGAGCCAAGACTTGTATGCAGGTGCAATATAAGTTTCCTTATGCGTCCAATTGTCGTATCTGATCTTCTGGGAAGGAGCTATGATGGACTTGCTCACATATCGTTCCATCCAATAGTAGGTTTTGTCCAATTCCGCTATTTTCTCCAAAGCCTCCGCCTTGGTAATATTTCCTTCCAGAGAAGGCTTGGAGCAACCTGCCAGAAAAGGGAAGAGCAGTAGGAGGAATATTACTTTTTTCATATTTATCGGTCTTTTTTGATTTATTATTTTTCGGCCTAAAACTCAATGCTGTAACTGAAGTTGGGCATTATGGGAAGAAGGGATATTGTACGCCACTCCATTGCTGAAGAATCGTACATTATCGTGAATGGGTTATGGCGATTCAACAGGTTGTAAACCCCAAGTTTGATCGTATGTTGGCGCCTTGAATCGATCTTCGCATAAACGCCGGCATCCATGCGCATATAATGCGGCATCTGATAATTGTTGGTTCCACCATAAAAATCAACCGAGAACCATTCTCCTCCGAATGGAGGGGTAACGATATACTCTCCAATTGCAACTGTCTCATGATGGCCACTCTGATATGTAAAACCGAAAGTGAAACCACCCGTTACACTACCCACTTCAAATATTGTTCCCATGAGGGATGTGTTGATTATATGCCTTCTGTCGAATTTGGCGGGAAATCTTTCTCCACGATTGATAGTGGGGAATAGTCTATCTGTCTTGGATAAGGTGTACGAAATTTGCCATTGAACCCTTTCACCTTCTTTGTCATATAGAAACTCCACCCCTCTGGAAGATCCTTCCCCGACATCCAAATTTCCGGACCATCCGGATAAAGATGACGAGAATAGCCTGCTCGCATCCTTGAAGTACAGGAGACCTGACATCCGTTTGACAAAAGCACCAATATTGACATGGTGCTTTTTGAGATCTAAACGTAATCCGCCATACAACTGCCCTGATTTTTCTGGCCCTCGTTTCGAGTCAGCAGGAATCATTATGTCCAAAGACCAACCCAAAGGTAAACCTTCCAAAGTATGGTAATACTGAACTGTCCAATCCGCAGTCCCCTCCAAAGCAAACCACTTGAAAGGCCTGACCGACAAAAGAATACTTCCTTCAGGATTCATATGGAACCTCGCTTTGCCGTCAGGATCCGTATATGAAAGAATGATGTTCGCCTTAGCTGATGCCATCAAATGATACCACTCCGCATCGCTCCCGATATCATATTGCATATTGATGTTGTTGACAACAATTTTGCTTCTATGGTCTGTCCGGGCTACGGAACTTGGAGTAAAGGCGCTCACGCCCTCATAATTGGATGAAGAGCCAGGATTGAACCATGCTACCCGCGAAGAAGCTCCAGCTTGAAACAATCCCTTGCGTCCAATTGACTTGGTGAGAAGGATATCAGAAGAGATTTCACTCAAGGAGCTGATAATGGACAAATCATTAATGGTATGCGACATTTCCTGAAAAACCCCTTGCCTATTCAGAAAGCGATTGAACGCAATTCCATTCTGGATCGTCCATCCCGAATCCGTATGCAAAGAATGCTCCGCATGAAGGACGAAATTACTCCACCCCATGTGGTGGTCACCTCCGCTATAGGCATACTTGTATGAATCATGGCTATGGAATAAAGTCAATGATAATCTTTGACGTGGGGAAATTTCATAAGTGGTCTTTCCGAAAAGATCATATATCATGGCGCCCACATTTCGCAACGAATCCAATGGACCAGGTAAAATGCCACTCAACAATCTATACTCATGAGCTACCGGAGATAACCGAAGAGACCCGATAAATGACACTTTCCCTTGGACAATAGGCCCGGAAAAAGAACCCCCCAGAAGGAAATTGCTCGCTTGTGCAGAGATATTGCGGTGATGAAAATCTCCGTCCCGCGTCCTCAAATCGATATGGGATGCTGTCAAATTGTTGTCTCGTCCATGAAACCCTCCAAGTCTAAAAGTGGCAGACGCAAGTATTTCTGACGGAAACGCAGTAGTCAAGCCTAAAAGATGGCTGCTCCCGTAAATGGGAATCCCGTCAATAGTGATGAGATTGTTGCCGATGTTCCCTCCCCTGGCATATATTGAAGACGAACCTTCGGCCCCAACAGAAACACCCGGCAGAGTTTGAATTTGTTTTATTATGTCAAAATCTCCACCAGGCGACACTTTTACCCTTATCGATGGCAAAGAAACAATATGTTCCCCCGCAGCTGACATCAAAAGCCTTTCCGATACCACGCGAGCAGCCCTTAAAGTATCATTTCTCAAAGAGAATGCCTCCTGCCCGAAAGCTGACTGGAAAAATAGTGACAAAGTCGTGATTATGCAGAAGACCTTCTTCATATGACAGATATTGACAAGCTTTGGATGGCGCCGTTTATCAATAAATATCCATGGTCACAATACAACATGCCCCGAATATCCCAAAACCGCCTTGAATATTTGTATAAATATTATCATAGCTGTACAATGAGGCAAGATCGTGATTGATTTTTCCCCAATGGCTGAAAGCCTCCCTGAGAAAACGGTCATATTCATCGGACACACCTAAAATACACAGATGTTCTTCTCCCGTAATTCTATTTCCTTTGCATTCCAATGGTGCAGCCTCGACCATGAACTCAGAGGAAGACCCCAAATAAAGGCCGTGCCTTGAATCAAGGTCAAGACAATTGTCATAATTATCAGGTAAATCTATGCGAATAAAGCCACCCTCATGAAGAGGAGCCTCCGGAATATTGTTCTGTTTAGCTCTTTTAATTGACCAAAAAGAAGCATAATCTTCATCGGGAATTGCTGAATAATCAACATCTCCAAAACGTAGGGATGTCACATTGAAGTCATCAGCAAATGCGTTAGAAGTGATCATATACGGATAACTGACATTGTGCGAAGCATCCTTATGGGCAAATATCCACAACTTATGGGAAGGAGAATAACTCTCGCCATGAGCATTCTTGATATGATCGCTCAAGACAATGGTCCCGGGGATATATGTCCCCGGTAGTATTTCGAACGGATGAGGTACACTGGTCTTAGCCGTTATCGTCTCATGCCCAGGCACATCGATTTTCAGAACATAAGAGTCCAGATCATTGGTTTTGACGGGGACCGTACTCTCCCAACGGCCGTTTCCCACATGAGCGAACTCGTATTGTTGTTGCGTAGCGAACAATCTTACACTTGCATCTTCTATGGGTACGTTTTCCCCAACGCCTTTTGGCTTTGCATAGAACAGATCCAAATGCTGTGCACTCTCAGATTGTTCGGGATTGTGAATTATCAGGCAGCTCACAACAATTGGCATATCTTCTTCCGTTTCCGCCATGAATGGCTCTACACAAGAACCTATCAATATCATGACGGATAAGAAAAACAAAGGATATCTCAACTTCTCCGACATTTGCACTAATTGAAACTGTCCTCGACGATAATCATCTCTCCAAAAGGATCGAAAAAACCAACCATAAGATTGACATGACCGGAAGCCGATCCTTCTTGCACATAAACTTGACTGGAGCCTTGGGTGAGTATTGTCCATGCAGAGTTATCTACTTGCCAATAATATCCATAACCTCCAGGATATTCCGTAACATGATAAACGCCGCCACCACCAGTTATGTGGTGGAAACCAGAGTACATCCCCGGTTTCCAAATCGAGACAATGTTCTTGACAACATCATATGTTTCCCCATAATATGTGAAAGTTGCGATAACAGATCCCACAGATGATGCGAAATCTGAAGTTGACGTCAAATTCCCCCGGACAATCGCAGAAGATGAATCCGATGACAATAAAGTCGTATAACCGGTTGATGACCAAGAAACTGTGGAAACCGCTGAAGAAGGAATTCCGGAGTAGGAATAGTTATTATTATAATTGTTTGACAAGTGCTCCGAACCGGTAACCATCGGATAGAATTCGTTATTCAGCAAATCATGGCTGAATCCGAACAAGGTTTTTAGCGAACGATATTTTGGCGTTTCCAAGAGACTCAAATTCTGAACATTGGACTGCGCATAAAGGAACATTTCCCTTATGGAGCGATAACCATTGGCATCCAAGTCAGGATTTATAGCCCCGGAGGTAGAGGCTGTAAGAGAAGCTGTCCAGAAATGAAGAAAATAATCATAACCATTGTAGACTGCGTTTGCGTGGGAATCCTCGTCCGAATTACATGCTGCCGAAACCGTTATATTGTTTCCATTGACTATTGTGAATTTACCGCTTCCGCATTGACCCATTACAACGTCTATCTTGATAAATTCACTGAACTTGTTCAATTCAGTCTGCAAAAAGCTATAATCCATGACAGAACCTCCCCACATTGCATATTCCCCGTAAGGATTGGATCCGTGCCCTGTAAAAAAAAGGAGTACTTCATCCCCGTATGCGGCACTGTTTCGCACAGAAGCCAGAACACTCTGAAGATTCCCCTTGGTTGCGGAATACTGTATGTCAGTTGTTCCATCTCCATCAAAATCGAGGGGCGAACTATCATATGTACCGGGGCCTACTTTTCTGTCGTCAGAAGAACTGGTTCCGTCTGAACATAGGCAATAAATATGGCTCTTCAAATACCCGAGAGCTTGGGTTAAAGCAAGATAAACTTCCTGACAATCATTCCAATACCGTTGGAAATTTTTGGATTTGTCTCCTCCTCCGTTAATTAAAACGGCCCATCTTCTTGATGGTGCGTTATATCCTGAGGAAAGTAGAGATTCCTTCCTCGGTACTACCTCACCATTGCTTGGTCCTAAGAACGTGTATCTGGATTCATCCCAATCATAGATAGCGGAGCCTTCCAATACTTTATATTCAACCATACCGGTCGAAGCATTCACGAAAATATGAATTGCCGGGCCTCCTCCATTTATCAGAGGATCTGACTCAATACGTAAAAGCCAAGAATCATAATCAGGTGATTGTATTGTTTTGAAACCAATCTCTGACTCATAGCCAAAAAGATTATAACGGATTTCGGTGTTTGCCGGAACAACCTTGTCGCTTATATCCACCCATCTATCCGGGTACAAAGATGTTATTTTCTCAGCAAATTTTAAAGCGTCTTCTTTAGTGACAACTTGATTTGCAAAGGATTTCGTATCAGAAGTTATCCTTTCATCAAGAACGCCTGAGATTTCGGCAACGGGTTCCTTAAAGCAAGATATACAAGCAAATACGGGTAATACAAGCAAAAAAAACTTCCTCATAGCGCAAAAAATTAGGGACAGGACAACACCAAGGAAATAGTAAGCACAAAAATAATATTCGCATGCGACTTATGCAAGGTTTTCAAGGAATTACCGAATTAGTACACTTAGGACATATCATGGTAAAAAGGGAGCCGGAACGTATCAATGATACTTGTTTCCGAGCTCCCTTTTTATATCTTTTTCCTTGATCGACTGCCGCTTGTCATACTCTTTCTTACCCTTTGCGAGCGCGATGACAAGTTTGGCGTAACCGTTTTCGGAGATGAACATCTTAACGGCGATTATCGTAAGACCTTTCAGTTTGACGCTTTGCCTCAGATGCCTCAATTCCCGTTTTGTAAGAAGAAGTTTACGGTCCCTTACCGGTTCATGCTGTCCCCAAGAGCCCCAGAAATACTGGGCGATATTCATGCCCTTGACATAGAGCTGTCCCTTCTGGTCGAAATAGCAGTATGAATCCACCAGTGAAACTTTACCCGCACGAATGGATTTGATCTCAGTACCGACAAGGACGATACCGGCCGTGAAAGTCTCCAGGAACTCATAGTCGAATGAGGCCCTGCGGTTGCTGATCTGTATTTTGCTTTTGGCTTTCGGCATGTCCGGTAAAAAGTTTCTGTCCCCTTAAAGGGCTGCAAATATACTCAAATTTCGTAATTTTGTGAAAATAACGCTCCCCTTCCATGAAGAAATCGCCAACTGAAAAGAAAGTTACAGGTGTTCCCCCCATGGCGGAACTTCCCGATCCCGAGTCCATCAGCGTCAGTGACATCCTCTCCCTCTACGACAAGGGCGAAATCGACCTTGTCTGTGTTCTGGGGCCGACTGCTTCCGGAAAGACGGCGTACGCCGTGAAGCTTTGCAGGGCGATCAACTCCCTTAAAGGAGCGGACGTGGCGGAAATAATCTCCGCGGATTCAAGGCAGGTATATAGGGGCATGGACATCGGAACGGGGAAAGATCTCTCCGAGTACTGTGAAATCCCCTACCATCTCATTGACATCGCTCCGGCGGGAAGCCGCTACAACATCTACGAATACCAGCGCGATTTCGAGAGGGTGTACAAAGATATCGTGTCAAGGGGCGGAGTTCCCGTTCTTTGCGGGGGCAGCGGTCTCTACATAGAGGCGGCGACCTGCGGATACATCCTTCCCGAACTTCCGGCAGACCCCGAATATCGTGAGAGACTTGAAAAAGAGGACATAAACGTTCTCCGTCACCGCCTTCTGGCCGAGTCTCCCGATGTGACAGAAGGGACTCTCCAATCCAAAAGACGGATCATCCGCGCCCTCGAAGTTGCCGAATACAGGAAAACCCATCCGGTCGAGGACCCCGGATTCCTTCCGAAGAAGGTATATTTCATCGGAACGCTCGTCAGTCGTGAAGAAAGGATACGCCGCATAGACGCGCGTCTTGACGCCAGAATAGACGAGGGGATGATAGAGGAGGTGAAAAGACTCCTGAGCGAAGTGCACATAAGTCCCGAAGACCTCATGTACTACGGCCTTGAATACAAGTTCATCACCCAACATGTGCTGGGTATCATCTCACTTGACGAGATGAAGGTTCTTCTGGGGAACGCCATCCACCAGTTCGCGAAAAGGCAGATGACCTGGTTCAGGGGAATGGAGAACAAGGGGTACAAGATACACTGGGTCGATCCCAAATCCCTCGGATAAGCCCGATACCGGGAAAACTATACCTGGATGCCGAAAGTCTTTCGGGGCGATTCCTTCTTTCTCCAGTAATCCGAATCGAAATCCTCCGGATATACGAAAGGACCGTCATGGTCGAGGGTGAAGCTCAGATAAGTTATCTTGAGCCCCTGCTTGAGGAACATTTTCTCGTAATACGTCTGGACCGAGAACAGCGCGTCAACGGCATCTTTCCCCATAACGGATACGGCGGATGAAGAATATATCTTCTCCCTGTCTTCCCCGTAGAGATCTTCCGCACAGGCTATGATATTCAGACCGCTGGCCTTGGCGACCGCCTTGCTGTACTGGTGAAGGAACATGCTGTCGGTCTTCAGGTGGATTATTCCTCCCGGGCGCAGGAACTTTGAGTACCTCTCCAGGAAACGCGGGGAGGTGAGGCGGTTGTTCTCGCTCTTGAGCTGGGGATCCGAGAATGTGAGCCATATTTCGGAAACCTCCCCCGGTGCGAAGAACGCCTCGATGAATTCGATCCTGGTCCTGAGGAAAGCCACATTCGGAAGATTGTGCTCCGTCGCGTACTTGGCTCCCTTCCAAAGTCTCGCACCTTTGATGTCGACCCCTATGTAATTGAAGGAAGGATTACGCAGGGCAAGGTCTATTGTATACTCCCCCTTGCCGCATCCCAACTCGAGGACGATGGGACGTTCCCCTTTGAACATTTCGGAGTTCCACTTCCCCTTTATCGGGTGATCCTTGAGGATGAAGCCCTCTCCGGGAGCGGCGTCAAGCACATCTCCCGTCTGGGGTTGGAGAAGACATCCGAAAGTCTCGTTCTCCTTGAATTTTCTTAATTTCCCGTGTCCCATCTCTATTTTCTGGTTGCCCTTATGCCTATACCTGTAACTCCGAAGGTCTCTATCGCCTCCTTGTCCATACTCAGTGAAAGTGTCCATTCCCCCGGAGGATCCATGGAAAGGTCCTCCCTGTATGGCGCGACTACCCTTTTCCCGTAAAATGATCCGGCATCAAGATATTCCCTCCCGATGAAAACCTCTTCAGAATATTTCTCACCTTCGGGAGATTCCCAAAGCGCGGAAACTCCGATTCCCGAAAATTGGGCGAACTTGAGGTTGCCGCAATCCATGTTCACATACAGGTCCAAATCGTAGACTTCCCCCTCCGGGAAATCCAACGTGAACCGGTACGCTCCCGACTCGTCGGCGTTCTCCGTCCTCACGAAATGTTCCGAAGACTGGGGTCGGGAACACGAGAAGACGAGCGGAAGAGAGGCGATAACGGAAAGTATGATCCTGCGGAACATCATTGGGCCCGATTGTTTCCCTGGCCGCCTCCCGCGGGACGTTTACCCTTGTTGTTGCCCTGCTGACGCTTTCCGCCCTGTCCCTGCCCGCCCTGTTTGGGTTTGGGCTGTCCTTCCTGCTTGGGGGCGTTCTGTCCTTCGTTCTGGGCAGGTTTCTGGGCCTGTCCCTGCGCATTCTGGTCGGACTTGCCCTTGGAGGATTTCTTCTTTTTCTTCTTCGGTTTGTCGAAACGGGTTATGCTGTCGTCACCTACGGCGGAGATGAATTCCGGAGCGTCGACGGCTTCCTCCATCTTGAGCGACTCCGGACGGATTCCGTTACGGTTCATCTTCTGTATCTCAATGACTTCCGAAGCGTCCAGAGGATACATGTTGGCGAGAGATCCCTTCTCGTAGGAGAAATACATCTTCTCCTGGAGAATATCGGTTTTCACGAGATACGCCAATCCGTCCTCGAACTCCAGAGGTTCCTGGACCTTGGGGATGCGGGACTGCGCATCAAGATAATTGGCGACTTCGTAATTGAGGCAGCATTTGAGCTTTCCGCACTGTCCGGCAAGTTTCTGCGGATTGAGGGAAAGGTCCTGGCAACGGGCCGCGGAAGTGGAAATGGACTTGAACGAAGTGATGTAATTGGCGCAACACAGTTCCCTGCCGCATACTCCCAGACCGCCGATGAGGCCGGCTTCCTGACGGGCTCCGATCTGCTTCATCTCGATCCTGATGCGGAACTCCTCGGCGAACACCTTGATCAGTTCCCTGAAGTCAACCCTGCCTTCGGCGATGTAGTAGAAGATGGCTTTGGTCGCGTCCCCCTGGAACTCGACATCACCGATCTTCATCTCAAGACCCAATTCGGCCGCGATCTGACGCGCCCTGATCATCGTATCCTGCTCACGGGATATGGCCTCCTGCCATTTCTCGATGTCGTAGGGCTTGGCTTTGCGGTAGATTTTCTTCAGGAGATTGGGATCCGGATCGATTCCCTTGCATTTCATCTGCCGGGCGACGATCGGTCCCTCGAGTGTGACGATACCCAGGTCGTGGCCCGTCATCGATTCGACGATGACGAGATCCCCGGTCTTTATGCTCTGGCCGGAGTCATTGCGGTAGAATCCCTTCCTCGTATTTTTGAAACGGACTTCGAATATGTCGGAGTACTGCTCCTGCCTCACACCCTTGAGGTAATCGTAGTCCTCGAGTTTGCAGCATCCCTGACGATACACGCAAACCAGGTCGTCATTATCCTTCCTGGTGACGGTACAGCCCCTGCTGCAATCGAATTGTATGTTTTCGTTCTCGTTCATTGAGTCGTTTGTCTATTGTCTGACGCTGCCGAACATCCTCGAGACCATGTTGCAGAATATGATCTTCTGACCCACGTTGCGTTCAAGCCTCTGGGCAGCTCTCCCGATGATATCAAGGGATGAACGGCAGAAGGAACGGCCGCATTTTCCGGCCATCTCCACGTAGAAATCCCGCTCCTGCGGCATGATTCCGGAGATTTCCTCCAAACCCTGCTGCAGCATGAATATCTTCCGGATACATTCTCCGGCAAAGTTACAAAAAGCTTTCTGTTTTTCCCTCGAATCCATTGACGCTATGACGTCTCCGGTTTCGAGTGTGGCCAGATAATCCCTCGATACGATGTTCTCCATCAGAGTGAAGAAAAGTTCCCTCGTCGCCGAGGTTTCCTCCCTCCTGGAGAGGGCATAAAGGGCTTCTCCCACACTTCCCGAACTGAAGGCCGCGGCGAAAGAGGCGTCTTCGTGGGAATATCCGAACCGCTGCTCCAGCGTACGGCAAACCTCTTCCTTCGACAGGGGAAGGACCCTCAGGGCCTGGCATCTCGAGGAAATCGTCTGGAGTACCGATGACGGGGAATGGGTTATGAGGATGAAAAGATCGTTGGTAGCGGGCTCCTCTATGGCCTTGAGAAGCTTGTTGGCGGTTTCGGCATTCATCCTCTCGGGAAGCCATATCACGATGCTACGGTATCCGTCCGAGAGGCTCGTCAGGGAAAGCTTCTGGATTATGGCCTTGCCTTCCGCGACGGCAATGAGACCCTTCTTCTTCTCGAAACCCAGGGCTTCCGACAATTCGCTCTCGAGGAAATAAGGGTTCTTGCCGGCAAGTTCCAGCCACAGCTGCAGGAACATGTCGCAGACAAGGTTCTTCACTTCGCCCTTGACTTTCGTTCCGGAGGTTATCGGGAAAGTGTAATGGACATCGGGGTGATGCCCTTTGTTGAGCTCCTTGAGAAACTCCATCACGATGGCCAGAGCTCCGCATCCCTCGTTTTCATAAAGCATCATGGCATGCGGAACCCTGTTTCCGGCTATCATGCCGGAAAGGGCCCGTTTGAGGTCATCGTTTCCTATTATCCCCTCGAATGCCATGGAAAATCACTTGCTCCTTTGTGAAACGAAGAGGGTCAACTCCTCCAGAAGCGTTCTTGCCTTGCTTTCAGGGAAGGTCCTCAGGGAAGCGAGGGCCTTGTCGACCCACTCTCCGAGAACTTTCTCCGCCCATGCGATCCCGCCATATTCCTTAACGAAGGAAATGATCGTACCGATCACCGACGGATTCTCCGTGACGGTACACAGAAGCGAACGGATTTCCTTCTCCTTCCCCGGTTCCGCTGAAGCGAACGCCCCGAAAAGCGGAAGCGTGATCTTCTGTTCCTTGAGGTCCTGGCCTGAAGGTTTGCCCATCTTCTCTCCCCCTTCGTAATCAAGGATGTCGTCCTTGATCTGGAACGCCATTCCGAGGTTGTAGGTGAACTCCCTTATGGCCTGTTCCTTGGTGGGGTCGGCATCAACGGATATCGCGCCCACAAGACCCGATGTCTCGAAAAGGGTAGCCGTCTTCGAATATATGATCCTGTAATACTCTTTAAGAGAAGTGCTGCAGGAAGTGGTGCACTGGAGTTGAAGCATCTCCCCGCTCGCCAGGTCGGACAGGGTCTTGGAGAACAACCTGGCCACCCTGAGGGGCTGTTTGCCGGACAGGACAAGGTCAACCGCCTTGACCAGCCAGTAGTCTCCGATGAGAACCGATGGACCGGCTCCCATCAGTGAGACGACCGTGGGTTTCCCGCGTCGGGTGGAACTGCAGTCAACGACATCGTCGTGAAGAAGTGTCGCATTATGCAGAAGTTCCACGGCACCCGCATAAGAAAGCGTATCCGGATTCCGCTCCCCCGAGCAGGCCAATGCCGAAAGAATGGTTATCATCGGGCGCATCATCTTCCCGTCATTCGAGAGTATTGATTCATTCGTCGAATTGAGAAGGGCGATATCGCTCGAAAGAGCCCGCCTCATGATTGAAGCGACCTCTTTCAGATCTGCGCCGATATATTCAAGAACGGAAGATAAACCCATGGGATGAAAGATTAATTCTGACTGTCAAGGATTGCGGACAACTCTTCGACCGTTTCGGGGAAAAGCAGAAGGTCCCTGTCCGAAGGATTGAGCATACCCGAGTCGACGTAATGGTCGAGCAACGCTTTGAGCGGATCATAGAATCCGTCCACGTTGAAGGCTATGACTTTCCCGTGATATTTCCCGAGTTTGGCCAGGACATGGGTCTCAACAAGTTCATCCAGGGTCCCGATTCCTCCGGGAAGGGCTACGGCCGCACACGTGCCTTTACGCATCAGCTCCTTCCGCTCGGACATGGTTTCCGTCCAGATCAGGGTATCGAGCTGCGGATAAAGATACTGCTTCATGAAACGGGGTATCACTCCGATATTGACTCCGCCGCACTTGATGACTTCATCCGCGACAACACCCATCGTGCCCTTCACGGCTCCGCCCGACACCACTCCGTAACCTTTTCCGCACAGCAGGCGGACCACTTCACGCGCCACATCATTGTATTTCTGCGGAATCGAGTAACTCGACGCGCAGAATACCACTACCTTCTTTTCCCTATCCATCAATTGTTTCTCCCGATACACTAGAAAAGGAACGCAAGAGAGAATGTGAATCCGTTGAAACTCTTGCCGTCCTTGAAAGCACTGCTTACAGTAGATGCTATGTCACCGTCCTTGATTCCGCTGCGTAGGGAACCGAAGTTCCAGAAATACTTCGCGGAAAGCTGGAACTTCCATATTTCGACACCTCCTCCGAGGCCAAGACCGTATTCGAAACGGTTCATCGCCGATTCGTCGAAGGATTTGCTGCGGAGCGATTCATAATCGTTCTGGACGTTGAGGCCTATTCCGATGAAAGGCTCGGCGAGGGCATAAGGGCGGAAAAGCACCAGATCCGGTCCCCACTGGAACTGGAACGGGAACTCAAGATATCCGACCTTGGTGTCAAAATGCGCTGTAGAGACATCACCGGTAATCTCAGAAAGGGAAGCTCCTTTCATCTGGTAAGTGATTCCGGGTTGGAAAGCGAAACCCAGACCCATAGGGATCTTTGTCACGAATCCGACGTGGTAGAGAGCCATGTTCCCTACCTTGGCATCGGCGTCAGCGCTCGAGGATGTGACTCCGCCCACCAATCCGAAATGGACCTGGGCGCTGGCGCTTACACCGATAATCATCGCAGCAACCGCTGCGATGATGAACTTTAGAGTTGTTTTCATAATGCGTCGATTTTATTCTCCGCCCTCATGAACGGAATTAAAGAAGGGCGTTCAGACGGGAGACGATCTCCTCCTTGGAAACCACTCCGACAGTCCTGTCAGCCAATTCTCCGTTCTTGTAGTAGAGCAGAGTGGGGATATTGCGGATTCCGCAGTCGACGGCGATCTCGTCGGCGTCATCCACGTTGCACTTTACGACATCCACTTTGTCAGCCATTTCTTCCGCGATCTCGTCAACGATGGGGGAAAGGACCCTGCATGGGCCGCACCATGTCGCCCAGAAGTCGACAAGAACGGGTTTGGGGCTGGCGAGGATATCTTTGAAATTGTCGTTCGTAACTACTTTTGCCATAATTCAATTGGTTTTAAATGTCTTTCAGGGTGAATGCAAAAAGCATTCCCACCGCAAATTTACAAAATTGCGGCGGGAATACAAATTGTCCTTTCAGAGCTTCTAAAGCGCTGACTCTATGTTCCAAACGTAAGCCCGGAGGCCAAGATCATGATAAGTCTTGTCCTTGGCCCTCAGATCTTCCATGATGGGTTCAACCTTTTCGGGTTCGACGATTGTCAGAATGGCATGGTTCATCGTAGGCCATGCATGGTTTCCGAAGTGGGCCTCGCCGTCTTCAGTTCCACGGCCAAGGATGTCGTTCCAACGGGTAAACCCCCTCTGACCGTTGTCCTCAAGCACTTCCATGATTTCATCATTGTATGCTTGGTTGAATGCTATGAATATCGCTTTCATTGTTTTCCGATTTTTGTTGAACTCCTATTTGGCTGCCTTGAGAGCTGCGGCCTTTGCCTTCTGCCTCTTTTCCGGACGGGCGGCTAAGACGCAGTATACGGCCGGGATGAGGACGAGGGTCACGAGCGTCGATATGGAAAGACCCCAACATACGGTCATACCGAGAGAACGCCACATCTCCGCACCTTCACCGGTACCCAATGCCATAGGAAGCATACCGAGCACGGTGGTGAGGGTTGTCATGAGGATAGGACGCAGACGGCTGCGGGCGGCTGTGACGGAGGCTTCAATCACACTCATGCCCCTTTCACGGCAGAGGATGGTGTAGTCGATCAGCACGATACCGTTCTTCACAACGATACCAAGCAAGATGATTATACCGACCATCGCCATCATTCCGAGCGCGGTACCGGTAAGACGGAGTCCGAGGATTACACCCACGAGGGCGAAAGGAACAGAGAACATGATGACGAAAGGACTCATGAACGATTCGAACTGGGAAGCCATCACCATGTAAACGAGGATAAGGATGAGAATGATGAGGATGTACATGTCCCCGAACATCTCCTGCTGATCCTCATAGTCTCCTCCGATGACGGTTGAGAACTCCGGCGGAATGTTTGTGGACTCGATGATGTCGTTGCAGGCGGCAACCGCATCGGAAAGGGCACGTGCCTTGGCGAGCACACCGGTAATGGTAAGAACCCTGGTACGGTTCTTTCTCTCGATGGAAGGAGGAACCTGAGTCTCTACAACTGTTCCGAGGTCCCTGATCCTGATTCCGTTCCCGGCGGTATTCCAGATGACGATGTTCTCGATGTCCTGGATGCTGGTACGGAACTCAGGGGCATACCTTACGCGGATATTGTACTCATCTCCGTCCTCCCTGTAGAACGAGCCGATGGATCCGCTCATCGCGGCGCTGAGCGCTGAAGCCGCCGTCGTGGAGTTGAGCCCGTTGATGGCAAGTTTCGTACGGTCGAAGTCGACCTGATACTCTGGAGTATATTCGTCACGGCTGATGGTGACCTGGGAGAACAGACCGTTGTCCTTCATCTTCTGCTGGATCTCGGCGGCAAGCTGGTCAGCCACATCGAAATCGTATCCGTAGAGTTCGACAAGAATCGAGGACGCTCCTCCGATTCCGCCCATACCCTCGGTCACAAGGGCCTTGGTAACCTCAGGATACTCGGCAAGATCACGGCGGATGATGTCCGCGATATCTGTCGTTGAGCGGTCACGCTCTTCCATACTTCCGAGGTTGATGTTCATCGAGATGATGTTGGAACCGTTGCTCCTCATGCTGGCGAAAGTGTTGTCCGAATCGGCCTGTCCGTAAGAGAAGTTGCAGACCTTTATTTCCGGAATCTCCTCGGCAATTCTGGCGTAGAACTCATGCGCGAACTGTCCAGAAACCTCCTGGGTTGTTCCGACAGGAAGCTGGATGGTGACCTGGAGACGTCCCTGGTCGGATGAAGGGAAGAACTCGGTTTTTAGTCCGGGGGCAAGAAGCGCCATGACGGCCAGGAAGATACCGAATGCTCCGAAGATGACGGTCTTGCGATGGGTCACAGCCCACCTGATGATCCTTGAATACCCTTCCGATATGGCATCTAGTCCGCGATTGATCGGGCCGAACACAGCCGTGTAGACTTTGCCGGTCTTCCTTCCGACATGAAGGAATCTGGAGCAGAGCATCGGAACAAGCGTAAGAGCCGCGGTGGTCGACACTATCATGATGATGGCGACGATCCAACCGAGCTGCTTGAAGAGAATTCCAGCCATACCGCTCATCATCGTGAGGGGCAGGAAGACGCAGAGCATCGTAAGGGTTGACGCGATTACGGAGATACCCACTTCAGAGGTCGCATGGACCGCTGCCTCCTTGGGTTTCTCTCCCCTTTCAAGATGCGTGGTCACATTCTCGAGCACGACTATAGCGTCATCCACGACCATACCGATCGCTATGGAAAGCGCCGACATCGAGATGATGTTGAGGGTGTTTCCTGTCGCGAACAGATATACGAGTGAAGCCAAAAGGGCTATAGGGATACTGAGGACGATGATGAACGTCGCTCTCCACCTTCCAAGGAAGACGAACACCACGAGCATAACCACAAGGAAGGTGATCATGATGGTTTCCTTGAGGGTGTTGATGGTGTTGATGATATTCTCGGAAGAGTCGACGACAGTGGTTATCTTCACATCGGAAGGAAGGTCCTTCTCGATTGTCTTGAGCTGTTCCTTGACATCCTTGATGACATTCACGGTATTCGCTCCGGACTGCTTCTGGATAGCGATCGTGGCCGCCCTCACT
Organism: Bacteroidales bacterium; assembly: GCA_017469845.1. Classification (GTDB taxonomy): domain Bacteria; phylum Bacteroidota; class Bacteroidia; order Bacteroidales; family UBA932; genus Cryptobacteroides. Next base: position 29,583 of record JAFUFP010000004.1, on the reverse strand, counting down.
CCGTTGGTGTAGGACTCCATCTCCTTCTCGGCATGTCCGTCTATGACGGTTGCGACATCCTTGAGATAAACCGCATTGAATCCACGGTATCCCACGATGATGTCAAGAAGCTCAGAAGGGTCCTTGAACTCCTTCTGGACACGGAGGTTGAAAGTCTCGTTTCCGATATCGATGTTACCGGAAGGGACGTTCCTGTTCTCATAGGCGATGACCTGTGAGATTCCGGCGATGGAAAGACCGTAAGCCTGGAGTTTGTCGGGATCGCAATAGACCTGGATTTCCCTGGTGGGAGCTCCGGAGACCGATACGGTACCCACACCGGAGACCCTGGCCAGAGGTGTCGTTACGCGGTCATCGAGGATCCTGTCCAGTCCGGCAAGGCTCTCGTCGGCTGTCGCCGAAAGTATCAGAACCGGCATGTCGTCGGCGCTGAACTTGAAGATGGTGGGAGTCGACGCTCCGTCAGGGAGCGCCTGGCTCACCATGTCCAGTTTGTCCCGGACGTCGTTCGTGGCCTCGTCGATGTCGATTCCGTACTTGAACTCGAGAGTAAGAAGGGAGATGTTTTCCCTGGATGTTGACGAAAGGTCCTTGAGGTTGCTCACTCCGTTGAGCGAGTTCTCCAGAACCTTCGTCAGGTTCGTTTCGATATCCGCCGCACTCGCTCCGGGATACGAACTCATCACCATGATGACGTTCGCGTCAAAGTCCGGGAACAGAGCGATGGACGTGTTTATCAGCGAAAATATTCCGAATATGGCGAAGGCCACGAAGATGAGGGCCGTCGTCACCGGATTATTGACCGCTGTCCTGTATATGCTCATATCGCGTTTATTCTACTTTCTGTTGATACTAATTCTCGACCACCTCGACAGTGTCTCCGCTCTTGAGTGCGGTCTGTCCCTTTGTCACAACGGTTTCACCCTCGTTCAGTCCGGAGAGGATTTCGTACTCGGTGCCGAAATGACGGCCCAGAGTGACGATCCTCTGCTCGACGGTATTGTTTCCGGTGAGAACGTAAACGATCCTCTGGCCGGAACCCTGCTGCTTGGTGACGGCTCCTTCAGGGACGGTAACTGAATAATTCGACTCGAAATTGACAACGGCCTTGGCGTACATTCCGGGACGGAGCTGACGGTCGCTGTTGGTGACGAGCACTTCAACGTTCACCGTATGGGTCATCGCGTTGACGGTAGGATATATCCTGTTCACCCTTCCGGAGAAGGTCTTGCCGGGAAGTGCGTCTGCCGAAATCTCCACGACGTCACCCTTCTTCACCTTGGTATAATCAGACTCGGATATTCCGACGAGAAGCTTTACGGGAGTGATCTGCTGAAGGACATAAATGGGCTGAGCCATCGCATACATGTCACCTTTGTCGTAGTTGCGTGCAGTGATGACTCCGCTTATCGGAGCACGGAGAATGGTATTCTCAAGAAGGTTCTGATAAGTAGACTTGCGGACGTTATAGTTGAGCTCGAGGGCCTCAAGATCCGACTTCGAAACCCCGCCTTCCTCGTAAAGGCCGCGGTAACGGACAAGTTCGGTGGAATCATTGACAAGGGCGAGCCTCGACTGCTCAAGCTGGAGACGGTCCATTTCGGCGAGAATCTGGCCTTTTGACACGAAATCTCCGACCTCGACGTTGATCTTCTGGATTCTGGATCCGGTCTGGGGAGCGATGTTGTTTGTTGCGAAAGCCTCGACCGTTGTGGAATAAGTCTCGGTCTGGGGAACGACTTTCTTGATTGCGGTTCCGACGGCGACCTTCGGAGTGGCGTTCGCCACGACTGGAGCTCCGGCGGGAGCCGAAGCGGAATTGTCACCACCCTTGTTAGCGCAACTTGCCAGGGCGAAAGCGGCGGAGGCAATCAGCAGAGTTCTGAATACTGTTTTCATATATGTTGTTCTATTTTATCTTTTTGGTTCCTGTCACTGTTTCTACATGTTGTCGAGATCGACGTTTCCGTTGCCGTCGATGAAATCATCACCGAGTGTCTGCTCGAGACCTGACTTGGCCACCATGAAATTGTACACGGCCTGGGTCTGGGCGAGTTTTGACTGGGTAAGAGCCAATTGGGCATCATTGAGGTCAGTGAGGGTGCTCTTGCCCAAGTTGTATGACTTGGCGGAGATGTCATAAGCCTTCTGGGCCATGTCTACGGCCTCCTTCGCCGAATCGAAACTCTTCATGTTCGCTTCCATCGTGTTGAGGTACTGACGGATCGCTATCTTGAGCTGGCGTTCGGTATTGATTCTCTGGAGGTCAAGTTCCTGGGCCTGGATTTTGGCCGTGCGGACATTGTAGATGTTCTTTCCGCCGGAGAAAATCGGAATCGACAGGCTCAGTCCCACATATGAGTAAGGAGTCCATTTGTACTCGCTGAACTTGAAGTCGTTCGTCATTGCATTGTAGCTGTACGCGAAACCGAGAGAGAGCGAAGGGAGCCTTGCCGCCTGCTGAAGCTTGATAGTCTCCGCAAGTTGCTCCGCCTGGATGGCGAGCTGTCTCATCGTGGTGTTGTGGTCAAGTTCAGCCTCGCCGCCTTCCATGATCGACCGGAACATGAGGTCGGAGTAGTCCATGAGGGAACCGGCGACATCGATGTTCATGTCAAGGTCAACGCCCATGACGGCCTTGAGCTGCCAAAGGGCGAGCATCACCTGGCTTTCAGCCTGATAGACGTTCGGTATGGCATTGGCGACATTCACCTTGGCCCTGGTATAGTCAAGTTCCGAAGCTTTGTCTGCCTTGTATTTCTTCTCGGTCTGTCCGAGATTGTCGACCGCATTTTCATATACGCTCTTGTATACCTCGAAAGCCTCCTTTGCGAGAAGAACGGCATAGAATGCCTGCTTTACCTGGGTGACCATTTCAAGACGGGAAGAACGTGCCTGCTCAACGGCCAGTTCAACTCCGATTCCGGAAATCTCGATGCTCTTCCAAAGCTGGACATTGACAAGCGGCATGGAAGCGTTGATTCCCGCGTTGAATGTGTTCCAACGGCCGACCGCGATTCCGCCGTCACCGGAAGACTGCTGGCTCTGTCCGCCTGATGCCGTAGGATCGAAGTCTATCCCCATTTGGGCGGCCATCTGAGCGACCGCGGTGAAAAGGGGCGCGAGGGCGCTTGTGAACATGCTGGCCATTCCGCCGCCGCCTTCTTCATCATCTCCGCCCATGTACATGACCTGCTTTTTGATGGTCCTCTGGTATGAACCGGATCCGCTCACCTGGGGGAAAAGTGATGCGTAGGTCCCTTTCTTGGAATATTCGCTTCTTTCGATCTCCATGTCAGCGACCTTAACGGAAACGTTCTCGCTGAGGGCGATCTTCAGGGCATCTTCAAGGGTAAGCACCACCTTGTCGGGATCGGTGTAGTCCGATGAAGACGCTCCCTCCACGTACTGGGCCTTTGAAACAAGGCACAGAGTGGAGAACACTGCTGTCAGTAAAATGACATGAACCTTTTTTGTCATATGGTATCTGAATAATTGTTATCTGTTGTCCGTTTATTTGTCTTGGACCTCGCTCTGGTCTGCAGGGACATCCCCGAGTGCCGTTTTTCTCCGATCAAATTCCTCCCATCCTTTAGGAGAAAGAAGCATATGCCTTATCATGTCGATGAAGGCGTTAGACATCGCTTTTCGCGATATCTTCTTCCCGGAAGTCACGAAATCGTCGGAATAGTATTCCACCATCCCGAAATGCGTCAGCATCATCAGTTTCAAAGTTGCATGCTGGTCGATATCGTTTCTGAAATATCCTTCTTCAACGCCCTTAGCTATGAATGCGGAAAGAGAGTCTTTGGTGATCTTGGAACGGCTCTTGGTCGCCTTCTCGAAAGTGCCGGGATAGTATTTCTTGATATCCTCGGCCATTTTGTTCTTCTGTATGAAAATAACCTTTTTTGTAGCCAATTCGGATATGCACAGAAGCGCTCCGACCGCATCATGGGCATCGAAGAATTCATCCATATCCTTCTGGACCTTTTCTATTCCGAGTGAAATGACATCTACAATGAGGTCTTCCTTCTGCCCATAATATTGGTAGAAGGTTCTCTTCGAAATGCCCACCTGACGGCATATGTCATCGATTGAAACGTCTCTGACCCCTCTTTTCTTGAAAAGGGCCTCCGCTTCGGAAAGAATTCTTGTTTTGTTGTCCTGCATCATCAATAAGTCGGAACTTTGGGGATGCAAAAGTAGTGCAAAACAACATAAAACAAGAAGAATTATTACAAAATTTTGGATTTCGATTTTGTTACAATCCGGTTACGCAATTATAGCACAAGTGTTTAAAACGATACACCCGAAAACTTTAAAATTTTTCAAGTTTTCCAATCACTTTATGAAGAAGGGTCAGACAAGCCCGAAATGTGCCATCGCAGCAGCTATACCGCCTTCTTTATCGGGCAGCGTCACATAATCCGAAACAGCCTTCACATCATCTGTCGCATTGCCCATCGCGACACCGATTCCGGCGGTTTCAAGCATGCTTATGTCATTGGCCGCATCTCCGAAGGCCATGGTTTCACTGAGGTCTATTCCAAGATGGAGTGCGGCCTGCTCAAGAGTCGCGCCCTTTGAGATTCCTCCGGGCGTGACATCGACGATTGCCGGATGCCATCTCGGCCAAGAAAGTCCCGGGAAATTTTTCCCGAAATACTTCTCTTCCTCTTCCTTGGAAAGGTACAGGGTGAACTGGTAGATGTCGTTTTCTTCCACGGTCCTTTCAAGGTCAACAATGGGGAACGGGCCGACGTGGATAAGATGGTTGACGAAAGCCGTCCTGTCACTCTGAAGATTGATTCCGACACGGTCCGAAAGGAATGCTACACAAGGGAGAGAATTCTCTCCGCAGATTCTGACGATCTCCCTCGCCGGTTCTTTCCCGATTTTCCCCGAGAATACGGTCTGTTCATTGACGGTAAGCAGAGCCCCGTTCATAGTGATGTATCCGTCGAACGGAAAATCCTTAACATTCTTTATGAAGCTTCTTCCCCTTCCGCTGGAGATGAAAAGTTTGATTCCTTTTTTCTGGAGTTGCATCAGGACATCATAAACCTCGTCGCTCATCTCTTTCTGCCCCAAGGCTACGAGAGTGCCGTCGATGTCGAAGAACATCGCCTTTATTCGGCTCCCCACTTCCTTCGCATATCCCTTATCGAGGAGTGATTCTTTGGTTCCGAGCTTCCTCATATGCATCATTCTTCGGACAAGGCGTCAATATCCAGAATTTCCCATTCCCCTCCCCAAACGGAAAGGAACTTTCTGAGGTCTTCAGTCCTGAGGACAACGCTTGCCGTATTGTCGCAAGGATGGAAGCTTACTTTTTCTTCCTCCATCACATCTTTGTCAATGAAATATTTCACCCGATGACCGTCAGGGAACAGTTCCTTGGCGATCACTCCACTGACAGGGACACCCAGTTCAACAAGTCCCATATCATGGACAAGCCCCAACGGAGAGACAGAGCCCGGACGTAGACCAAGGCATCTGGACATCCTTTCGGGTGAGGCAAAAGAAAGTTTACCCTCCCGAATCATGTGCTCCAAGGAATGAATGGGAAAGGACTTCCTGCAATCATAGGAAACGAGGTAATGACGGTTTCCTTTATGGTTGCGGAAGAAAAGGTTCTTGCAATGGGCGGAAGGTATCTGCCGCCAATACGGCAAGGCCGCCTCAACGGTAGGAACGGGAGGATGGCGGTAAAGTTCAAAAGGGATTCCGTGAAGATCGAGAAAACTCAGCACTTCGCCGATCCTCGAATCAACCTCGGGATCTTCAAGGAATGACAAGTCCCCGGACGGCAATCCATCAGGGGACTTCAGAAGTGTATATCGCCGGCAAGATGACATTTTATCTTCCGACAGGTTTGGCGAAATGCGTCTCAGTCTTCGTTGTCGTCTTTACCGGATGAATCGCCATCGCAGGCTTCTTGGTCTTGAATGCATAGACGAGGAAAGCGATTCCCAAAAGCACGAACGGAATGCTGAGAAGCTGTCCCATATTGAGGACCATGTTCTGCTCGAAATCAACCTGGGGCTCTTTGATGAACTCGATGAGGAAACGCATTCCGAAGCACACTATGAAGAATATGCCGATGAAAGTCCCCCTGTAGACTTTGTCAAGTTTCTTGATGTATAGCCAAAGAAGGAAAAGACCAAGAAGAAGATAACTCAGAGCCTCATACAGTTGTGTAGGATGTTTGGGCTCGGTTTCTCCCCTCAGGTCGAATATGAATCCCCATGGAAGAGTGGTCACATCTCCGTATATCTCTGAATTGAAAAGGTTTCCAAGACGGATGAAAGTGGCGGCGAAAGCAACGGCTATGCAAAGATGGTCAAGCAGCCACACGAAATCGAAATCCTCTTTCTTTCCATAATGTTTGGCGAACCAGAGCATGCAGAAAAACAGCATGATGGTGCCGCCGTGGCTCGCAAGTCCACCTTTCCATGGCATGAATATCTCCAGGAACCCTTTCCAGCTCCCGAGGTAATAGTCAGGCTGGTAGAAAAGGCAATGCCCGAGACGGGCTCCGACTATCGTTCCTATGAGAAGGGTATAAAGGAGCGGATCCAAAAGACTCTCACTTATTCCTTCCCTGCGGAAGAACCACCTGAAAATGAACCATCCCAGGATGAACCCCGAGACGAAAAGAAGTGAATACCATCTGATCCCGAGTCCTCCTATCTGGAAAATCACCGGATCGACATGCCAATGTATCGCGAGTAGAGACAACATTTCGTTCTTTAGTTTGTTACAAAAGACAAAGATAAAGTTTTTCCGTCAATATTTTTGTCCTGCCGGAAAGCTTTGTATTTCCGCGGCCGGTCCGGATTCCGCCTTCCGTTCCCCCGATCAAAAAAAGAGGCACGCCCCGAAAGGAAGCGTACCTCTTGAATCCATTGTTCAGGATGACTTGCGTCAAAGGCGAAGTTCCCTGAAGGGAATTAGTCCTGGATCGCGGCGATTCCGGGAAGAACCTTGCCCTCGATGGCCTCGAGCATGGCACCACCACCTGTGGAAACGTAGCTCACCTTGTCGGCGTAACCCATCTTGGTGACGGCTGCGACGGAGTCTCCACCACCCACGAGGGTGTAAGCGCCGTCAGCTGTAGCCTGAGCAAGAAGCTCGGCGATCTCGAGGGTACCTTTTGCGAAGTTCGGAAGCTCGAATACTCCTACAGGACCGTTCCAGAGGATGGTCTTGGATGAAAGGATGATCTTCTTCCAGATCTCGAGAGATGCGGGAGAAGCATCCATTCCCTCCCAGCCGTCGGGAATGTTGTAGATGTCGAAGACCTTGCGCTCGGCGTCATTGCTGAACTCCTGAGCGGCAACGGTAGCGACGGAAAGGGAAACGTTAACACCCTTTTCCTTTGCGATCTGGAGGATCTCGAGAGCATCGGGCATGAGGTCATCCTCGTGAAGAGAGTTTCCGATATGTCCGCCCTGGGCCTTTACGAAGGTGAAGCCCATACCTCCACCGATGATGAGGTTGTCCACTTTACCTACGAGGTTCTTCAGAACGGCGAGTTTGGAAGAAACCTTGGATCCACCGATAATGGCGGTCAGAGGACGCTGAGCGTTCTTCAGGACATTGTCGATAGCCTTGATTTCGCCCTCCATGAGGTATCCGAACATCTTGTCGTTGGGGAAGTACTCGGCGATGAGAGCTGTAGAAGCGTGAGCGCGGTGAGCGGTTCCGAAAGCGTCGTTGATGTAGCAGTCAGCGTAAGAAGCGAGTTTCTTGACGAACTCCTTCTGGCTTTCCTTGACGACCTTCTTGGCGGCCTTTTTCTCCTCGTCTGTAGCATCCTCAGCAAGACCTCTGGGTTTGCCTTCCTCCTCGGCATAGTAGCGGAGGTTCTCAAGAAGGAGAGCCTCACCGGGTTTGAGGGCGGCGGCGAGCTCGTCAGCCTTCATGCAGTCGTCCGCGAACTTGACGGGGACACCGAGGCACTCGGAGACCCTTGCGACGATGTGCTTGAGGGAGAACTTGGGATCAACCTTCTTGGGACGTCCGAGATGGGACATGATGATGACTGCACCACCCTTCTCAAGAACCTTCTTGAGTGTAGGCATAGCCCTACGGATACGGGTGTCGTCGGTAATCTCGAAGTTTTCATTGAGTGGAACATTGAAGTCAACTCTAACGATGGCCTTCTTGCCAGTGAAATCGTAGCTGTCGATAAACTGTTGCATATGATATTTTGTGTTGAATTATTTGCGTTTGGTGCGCAGGTCTACAAATGTAGCAAGATTTTCTTTACCATTTGCAGTTGTCGCTGATAAAAAACGATTTCACTGTTCGTGAAGGGAAGAAACCGACCCGCTACAGCGACATTCTGATTCCAATAAGAAATGTCCGGGGACGCAACATGGTAACGGAAGACACGCTCGTGTATGTCGATACATACTCCCTACGGTATTCCCGTACATCGAGCAGATTCCTGCATTCAAGGAATGCCGTGGCTTTCGGGATAGTCCATGACAGGGTAGCCCTCACCCAAAAAAGCGATAATCAGAGTTTTATATTGTCTGTCACGAGGTCGGCTTTTTCTCATATACAAGGAAGGGCAACAACCTTTCCGATGTTTTTGAGATATAGGAGGAGGAGCAGTGTGCACTGAAAGATGCCTTAGCCCCTACGAATCGCATTTGCAAGCGTTTTGAGCCGGGGTTTTTGCAAATCGGAAAGGATTTCACCATCTTTGCGGCACAGTCCAAATTAGAAACAATCCGTATGACGATAGAATACCCCTCCCCTTCATGGAAGGACTACGAAATCATCGACTCCGGCAACTTCGAGAAACTCGAGCGCTTCGGAAGTTTCATTCTCGCCCGTCCTGAACCGAAAGCCCTTTGGGACAAGACCCTTCCGCAATCAAAATGGGACAGCATGACCCATACCAGGTTCCGTCCGGGGGCCGGGTTCGCCAAAGCCGGCAAGGAGGACAGCGGGACTTGGGAAAGGATGAAGAAAATGGATGACCAGTGGCACATCCGGTACAACGGTTCCCAGAAAGGCCTTTCACTGGACCTTAGGCTCGGCCTTACATCCTTCAAGCATGTGGGAGTATTCCCTGAGCAGGCACCGAACTGGGAGTACATCTTCCGCAACACAAAGCAGTTGGTGGAAGAAGCCAAAAAGAAAAACGCCCCTACCCCGAAGGTATTGAACCTTTTCGCCTACACAGGAGCCGCCTCCCTCGCCGCCAAAGCGGCCGGGGCCGATGTGACGCATCTCGATTCGGTGAAGCAGGTCGTCACATGGGCCAGAGGCAATATGGAGTCCAGCGGTCTTGACGGGATAAGATGGATAATCGAGGACGCCATGAAATTCGCCAAACGTGAACAGAAAAGAGGGAACACTTACCAGGGCATAATCCTCGACCCGCCCGCTTACGGACACGGCCCCGACGGGGAGAAGTGGAAACTCGACGAATGTCTCTTCGACATGCTCAAATGCGTGGGAGCGATCCTCGCCCCGAAGGACAGTTTCATGGTACTGAACCTTTATTCCAACGGATATTCGGCGATGCTCGGGGAGACCCTCGTAAAGGAGGCCCTGCACCTGGGAAAGGCCGACGGGAACTCTTTCAGCATCGAGAGCGGAGAACTCGCTCTCAAAGACAGTTTCGGGAAGGCTCTCCCGCTGAGCATTTACGTAAGGCTCTCCCGCTGAGTGAAAATAAACTCCGGCAAAGTCTGAAAAACAGGATACGGCACTTCAGTTACGCAAACACCCCCGGGGCAACCCGAGGGTGTTTCTCTTGGCCTTGCGGCGGCAAAGGGAGGCGGAACGCTATCCAACCGCCATTGTGTCGGCGGACTCATCGGCCGCTTCTTCACCGGCCCCGTCAAGAAGATCATCGTAGTCTCCGACAGCGACCCTGAGCATCACTTCGAGTTTCTTCATAAGGTCGTCCGAAAGATCCTTGTCACCGCTCTGCTTCATGATGTCGGCGAGATAGTAGATGATGTTGCAGCATCTCTCGAAATCCGTCTTCGCATAGTCGTAGTACTCCATGAAGAACTTGGTGGAAGTGAGAATATCTTCCGAGAATGCCGATGCGAGTTCCCTCGCCTTGTCGGGAGCCCCGGCCTCATAATATGAGTCAATCATACCGATGACAGAGATATCCTGATTGTAGAATCCCAGGGAGAGAGACTCGATGGGATAAGTGCTTCGGGGAAGCACCTCCTGAGCCTTGTCCAGAAGGGCGATCGCCTTCTGCGGATCCCCGTCCCTGAGGAATGCGTTAGCCGCATTCAGGAAGGTTTCCCTGATGGGAAGGACTCCCAGGAATGTATAGAGGTTCTGGTAATCCACGAAGTAGTCCTGGGCCTTTACAGCGTCGAACTTCAGGACATTCATCATCGTATTGTAGAGGGACTCGTGGTCAACTATACCGATATCGGATGAAGTCTGACGGTTCTTGATCGGGATCAGTCTGCTTGAGAAGCCGTCGAACATCAGATAGTCCTTGATGCCGAGATTGATGTCTCCGCCGAGGCTGAGGAGGTTTATCGGGCGATCCCACTCGTAGCCGTCAAGAAGATCGAGCATGAAGAGCTCCGGTTTGCTCAGATAGTTCTTGTCCTTGGGAATCTGAAGCAGGATCGTGTCCGGAATGGAATCCTTCATGCTTTCGGGAAGAATTCCGTACTTGATGACGTTCTCCTTGTTGACGGGAACGCTGATCTTGCGGGAGACGATATAGTCGACCCTGGTCCCGTCTTCGAGAGTGGCCTTGGCATCCGGATGCTTGAACACGGTCATCACATCCGACAGCGGAATTACCTGATCCCTTGTATCATAGATATACACGTAGTCGTTCGTTCCGTACAGGTACTGCTCCTGGCCGACCGTAAGAGGAAGAGGCTTGGAGTCATTGATGGCCCATTTCATCTGTCCGATGTACCAATCGGTACCGAGAAGAGAAGTGTTGCAGATCCTCACGTCGGGTCTTACGGACTCAACCTCCTGGGCATACCACAGGGGGAAAGTATCATTGTCTCCGTGGGTGACGAGGATGGCCTGGGGACCGAGAGGCTCGAGATAGTTCCTGGCCATTTCCACCGCAGTGCGACGGTTGCTGCGGTCATGGTCGTCCCAGTTCTGCGCCGCCATCAGGACGGGAACAAAGAGGCACACCGCTGTGACGCATGACGGCACGGCGATTCCGCCTTTGCCCTTCGTGAAGGACTCCACCCAGGAGCAGATCGCCGCGACAGCGAAGCCGATCCAGATAGAGAACGCATAGAAGGATCCCGCATATGCGTAATCCCTTTCCCTGACCTGATAAGGAGGCTGATTGAGGTAAAGGACGATGGCGAGTCCTGTCATGAAGAACAGCAGGAACGTAAGCCAGCATCCCCTCTTGTCCTTGTCGAACTGGAAGAAAAGGCCGATGAGCCCGAGAAGCAGAGGGAGGAAGAAATAATGGTTCTTTCCTTTGTTCTCCTTGAGTATCGCGGGAGCGTCGGACTGGTCACCGAGCCTCAGAGCATCGATGGAAGAAATACCGCTTTCCCAGTTTCCGTAGAAAAGCTCACCGGGAGAGGGGCTGTGGATGTCATTCTGCCTTCCCACGAAATTCCACATGAAGTACCTCCAGTACATCCAGTTGACCTGGTAGTCGAAGAAGAATTTCAGGTTCGCACCCATCGTGGGCTTCTTGTAACGGGAACCGGAAATGGCGGTTCCTTTGCCTCCGGTATAAGACTCGTAGAACTGTATGTAACGGTCATCCTGGTTGCTCCACATCCTGGGGAAGAGCATCTTGCTGCCCTCGGTGTACTTGGCGTCCAGAGGGCCGTCAACCTTGCGGTACTTGCCGTTCACCAATGCCCAGTATTTGGGATTGTAAAGCTCCGCATAAGCGGATCCATAGAACTGGCCATAAACCAGAGGGGTGCTTCCGTACTGCTCACGTGAAAGATACCTCACAAGCGAGAATGCGTTGTCGGGCTGGTTCTCGTTGGTCGGGGTCATGACGCTTGAACGGATGATTACGACACTGAAAAGTGAGAATCCGATCACGATAGTGGTGAAGCAAAGTATGGTCGTGTTCCAGAACACTTTCCCCATCTTATATGTCTTCATGATTCCCCAGAAGCACAGTGCGAGAACGGCGAGAATGAAGAAAGCCGCACCCGAGTTCACCGGGAGATGGAAGGTGTTCACGAAAAGTATATCGGAATAAGCCGCGAACTTGGGAATGTACGGAATCAGGAAGAATACAAGAACACCCAGGATCACCACCGAAACAAGGGCTATCTTCACAAGTTCCCATAAAGTGTATTTCCCGTCCTCCTTCATCCTGTAATAGTACATGAACACTATGCAAGGTATGGCAAGGAGGTTCAGAAGGTGGACTCCGATGGAAAGTCCCATGAGGAATGAGATCAGCACTATCCACCTGGATGCATGCGGCTGATCGGCCTGCTCATACCATTTGGTCATGGCCCAGTAAACCATCGCGGTGAAAAGCGACGACATCGCGTAAACCTCTCCCTCAACGGCCGAGAACCAGAAGGTGTCGGAGAAGCAGTATGCGAGGGCACCTACCGCTCCGCTGCCGTAAATGGCTATAGCCTGGGAAAGGGAATATGTCCCGTCATCCTGCCGCTTGACGACCCTCTTGACGAAGAACACTATCGTCAGATACAGGAAGAAAATCGTAAGTGCTGAACACAGGGCACTCATCGCATTGACGGCGAGGGCGGCATGGTCGGCATCGGCGAACATCGTGAAGAATCTCGCTATGAGCTGGAAAACGGGGTTTCCCGGAGGGTGACCAACTTCCAGCTTGTATGATGATGCGATGAACTCCCCGCAATCCCAGAAGGAGGCGGTGGGCTCAATTGTGGAAAGGTAAGTGATGGAGGCGACAACGCCGACGACCGCTGCCACTATCCTGTTCCAGAGTCTGAATTTCTTTTCCTGCATAACAATAATATATGAAGCCTTAACAGGGCCTTTATTGTGAAAAGGGATTTTATACCCTCCATGAAACGACAAAGTTAAGGATGTTTCCGTATCTTTGCAAAAATAGTGCTCTTTGGAGCATTCCACGGAAAAAAGCATCATTTTATGGCTGACAACGATTGGAAAAAAAGACTGGGCGTGGTTTTTTCCACGAATCCGGATTTCAAATACGAAGAACAGGATGCGGATCAGGCTGTTGAGACGCTTCCCCCCTCTTCCCAGAAGCTCATCGTCTCGATTGACCGGAAGGGACGTGGCGGCAAGCAGGTAACACTTGTGAAAGGTTTCATCGGAAGCGAAGAAGATCTTAAGGAACTTGGAAAAGCCCTGAAGGTCAAATGCGGTGTCGGCGGTAGCGCTTCCGACGGAGAGATTCTCATCCAGGGTGACATGAGGGACAGGGTCGTGAACCTCCTTCAGCAGATGGGCTACGAAAAGGCCAAACGCGGCAACTAGGATTTCACATGCAGGTTACCTTCGTACAAGATACTCTGATTCAGGCGGCGGATTCACTCTACCATGCCGCGGATTCCCTTTCGTCAGCGGTCGACTCCCTCGGGAACGCCGCCGACAGTCTCCTCTTATCGGCACCGCCCGCTCCCGTTGAACCCCAGATCATCATCCAGGATGCAAGGGAGGCGTTTTCCGGGAACATCCTTCTGCCGTCTTCCGGCGGATATGACATGATCAACACCCTCGGGTGGTCGGACTCTCCCGTGAACTGGGGTTTGATTTCGCTTTTCACGATTCTCTTCATCCTGTACCTCGGAAGATTGGTGGAACTTCTTCCGTACCTTCTCGGAGGCATCGGAAGATGGAAAGCGGTCGTCAACCTGGAAGACAGTATGGGAAGGATGAGGGACCGGAACGGAGTCGCAGTCATCATGATAATCCCCTTCTGCCTCGCATGCTCGAAATTCAATCTTCTGCCGTTCAATTTTCTGACCACACTCTCCCCCGGACTGAAAACACTCAGCATCGTCGGACTTTTCATGGGTTTTTTCCTTCTCCGGGCGATTTTGATCGAAATTGTCGGAAACGGAAAAGCGGGCAGGGATGCGTTTCAGATATCGAACCGCTCAGCGTATGATTTCTTCATTCTGGCGACTCTCACGGTGATTTTGGCGATGGGAACAATGTCTTTCGCCGGATTGGACGACTTTACGATTCGGAGAATATCCTACTATATCATAGGCTTTTTCATTCTTGTCAATATGGTGCGAAGAACACAAATTTTATCAAATGCGTGCAATCAATTCACAGCAATTTTGTATCTTTGCGCCCTTGAAATTCTGCCGCTTGCGATTTTCATCGCGGCTGCGATGGTTTTTTAAACGACAAGAACTTGCAAATGAGCGTAAAAAGAATACTGATATCACAGTCCAAGTCAAGCAACCAGGCTCCATATGACGCACTCCGCCAGAAATACGGGGTGACTATCGACTTCCAGCCTTTTTTCATCATCGAGCCCCTCACCTCAAGGGAATTCCGTGCCCAGAGGCTGAACATTCTTGACTACACCGCAATAGTATTCTCGGCAAGGAACACGATCGACGCGTTCTTCGCGATGTGCGAGGAACTCAGGGTCAAAGTTCCCGAGACAATGAAGTACTTCTGCACGACGGAAGCCGTCGCGGTTTATCTCCAGAAGCACATCGTTTACCGCAAGCGCAAGATTTTCTTCGGAAACGGCACAGCGCAGTCCGTGATCGACCAGATCGGAACGAAGCACAAGGACGAAAAGTTCCTCATCACCACATCTTCCGCCGGCAGCAACGAAGCCATAACGAAACTTTTCGACGGCGCCAAACTGGATTACACCGCCGCGGTCTTCGTCAAACCGGTATCCCAGGACATCAAGAGCACCGATCTGCATTCCTATGATCTTATCGTGTTCTACAATCCTGCGGACATCCGTTCCCTCGAAGAGAACTTCCCTGATTTCAAACATGAGAACATCAAGTTCATCACATACGGACGCCAGATAGTCGGCGCGATGAAGGAAGCCGGCCTGCCCATCGAATTCCAGGCACCGACTCCGGAAGCGCCTTCAGTAGCGAAGGCTCTGGAACTGTATCTTGAGAAGAACAAATAGCGGAGCTTCCACTTCGCTTCCAACAGATATTCCACACTTCATTTTTCCCGGAAAATGGAGAACACCGTCATAAAGGAGGGCTTTTCAGCCACGCCTTCTCCGGAAGCCGTTTCCGGAGACAAGCCCAGGTACACTTTTCCGAAGAAGGAAAAGATCTGCGGCAAGAATGACATTTCGCGGCTTCTTTCCTCGGGCAAATACATCACCACTCCCGTCCTCCGCTGCTGTTGCCTCCACGATAACGGACTCCCCCATTCCCGGATAATGATTTCCGTCCCGAAGAAATCTTTCAAAAGGGCGGTGAAAAGAAATCTTCTCAAAAGAAGGATAAGGGAAGCGTACAGACTGAACAAGAACATCCTCCCCCAAGGGAAAGGTGCGGATCTTCTCATAATATATTGTCCGAAGGAAGTTCTGCCTTCTGAAGACATCCATTCTTCAATGGTTGACATACTGAAGGAAGTGTCCAAAAGATTATCATCATCCGACCGGAATGCCGGAACAAAAACACCTGGCGGTGAATAAAGCCCTTGAAATACTGAAGAAGATCCTGATCTTCCCGTTCATCGTCCTGATAAAGTTCTACCAGGTCTGCATCTCTCCGCTCAAGCCTCCGACATGCAGATTCACTCCGACCTGCTCCCAATACGCCCTTGAAGCGTTCCGCAAGCATGGCCCGATAAAGGGTCTGTATCTTTCGGTAAGAAGGATTCTCCGCTGCCACCCCTGGGGCGGAAGCGGATACGATCCCGTTCCTTAGAGAGGTTTCTCCCCGATGTACATACGGCAGATGCCGAAAGTGAAAGCCTTGTGGACGACGCTACGGAATCCGCATGCCTCCATCGTTGAGATGAACTCCTTTTTCTTCGGGAAGCCCACCACCGAAGCCGGAAGATACTTGTAAGCGGCTTTGTCTCCGGACACCTTCCCGCCGATAAGGGGAAGTATATGCAGGAAATACAGGTTGAACGCCCACCTTATGAGGGCGTTGTCCGGAAGGGAGAGTTCCAGGATGACGAGCTTCCCTCCGGGAACAAGCACACGGCACATTTCCCGAAGGCCTTTTTCCCTGTCCTGGAAATTGCGGATACCGAAAGCTATGGTCACCCTGTCAAAGGAATTGTCGGGGAACTTCAGATCTTCCCCGTCACCTTGGGAAATCGATATGATGTCCTGAAGATTCTTTTCTGAAACTTTTGTCTCCATCACCTTCAGCATACCTTCGGACAGGTCCACCCCTTTCACACGGCCCCGGACCTTCTCCCCGGCCTTCAATGAACGGGAAAGCATTTCCTCCGCGATCGCTATCGAGAAGTCCCCGGTTCCGCAGGCGAGGTCCAGAACCTGCATATCCCAGGCTTTCTTTTCCCCCTCCAGCACTTTCTTCATCGCCTTCCGCCTCCATCCTTTGTCCGCATCAAGGGACATAAGATGATTGAGCATATCATAATCCCCGGCAATGGAGTCGAACATCGACTGTATCTTTTCCTTTTTCGGCATAATCAAGAATCGTTTGAGCGGAAAGGACCGCGGCGGCAAAGTTACTGCAAAATTCCGAAGAGTGGCAATCCGTTCCCTCCGTTCATCGCCAAGTCCCCGCCTCAACTCCCCCAAAATTGAAAAAATTTTTCGATTTTTTATAAAAATATATTGTTTTTCGATAAATAATACTATTTTTGCAACAGAAGGAAGGACCGAACACGGTCTCCTGGGAATAAAGTACAATTTCAATAACACATATAACGATGATAGCACAATGGTGGGCGGACCTCAGCCCGTTGATGAAGGTCCTCTGGGGAATAACCCTGACGGCATCCCTTATTTTCGTCATCCAGACAATCGCCACGTTCATCGGAGCCGATGCCGGTGACAGCGACTTCGACGCCTCTTTCGATACGGACATCGACGCAATCGGCGATTCTTCATTTGACGGACACAGCGGAATGAACCTCTACACATTCCGCAACTTCGTCAATTTCTTCCTCGGCTTCGGATGGACATCCGTCCTTCTGATGGACAAGGTCAGTTCCACCGGACTTCTGTTCGTCATCGCGGCGGTGGTCGGAGTCGGACTCGTCGCCATCGTGATGTACCTTTTCAAATGGCTCAGCGGTATGCAGCAGTCCGGAACAATCAACATCTACAAGTCCGCTGTAGGTTGCCAGGGCACCGTCTATCTGACGATTCCCGGCGAAAGACAGGGAGAGGGGAAGGTGCAGATAACCATCAACAATGCCGTGAGGGAGTATTATGCCCAGACGGACGGCGACACCATCAAGACCGGTAAACCCATTAAGGTGACCGAAGTCATAAATGAACACACTCTCCTCGTGGAGGAGCTGGTTTCCCTCATCATATAGATTCTTTCCATCACAGATACCCACACTTCAATTTGACAAAATAGAACACAAAACCGTTTATCATGGAACTTTATCTTCTTCTGATCATCGTGGCGGTTGTCTTCGTGACCTTCGCCGCCATCCTGAGGCGCTACAAACGCTGCCCCTCCGACAAGATTCTGGTGATCTATGGTAAGACAGGGAAAAACAAGGAAGGGTCCATCTCTTCCGCCCGATGCATCCATGGCGGCGCCAGCTTCGTATGGCCCGTCTTCCAGAACTTCGCCTTCCTGGATCTGAAACCCATTTCCATCGAGTGCAACCTCACCAACGCCCTTTCGAAGCAGAATATCCGAGTTGATGTCCCCTGCCGCTTCACCGTCGGTATCTCGACCGAGCCCGACAGCATGACCAATGCGGCTGAAAGGCTCCTCGGTCTTTCGATCGAAAACATCCAGAACATCGCGACCGATATCCTTTTCGGACAGCTCCGTCTGGTCATCGCGACTATGGACATCGAGGAAATCAACTCCGACCGTGACAAGTTCCTGGCCAACGTCAGTACCAACGTCGAAGCCGAACTCCGCAAGATCGGCCTCAAACTCATCAACGTCAACGTGACCGATATCCGCGACGAGTCCGGATACATCGAGGCTCTCGGAAAGGAAGCCGCCGCAAAGGCCATCAACGACGCGAAGAAGAGCGTGGCCGAACAGAACCGTTTCGGAGAAATCGGTAAGGCCGAAGCCGACAGGGACAAGGATATCCGTATCGCCGAGACTTCAAGGGATACCCGTATCAAGACCGCTGCCGCCAACGCCCTCGCCGTAGAAGGAGAGAACAACTCCAAGATCTCCATCGCGAACTCAGACGCTCTCCGTAGGGAGAAAGAGGCGGAAGCCGCAAGAATAGCGGTCGCCGCCGAGAAAGTACAGGCCGCGAAAGCCCTCGAGGAGGCTTACAAGAGTGAGCGTGACGCGGAGCTTGCCCGTGCCGAAAGGGAGAACGCGACCATGCAAGCCAACGTTGTCGTTCCCGCACAAATCGAGAAAGAGAAAGCCATCATCGACGCCGAGGCGGAAGCCGAGAAGATCCGCCGCATGGCAAAGGGTGAAGCCGACGCCATCTACGCCAAGATGGACGCTCAGGCTAGAGGTGCCCTCGAGATCCTCTCCAAGCAGGCACAGGGATTCAACCAGATGGTTGCGGCAGCAGCCGGTGATCCCCAGAAGGCTGTCCTCATGCTCATCGCAGACAAACTCCCCGAGCTGGTCAAGACTCAGGTCGAGGCAGTCAAGGGCATCAAGATCGACAAGGTCACCGTCTGGGACGGCAACGGCTCCAAGGACGGCAAGACCTCAACCGCTAATTTCATATCCGGGCTGATGGGTTCAGTTCCCCCGCTTGAGGACCTCTTCAAGATGGCCGGCATGAACCTTCCTTCATATCTCAAGGGAGAAAACGCTGACGAACAACCCGCCGCTGCCCCCAAAGAGGAGGAGTAGTGTATGCCGATAGTGATCAACATTGACGTGATGTTGGCCCGAAGGAAGATGCACTCCGGAGAGCTTGCCGAAAAAATCGGCATCTCGGCGGCGAATCTTTCGATCCTGAAAACCGGCAAGGCAAAAGCGGTGAGATTCTCCACCCTTGAAGCGATATGCAAGGCTCTGGATTGCCAACCGGGCGACATCCTGGAATACGTTCCGGCCAAAGATGAGCCGGACACGCAGTGAAATATCCAACAACAAGGGCGGCCGGTGGCCGCCCTTTATCATTGGTTTCATTTGCTTCAATCCGTCATCTTACTTAGGATCCATCCTTCAACATGGGGATTCTCCAAGCGGTGTCAGAAAATGAGGAACTTCACGAACCCGAATCCTGCCAGGAGAGCGAAGAGGAATGTCGAAATCACAAGAAGCGGGAGCATCCTGTCAAGATCCTTTCCATTCAGTTTCCATACGCCCGAAACATGCTTTATGTACATGGGAAGAGTAAGGAAGAAAAGATAATGCCACGGGTCAAAGAATCTCAAAAGACAGAACGCTATCATGCACACCCAACCCATTACGATGAGCACCGTCTGATAAATCCTGGCTCTTTTTTCTCCGAGCCTTATCGCTACGGTCACCCTATTCTCGGCATCGGTCTTCATGTCCCTTATATTGTTCACGTTCAGGACTCCGACACTGAAAAGTCCGATTGAGGTGGCGGGGAGAAGGAATATCCATGAAGGAATGGTATGCGCCGCCACAAAATACGACCCGAGAACCGAAACGAGTCCGAAAAATATGAACACGAAAATATCGCCCAGTCCCTGATATCCGTACGGATTCCTTCCGAGGGTATATTTCATCGCCCCTGAAATCGCCGCCGCACCGAGCATCATGAGGCAGACGGATTCAAGGCTGAAAAGGGTTCCGAAAGAGGCCCTTATCATCAGAAGGCCGAACACTATGCAGCAAAGGATCGCCCCACCGATGAGCAGTTTCATGTCGGACACTTTCAATCCTCCTTCCATAAGACCGTAATTGGGCCCGAGACGGTCAGCGGTATCCGTACCGTGATAATAATCCCCCAACTCATTGCTGAGGTTAGAAAGGACTTGGAGTGAAACGGTGGTGAGTATCGTGAATATCGCTACCGTAAGCGAGACATGGTAGTCGGATGCCGCAAGCAGCATTCCAAGACACACTCCTGACAATGACAGAGGAAGGGTTCTCAGTCTCATCGAACGGACTGCAGAAGAGAATTTGCTCATACGCTTTCCTGACCTTTACGTGATGGAAACAGCACTTTGAAGTTTATTGAAACGGCATGACCTATGGCCCAAAGGATACCGCGGGTACGGGTATCGAAGAGGAACTGCTCCCTGGGTGGTCTGCCTTTGGGACTCAGAAGATAGGCATACCTTTCTTTCAGGGGATATCGCGAATCCCTCCACTTGGGGATGCCGGGATTCCTGCTGCAGACGCATACGGTTCCCGGAGCCACAACCCTCTGGACGGAAGCCTTCACGGCCCTCACTCCGTAATCGTAATCCCCGAAAGTGTGATGGTACTTTTCTTCCAGGTTGCCCAGAATATTGTATACGTACTTGGGTACGAGAACCACATTGCCATTGAATGTGTAGCACGGGACCGGAATGGTGGGTTCGGGCTCGATTATCTTCCCGTAGCGGTTACGTCCGCCGTAGGTGAACTCACCTTCCGGATTGACCGCCGTCCCTGCTATTATGACTTTATGACGGAGGAATTGGGAAGTTTCCATGATGGATTCAAGGGCGCCTTCCACGAGAACGGTGTCGTCATTCAGCCACAGGTAGAAATCATAATCTTCCTTCGCGGCCTCGCTCCACGCAAGTCTCATTCCCTGATTCCAGAACAGGTTTCCGTCACCTTTGAGAATATGGACTTGGGGATACTTCCCTTCCACGGCCTCGGAAGTTCCGTCGGTACATCCGTCATCGACAAGATACACAGAAAAGGAATACTGTTCCTGCGCTTTCATCGCCTCGACTTCCCGGAAACATGAGTCCAGACAGGCGAGAGTCTTCTCCCGTCTGTTATAGGAAGTCATAAGGATGGCGACTGTCAGCATATCAGCATATTATTGTCAATCAAGTTTCAGAACGGCCATGAATGCGCTCTGCGGAACCTGCACGGTTCCTATCTGACGCATCCTCTTCTTTCCTTCTTTCTGTTTCTCGAGCAGTTTTCGCTTACGGGTGATATCTCCTCCGTAACACTTGGCGGTGACGTCTTTCCTCACCTGACGGACTGTCTCCCTCGCGATGATCTTTGCCCCGATCGCGGCCTGGATGGCGATATCGAACTGTTGACGCGGGATGAGATCCTTGAGTTTGAGGCATATCTTCCTTCCGAAATCATACGCATGATCTTCATGGATGAGGGTGGAAAGGGCGTCGGCGGGATCTCCGTTAAGGAGAATATCAAGCTTCACAAGTCTCGCCGGACGGTAACCCATCACGTGATAATCGAAGGAGGCGTAGCCTTTGGAAATGGATTTGAGCTTGTCGTAGAAATCGAAGACGATTTCTGACAGAGGAAGGTCATAGGTGAGTTCGACCCTGTCGGCCGTAATATAATGCTGCCCTTTGAGGGTTCCCCTCTTGTCCAGGCACAGCTTCATTATGGGGCCGTAGAAATCCGTATTCGTTATTATCTGCGCCTTGATGTAGGGCTCTTCTATCCTCTCGATCAGGGTCGGAGCGGGAAGTCCCGAAGGGTTGTGCACATCGAGGCATTCCCCTTTGGTAGTATATACCTTGTACGAAACGTTCGGGACTGTCGTAATGACGTCCATGGCGAACTCACGGAAAAGCCTTTCCTGAACAATCTCAAGATGGAGAAGACCCAGGAATCCGCATCTGAATCCGAAACCCAAGGCCAGGGAAGACTCCGGTTCATAGACAAAGGACGCGTCATTGAGCTGGAATTTCTCCAACGTTGCACGAAGGTCTTCATACCTGTCCGCCTGAACGGGATACATTCCCGCGAAAAGCATGGGTTTCACCTCCTCGAATCCCGCGATAGCTTCATCGCAAGGTTCCGAGACGTGGGTTATGGTATCACCGACCTTCACTTCGGCAGCGGTCTTTATTCCGGAGATGATGTACCCCACATTGCCGCATCCGACCTCATCGGTGGGGCAAAGCTTCATCTTGAGGACTCCGACCTCGTCGGCCTCATATTCCATACCGGTGTTGAAGAATTTGACCTTGTCCCCTTTGCGGATGACACCGTTCTTGACCTTGAAGTATGCGATGATGCCTCTGAAGGAGTTGAAGACGGAGTCGAAGATGAGGGCCTGCAAAGGAGCATCGGGATCACCTTCCGGCGCAGGAATCTTCTCAATGATAGCGTCAAGAAGAGGAGCCACACCCTCTCCCGTTCTAGCGGACACTTTGTAGACATCCTCCGGATCACATCCCAAAAGATCACAGACTTCATCAGTGACCACCTCCGGCCTTGCGGAATCCATGTCTATCTTGTTGAGGACCGGGATAATCTCAAGACCATGGTCAATCGCCTGATAAAGATTCGATATGGTTTGAGCCTGGACTCCCTGCGAGGCGTCCACGACCAGAAGGGCACCTTCGCAAGAGGCTATTGACCTTGAGACTTCGTATGAGAAGTCGACGTGACCGGGAGTATCGATGAGGTTGAGATAGTATTTCTCCCCCTTGTACATGTACTCCATCTGAATGGCGTGACTCTTTATCGTGATACCCTTTTCCTTCTCCAAGTCCATGTCGTCAAGGACCTGATTCTCCATATCACGATCGGCGAGAGTCTTCGTCAACTCAAGGAGCCGGTCGGCGAGAGTGCTTTTCCCGTGGTCAATGTGGGCTATTATGCAGAAATTCCTGATACGTTTCATCGGACAAATGTCTATAAGTTGCAAATATAGGCATTTTCCGTGAATTGCCTTTTAAAGCCAAAGACCCCCATAATGAATATTCTGTCCCTAAACATGTCATCCTAAGGATTTCACGGGAAGAGGAACAGTTCTATAGCACGAAAATTGCATTGGAATACACGGGCGTTCCGGAAAAGACGCTGACCGAAAACAAAAAATCTGATGAAAAGATATCTCACTATCATAGTTTTGCTCATAGCTGCCGCTTTCTCCGCATCGGCTCAAGGAAACTACGGTTTCAGAGGAAGCCTTTCCGATTTTTACTCCAGGGGCGAAAGTGAAGAACCTGCCGGGCATATGATGTTCGAGGGTGTCGAAATCAACGGCTCCCTTCAGAGTTGTATGGGAAGACTCAAGGAACAGCTCAAGTTCAAGCCTTCCCACAAGGACAAGAACGAACCCTTCATGGAAGGTAATTACGGAAAGGAGAAGGTTGAGATACGCCTTGGTACCGTGCCGGGACACGACCTGGTTTATATGTTCGTCGTGACCTATCCACGGAGGAACTCCTGGGCTACCCTCAGCACCCTGTACGAAAGCGTGAAGATGAAACTCACCCTCAAGTACGGCGCCCCCGTAGGTACGGACGAAAAGAACCCGCCCGAGTATCTGGCTGTATTCGACACACCTGAAGGCGACATCACCCTCTCAACAACGGAAGAAGGATACGTGAGGATTTATTTCCAGGACAAGATAAACCTTGAATTGGCAAGGCACGAGACATACAATTAGTCTCCAGCCCGAACAGTTTGGCCACATAAGGACGACAATGGCGACCTTCCGAAACGGAAAGCCGCCATCTTTTTTCCCAAAGTCCGAAAGGCCTACTTCTGAAGCAGTTCCTCAATCTTTGGAGCGATCGCGTCGTAGCCGGCTGTCGGCTCGAATCTCTCGACAACGTTTCCGTTCTTGTCGATCAGGAACTTTGTGAAGTTCCATTTTATGTCGTTTTTCTCCTTGTAATCGGGATCAGCCTTGGAGAGCATATCGTCAAGAAGCGAAGTAAGGGGATGGTTCGGATCCCATCCGGCGAAGCCTTTCTGCTCCTTGAGGAATGTGAAGAGCGGGGATTCGTCCTCACCGTTGACCTTGATTTTCTTGAATCTCGGGAAGTCGGTACCGTAGTTCAATTTGCAGAACTCGTGGATCGATTCATCCGTGCCGGGAGCCTGGTGACCGAACTGATTGCACGGGAAATCCAGCACCGTAAATCCCTGGAGATGGTATTTTTCGTAAAGTTTCTCAAGGTCGTCATACTGGGGTGTGAATCCGCACTGGGTGGCTGTGTTGACAATCAGCATCACTTCTCCGGAATAACTCTTGAGGGAAACATCCTGACCTTTTCTGTCCTTGACAGTAAAATCGTAAACTGTTTTCATTTGGATTTGTCTGTATGTTTGTATGTTGAGCGGCTAAGATAATCATTGTCCATGACAACGGCAAACCTAAAGATCGATTTGTCTGCGAAATGGTGAAGAACCCGCATTCGGCATCTTCCCGTCCAGAACCATTATATACCATTCATTTAGCGAACGTTACATAGATTCCCACACCTTTAATGAGGTTCTCGAATCCTGAATCAGGCCAAAAAAAAACGGAAGTTTTGTACTGTTTTTCCTAAAATAGTTTACCTTTGTTGGAAGTATACGAATTATCCTGGTAATGCCATAAGGCCTGCTCATGACCATATGACAACTGCTGTATGTATAAGCTTGTTGTCCTACTGGTAGTGGTTCCCGAGTCACTGAAAGAACTCATTAGCCGCCCTGCAAGGGAGGGGATAGCCGAATTTTCACATCCCCTTGAGAGAAGAAAAACCCACAAATTAAAAGCCACATGTTTATTTGATTCACGGAAAAGGCTTGTTCAAGTTGGTGATTGTCGGGGATATGCTCTGGTAATAAATCAGATGAGCAACCTCTCGCACAATAATAACTAATTTATTCAAACAATTTATTACTCGTTGAAGCCGAGATCATTATAACTTAGCTCCGATAAAGAGTCACAAAATATCAACAAATATAATCATGCGCCCTCTATTGTTCATCTCTTCGGGACTGATTTCCCTTACCCTTCTGCTCTCTTGCTCGGAAAGAGTCCGGTCAACAAAGAAAGCCGAGCCCGATTATCCGTCAATTACCGATACCGTAAAAATGGCTTCCGTCAATACGGACACCGAGTTCCTTAAACCCACCAGACTGTTTATTGCAAACAATCATCTCGTAATGATGCATTCAGGAATGGACCACATGTTCAATGCATACAAACTGCCCTTGACAGGCGAAGCTGTTCAAGGGGTTTCAAATGGCCGCGGTCCTACAGAGTTGATATCACCTGATCCCAACAGCATCCTTCAAGAAAAGGACGGATTCACAATAGTGGATTCAGACTACCGCATCAAGAGAATCACGATCTCCGACAGTGAGGTGACACTTTCCGGAGGTGAAGCGGTATTCCTTAGCAAAGGAGTCATCGTCCGGAACGGAATAACAAGAGTTGGCGATTCGTACCTATATCCTAACATGACAGATTTTTCGGAAGAGAATCATAGCAAACAGTACATCATCGTGACAAAAGATGGCGAAGAATCTTTCCTTAGTGAATATCCCCAATGGGGCAGTTCAAGAGGAGAGAATATGCCTATGATGGAAATGGTCAATTATGCAACCCGAAGAATAGGGCATCCGGACGGAAAAAAGTTCGCCGAGTTTTACGGCAGATATAGAGCTATGAGGATAATCGGCATGGATGGAGAAGTCATTTCCGAAACCCGTGTAAACTACCCTACTCCTTGGGACCTCCATTCTCCTGACTTTGTTTATAGTACATTCAGCGGATACCCCGTTACCGACGGCAAACTGATTGCCATAAAAATGAGCAACACCAAGGTTGGTACGGATATCATCCCAGAGGAAAAAGATTATAGTGAAGTTCAGATATGGGATTGGAAGGGAAACCTCAAGAAGATGCTGATTCTCGTCCCTAAAATGGATTTTGTCACCCTGGATTTCAAGAATGGGACCATGTATGGTGCCCAGGCGGATGACGAGAACACCCTGTTCTATGCCGACGTCTCCAAACATCTTTAGACAAACTCTTAGACTATACTGATTTTTTAGGCCTGCCCGGGCGTCGCTTCGGCGCCTCCTCCGGCTTGGGCAGCAGGCCGATGTCCTGCAGGAGCTGTTCGTGGGACGGGTTGATCCGGAGGAGTCTCCAGCCTGACTCGTCGTACCTGACCTTCTTTGCCCGGTGTAGGATGGACATGGCCTTGCCGTAGGTCATGCGCTCCAGCACCCGAGCCTTGTCGAAGGACTTGATGAGCCGGAAGGTCAGCAGGGTGGAAAGGAAGTCGCAGAACTCGCTTCCGATGACGGAGTAGTCGTCGTGGACCCGGGTCTCGTCAAAGCCGTAGGCCGACTTGTAATAACGCATGATGATCTCGATCTCCCAGCGTTCCGCATATGCTTTGTAGGCAATCTCCGGTGCAAGGTCCAGATCGCATTCCAGGACGATGGTCCCGAATGAGAGCTGCCGCGAACGGAACTCCTTGTCATCATAGGTCCCTTCCGCCTTCGCCCTCTTGAGGTAGTCCTTCTCCTCCTGCGCGGCCTTGGACGTATCGCGGAACGAGTACAGCCACTTGTCCTTGCCCTGGACCCTGGCCTTCTTGTAGGTCATGCCCTCGTGACCCGGCAGCAGAGCCTCGAAAGACAGCATCTTGTGGCGCTCGATGAGCTTGGAGTTGCGCTTGACCGGATTGAGGTAGTGCAGATCCGGATGCCCGGCTAAGTGGGACTCGGCGGCGGATGCCGGGAACCCCTTGTCACCGATGATGAGGCCCCTCGTGATGTTGTTCTCCGAGATGAAGGACTCGTATGCCGTGATGTCCAGCATGTTGCCGGGGAAGCACTTGGAGCATACCGGCTCCATGGTGTCCAGGTCAAAGGCATACAAGACGGATATGTCCCGGCTTCCGCGGACGGCCGCCTTGCGGGAGAAGTCCGACAGGGTGTTCACCTTCGACTCGTTGGACTTCAGCGTCCCGTCGATGAGCAGACGGTGGTCCATACCCACAGCGGCTGCGCGGTTCTGCATGAAGCTGATGATGCGGGAGCAGCTCTTCCCGAGGTTGCTGTGGAAGGTGGACACCGTGTTCTTCGAAAGGGCGACGCCCGGATAAAGTTCCGACAGGAAGCTGTCGTCGTACGCCTCCTTCAGCTCGTTGTCCTTGATCCCGGGATTGCACACCCGCAGGATGGCTATACAATATATCTTGAGCGCGTCGGAAACGGCATACACCTTCTTCAGTTCGTCCAGAAGGTCCCTGAACACGGAGTCGGCATGCACGATGTCGGCCCAGTCCTTCAGGTCAACTGCATCGGGGCTGACGGGTTTGGGACCCTCCTTGGAAATAGGGACGTATGCTCCGTCCACGATATGGCCGATGGTCGGGCCGTTCACCGGGAGGTGGCGGCCACCGACATTCTTGCATCCGACCCTCTGGCGGACGGCGTACAGGCTCTTGTCTTTCCCGTAGGCTATGACCACGGTGTTCTTGGGGCGGTCGACGGCGAGTATGGCGGCAGGTATGGGCATTTCTTTATATAGTCTAACCATATGCAAAATTAGACTATATTTTTGAAAGCTTTTTGTCGACATTTTTCACCCCTGGGGGCAACTTTCCCCAGGGAACGGAAACGCCAACTGGCGCCAACCGGAGCCGAATTCCGCGAATACGCCTCTGATATGCCTGCGGATAGGGTCATCGTATAGTACTACTCGTTGGGAAAGTTTTAGTTAAAGCTAGGACTGACGCATCAAAAAATCGGAAATAATTGATCCCCTTCATGCCGCGTGCCGTGAAAAATGAATGAAACATCGGAAAAGTCGCAATTTTCCGATGTTTTTTTTGGCGGTTTCGCGGGAAAGCCCTATCTTTGTATTAAATGCATTTTAATACCCAAAAAATCATATCACATGGCTGATTATCCAGATTGGCTCCTTCCATACAAGGGGAAGGGGATGTACGTGTCGAAGCGCAAGAACGGCTACGCCCTTTACAGGGGCCATTCCGAGCGCGTCCCGGGCAAGAGGAACCCGGTGTTCAGGTGCGACGAGTACCTCGGTATAGTTACGGAGGCGGACGGCCTGATCCCGTCGTCACCTCCGGTGCGTCCCGGGGTCGAGGTCTACCGGTGGGGCGTGTGGTGGCTCTGCGAGATGTGCTGCCGCATACTCCGCGTGCCCCTTGAGGCGGACGGTCTCGACGCGGGTTACCTTTACTGCAGGGCGGTCCTTGCCCTGGAGGGCAGCGACGGCCCTTCGGGTTACGCCGGGAGCTGGCTGAGCGCCGAATGGCCCGGCGTCGACGTGGGCCGCCCGTGCACCGCGGAGGAGGAGGCCAGGCTCGCGCGTCTGCGCAGGCAGGTCCGTTCGAAGCTGTCGTCCCTTCTCGGCGGAGACGCCGAGGCGGCCCTCGCGATGGCGCGCAACGTCTACGCGGTGCGCGTGAACGGCCGCCTGGTGCTGAGCGCGGTGCCCCCGGGGCTGTCCTCGGTTCTTTCGGCGCGGGGCCTGGAGATGAAGATCGTTGATGCCGCCGGCGTCAACGGCATGAACGAAAAAAGCAACGGAAACAAACGCTGACATGAAGGAAGAACAGACAACCATGGTCCAGATAAGCGACCTGCTGAGGGGTTACACGATACGCATAGAAGCCTCCCCCAGCGCCAGCCGGATGCGCGTATACAGGCGCCTGCTGGTCATCTTCTCCACAGCCAAGGACTCGAGGGTGGTGGGGCGCACGACATACCGCCTCGGCGACCTGATACTGATGATGTTCCTCTCGGTGCTGGCCGGCGCCGACTCCTACAGGGACATGGAGGAGTTCTGGAAGATCCAGTCGAAGCTCTACCTCCGTATCTTCTACGACTACCACGGCAGGGTCCCGAGCCACGACTGCTTCCGCCACGTCCTGGGCGTGACGGACCCGGCGGAGCTGAACCGCGTGCTGGTGGCGGTCCTCACCTCGTCGGAGGCGTCGCTGCGCAAGGCCTTGAAACTTCCGGAGCGAGAATACCGCCACGTGTGCGTGGACGGGAAGCAGCTCCGCGGCACCGGTCGCGTCCTGAAGGAGGGCGTCGGCGAGATAAGGGACCTTCAGTCCCTGAACGTGTACGACAACACTTCGGACATCTGCCTGTACTCTTCGGCGATAGACACGAAGACGAACGAGATCCCTACGGCCCAGGAGATCCTGAGGGGGATGGAACTGAAGAACTGCGTCGTCACCTTCGACGCGATGAACACCCAGAAGGAGACGTGCGCGGTGGTGAGGGACCGGAAGGGGGACTACGTTGGCGGCCTGAAGGGCAACCACGGCAACCTCATGTCCGCGGTGCAGTGCATGTTCACCCGGGATGTGAAGGACGGCCTGAAGGCCGGCGGCGGTGACGGGTACGCGGTCACCAGGGAAATCTCCCACAACCAGCTGGAGGAGCGCGAGTTCCACGTCCTGCCCCTCACCCCGTCCCAGAGGAAGGGGTTCTTCTCGGAGTGGGCTGGCATAAGGTCCGTCGTGTGCTACGTGAAGACCTGCACGAACAACATCACCGGGAAGGTGACCTCCGAGACGAGGTACTACATCACGAGCCTGAAGGACACCGACTGGATAGCGGCGACCATACGCGGCCACTGGGGAGT
>JAFUFP010000063.1 GCA_017469845.1 Bacteroidales bacterium | reverse complement strand
GTAGCACTACAAATTTAAGCATTTATTCTGACACGGACAAACATTTTGACGATAATTTTATTAGAAATCAACAAATTAGCATAAGTCGCATCGCGGCCTGACCGCTGTAGTGCTACTTTTGCGCGGAACTAAAGATAATTTTTCCGATAATACTTAAGACGGCAAAAGCATTAACGAATAACAGAAGAAAAGCAAAGAAAGAAAGTAATAAACCAAATATACCGTCGCGATAAAGGGCCAAGCCAGCTGCTTGAAGAAAAGACTTAATAGTATTCCATATACTATCCAAGCCAAAATTATTCAATGTAAAATCACCAATAATTTGATTATTGGGGATATTCAACTTTGTTATCAATAAATGACTTATTATACATATAAAGAATAACCCTGCTGAAAATAAGATAGAATGCGTGCCAAAACGTTTTGAAGTTACTTCTGTTTTGCTTAATCGCGGAAAGAAATAATCAAATAACTCAATAACGCAAATTGGTAATACAAGCACCTGCATAATTCTTAATGAATTCATACCAATAAGAAAAACGCACATGACAGATACAACTAAATGAAACCAACGCACAGTTATCCGCATCTTTAGGCGACAATATATTCCCCAAACATAGAATGTTACAGCAAGATAAGAAGCATAATAACTACACATTGTATAGAATAACTGAAACCCGTTTATATATTCAGCAGCATTCGTACCTAGAATCACTCCTCCCAAAATGCACATTAACACAATCGGAAGATTCTCTTTAATGGGATAAGAAAGCCAAATGCAAGTTAGGAGAATCACAAAAATCATTATTGTCGAAGCTATAGACATGGCTAGGACAGAATTATGACATAGAAGATAGCAAATAGCAGAAACAACCGGTGTTGCAATTACATAGTACTGGTTACCAAAAATCCATCCTTCTGGGAAAAGAGTACGCTCTTGACCCATTAATTGTGCTATATAAGTATCATACCACATATCATGGTTATAAAAAACCTGACTGTGGAAATTAACCCAAATACTTGCGCTTATAAACAGAAATGCAACTGAAAGGCAAATCAAACTAACAATGTTAATTTTCTTCCTAACAAATAAATCTGTCATAATAAAGGCAATAATGTTGAAAACGAAGTCGCTATTTAGGTTTAAGATATCGTATACCTTGTTTTAACAACTACTAGTTGATATAAAAGCAACAACTCCTAAAGATAGTGGATAAATGCAATCTATATTACGTCTCGTTTGACTCCTCTTGCTCTTAAATAAAAGCGATAATAAGTTTTAGGGAACAGGGCTTTAAAATACCCCGTCAGCCAAATGATCGGATATCTCCAGGGAAAGCATCTCTCCTGGAAAAGAAGAGCGTTATGGAGATTGAGTCCATTGGGAGACTTGAGATATTGGATTCTTTTTTTGAGAGGCATTTCGAAGAAATTCGGTCGATCACCGTCCTCGGGATGATCGTTCTCGCATTCTCCCGCAAAATCCGGAAGTATCAGATTATGGAATCCCCTCTTATAAGCACGGTAAGTATAGTCATGATCACTACCTCCATGCTCATACTTATCAGTAAATATACCCGTCTTTTCGACAACCTCTCTTGATACGAAAGTGATATTGCCATGAGCACACTGGCACTCCTGAATTTCTCCATTGGGAGGGAGCATCTTGTCCTTGAGAGTTAGAAGATTCACGAAATTGAATCCTCCGTATGTGAACTTTCCGGTTTCCTTGTCACGAGTTGAACCTACATAAATCTGCCCTTTCCCGTATTTGTTTCTCGCATACTCATCCGCCTGCGTAAGCATCTTCCAGAATCCCGGCAAAATGACGGAATCATTGTTCAGCCAAAGGTATCCGTCATAATCTTCAGGGAAAGCGATAGCCGCCTTCCAAGAGTTTATCATTCCTCCGTTCCAATACAGCGACCCGTCTGCCTGTAGAATTTCGACAGGGAAGGGATAATTTCTTCCTCTCACTTGGTCGGCTGTTCCATCGGAACTTCCATCATCAGTCAGGAAAACCCTTAAAGAAAAAGGTATGATTCCTTTTTCATAGGCATCCGAGATTGAGTCAAGGCACGAAAGCGTCTTCTTCACCCGGTTAAAAACAGTTATAAGAACAGCAATCGAGTTCATAAAAGCTTAACGGATAGACTTAGGAAGAGAAAAATAAGCCGTAATCAAAGAGAGGAGTGAAACAATGGCAAACAAGAATACGGGAGATAATTTATCACCGAGGACAATAATAAGAAGTCCGGCAAAAAGCATATGTACAAGATAGATTGTCTTGCTCATCAAGCCTAACTTCGGAGCTAAGGAGGAGGAAGGAAACGAAAAAGGCCAATCCAAACAGAACATGAAAAGAGCGAGAGCAAAAGGCCATAGGAAATAATCCGAAAACTGCAGCCCGACAAAAAAAGCCACGGCAAAAAAACCAAAGACAAGTGAATTATTGTACGAGGAGATGACAAACTCACCGTATCTCTCAGCTGCGATAGCTCCAGTGGTCACATACAGAAGGCCTAAAAACAGTCCATTATTGGTTGTCTTGAAGAGTTTCTTATATGTATCCACTTCATCCAAAGAGAAGACAGAAGCAGCGACATAAAGAAACAAGCCCAAAAGGAACATGCCCCAAACTGGGACATTGATCTTGCGGAGAATATATATGACTAACCCACACCAGACAAGGCCAAGAAGATACCAAAGTGGCCAAGACAGGTAATTTTCTCCGACTAGGAGGAAATTCCTGAGATATATCTTGATTGCATGAAAGAATCCCAGTCCGTCCAGATGAAATCCATAAACCGCAAAAGGAAGATAGACTATTGACCAAACAGCATATAGTTTGAACACCTTCCATGTCCAGGCAATTATTGTCTGAAGGTCTTCTTCCTTTTTACCGGAGAATTTCCGGAACAGAAGGAATCCTGAAACGATGAAGAAAAAGGGAACAGCAGCATCGGTAAGATGAGCAATACTCCAGTCAGTTGTATGAATGGCGATGACCATGAAGGCCATCAAAAATTTCATGAAATCCAAACCGGCAAAACGTATTCCCATCTCGATAAAGGTGTCCCCTTAATGCAATTGAATCCAGGGCAGACACCAAAAGATGTCACGCCCTGGAATCCAATTACATAGTATTACTGAAGTAGAGTCTGTCTTCTACTTCCTGTTCTCGTGAGGATTGCTGAAGGTAATCTCGATACGACGGTTCTGCTGACGGCCCTCGGCAGTATCATTACCAGCAACAGGTTGTGAGAATCCGTGTCCCTCGTAAGAGAGGCGGCTAGCTGCGATACCCTTCTCCACAAGGTAATCGACAATAGCCTTAGCACGTTTCTCGGAGAGATTCTGGTTGTATGCTTCAGTTCCGATGTTATCGGTATGGCCGTCAACGTGAGCCCTGACTGAAGGATACTTGTTCATCCAATCAACGACCTTATCAAGACCGACTTGAGCCTCATTAGTGATCTTGAAGGAGTCGAACTCGAAGAGAGTTACGTTCTTGAGGAACTCATTGATCTCATCCTCCATAGGCTGGAGATCAGGAACCTCAACATAAACGGTATCGGTAACCTTGTAAGGACGGTCAACATATTTGATAACCTCACGGTCAACATACTCTTTCTTGACATGGAGTTTGCCACCGAGGTTGAAAGCGAGACCGACAGTGATAGCGAGGTTTGAAGCGGGACGCCTCTTACCCTCTGCATAAGCGTGGTTACCCATAACTGCATACCTGACATCAGGAACGATGCTGATCTTATCAGTAACCATGAAAGGAGTCATGAGACCTACACCACCGGCTACATTTGACTTGTCGATGTGTACATAACCTACATGAACGTAAGGAATGATATTCTTGTGAGCACGGAGGAGAGCGTCAGCGTGAACATAGTTGAAGTTCTTCTCTCCGAAATCTGTGTACTGCTCTGAAACTGTAAGTCCCTGCCAACCGACACGGAAACCGCCCCAGTCATTGAGCCATTTACCTGCGTAAACGTCAACAGCGAGACCAGCACCGCTGTGTGAGTTCTCACGATTTTCGTACTTCTGACCATCGAAACCAACGTTGATGCCACCACCGATTCCAGCGAACCAGTTGGTCTTGTAGTACTCAACATTGTTCTGGCCAAATGCTGCAACACCCGACATCAGGGCGATGCACGCAACTGCGATTGTTCTAAATTTCATATGATAGATAATTTTAATATTTCCGAATGAATTGGCCTACTAGAAATGGTAAATGACACCGAAAGAAGCGAGAGCACGAAGATCAAGAGGGAATCCGGCATAACCCTCTCTCCTGCCATGAGCTTCTGTCTCAGGATGGATTCCGTTGTAGTTGTCCATATATGCTTCACCCACAACGTCGATGTAGATTCCGAGACCATTGCTGAAATCATATTCTCCGATCGCACCTACGCGGAATCCGATAGGAGTATTTGTCTTGGAGATGTTATCCCACTGCCAAGGATGATGATCACCGGTCTCTTTGAAGCCGAACGTCTCAGCAAAACCAACACCGGCATATACCTTAGGGCTGAAACGGGAGTCTTCCTCTGCCCACTCGTTGATGTTGAGGATAGCATCAGCGAAGACGTTCACACTATGGAACTCGTAAGGGAAACGCTGAGTGGGATAGTCCAATTTGGTCTGTTTGTAGTTGGAAGCACTCACGTTCTTTCCATAACTTACGGAAAGTCTTACACCGAAGGCTTGGTTGATATCATAACCGAGGGCGAGACCTCCCTGATATGTAAAAAGATCGGCTGTGTTACCCTGTCCGGTATAGGAGTGAACATTCTCGTTGATAGAGAACATCGTACCACCCTGGACAGCAATGTTCCATCTCCCAGAATAATCGAACCTATCCTGGGCGAAAACAGATACGGCCCCCAAGAAGAGGGCTACCATCAAAGTAGCTGATTTACGCATATTTAAAAGATTTATTATTTGCGATGGATAGAACGGCTTCGCCGCTGTGCCTGCATTATCTGGACACAGTCGGAAGAGTATTTGATGGCGAAACCATTTGATGCAAAGTTAAGATTTTTTTCCTTTGGTACAAACTATTTGCATTGAGTTTCGTGAAAAATCAAAATAATTATTTAGGTCTATGGCTGGACATCGAATCAAAGACATCACATATCCTTGTTCTTCCACAATTTATACGATCCTCGATAATTGTATTCTTTTACTAAATCATATTTGGAATCCAAGATATCTTGAATCATGGAAGAATCTCCGGAGACAAGAACATAATCCGCCTTGCATGAAGAATACTCTCTTCGTATGTCTTCTTTCAATTTTTCGTGTTTGGTTCCTTGCGTACCAGGGAAGGAAAAATTACGATAAATGGGTTTGATATCCAGGAGTAGATACATTTGGGGATCGCCATATACAATCAAATCCGGGAGACTTTCTACAGGAACATCTTCTTTAACTTGTTGAGCCAATTCCACTGCAAAAGGTCGATCAAAATAATCAACAAAACTGCTCC
Organism: Bacteroidales bacterium; assembly: GCA_017469845.1. Lineage (GTDB taxonomy): Bacteria > Bacteroidota > Bacteroidia > Bacteroidales > UBA932 > Cryptobacteroides. Next base: position 19,282 of record JAFUFP010000063.1, on the reverse strand, counting down.
ACTTACGCACAGTGATGAAAATCGGCCCAAAAACCAACAATGAAAGAACAAGTGCGCGAAGAACAGGATGAAACCATCTGTCAAGTTTATACAATTCCAAAACCAATATAGGGAAGAAAGGAAGGGCAACCGTTCTATAATGGGACATAAGACTGCTGCGGAAAAGCCATGTGCCCAAAAAGAAAGTAGCCAGCAACCAGACAAAAGCTCCGACTCTATGTTTCGGATTACTGAAAAACATATAGATGGAAACAAAGAATAATCCCAAACAGCTTATTGCCATTATTGAAAACGGAACAATATTTCTAAGCCAATATTGATTTGAAAATCCTCCAGAAGTGGCATTCATATTTGACACATTATAGATAAATGACCCAAATAAGAATTCATTCAATGCACCTTGCGAATAAAAATATACAACAAATGGAACTGCCAGGACAAGGAAGCCGCCAATGAAAGCAAGAATGTTCTGAAATAAATTATTCCACCGTTGATCCTTCAGCAGAACCAAACCTATGGCCAACATAGCGCCACAAGCACCCAGGGCGTTAGTCAATCTCGTAAGAAAACTGAATGCCAAAACGAATCCCAACAAAAAGGCATTCCACGGATTATGATCGCAAGGCGACTGTTCGTATTTGTCAATCCACTTGGCTATAAGATAAAATGCTGCAGTCAGGTATGGTAGAAGATATTCTTCAGTCAAATCGCCCCCCTCGTACGAACATGCTAACCAAAGAATAGATACGATGGAGAATAGCCAAGAAGAAACGGAAGCAAATCTGAGCCTGAAAATTCGGTAAACAAAAAAGATGGATACAGAGAGCGAGAAACATTGGATAATGAAAACTCCCAAAGTGCTACCTGTCAAACGATACCCTAATAGATTTACAAAGAAAATCATCGGTCCTTTGTGGTCCCATAATTCAAGATAGGGTACGACCCCCTGAGACCAGAATTTTCCAATAATGTAGAAAATTGCCGCATCATGTGATAAAAGGCTCGGGCCATAAGCAGGAGAGGTTGAAAGCGAAAATTTAAGGCAAAACAAAAAGCCCAACGCCAAACATATAATCACAGACAATATGTTCTCTTTATTGTTTCTCATAATCAACAAAATACTCAACTATCAATGAATCACTTTGATGCAGAACTGCTCTTGAATGCAAAAAACCTTTGGCCCAAATAATTCAATCCTACAAAAAGAATCATCCCAACCAACATTGCCACATTCTCCTGGATTGTCAGAGAATAAGAATCCAACAATTTTATTGTAAGCGGTTTCGCAACCCCATATGCTATAATCCAGCATACGGCAATATTGATGACAAACTTTACTACGATCTTCCAACTTCTTTCCTTATTCCCAAAAGTATAATACTTATTCAAAAAGTAAGAAACCGTGCTCCCTACAACATAGTTCGACGCAGTAGAAAACCAATACCCGAAATGGAACAGGTTATAAAAGGAAAACATAACTGCCGTTCCGACAAGTGTATTGATTATCCCTACGAGAATGAATCGCCAAAGAGTCTTGTCAAACAATTGACCGATTTTAAACATTTCCCACAATCTCTGAGATAATATACTTCGGGCGTCCTTTTACCTGATCATATATTTTGGCGATATAATAACCTATTATTCCCAAACTCATCATGACAATACTTCCGATGAAAAGGAGCAAGAGAATTACCGTTGTAAATCCCCCCAACGCAAATCCGGCGATTTTCTGATAGATGGCAACACATCCGAAAACGAGCATCACAACAAACATGAGTCCGCCCAAAAATGTCACAATCTGCATAGGTGCAGTAGAGAAGGAAGTAATGTTATTGACCGCATACTTCACGAGAGACCATGTTGACCACTTTGATTCCCCCGCTTCCCGTTCCTGAACATCAAACTCCACTTGAGTGGTCTTGAAACCTATCCAAGAAGACAGTGCCCTGAAAAAAGCCTGCTTTTCCTCCATATTCAACAAAGCAAGAACAGCTTTACGATCCAATAGTTTGAAATCTGATGCCCGCGACATATCGATATGGGTAACCTTGCTTATTATGGAATAAAAACTCTTTGCCGCCCACCTATGCATTGCAGACTCACTTCCACGGTCTGTCTTGACTGCCTCAACAACTTCATATCCGTCTTCCCACAAATGGTACATTTCTATGATTTTCTGAGGCGGATGTTGCAAATCACAATCAATGACAACTGCGCAATCTCCCTTTGACTGCGAGAGTCCAGCATAAATCGCCGCTTCCTTTCCGAAATTTCGAGAGAAATGAATTGCAGATATATGTGGCTGATCCGAAATCTTCACCAACTGTTTCCATGTTGTGTCACTTGAGCCATCATCTACGAATATCAGTTCATAATTGATACCTGCATCAAAAAGAACAGAAGAAATTGTGCTTGCAGCTTTTGCAACCATCAACTCTTCATTATAACTTGGAACAATAACACTCAGTAATGCCATTTGTATATTACTTCAGAAAAGAAAAACCGGAAAAAGCCATAGCCTTTTTCGCCTAAAATCAAAGATTCCAATAAACCAGCTGGAATCAATTGTTCTTCACATGAATGTCCATTTGAGGGAACGGGAAGTTGATTCCATGCTTGGGCAGTTCCTTATATATAGCCTCATTGAGCCAGTGGAATACCTTCTTATAGTCCTGAGCCAACACCCAAACGCGGAGTTTCACTTCAATTGAACTTTCGTTAAGGGCACCCACGTAAACTTTGGGTTTCTTGGCTCCGGGAGTTTCTTCACCGAGAATCTTAGGTTGACCTTTGGTCAGATCAATAAGGATAGCTCTGAGCTCATCGATATCAGTGCCATAGGGCACATTGAATTTGAGACTGAGACGATGAGGATTGAGACTACTGTAATTATCTATAGTGCCATTGGCAAGGGCACCGTTGGGCAGAGTTATCACACGTTTGTCTGTCGTAACAATTTTCGTGTGGACGATACTTATTGAATCCACTCTACCAAATACCCCCTGCGTATCGATGAAATCACCGACTTTGAACGGCTTGAATGCAAGAAGGATCAATCCACCGGCGAAGTTCTGTACTGTCCCGCTCATGGCCATACCGATGGCCATACCTCCGGCAGCAAGAAGGGCAGCTATAGAAGTTGTGTTGATTCCGAGGGTACCGACCATCACCAGAATGAGAACTGTCCATAGAACTGCGGTAACGAGACTCATCACGAAAGAGGAAAGTGTGGAATCCGAGCCCCTTTTCTCAAACCCCTTCGAGATCAGTTTCTTCACCTTGCGGATAAGCCATGCTCCAACCACGTAAATGGCGATGGCAAGAATGAGTTTAAGACCGAATTTCGCCACAGCGGAAAGAGTCCCTTCCAGGAGTTCATTGGCTGGAGTGGTTTTTATGGTCTCAACGAGCTGAACACCTTTTGTCAACACAGAGTCCGCAGAAAAATTTTCTACTGCGGGAGTGGACTGCAGAATTGTCATCATATTGTTTGTTGTTGTTCGAATTTTCTATAAGGACTTATTCCTTTCCAAGGGAATAATTTCGTCAAAATTAATGCTTTTTTCGGAAACCGATGACTATGAGATTCAAAAAACTGAGCAATGCCTAAAATAGTTTTCTGAAAAGCCAATAGCTTTCACGATGTAGCCAAAAAACAAAGGCCCCTATCGACAATCTGCAAAGGAGCCATTATTATTCAAATTGAGATGGAGAAATTATTCGCCAACCTCAGTTTCTTCCTTCTCTTCAGTCTCGGCAGGGGTTTCTTCACCCCTTAGGAACTTCGCTGCAGCCTCCGCGCAGTTGATTCCGTCAATTGCTGAAGAAACAATACCTCCGGAGTATCCGGCACCTTCACCACAGGGGAACAGCCCAGGAGCGGCAGGGCTCTGGTAGTTTTCTTCCCTTGTCATTCGTATGGGAGAAGATGTCCTGGACTCGACTCCGAGCAGAAGTGCGTCATTGGTGTAGTATCCTCTCATAGTATGGAGATTCACGGCGGGGAACGCCTGCTGAAGTCTTTCGGCTATTCCCTTGGGAAGCAGTTCGTGAAGAGGTGCTGACACGACTCCCGGATGATAAGAAGTCTGGGGAAGATCCTCGGAGAGTTCCTCTTCGCAGAAATCGACCATCCTTTGTGCCGGAGCAGCCATAGGGTTGTAAGGAGTGCCGTCCGGTTTTCTCTGCTCAGCCACCCAATCATGCATCTTCTTCTCGACATCGTGCTGGAAGTTCATCAGGCTGAACGCTCCGTCGCCATGGTACTGTTCGGGCTCATCTCCGGGCTCAATTTGGACGACGACTCCCGCGTTGGCCCAACGGGAGTTTCGCGCGGAATTGGACATGCCGTTGAGAACGGTTGTCCCGGGCTCCGTCGATGAAGGAACGAGGATTCCTCCCGGGCACATGCAGAATGAGAACACTCCCCTTTCGACCTGCTCTCCGTCCGGACCTTCGCCAAGCACCTGCTCAACGAAACTGTACTCAGCAGCGGGGAAGCCTTCCTCCCACTGGCCGCGGTATCTCATCTTGTTGATGAGGTCCTGAGGGTGCTCAACCCTCACGCCCATGGCGAAGCCCTTGGGCTCCAGTGGCCATCCCTTGGCATCGGCCATCTCGTAGATGTCCCGTGCCGAATGACCGGTAGCCAGTATAACAGCGTTGGCCTTGTAGACAACCTTCTTGGCTTTTTCTCCCGTAGAATCCACCGCCTTGACGTTGTACACTCCGCTCTTGAGTCTTGTGATATCCTCAACCCTGTTCTGGAAATGGTACTCTCCGCCATGCTCGATGATGCAGTTTCTTATTCCCTCGACAACTCTGGGCAGCTTGTCCGTTCCGATATGGGGATGTGCATCCACGAGAATTGACCTGTCCGCTCCGAAAGAGACGAACTGGTATAGCACTTCCCTGATGTCTCCCCTCTTGGATGAACGCGTAAAGAGTTTTCCGTCGGAGAAAGTACCTGCACCACCTTCACCGTAACAGTAGTTGGAATCGGGATCGACTTCACCGGTTCTAGAAAGACGGGCCATGTCTGTTTTCCTGGCGTGGACATCCTTTCCCCTTTCAAGGATGATCGGACGGAGTCCGAGAGTAAGGAGTTTCAGGGCGGCGAACATGCCGGCAGGGCCACTTCCAACGACTATAACGGGTTCGGCATCGTGGACGTCCTTATAAGGAGCGACTTCATATTCTTTGAAGTTCTCGAAAGACTTATAGGCGTCGACCCTGTAGACGACCTTCACTTCGCCTCTTGTCCGGGCGTCAATGGAGCGGTGCGAAATGCGGCAGACCGCATCCGCGTTCTTCATCTCCGGCTGGAAAGATTTCGTGGGATCGATCACGTTGATGATGGCATTACGGCGCAGATGGAGAACCTCTGCCGCAACTTTGCGGATGTCGTCAAGACGCGGTTCGCGTCCCATGGGGGTGGTGATTTCGAAAGACTTCATGAGAATATTGTTGTATTTGGTCTTTGGGGAAAGATTTCTAAAGTAAATGGTGTCTATGCGATCAGAAGTCAGCCATTCTGGAGACGGGGGCCACATCGAGAGGAGTCCTCTCCCCTTCAAGGTAGTGGAAGTATCCCGCTATGGCGATCATCGCCGCATTGTCGGTGGTGAACTTGAATTCCGGAAGATAGGTATTCCATCCGCGTTTCTTTCCTTCCAGGACAATCCTCTCACGAAGTCCGCTGTTGGCGGAGACTCCTCCTCCGATGGCGATTTCCTTGATGCCGGTCTGGCGGGCCGCCTTTATGAGTTTGTCAAGAAGGATGTCGATGAGCGTTTTCTGGAACGAAGCGCAGATGTCTTCCTTATTGTTCTCGAGGAAGGAAGGATCCTCGGCCATCCTGTCCCTGACGAAGTACAGAAGTGAAGTTTTTACTCCGCTGAAACTGTAATCAAGACCTGGTATATGGGGCTTCGCGAAAGTGAATTTCTTGGGATCGCCGAGTTTCGCCAAACGGTCGATGACGGGTCCACCCGGATATCCGAGTCCCATCATCTTGGAACATTTGTCGAACGCTTCACCGACGGCATCATCGATGGTCTGTCCGAGGATTTCGAAATCGAGGGGAGAAGAGACCTTCACGATCTGGGAGTTTCCTCCCGAAACCAGAAGACAAAGATACGGGAAGGATGGTTGGCGGTTCTCGGAATCGTATTGCTTGATGAAACTCGCAAGAATGTGTCCCTGAAGATGGTTCACCATGACAAGAGGCTTGTCAAGAGAAACAGCCAGAGCTTTGGCGAAAGATGTGCCGACAAGAAGGGATCCGAGAAGTCCTGGACCTCTTGTGAAAGCGATGGCGTCAATATCGGAAGCCTTGATGCCGGCCTTGTCGATAGCCTGGCTGACGACAGGCACGATGTTCTTTTCATGGGCCCTTGACGCCAGTTCGGGAACCACTCCCCCGAAATCCTTATGCACCTGCTGGGATGCTATAACATTGGAAAGAAGGTAACCGTCCTTTATTACGGCTGCCGATGTGTCGTCGCACGAAGACTCTATCCCGAGTATTATATCTGCCATCTTAGTCTACAATCTTGTACTCCGGAAAACCGGAACTGAACTCCAGTAAATCCGGCCCGGAAGATTCCGGAAACGGATTCGGGCGCAAAGGTACGGGAAATTTGTGAGAAAACGGCAGGAAACGATGCGGAAAGGCGGCACGCTAATCATATTATGTCGCACTTCACTGAACGTGGCGGAACAGTCCGAATGCTTTCCGAGATAACACAGTCCATATTCCGAAGCCGTTATCCTAAAAAAGAGAGATACCTTGAAGCATGCTTTTATTTGACGTGATTGAACGAAAGAAGAGACCGAACAAACATAACACATTGGTTATTAGCGATATCTTTATTTTCGCTTATTTGACGTTTATTTTCGCTTATTTGATTGATAGTTGCAAAAGAGCATCATATAAATTTGTAACTTCCTGTATTTCAACAGGAAGCTTATTTTCGCTCATTTGACCGGGAATTTCAGAAGCCGGGGCCAAGAAGGCACATGGTAATGATTGATCACTACATGAAAAATCGGTTACGACTTCGAGACCTTTTCTATCTTGCAATATCAGCAATCAAAAGCGGCAAATTCCGCTGAACAAAACACTTACTCCCAAACACAATGAAAACGAAAATTATTGACTTCACACAGTCTTCCAACAAATATCAAATTACGCAAAGTGTTCCTTTTCCGGTATCGGTCCTTTGTCCAGACGCCCCAAGCCGAAAATATTCCGTTCAACGGGGTCTTTTCCCTACGGGAAGTCCGGAAAATCCCTTATCTTTGTAGATTGGATTCAAAGGGCACGTTTTGCGTAAATTCTTCAAAATATCAGGCTGGGTGGCGGTATTCCTTCTTACCGTCATCTTCGGGATCGTCATCGCCCTGCAATCCCCCGGGGTCCAGACCTTCCTCGCAAAGAAAGCCCTACGCTTCATCGAAGGAACGGTCAACGCCGACATCTCTTTCGAGAAACTCCATGTCCGCCCCTTCAACGCCCTTGTCCTGAAGGACGTCTCCGTCGTTGACAAGGATCCCTTCATTCCCTCGGAAGGAATGCCTGCACAGCAGGATACCTTCTTCCGCGCCAAATACCTCACTGCCACCTTCTCCCTGAAGGGGCTTTTCCGTGGAGAAGGTCTTCACCTTGGGACCGTCACCGTCAAGGACGGACTATTCGTCCTCGCCACCGATCCAACCGGATCCAACCTCAAGAGGATAATCGCCACGAAAAAGAAGGAGAAGAAAGAAAAGAAGGGAGGTTCCGTCTTCGATGCCCAGAGGGTCGATGTCCGCGGCCTTGAATTCCGTCTGGTGAATTTCAAGAAACCGAAGCCCGCCAAGGAAGGGGGCATCAACTGGTCAGATCTTGATGTTTTCGACATCAACCTCCAGGGCCGGCATCTAAAGTTCGCCGACGGAGTGATGGAAGGAATCGCCGACCATCTTTCCTTCACGGAGAAGAGCGGTTATACCGTAAGGGATATGTCCGGAAAGGCAAAGGTCGGAAACGGACAGACCAAGATCGACAACCTCCATATCCTCGACAGCTGGTCCGACATCAACATCCCGGACTTCCTGATGAGCTATCCCGACATGAGCGCATGGAAGGACTTCGTGAACAGGATATATTTCGATGCGACCATCGCCCCGAGCACAATCGACATAGAGAGTATCGCCTATTTCGCTCCCGGACTCCACAAGAACACCTTCAAGGTGGACGTGATGACCGGCTTCAAGGGATATATCAGCGACTTCAAGGTAAGCGGCCTCAGGTTCGACGAAAAGCACAGCGGAGTCTCCGCCTCCGTTGACGGCGGCATAATCGGTCTCCCCGATTCACAGGGGATGCTCACCGACTTTGACATCAAGGGACTTTCCTTCACGACCGAAGGACTTTCCACCCTGATAAAGGGCTGGGCACCCAAGGCGAAAGTGAATCTCGGAGGCATCGCCCCCGGCGAAAAGTTCACCATGGACGCCAAGATGAAAGGCCCCTTGAACAGGCTCTCCGCAAATGCCGACATATCCGCCCCTTCAGGAAACGCTACCGCCAACCTTGACATAAGGAACATCATCGACAAAAAACGCGACATCGCCCTCTCGGGGAAAGTGACCACAAGAGGACTTGATGTCGGAGGACTCCTCGGCATCGACAAGGTCGGAAGCGCCTCCGTTATGGCGGATCTTTCCGCCACCCTTTCAAAAGGCGGTCCGAGCGTGAAGGTGGATTCCCTTTCGGTCAATTCCCTCGAAGCACTCGGATATACCTTCAAAGGAGTATCCGGAAGCGGAGAATACGGCCGTGACGGCATAATCGCCAGGATAGAAAGCGACGACCCCAATCTGGACGTTGCCCTCGACGCTTCCATGGGCAAAGCCAAGGACGGGGAGCCCACCAAGTATTCGGTGAACGGAGTGATCTACAACATAGACCTCCACGAACTGGGATTCGACCGTAAGGAAGTGTCCAGACTCTCCATGACCCTGGGAAGCGACTTCTCGATCGATGAGGACGGCGGCATCAACGGTAAGGCCGAAATCGGCAACCTCGTGATGGAAGACCCTACCGGTGCACATCCGATCGGAGACATTTCCCTGCGCGGAGACGATTCCGACGGACAGAATCACCTCTCGATGAGGTCCTCTTTCGCTGATGTGACCTTCTCCGGCAACGATTTCGTGGGATCGTTCGTCAAGGACCTTCTGAGCCTGTCAATGGACCGTCACCTTTCCGCCCTTTCCTCTTCGGTCCCGAAAAAGGACAAAAAGGGAAATGAAAAAGTGAAATACTCCCCCTTCGACGAGGAAGGCAAATACACCGGAGGCGCATACGAAGCGGCCGTTTCACTTCGCAACACGAGGAACCTTCTTTCTTTCATCGCTCCCGGCCTCTACATCGCCGACAGCACCCGCATCAAGGTCAAGATAGGTGAAGACGGACTTCTTACCGGAAATGTCAATTCCCAGAGGCTCGCCATGGGAACCAAGTTCTTCCGCGACGTGAACCTCAAGCTCACCAACGAGGATGACGCGATAAGGGGCGACATCACCACTTCCCAGATCAGCGTCTCACCCCTCAACATCTTCGACGGCAACATATCGGTGTTCGCTTCACACAATGACGTGGGAGCGATGATATCCTTTGACAACGGAACCGAGCCGGAGAACAAGGGCGAACTCTACCTCACCGGAAACCTTTCCCGCGATGAAAGCGATTCCCTTTGCGTCAAGGCCGAGGTAGTTCCTTCGGGAATATACTTCAACGGCAATCCCTGGAATATAGTTTCGGATGAGATATCGATCCGCGGAAGCGACATAAGCGTAGGGAATCTCCGTCTCACCAACTCCGAGCAGTACATCAACATCGACGGAGGCATATCCCCCACCTCGAGCGACACTCTCAGGATGGATCTCCGCCGCTTCGACATCTCGATCGCCGATGCCTTCATTCCGAAGTCCCCCGGATTCAAGGGACTCGCTACCGGCAACGCCGTTCTCATCTCCCCGATGAAACAGAACATGGGCCTCATCGTTGACATCGACTCGGAATCCACCGTCATCGATGACGAGGAGGTCGGAACCCTCCATATCGACTCTTCATGGGATGACGAAGTGAAAGCCCTCAAGGTGGCCATCTCCAATGAAATCGGAGAAACTGACAACTTCGACTTAAGAGGCAATTACTACACTTCGGACAAGAGCATCGTAGCGGATCTGGAACTCGACCATCTGAACCTCGGATACTTCGAGCCCTTCCTCCTGAGCCTTTTCTCCAAGATGGACGGAAGCATCTCCGGAGAAGTGGACATCACCGGTCCGATGAACAATCTCGAAATCCGCTCCCATGACCTCACGATCGATGAAGCCGACCTCACCCTCGCCTTCACGAACGTTCCTTACAAGGCAAAGGGAGCTCTCGATCTGGATCCCACCGGAGTATACTTCCGTGACGTGACCCTCGGTGACACCCACAGGGGAACCGGAAAGGTTACCGGAAAGATAGGATGGGACCATCTCAAGGACATGCTCCTTGACCTGAGGGTCGACTTCACCGGAATGGAGGTGCTCAACTCCCCCGAGGGGCACAACCCTTCCTTCTACGGAAACGCATTCGCCAACGGTTCGGCCATCATAACGGGACCGTTCAACGCGATTTCGCTGAACATCAACGCGACGACCGTGGACGACGGCAAGTTCCATCTCCCTCTGGGAGGAGGCAACTCCGCCAAGATATCGAACCTTCTCACCTTCAAACAGGAGGAGGTTCCCGTATTCATCGACCCTTACGACGAGATGATGAAAACGATCGGAGAGGAGTCGAAGAAGTCCAATGACCTGAGGGTCCGTCTCCGCGTCAACGTCCACTCCGGAGTCGAGGCTCTCGTAGAAATCGACAACGAGGGCAACAATGTCCTGAACGGAAGAGGAACGGGACTCATCGAACTGAACGTACGTCCTTCCCAGTCGGTCTTCGACCTTGGCGGAGCGTACAACCTCCAGAGCGGAAACTTCCATCTCGATCTTATGGGCATAGCCAAGAGGGACTTCGAGATCCAGGACGGAAGCACGATCCACTTCAGTGGAGACGTGATGGATTCAGACCTGAACATTAACGGAATCTACAGGACGAAGGCGTCCATCGGAACACTGATTTCCGACACGACGTCGACTTCCAGAAGGACAATCGACTGCGGAATCGCCATAACCGGCAAACTCAGCAGTCCCGAGGTCTCCTTCTCAATCGACGTTCCGGACATCGACCCCACCACCCAGGCCAAAGTACAGAGCGCCCTTTCGACGCAGGACAGGGTCCAGAAACAGTTCCTGGCCCTTCTTGTTACCGGATCATTCCTTCCTGACGAGCAGACGGGAGTCACCAACAACTTCCAGATGTTCAACAACACCTTCTCCGAAATGATGGCGGGGCAATTGAGCGCCATCCTGCAGGAGTTCAACATACCGGTCGACGTCGGATTGGAATACCAGGGGACGGACAAGTTCGACCTGGCCCTTTCGACTGAGCTCTTCGACAACAAGGTCGTTGTGAACGGCACCATCGGAAACAAGTACGGCAACACAACCGGCAGCAACGATGTCGTCGGTGACCTCGACATAGAAGTGAAACTCGAAAGGACGGGAGCGCTCCGCCTCAAGCTCTTCTCCCATTCCGCCGACCAGTACACCCGTTACCTCGACAACTCCCAGCGGAACGGAGTAGGTATCACCTACCAGAGGGAGTTCAACAACCTCCGCCGTTTCCTCTCCGACATCTTCACCTCGAAAAAGAAGAAAGCCGAGCGGGAAGAGACCATGAGGGCGGCCGGAATCGACCTTACGGAGGACAGGGTGACGATGGAGATCAATGAAGACGGCTCCGCGTCCGAAGCCATGATTGTGTCAAAGGCCGGAAAGGTAGCCAGGAAGGAAGCCCGAAGAAGACGCAAGCTGGGCCTTCCCCCGATAGACATCTCCATGACCGACACCCTCAAAACGACACAGGACGCCATAATTGAAAATCCCCTGAAAAATGGACAACACGACTCAGAATAAAGGAAGACTCTTCCTCATCCCTTCACCCCTCGGGGACTACCCTCCCGAGGAAGTGATACCCGCCCCCGTTCTTGAAAAGGCGCGGGAGCTGAAGAAGTTCGTCGTGGAAGAGACCAGGACGGCTAGGAGATACCTTTCCGCCGCAGGCCTTCGGGGCCACATCCAGGAGCTGGAATTCCATGAACTGAACGAGCACACTCCCGAGAGCGAAGTGGAGAAGATGCGCTCGCTTTTCGACGGAGGCTGCGATGTCGGCCTCATTTCAGAAGCGGGACTTCCGGCCGTAGCCGATCCCGGTGCCGTCCTCGTCGCCAAATGCCACATTTGGGGAATAGAAGTCGTCCCGATGGTCGGTCCCTCTTCTCTGATGCTCGCTCTTATGGGATCCGGCCTCAACGGACAGAGTTTCTCTTTCGTGGGGTACATTCCCGCTAAGACTGACGAAAGGCGCTCCGCCCTGAAGAACCTCGAAAAGAGGTCTTCGACCCTCAAGCAGACGATCCTCTTCATAGAAACTCCCTACAGGAACGATTCTATGATCGGGGACATCCTCTCCGTTTGCCAGGGATCAACAAGGCTCTGCATCGCGGCGGACCTTACGACGGAGAACGCCTTCATAAAGACAATGACGGTGGCGCAGTGGAAAAAGGAAGTCCCCACCATAGGGAAAAGGCCCTGCGTTTTTCTTCTCCTCGCAAAATAGACAACCGGAAATTACACCCATACAATACACACCAGCATGAAAATCGCCCTTCTCACACTCGGATGCAAGCTCAATTTCGCGGAGACCTCGACTTATCAGAGAGGTTTCGTATCACATGGGCTTGAAGTGGTCCCGTGGGAGGACAAGGCTGATGTGTATCTCGTGAACACCTGCTCGGTGACGCAGCACTCGGACAACAAGTGCCGCAACATAATCCGCAAGTGCCACAGGGTTTCTCCGGAGGCGGTGATTGTAGTCACCGGCTGTTATGCCGAACTCCGAAGAGAGGAAGTCGCCGCACTCGAAGGTGTGAAACTTGTCTTCGGAGCAAAAGAGAAAAGCAGGGTCGTCCCCGACACCATGGCTTTTCTCAAGGGGGAAAGCCCATCCGGGAACAGTAAGGCTACGGAGGAAACCCTCTCAGAAAGGTACAGGGACATCTCCTCCACCATCATGGCGGCCCATTCAAGGGGAGACCGCACCCGTTCGTTCCTCAAGGTCCAGGACGGATGCAACAACTTCTGCGCATACTGCACCGTACCTTACGCCAGGGGCGAAAGCCGGAATATCCCGATAAAGAATCTTGTCGCCCAGGCAAAGGAGATAGCCGAAGGCGGAACAAAGGAGATAGTCCTCACCGGTGTCAATACCGGAGACTTCGGCAGAAGCACCGGGGAAAGTTTCCTCGACCTTCTCAAGGCCCTGAACGAAGTGGAGGGCATCGAAAGGTACAGGATCTCCTCAATCGAACCGAATCTTCTGACCGACGGAATCGTCGATTGGATCTCTTCGGGGACCAAGTTCATGCCGCATTTCCACATACCGCTCCAGGTGGGAAGCGACGTTCTTCTCAAAAAGGTCGGGCGACGGTACACGGTCCAAGAGTTCGCCCACCGTATCGACTACGTACGTGAAAAGATGGAAGGAAGCGGAAAACTTCCCGTTTTCTTCGGAATAGATGTGATTGTCGGCCTTCCCGGTGAAACCGACGAGCTCTTCCAGGAGACCGTCTCGTTCCTAAGCGAAAGGATAAGGCCCGCCTTCATACACATATTCCCATACTCCCCCCGTCCGGGAACCAGGGCGGCGACAATGCCAGGCCAGGTCCAGGACCGCATCAAGACGGAAAGAGTCAAGATTCTCGAAGGCCTCTGCGAAGAGCTGCATTCACAGTTCGTTCTCATGTGCTGCGGAATCCGGACCGACGTCCTTTGGGAGAGTACCTGCCATGACGGAAAGATGGCCGGTTACACTCCCAACTACATAAGACTTGAAGCTCCCTTCGATCCGTCCCTGGTAGGGAAGATCGGGGAAGCCGTGATTGACTGACAACTTCCATTGCACCATGAAACGCTTGACAAATCCCTTCATTCTCTTTCTCGCGGGAGCGCTGCTCCTCGCGGGATCACTGAGGGCTTCCGCCCAGACTCCACCCCCTCTTACCGACGCCGAACCGCAGATAGATTCGGTGAAGCTTTCCTACGTTATGAGCGGAACTGTCACCGACGCTTCCAGCGGTACTCCCCTCCCTTACGTGACAGTCTCCATTCCGGGAAGCCACTATTCGACCGTAACGAACGAAGACGGTGACTTCACCATCAAATCCCCCTCCCGTCCGGAAAGGATCGTATTCTCCCTCATAGGATACCGTACCCTCAGCCAGAACGTCGGCCAGGGAGAAGGGCGCAATCTCCAGAACATGAGGGTGAGGCTGACCGTGGACCCGATCCCCATCCGTGAAGCGATAATCGTAGCCGATGACCCGTACATTATCCTCAAGGAAGCCATAGCCCTCATCAGCGAGAACTATCCCAAGACTCCGGAGCTGATGGAATGCTTCTACCGGGAGACCGTCCAGAAAAGGGCGAGATACATCTACATATCCGAAGCGGTGTCGAACATCTACAAGACCGCATACTCCGACCGGAGCACCTTCCGTGACAGGGTAGCAATCCACAAAAGCAGGATCCTTTTGAGTCCCAAAACTTCGGACACCCTCAGTGTGAAGGTCCTGGGCGGTCCCAACCAGTCAATCGGTCTCGACGCGGTGAAGAACAGCGACTTCATCCTCAATGAAGAGGAGCTGAAGAACTACCGGATCGAGATGGGAACTCCCGTGATGATAGACGGGAAGCCCCAGTACGCCATAAGCATCTCCCCCGACCAGATACTCGAATACCCGCTCCAGTACGGAACGTTCTACATAGACCGCGGAAGTCTCGCATTCACGAGGATGGAACTTTCGCTCGACATGTCGGACGAGGAGAAGGCGACGAAGATGATGTTGGTGAGAAAGCCCCTTTCGCTCAGGTTCCGTCCCAAGGAACTCTCACTCCTTGTCAACTACCGCACCGAAGATGACGTGACGAGGATAAGCTACGTCCGGTGCACGATGCGCTTCACCTGTGACTGGAGGAAGAAACTGCGCGGCACTTCATTCACCGCCGTCAACGAGATGGTGGTGACGAACCGCCAGGAGGGCGAAGCGACGAGGATCCCCCGCGGGGAATCCTTCCGTGAAACGGAATCCCTATTCGACAAGTCCTCCCTCTATCTTGACCCCGAGTTCTGGAAGGACTACAACATAATAGAACCGTCGGAAAGCCTCGAGCATGCCCTTGGCAGGCTGAAGCGGCAAGCCGACCGGAGACAGTGACAGTATTATATATAAAGTGGAAGAAAGAAAGACAAGACTCACTTTCCTCGGGACAGGTACGTCCCAGGGCATACCGATAATAGGATGCAGATGTCCGGTCTGCACATCAAAGGACTCACGTGACAAGAGATTCCGGTCAAGCGCCTTCGTCGAAACCGGAGGCCTCAAAATACTCATAGACGCCGGTCCGGATTTCCGTTCCCAGATGCTGAGGGCGGACATCGGACATCTCGACGCGATACTCTTGACCCACAACCATAAGGACCACACGGGAGGACTGGACGACCTTCGGAGCCTCAACTACATAGACAGGCAGGCCGCCGAGATCTACTGCGAGGAGTACGTCCTCCATGCCCTTGAAAGGGAATACCCCTACGCCTTCGCCAAGGAAAAGTATCCGGGCGCTCCGGAATGGCACATGAACCTCATCTCCGACTCCCCTTTCCTCATTCTCCCCCACAGCGATGAGCGCAAGCTGACCTGGGTACATGACGTGGGATACCGGTATGAACTTCCCGACGGCACCCTCATTCCCCCGGAGGAGCAGGTCTCGACCGCACCTACTGTCGAAGATCCCCTTTTCGAGGGAACCTTCGCTCCCAAGGAAGGGAAAGGAGTAGAAGTGATTCCCATAAGGGGGTATCATCACGATCTTCCCGTACTGGGATTCAGGTTCGGAAAGATAGCTTACATAACGGACATGAGTTCCCTTCCCGAAAGCGAGATGGCGAAGCTCCACGACCTGGAGCACGTGACCCTGAACACCGTCGGATACAAGCCGCATCATTCGCATTTCTCACTGGAGGAGGCCATCAACCTCGCCGGCAGGATCGGAGCCCGCCACACGTGGCTCACGCACCTCAGCCACAACTTCCCCGTACATGAAGAATTCTGCCGCGAACTTGACAGGATTTGCCGGGAAAAAGGCATCGGAACGACAGTGCGTCCCGCATTCGACTCCCTTGTGATTGAAGGTTGAAAAAGATAAGTGAAGTCATCGCGAAAAAGCCCCTCAAATATTTGTTCGTCATCGGAATAATGCGTAAATTGCATACCGAAAACAATACGGAATTCCCTGATTTTGCGCCAAAGGAAAACGTAATGCAAAGTAACTATCAAATCAGGTTGAGCGATGACAACTTTCTTTCGGACCCTCGGGGTCCTGTCCCTTGTAGGGGCCTTTTCTTCATGCGGGGAAAGTATCTCCCCGGAAAACATTCTCCCTCCGGAGAAATGTCTTTTCTCTCTTTCGGGCAGAGAGTTTTCCTGCCCGGTTCTCGACGACATCGTAGTTGAAGGCGGAGTCGTTTCTTTCACTTCCTACAGTCTGTTTCTGAGGTTCACTTCGGATTCCACCGTGTCGGCCGGATACTCCTTCGTATCATCTTCCGGAGAGGGGGCTACCGTAGAAGGCATCATTGACGCCCTTGTTCCCGGAAAATGGGCTTCCTCCGGACAGGAGATCATCTTCGAAGGGCTCACCGTTCCCTCGATAAAGCCTCTGAGGCGTTTTATGGAGAACGATGAATACGAGTTCACCGAAGAGGATGTGTTCATTATAAGAGGCGGGACGTTGAAATCGGGATCACCGGAAACTATGGAATGTTCCATCTCTTTCCCCTCACTATTGCCTCAATCGGGATACTTGACAAAAGACTTCCGGGAAAACGGACAGTGAAGGCCCTGCATCGAAATCAAATAAAAAAGGAAATTGAAAAACGCATTGCCAAGAATAGGAAAATTCCTATCTTCGCAAGGTACTAACCAACAATAGAACGCCATGATGTACAACGAATTGGCCCGGGAACTATATCAAGTTAACGGTCATCCTCTTCGGTACAGCCCGAGGACGGGCAGGACATTCAAAATGAGCAACCATGGCTCAGAAGAAATTCCCCCCGGAACGCTTGAACAAATCAAGAAGGACGCGGGACTTGACTGAGCCCACTCCAGAATTCAAAAAAAATATGAAGCAGGTTAAAGTTTTTATCGAAAAATCTTCATTCGGGTACTCCGCATATATGGAGGAGGCCAATCTGGACTACGGTCTGTTCGGTGAAGGTAAAACTGTTGCAGAAGCCATCGACGACTTCAACAAATCATATGCAGGGATGCGCGAATATTACGGGAGGCACGGGAAGGTTTTTGAGGAGATAGATTATGAGTTCTTCTACGACACGGCCAGTTTCCTCCAGGAATATTGCAAGGCCTTCAGCCTCGCAGGCTTGGAGCGTATCACTGGTGTCAGTCAAACTCAGTTGGGTCACTATCTTCACGGTCGGAGCAAGCCCACAAGGAAGACCATAGACAAAATCCAAAAAGGCGTCCAGAAGTTTGCTCAAGAACTCACTGCAGTTCGCTTCGCTTAGTTATCGCAGCCCGTAATGGGGATGTTTGTATTGACTTGAAGGAGACGGACATTTTCTTCGGAGACACTGAAATCCGGAGCCCCCTTTTTTGCCATCAACAATTGTCCCTTCCAGTACCCAAAAGGCGTTTTTTGGGTTCCGAAGGTCGAAAAAAGCGTAATTTATTTAATAATTAAAACGTTTTGTATTGACTTATTGCCATAAATAACTATATTTGTATGCCGCTTGACCCAAACCCCCTCTAATCCAATGGTACAGGACAAGCAACGTGGTGGCCCCAGAAAGGGAGCCGGGCGCAAAGCCCAACCGGAATCCGAAAAAAGGGTACCAGTGACCCTCTCCGTTTCGCCGGAGTCAAGGACGCTGATGAACACCCTGAGGCGGAGAAAAATCAACATTTCACGGATCTTTGATGACAGTATCAAAGCCTATTGCAAAGATCGGAACATCGTTCCATCAAAACAGGACGAGCACCGCAAGCAGGCTATGGCAGCGGCTGGAAGAAAAGCAACCCCGAGTGAGACTCTTTAATTCATCAATGGCGCCCAGAAGGACGCCATTGTTGTTGCATTCTTTCCGTCAGGGAAGTTACTGTTTATTCCGACGGCTTCGGCAGACGTCGCATTGTCCGCATGGTCCGGATCCCTCCTGTCCGAAATACTCCAGAAGATATTCCGACCGGCAGACGTCATCCTCCCTGACGTACTTCTCCATCGCATCCACCCGCAGGGCGAAAGCTTCCTTAAGCGCATCGTACCTTTTGGGCGAAAGGGCTACATTGCCCCGTTCGAGACGGCCGTGGTTTATGAAGAGTACATCGGAATGATCCTGCGGGATATACTTTATGACTTTCTGGACCGACATGTCATAAAGCAGCTGACGGAACTTGGGGACAGTGATCCCGGCCATATCGGAGAAATACTCCTCGTCTATCGGAACCGGGAAAGAAAAGATCCCTTCGCACTTTCTCATGAAGGATTCAAGAAGAAGGGGCATCAACGGGTCCTTGAACTCCACATCATAAAGGTCGGTCCGATCCACTATGATCTTCACCCTCGTACTGACATCAATGTCCTCGACATATGTCCAGTGCCCTTCCCTCTCGATATACTTGATGGCATAATATGCCTGCGGCTCCTTGAGGGAGAACCTGGCGCAGAAATCCTTCAGCGAGAATCTGGCCTGGCACATTTCCCCTCCCCCGTACGGAATGCCGAGAAAGGCATGGACCTTCTGGTATATGTCCTCGATGAATTCGATCGACGGGAAGGAAGCGTTGAGGATTCTGGTGAGCCTCGCGATGTCGGTTGAATTCCAGATCTGAACGGCATAAGAACGTTTGCCGTCACGTCCTGCCCTACCCGCCTCCTGGAAATATGATTCCGGAGAATCCGGAAGATCAAGATGCACTACAAAACGCACATCCGGCTTGTCAATTCCCATGCCGAAAGCGTTGGTGCAGACCATGACCCTGACCTTTCC
>JAFUFP010000062.1 GCA_017469845.1 Bacteroidales bacterium | reverse complement strand
TTGAAGATTTGAAAACTCTTCAAATTGGAGGCTCAACAACAGCAAGCAGAATCAAGGATCATCCATACCTCAGTGCTGCAGTTCAGTGGCACAGAAAGCAGGGGGCCAAGTAATCGATGTTTGCCAAATGTTTGCCAAGTTACAAAAAATACGCCTTCTAGATATCTAGAAAGCGTATTCTGGTGCCCCGGGCGGGAATCGAACCCGCACGGCCGTTTCGGGCCAAGGGATTTTCTTGCTTCTATGGCTTTCGCCACCGGATTCAGTAAATACTACCGCGTTTCCGTTTGGAGTCCGGACTATTCCTTCACCATGGATTTTCTGATCTTTAGGTGTGTCGTGTCTAGTCTCTGCACCTTCCTCAAAGAGGCTTGGCTCAAGATTACCATCGGCATTATCCGTTAAGGCTTCCTTGAATTTACGACATTCTACTTCTCTCCTTTCGGGAAGAGCACTCAAATTCTTTTCAAGTCCCTCGTGTCTACCATTTCACCACCAGGGCATAAAGTCATTTCTGATGAGAGGAATGGATTGCAAAGGTACATTTTTTTTCCAAGAAAAAAGTCCACAGCCGGAAAATTGGCCATGGACTTGATTTCTTGTAATTTGGAAAGTATCCGGATTACATGTTCATTCCACCGTCAACCTGGATCACTTCACCGCTGACATATGAAGACATGTCGCTGGCGAGGAATGTAGCGACGTTAGCGATATCTTCAACCGTACCACCACGGCGAAGAGGAATCTTCTCGATCCACTGCTTGCGGACATCTTCGGGAAGAGCTTGAGTCATAGGAGTGTCGATGAAACCGGGAGCGATCGAGTTCGCCCTGATTCCCTTACGGCCCATCTCCTGACCGATACTCTTGGCCAGGGCGATAAGACCGGCCTTCGACGCCGAGTAGTTGCACTGGGAGGCGTTTCCGTGAACACCGACAACAGAAGACATATTGATAATGGATCCGCTCTTCTGGCGCATCATTGAAGGGATGCATGCATGTATGAAGTTGAATGCGGATTTGAGGTTGACATTGAGGACAGCGTCCCACTGTGCCTCCGACATCTTCAGCATAAGTCCGTCCTTGGTGATACCGGCGTTGTTGACCAGAACGTCGATCTTGCCGAAATCAGCAAGAATCTGATTCACCACTTCGTGAGTCTGCTCGAAATCAGCGGCATTTGAAGCATATGCTTTAACCTTATGGCCGAAGGCTTCAATCTCCTTTACCGTCTCTTCGGCGGCCTCGTTGATGACGAGATCAGTGAAGGCGACGTCCGCACCTTCTGAAGCGAATTTGAGAGCGATGGCCTTGCCAATTCCTCTGGCGGCGCCTGTTACAACGGCCACCTTTCCATCTAAAAGTCCCATAATAATAGATCTATGTTTTAGTTTGTATTTACAATTGAGAGGAGCTTCCTCCAAAGCCCGACAAAAATAAATCTTCTGCCGACGCCATCCAAACTTTTGGGGAAGAAATTGGCAAAAGGGGCTGAACTGTGGCGAATGATGCATTTGCGTAACCCGCTCCTGAACGTTCGTCTTGGGATAATGGTGGAATAATGGTAAATTTGCAGTCCATATTACAATTTTTTCCACAGAAAAATCAAATCAAGACAATATGAGCGAAATACGCAACCCCGAGCTTTGGCGGGACGGTGAGATCAAGATAGAATGGGTAAAGGACCACATGCCCCTTCTCCGTGGGTTGGAAAAAGAATTCAGCGAAACGAAACCTTTCGCGGGAAAGAAGGTGGCTCTGTCTGTCCATCTCGAGGCGAAGACCGCATACCTCTGTAAGGTTCTCGCTCATGCCGGGGCCGATATGTATGTGACCGGCAGCAACCCTCTCAGTACCCAAGATGACATTGCCGCCGCCCTTGTCCACGAGGGACTGAATGTCTTCGCGGTTCACGACGCGTCCCCGGAAGAATACGAATCCGGTATCAGGAAAGTTATCGAAGTCGGGCCGAACATCATCATCGATGACGGTGGAGACCTTGTCAACATGATTCATGAAAACTATCCTCAGCTCATCGGAAACGTGATCGGCGGTTGCGAAGAGACCACCACCGGAATCCTCCGCCTCCAGGCGATGGACAAGGAGGGTAAACTCCGCTTCCCCATGATGCTCGTGAACGATGCGGCATGCAAGCATTTCTTTGACAACAGATACGGCACCGGACAATCAGTCTGGGACGGAATAAACCGCACGACAAACCTTATCGTAGCCGGCAAAAACGTCGTTGTAGCCGGTTATGGATGGTGCGGCAAAGGCGTTTCCATGAGAGCCAAAGGCATGGGAGCGGATGTGATCGTAACGGAAGTGGACCCGATCAAGGCGATGGAAGCCGTGATGGACGGATTCAAGGTGATGACGATGAAACAGGCTGCTCAGGTCGGTGACATCTTCATAACGGTAACGGGTTGCAAAGACGTCATTACGGAAGAACATTTCCCCCTCATGAAAGAAGGCGCCATCCTCTGCAATGCCGGACATTTTGATGTAGAAGTCGCAATGGCGGCGCTCAAGAGGGTCGCCGTATCGAGCAGAGTCGCCAGAAACAACATCATGGCCTATACCCTGGAAAACGGCAGGACTCTCTATGTCATAGCGGAAGGACGTCTGGTCAACCTGGCTGCAGGAGACGGACATCCCGCTGAAATCATGGACATGTCTTTCGCCATCCAGGCCCTTTCCGCGAAATATCTCATTGATAACGAAAAGACCATCTGCAGGAAAGCGGGAAGCATGTGCAACAATGTTCCCGAAAGCATCGACAAGGAAGTCGCCTGCAGGAAACTCTCCGACTGGGGCATAACGATCGACAGTCTTTCAGAAGAGCAGCACAAGTATCTGTACGGAGAATAACAATTCTGACAAACCTACATTTTATGAAGATTATCCCTTATTACGCGTGGACAAGAAGCGTAATCAGCTTTGAGGATTCAAACAAGAGATTCAGCAAAAAACCATGGGCGCAGGGCGTGATACTGCTCGCATGCGTTGTCCTCGCGATGCTTCTTGCGAATCTTCCTTTCACAAAAGAAGCTTACCACAACATCCTTGAAACAGACCTCGGGATAAGTGTCGTATCCCCGAACGGAGGAGGCTTCACTTTCCCTATGGGAATGACCGTAGAGAAGTTCATCAACGACATCCTGATGGCCGTCTTCTTCTTCACGGTCGGACTTGAAATAAAGAGGGAAGTCGCCCATGGAGAACTGAGCACCCCCAAGAAAGCCATAATGCCGGTTATCGCCGCCTTCGGCGGAGTCGTCATGCCGGCCCTCATCTATACACTCGTCAACCACGGTTCAGCGGCATCCTCAGGATGGGGTATTCCTACAGCTACGGATATCGCCTTCGCCGTCGGAATCCTTTCGATCCTGGGAGACAAGGTCCCGGTGTCACTGAAAGTGTTCCTCACGGCGCTCGCCATCGCGGATGACCTGATAGCGATTCTTGTCGTCGCCCTGTTCTACGGCGGAACCATCAATTTCCTTCTCCTGGGCATCGCCGCCCTCCTGATCTGCCTCATCCTTATCATGAACAAGGTGGGAGAGAAAAGGACCTGGTTCTACTTCATTCCCGCAATAGCGGTTTGGGTCCTCTTCTACTATGCCGGAATCCATGCGACCATGTCCGGTGTAGTTATGGCGTTCCTCGTTCCTATGAAGGCCCGTTACACCAAGGAATACTACTACCATAAGCGCGACCACTACAGGGCTCAACTTGAGGAGTTTGACTCAATCGCCGAGGGAAGCGGATTCCCCAACGGTCCCCAGAGGCATTGCCTCAGGCAGTTGAGCAAGACTTCCAAGAACTGCATCGGAATGAGCTACAGGCTTGAACACCATCTGAGCCCTTGGGTGAATTTCCTCATCATGCCGATCTTCGCCCTCGCCAACGCCGGAGTTGAAATCACCGACCCGTCGTATTTCAACATTTTCAAAATGACCCCCGGAATGGGAAGCGTAAGTCTCGGAATTTTCCTCGGACTTCTTCTTGGCAAGCCTATCGGTATCACTCTCGCCAGCTTCATCGCAGTCAAGACCAAGGTCGGTTCCATGCCCGAAGGGGCGAACTGGAAGATGCTGTTCGCGGTCGCATGCCTGGGCGGTATAGGATTCACGATGTCGATCTTCGTCGATACGCTGTCATTCTCCGACCAGACTCCGGAAGTGATGTCACAACTCAGGGATATGGGCAAGATTGCTATCCTGCTCGGTTCCCTCTGTGCCGGTATTCTGGGCAGCATCCTCATCAACATGTTCCATAAATCTCTGAAAAAATCATAGCGATGAAAACGAACGCAAAAATCCTCATCACTTCCCTTTTCGCGGTCATAATGCTCGCGATGATGCCATCAAAGGCACAGGCGCAGACCAAGACTTTCGATGAGAAGTTCCTGCCCAAGTCCTATGTCAGCGATGCGAAAAAGCCCGTTCTGGTGATGCTCACCGCCACCTGGTGCCCTCCCTGCAAGACAATGAAGAACCAAGTCATGAAAAATGAGGAGGTGAAAAAAGTCATGGAGAAAATGAACGTTGTCTTTCTCGATGTCGACACCGAAGAGGGCAAGAAACTCGCTCCCGGGTTCACCGAAGCGGGATTCGAGAACGGCATCCCGTTCTTCTGTATCCTTGACACTGAGGGCAAACCCGTCAAATCAATGATCGGTTCCACTTCGGAAGGAAACTTCCTGAAATTCCTGTC
Organism: Bacteroidales bacterium; assembly: GCA_017469845.1. GTDB lineage: Bacteria > Bacteroidota > Bacteroidia > Bacteroidales > UBA932 > Cryptobacteroides. Next base: position 54,644 of record JAFUFP010000062.1, on the reverse strand, counting down.
CGCAGCATTCGAATAACGGATTTGTCCGCGACACTCAGTTCACGAAAGAAGGCTTCCCGGTGGAGTCTTCTTTTTGTTTTTTCCTCCGTAGGGCCGTAAAATGGACAATCTTTGTTATATTTGTCCTGACCAACACTTCTGAAAATGTTCGACAAAAGCACATACGTGGCCAGACGCAGGACCCTCTGCGAGAAGATGGCCAAAACCGCACCCGAGGGAAAACGGGGAATAGCACTTTTCATCGGAAACGTCGAGGCTCCCGCCCAATACAAGGACAACTGCTACAAATGGAGACAGGATTCTTCATGGCTGTACTATTTCGGACTGGATGATCCGCGCTACGCGGCGGTCATCGACTTCGACAGCGGAGAGCAGACAATATTCGCCGACGACGTCGAAATCGGAGACATCATCTGGATGGGTCCCCAACCGACGGTTCAGTCAAAGGCAGAAAGCGTAGGAATTTATTCATCGGCTCCTTACAAAGCCGTTGACGCCGTAGTGGCGAAGGCGATTTCACAGGGAAGAAGGATACATTTCCTGCCCCCGTCCCGCTACTACAACACCATCAAACTTTCCATGCTCACAAGATGCACCTACGACGAAGTGAACATCGTGGCGGAAGGGGATGGACACCATGCTTCCGAAGAACTGGTGAAAGCGGTGATCTCAATGCGCCTCGTAAAGGAGCAGTGCGAGATTGACGCCATCGACGACGCCTGCGCCCTCGGATACGAGATGCATTCCATCGGCCGCGACAGCATAGTTCCCGGCATCATCGAGCAGGAAATCGTCGGAAAGATGGAAGCCGTCACCATCTCCAAGGGATGGGGCGTATCGTTCCCGACCATTCTGACCCAGCACGGAGAGACTCTCCACAACCATCTCCACGACAAGATCATCGAGCCCGGGAAACTGATGGTGATAGACGCCGGCGCGGAAAACAATCTCCACTATGCTTCGGACTTCACAAGGACCTATCCCACAAGCGGGAAGTTCACACAGAAACAAAGGGACGTTTACCAGATAGTATGCGACTGCAACAACCACGCTTTCTCTCTCGTGAAACCCGGAATATCCTATAGGGATGTCCATCTGGCGACCGCGAAGAGGATGCTTGAAGGACTCTCCGCCCTGGGGCTCGTCCACGGCGACCTCGACGAAATGGTAGCCCAGGGAATAGCCGGACTGTTCCAGCCCCACGGCCTTGGCCACAACATGGGAATGGATGTCCATGACATGGAGGACCTCGGCGAAAACCTCGTAGGATACGATCCCGATCAGAAGAGATCCGACCAGCTGGGACTCGGAAGCCTGCGTATGGCAAGGAAACTCGTCCCCGGAAACGTTATCACCGACGAACCGGGAATATACTTCATCCCCGCCCTCATCGAGACATGGAAGAGCGAGGGTAAAGGAAAGGATTTCGTGAACTTCAGCCGTCTTGAGAGTTATTACGACTTCGGTGGCATCCGCCTCGAGGACGACGTCCTTGTAACCCCCAACGGGGCAAGGAGGACAGGTCCGAAGCGACTTCCCATCACTCCCGACGAAGTTGAAGCGGCAATGGCAAAGTAACCGCCATGTCAACCGTTCTTGTAATACTCGCCGTCATTCTGGGAATCGTCGGAATCATCGGAAGCGTCGTTCCGGCTCTTCCCGGTCCTCCTGTGAGCTGGGCCGGTCTTCTCCTTGTGTACCTCGCTAAAGGCACCAACGGGGCCGGCGACCCCATGAGCACGAAATTCCTCATCATCTGGCTGGTCATCACGACGGTCGTCGTCATCATCGACTACGTGGTCCCCGCATGGTTCACGAAACTTACCGGAGGAAGCAAATACGCTTCATGGGGAGCCATCATAGGACTCTTCGCGGGAATGTTCATCCCTCCCGTCGGAATCATCCTCGGCTCGCTTCTGGGCGCCTTCCTTTTCGAAGTGCTGTTCTCCGACAAAACGGCGGCGGATTCAGTAACTTCGGCTTTGGGGGCATTCCTGGGATTCCTTTGCGGAACCGGAATCAAACTTATAGCGGCCGGACTGATGATGTACTACATAATAGTATATATCTAGCGGAAGAGGGACATACGAAAAATTGAGGGGAGACAGCCAAAAGTGCGGCGGTCTCCCCTCTTCCGAAATTGCTTTCCGTTTATATTCCTGCTTCTAATACCTGGGAAGGAAGCCCTTCTCGATAAGAAGTTCAGCGATCTGGACGGCGTTTGTGGCCGCACCCTTGCGGATATTGTCAGATACGCACCAGAAGTTGATTCCGTAAGTTACGGAAGGGTCACGACGGAGTCTTCCGACGAAGACGTCATCCTTGCCGAGAGCGAACTTGGGCATGGGATAGACATTGTTGGCCGGATCGTCCTGGACGGTGACGCCGGGAGTGCTCTCCCAGATCGAGCGGATGTCCTCAAGTTCGAAGTCCTTCTCGAACTCGAGATTGATCGACTCGGAGTGACCGCCGATGACGGGAACCCTGGCGGTGGTAGGGGATACTCCGATGAGGGGATCCCTCAGAATCTTGTGGGTCTCGTTCACCATCTTCATCTCCTCCTTGGTATAACCGTTGTCAAGGAAGGTGTCGATATGGGGAAGGATGTTCTCATCGATGGGATGGGGATAGAAGGCCTTGTATTCTCCCCACTGCTTTCCCTCTCTTTCGGCTTCCATCTGGGCGACGGCCTTGTTTCCGGAACCGGTCACGCTCTGATATGTGGAAACGACGATCCTCTTGATGTGGTACTTCTTGTGAAGAGGTGCCAGAGGAAGGAGCATCTGGATGGTCGAACAGTTGGGGTTCGCGATGATATAGTCATCGGGAGTGAGGACATCGGGATTGATTTCAGGAATCACAAGCTTCTTGTCCGGATCCATTCTCCAGTATGAGGAATTGTCGACAACGCGGCAACCCACTTCCGCGAACTTGGGCGCAAGCTCTTTGGAAGCTCCCGCACCGGCCGAGAAAATTGCCAGATCGGGTTTGCGTGAAATCGCTTCCTCAGCGCTTATGACGGTATAATCTTTACCGCCGAATTTGACTGTCTTCCCTACAGACCTCTCGGAGGCCACAGGAAGGAACTCTGTTACAGGGAAGTTCCTCTCCTCGAGGACTTCCATCATTCTCTGACCGACAAGTCCGGTCACACCTACTACAGCTACTTTCATGACATCAAAATATCGTTCAAAATTCCAGAAGCCGTCTGCTGAGCTCCCGCTCCGGCTCCACGTACCACCAACGGTGAGGGATAAAAATCAGTTGTTATCATTGCTGCATTATCCGTGCCGCTGAGAGAATAAAGGGGACTTTCCGAGTCCACAAGTTTAACGCCGATGGTCGCCTTGTATCCTTCGGAGGTGTTCTCAAGCGATGCGACGAACCTCTGACGAAGGCCTTTGGAGGCGATTTCGGAATAGGCCTGGAAGAATTTGGCCTCATCCGCGGCCATTTTCGCATAGAAATCTTCGATACTGCCTTCGAAGTACTCGGGTCCGAGGACCGGTATCATGTTCACATCCTTCTCTTCAAGAGGGATTCCCGCCTCACGGGCGAGGATGATCAGTTTGCGGAGAACGTCCCGCCCGTTGAGGTCCAGCCTCGGATCGGACTCGGTATACCCCGCTTTCTGCGCATCACGGACAACTTCAGCGAAGGGCTTTGTGCCGTCATATGTGCTGAAGAGATAGTTAAGAGTTCCGGAAAGCACGGACTCCACCTTGATGATGCCGTCTCCGGAATTGCGGCTACGGAGGATGGACTCCAGAATGGGAAGAGCGGCTCCAACCGTTGTCTCGTACCTCAGGGAGACGATATTCTCCACAGCGGAATTCTTCATGTTCTCATATGAAGAATAGCTTCCCGTGAACGGGATCTTGTTGCATGCCACAACGCTGTATCCCTGGCGGAAAAGGCTCAGGTATTTGTACAGCATGTCCGAATTCGCCGTACAGTCCACGAACACGGAGTTCTGGAGAGAATAAGCGGACATCTCCTCGAAGTATGCATCTCCTGAAGCGCTCTTGCCGTTTTCAAGCAGTTCACCCGCCTTTTCGAAAGGTATGCCCGCGATGTTGAGGACATATTTGCGGCTGTTGGCGATACCGATGAGGTGAAGCCTCTTTCCGGTTCTTTCGGCGATGGCTCCGCTGTTTTTGGCGAGCATATCGATCAGAGCCCTGCCCACTGTTCCGTAACCGGCGACAAAGAGGTTGATCTCCTTGTAGTGGGAAGACTCGAAGAATTCGCTGTGGATATATCTGGTGGCGGCTTCGACATCGCAGGACTTGAGAATCACGGAAATGTTCCTCTCGGAAGAACCTTGGGCGACGGCCCTCACTCCGATGCTTCTCTTGCCAAGAGCGTCGAGCATCCTTCCGGTAGTTCCTCTCTGGCTGAGGATGTCATCTCCGACAAGGCAGACGATCGAGTAACCGGTTTCAACCTTCAGGGGGTTGATCTTTCCGAGAGAGATCTCATATGCGAAACATTTGTCGGCGGCGACTTTTGCCTTGGCCGCGTCTTTTTCGGAAACGGCGACGCACATCGTGTTCACGGAAGAAGCCTGCGTGATGAGCATTATGCTTATGTCGTTGTCGCTCAGGGTCTGGAAAAGCCTTGAAGAGAATCCGGGGACGCCGACCATACCGCCGCCTTCAAGGGAGAGAAGGGCGATGTTGTCGGAGTTCGAAATTCCGATGAGCTTGTTCTTGCTCAGAGGGGGATTCTGCTCTATGATCGTACCTTCAGCAGAAGGGTCGAATGTGCACTTGACGTAAATGGGAATCCTTTCGGCGACGACAGGGGCGATCGTAGGGGGATAGATCACCTTCGCTCCGAAATGGGAAAGTTCAAGTGCGGCCCTGTAGGAAATGTGATGGATGGGCTGAGCCTCGGGGACGATCTTGGGGTTGGCCGTCATCATACCGGGGACATCCTTCCATGTTTCAAGGGCACGGGCCTTGCTGCCGACGGCATACAGGGACGCCGAGTAGTCGGATCCTCCCCTTCCGAGGGTAGTCATCCTTCCGGCCGCATCGCTTCCGATGAATCCGGGAACCACAAAGACCTGTTTCCTGGGGTTCGCGTCTATCATCGCCTGGACGTTGGCGTAAGTTGCCGCAGTGTCAACGATGACTCTACCCCTTTCACGGTAGGTCTTGATGATTTCACGGGAGTCGACCCACTTGGTCGAGATTCCTGTGGATTTGAGCCTCGTCGCCAGGATCCTGGTCGAGAGGAGCTCGCCGCAACCCTGGATGGCGTCAAGGGAGGTTTCGGTAAGTTCACCAAGAAGGCAAACTCCCTTCGCGATACCTTTGATGTAATCGAAAGTGGCGTCCAACTCCTCAATGGATTCCTCATGCTTCTCTTCAGGAAGGAGTTCCTTGATGAGAACGTGGTGCTTCTCCTGGAGTTCATCGATAAGGGTCTTGTAGCCCTCATCCCTCACGGATGCCATTTTTCCGATCTTGATCAGAGTATCGGTGCAGCCGCCGATGGCGGAGCCTACGACAATCGCACGGTCGCGCTCGACTGTCGCGGTGATGATTTTTACGCATTGGGACATGTTCGCCGCATTGGCGACAGAGGTCCCTCCGAATTTCAATACCTGCATATGTTGTCCGTTTTATATGTTCTGCTGTGTTGCTCTGATTTCATCGAGGACAGGAAGGAAAAGCTCCGTCAGCTGGTCGTATTCCAACAGGAATCCGTCATGTCCGTAATGTGATGTTATCATGTGATATTCCGTACCGGGGATCATCTCCGCCATGCGGGCCATGTCCCGGGCCGGGAAAATGAGGTCGCTGTCTATTGACACAGTCATCGTTTTGGCCTTGATGGTGGAAAGCGCTTTCGCGACTCCGCCTCTTCCGCGACCGACATTTTCGCTGTCCACACCGTAAGCCAAATACCAATACGAATAGGCGTCGAAGCGGTTGGCAAGTTTCTTTCCCTGATATCTCTGATATGATGCCGCCCTGTCGGGGAACATCACGTCATCGTCAGTCTCGAACTGCTTGCGGTTGTAGCCGTCATCATTCCTGTAAGAAATGAGGGCTATCGTACGGGCGCATTTCAGACCTTCTTTTCCTCCTTCGAGGGAAGCGCACTCACGGAACGTCCGGTCAGCTTCAAGAGCCATCCTCTGGGATTCTTCGAAAGCGGTGAGCCAAGGGGTGACCCTGTCGAGCGTTGCGATGTATGCCGCCCTCAACACGACGTCCGGATACATTATCGAATACTCCAGCGCCTGGAAACCTCCGATGCTTGCGCCGATCAGAAAATCGATCTTTTCAATTCCGAGGTGTTCCCTTATGATATTCTGGGTGCGGACGATATCCCTGACCGTCACTCTCGGGAATGTAAGATAATAGGGTTTTCCGGTCGAAGGGTCGATGCTGGATGGTCCCGTCGTTCCGTAACAGCTTCCAAGCATATTGCAGCATACGATGAAAAACTCATCAGGATCGAAAAGTTTGCCCTTCCCGACGAGTTCCGGCCACCAGTCTTCTACATCCGACGAAGCTGTGAGGGCATGGCAAATCCAGATCACCTTTTCTCCGGAATACTTCTCCCGGCTGCAATGGTAGGTTATCTGTATTCCGTCAAGAACCCCTCCTTCCTCGCACTGGAATTTTCCTTCGTACTTATATGTTTGCTTTATCATAAATGCTCCTTGAGTACACGCTGACGCCCATTTTGTGCCTTGGCGGACACAATAAACCTCTGGGCGGGTTGCAAAATTAATATTAATTTGTGGGAAATCCCCCTCTTCGGGGACGGATATGACTTAACTATGCATCTTTACGATGCATTCGGATTGAAAGGAGCGCAATGAAAGACGAATTGATCATATCTGCGGGCAAATGTATGAAAAATACTTTTCCCGTGCAAGAAAGAGCGGAAAGAAAGTCCGGAACGTGGGGAACGCGGAAAACAAGGCAAGGAATGCCCCACTAATCTTTCGGGGACTTCTTCCTGCGTGAAAAAAGCCGCTGGGGAAGTTCCATTCCGAGAATGATTCCGAAGACAACGGCGATGGCCACTTTCCCGGCCATAAAGCCGGCATCAAGGGCCAGGTCGAATTCGCTGGACAGGAGATAGTACATCGACCAGAATAGTCCAGCTCCGGGAACAAGGGTGAATATTCCGCAGATCACGAAAACATTTCCGGGGGACTTGAACGGGATCGCCGCATAACGGGAAACGATGCACGCGAGAAAAGCGGCCACCAGTGTGGAAACCGGAGGGGTCAATCCCGCATAACGGTAAACCACAAGATAACAGAGCCACACCAGGACGCCGACCACTCCGGCAGCTTTGTACAGATCCCTAGGAACGCCGAACAACGCCGCGAAAGACACGGTTCCTACGCCAGCGCAGAGGGCCTGGACAAGGAGGCTGTAAGTATCCTGGCTCGCTATCATACGGCCCAAAGAAATCATTCCCCCGCTGACCCAGCCGTCAAACAGGAAGGCGGCGGAAACTCCAGCGGCGATGCTGACGAAGCCTATCATGGCGTCCGTCAACCTCGTCAGGCCAGCTATGTAATCGGAATTCGCCAAATCTCTCACACCGTTCACGAAAGGGACTCCGGGGACGAGCGGCATAAGTGTTCCTATGATTATGTTGCTCAGGCTATGGCCGAAGCCCGCCTTGAAGAGGATTATGCTGCAAAGGGTCGCGACCAAAGAATTGGAAATTCCGGCGACTATCTTGGAAAGATACCGGGAACTGACGTAATTCACCCAAAGGAAAAGAACCACGCCGACAACGGCGGCGGCCCCGCACTCGGGGAAGCCTCCACCGAAAACGGCGCAGAAACCTCCGCTACCGAAGGCGTAGCCGAGCCCCAGCTCCCATGAAGGTTTCGGGCCACGGTCACGTATCTGGTCAAGCCTTTTCTTCGCCTGAGCAAGGGTGCACTTGCCGGCGACTATGTCGTAGCTCAGCCGGTTCACGTCTATGACTTTGCTCAGCTGGATTCCGCGAAGAGGAATGAATTCGACATTGGCGTATGTCGCGGCTTGACCACCCGACTTCTCGACTTTGCTCTGGGATCCGGTCGTGAAGATGCCGTTGCTCAACACGAAGAAATTTCCCGAGTCAACGCCATAATACGAGGATATGCGGGACATGATATCCTCAACCCTGGATATCTCCGCCCCGTTTTCAAGCAATATATGTCCAGCCTCGGAGGCTACGGAAAGAACTTCCGAAAGATCCGCCTTTTCTTCCATACGGCAAAGATAGGCTTTTTGGTTATTATGCTTTTAGGAAAAATGCAGATAGAGGGTCCACCGTCAAAGATCAACCACCTTTACCCTGCCGCCGGTTCCGTTGCTCATCGAACGGGCTTTTTCGACAATTATCTCATCCAGTTCATCTCGGGAAACTTTCTTCCCGCCGGAAGGTGCCTTGAGCGACAGTTTCTCTGAAGACTTCACTGAAGAAAGGGTGAAGGTCATGCTTTCCATCTCGAGCTTCACGATAAGGCCGGGAAGGGAGCAGTATCCCATGGGACCCGCATGGACCGGTATCTCTTCCGTGAACCATGCGGTGAACTCCCCTTCAAATCCCCTGACCGCCTTCTTGCAATGATAGCCACCGATTTCCGCAGTCTCGTCAAGAACCGTCCATTTTTCCGGAACATAGTCTTCCTTCACAAGGTAGGCTTTGCCCATGACGTCCTCCTTCGTGATCTTTTCGCCCGAAGACGGATCGACATATATGATCGACCTCGTACCGAGTACGGCCTTTGTGATGTTGACCGGGCTGAAGAGGGTCTTCCCGTCATAACACAGAAGGGTATACGGGTTCTTTATAGCCTCGTACTGTTCTGTGAGGGTGCGGCGTACCGCCTCGTCTTCGATATTTTTGACTTCGTCCGGAAGAGCCAATGTCTGCTGATAAACGGCTTCGTAACCGCCCTGGGCGAAGGCCGTAAGGCCCAAAAGGAATACGATGGGAGCGAGCAAACGTTTCATGGGATAATTGATTTACGGGAGGAAGTTACGAATTATTTCGGAAAAGGAATCACTTCTTCCCGCAAGAGGGCGGATTCTTGCTCCACGACAGAATGATCAAAGGCCCACAAAACTCACAAAATATGCATTTGCGGACGCTAAATGTAGTATTCGTGATATACTCCGGAGGAGATACTTGAAAAAAAATACATATTTTTGTAGCCGCATTCATAACCAAAATACACCCTATCAACAATGGCAAAAAAATTCTTTCGCATCTTTGCCGCATCTTTGCTTGCCCTATCGGCATGTTCCATCGACAGAGATTACGATTTGAGGGATGAGAAGGACATGACAGTGACTGTCGTTCCCGGAGCCACTCTTCCCATAGGTTCGCTGGAACCGGTCTCAATCGGTCCTGTCGTCCGCAGCCTGGTCAAGATCCAAAAACAACTGATCAAAAAATCCGACATCCTGGATTTCGACGAAGGAGGAAATCTTTGCGTGATGATTGACTCTTCGAAGAACCAGGTGGAGTATCTGATCGATTCCTTGGCCATCGTGAGTTCCCACAATGAAAACGCCGTCGAGATTCCCGCGACTTTCCCGTCCGGTTGGAAATCAACCGAAATCAAGGCGGAAGTTCCGATGAAGTTCTCTTTGCAGACGAAGGGTCTCGGAACAAAGATCAAGGCGGTCAGAGAAGTGAACCTTGAACCGATGATCTGGGATCTCTCCCTCTACATAGATGAACTCAAAGGATTCACTCTGTGCAAGGGAACCCAGATAATCTTACCCGACTGGGCTTTCATCTCCAATGTCTTCAGCCCGTTCACACAGACCTCCGACCATGTTATGACACTCGACGAGGATTTTACGGTATCCGGTGGTCTTTCCACCTTCGTCGTCGTCAACAGGCTTTTCGTCAATGATGGGATTGACGTTCCGGAGGAGAGCGAAATGGACATGGAGGGTACCATCACCCTCAAAGGTGGTATAAAGCTTTCATCCGCGGATTCCGATATGGAACTGAGCGGAGACCATACCCTCAAAGGCAAAGCCTCCGTATACATTCCTCAGGGGAAGTTCGACACCGCTGAAGTGAAACTCGGTGAAACCCCCGTCGTACTCAACCTCATGAAGTTCCCGATGACCCTCAACCTTCTCACGGAATTCGCGGACCTGGAGCCATATGACCTCGAATGTGAATTCCAGGTGGAAAGCCAATACCCCGCGGGTGTGGACTACAGCGCCATTTTGAGGATTTATGATGACGAGATGGACACTCTCGGGGAATTCCCCATGGGGAAATTCTACGGCAAGCCCGGCATCTATTTCCCTCCCAAGATGAATACCAGCCTGTATTTCTCCGGAAGCGGAGAGAACGCCCCGGAAGGAGCCATCACCTATAAGATAGACGGGCTCCTTGACACCTTCAGGGAGAAAGAATCCATCATGGTCGTCGCATTCGGCAGCGTTCAAGTGAGTCAGGATGATGATTGGGTGAAGATCCAACCGGAAGTCGACTACGGTTTCAACGTGACCACACGTGCGATCATGCCCCTTCGCCTGGGAAAGGACGCTTCAGTAGCGATCGACAGGGACATCCATGGATTCAACGTTGATACGACGATGGCTTTGGATTACATCAGCCCCCTGAAGATAAAGATGGACGCGATCAACACTATCCCGGTTGACCTCAATCTCCATGTCGAGATGATAGACAAGGACGGCAATATCGTTGAGGAATATTCCCCTGTCGTGAAAAGCGACATAAAGGCCGGAACCCTCGACAATCCGACGACGTCCGAGATTGAGATAGGATTCAATACGGATACCATCGTTCCTTTCGACGGAATGCGCATCAACTTCAGTATCGGTGGAGGAGTCATGACAAACACCCCTCTCAATGAAAAACAGGCTATAGCCCTGAGAAACATTGTCATTGAGGTGCCTGAAGGCTTGACGGTGGATCCCAAGTTGATCAAATATTTCAATTACCTGAACAAGGTAAGGCAGCAGACAATACTTATAATCAGCGGGATGTAACAGCATATGAGAAAGATTATTGTAGCATGCGCTCTGGCGCTCGTCTCCGCAGGAGTTTTCGCACAGAATTTCCAGTCAGGATATTTCCTTGAAGGATATCATCTCGCTTATAGGCAGAATCCCGCATTCACCGACACCACGGATTTCAGAACGGGACTGCTCAGTATCGCATCCGCCAATTGGAGAAGCAATATCGGCCTGTCCGACATCTTTTACCCCTATCATGACTATCTGGTAACCGCCCTCAACAAGGGTATTCCCGCCAGCGAGGTCATGAACAAGTTCCCCGCCAAAGGGGCCAGAATAGATGCGAATCTCGACTTCGGAATCTTCGCCACCGGCTTCAAAAGAGGAAACATTTACCACACCGTGGATGTCACCCTCAAATACGCAGGACACGCAAGGGTTCCTTATGATTACGTGAGTTTACTCAAGGAAGGCGTGAAGGCCAAGGATTTTTTCAATCTCAGTGGGCTTGATGCCGGCCTGGACAACTACCTGGAACTCTCATACGGACAGACCCGCAATTGGGGGAAACTCAAATACGGCATCAGGGTCAAACCCCTCATAGGGTTGGGACACGGCAGATTCCGCGCAAGGGACATCACCCTTGACACTTCAGGAAATGGCTGGGTCCAGGATGTCCAAGCCGATGTCGAGTTCGCAGGAGGTCTGGTCACTTATGATGTGAAAGAGAAAGACGGGATCAGGAAAGTTGATCTGGGGAGCATCGGCGTCAACCGATACAAGATAAAATTCGGAGGCTTGGGGGTCGCTCTTGACCTTGGCGCAGAGTACCCTCTGACGGACAACCTTATCCTCTCCGCATCTCTTCTCGATCTGGGTGGAATCAAATGGTTCGACAAGGTATACGGAAAATCAGACGCCCAATACGTCTACGATCCCAACCGTGAGGATATTGACCCCGATGACGATTTCCAGCCGATAAGGGAGATCGCCGATGCGTTCGATTTCCTGGTACAGGACAAGAAGCTGAACTCTTTCGAGACGCTCCCCCTGAGTTTCAACCTGGGAGCAAAGTACAAAATGCCCTTCAACAAGAACATTTCTGCGGCGCTGCTGTACACCTACAGGCCTTACCGCTTCTATGGATACAACGAAGTGCGTCTTTTCGGATGCTGGAATCCGCTCAAATGGTTGAGCCTTGATCTGAGCGGCGCGAAACACAACTTCGGTTGGTCCTTAGGAGGTGCATTCGACGTACATGCGAAAGGATTCAACATCTTCTGGGGAATTGACACTTATGCATTCAGGGTGACCCCTCAGATGATTCCTATCAACAAGTCCAATATCGGAATGAGCTTCGGTGTCAGCTTCCCTCTGTACAGAAGGTCCAACGGATAAAAGGTTCACGTATTGAGAAGAAAACAGGTGTCCCCAAGACGGATACCTGTTTTCTTTATCGTGAAAAGGGCGTATGGAAGAATCACCTTGCACGGCGGCAAAAAAGAATGGATCATCGACCGGAATAGATAGAAACCAACCCCTTTACAGACACTTGTAAAGGGGTTTTGATAGATCTGAAAGAAAATGCCCAACCTAAGTTTCCTTAGATCGGGCAATTCCCTAGTGGTCCCAGCAGGGCATGATCCTGCGACCCCCTGATTATGAGTCAGATGCTCTAACCAACTGAGCTATGGGACCGAATCGCAAAGCGATTGATTTTCGCTTTGCAAATATAGTACTTTTTGGGATTATGTAAAAATCCCCCCTAAAGTTCTTATACCTTGATCTCAACTGCTACTCCTGAAGGAAGCTCGAGCTTCATCAGAGCGTCAACTGTCTTGGCGTTGGAGTCGTCGATATCGAGAAGACGGCAGTAGTTGTTGAGTTCGAACTGCTCGCGGCTCTTCTTGTTGACGAAGGTTGAGCGGTTCACAGTGAATATCTTCTTGTCCGTAGGGAGCGGAATAGGTCCGCAAACCTTGGCGCCGGTAGCAGTCACTGTGTCAGCGATCTTCTTTGCTGATTTGTCAAGCAGCATGTGATCGAAAGATTTGAGTTTGATTCTGATTTTCTGACTCATATCTGTTGTCTTATTACCTATTATACAATTTCATTAAACATCATCGTCACTTGCCTTGTATCCGCTCTTTTCGATGATATCCTTGGCAAGGTTGCCGGGTACCTCGGAATAGTGGTCAAAGCTCATTGTGCTGGTAGCACGACCTGAAGAAAGTGTCCTCAGAACTGTAACGTAACCGAACTGCTCGGAGAGGGGAACGAACGCCTTGATGATACGGGCACCGTTTGCGGTTGTATCCATGGCGTTGATCTGACCACGGCGGCGGTTCAGGTCACCGACAATGTCACCCATGTACTCTTCAGGTGTGACCACCTCAAGGTTCATGATAGGTTCGAGGAGAACAGGCTTGGCTTTGGGGCAAGCGTGACGGAATGCCATACGGGCGGCAATTTCGAATGAAAGCTGATCTGAATCCACCGGGTGGAAAGATCCGTCGATGAGGGTCACCTTGAGTGAAGGAACCTCGTATCCTGCGAGCACACCGTTCGCCATAGCGGACTCGAAGCCCTTCTGGACTGAAGGAATGTACTCCTTGGGAACGTTTCCTCCCTTGACCTCGTTGATGAACTGGAGACCTGTGACTCCCTCATCAGCGGGACCGACCTCAACGATGATGTCAGCGAATTTACCACGACCACCGGTCTGCTTCTTGAATACTTCACGAAGCTGACAAGTTCCGGTGATGGACTCTTTGTAGTTGACCTGAGGTGCTCCCTGGTTGATCTCGACTCCGAATTCGCGACGCAGACGGTCAACGATGATATCGAGGTGAAGCTCACCCATACCGCTGATGACGGTCTGTCCGGTCTCATGGTCTGACTTGACGGTGAAGGTCGGGTCTTCTTCAGCAAGCTTGCTGAGTGCGATTCCGAGCTTGTCAAGGTCACCCTGGGTCTTGGGCTCGACTGCGATACCGATAACGGGATCAGGGAATACCATGGATTCAAGGGTAATAGGATGGTCTTCCTGGCAGATGGTGTCTCCTGTACGGAGATCCTTGAAACCTACCGCGGCGCAGATGTCTCCGGCCTCAACGAAATCGATGGGATTCTGATGATTGGAGTGCATCTGATAAAGACGGGCGATCCTTTCTTTCTTTCCGGTTCTTGTATTGTAAACATAAGATCCGGCGTCAACCCTACCTGAATAAGCTCTCAGGAAAGCGAGACGGCCTACGTAAGGGTCAGTCGCGATCTTGAATACAAGTCCGCAGAAAGGCTCCTTCGCATCGGGATTGCGCTTGATCTCATCACCGGTCCTGGGGTGAGTACCTATTACGGCACCCTTGTCAAGAGGTGAAGGGAGATAACGCATAACGGCGTCGAGAAGGAACTGGACACCCTTGTTCTTGAATGAAGAGCCGCAGCAAGCGGGGACAATCTGCATCGAGATGGTACCCTTGCGGAGAGCTGCGATGATCTCGTCCTCAGTAAGAGAATCCGGATCCTCGAAATATTTCTCCATCAGGGATTCGTCGCACTCAGCGGCGGTCTCGATCAGTTTTTCTCTCCACTTTTCGACTTCGTCAACCATGTTCTCGGGAACATCAGCGTACTTGTAGTTGACAAGCTCCTCGGAAGAATCGTAGTATATGGCCTTCTTTGAGATAAGGTCGACAATACCCTTGAATTTGTCTTCCGCATCAATCGGGAGACAGATAGGAACTGCGTTAGCACCGAGCTTTGTGTGAATCTCCTCAACACATGCAAGGAAATCCGCTCCTACGCGGTCCATCTTGTTCACATAGGCAATCTTCGGGACTCCGTACTTGTCCGCCTGACGCCATACGGTCTCACTCTGAGGCTGCACGCGGCCGACAGCGCAGAAAGTAGCGATGGTACCATCAAGTACACGGAGGGAACGCTCGACCTCAACGGTGAAGTCGACGTGTCCGGGAGTGTCTATGAGGTTGATCTGGTAAACATTGTTACCATAGTGCCAAAATGCGGTGGTTGCGGCTGAGGTGATGGTGATACCCCTCTCCTGCTCCTGAACCATCCAGTCCATAGTGGCGGCACCCTCATGAACTTCTCCGATCCTGTGGGTCTTGCCCGTGTAGAAGAGGATACGTTCGGATGTGGTTGTCTTACCGGCATCGATGTGGGCCATGATACCGATATTACGTGTGAACTTTAGATCTCTAGCTGGCATTCGAAAAATCAAAAATTAGAAACGGAAGTGTGCAAATGCCTTGTTGGCCTCGGCCATCTTGTGCATGTCTTCCTTCCTCTTGAAAGCGCCACCCTCATTGTTATAAGCAGCAATGATTTCTGCACAGAGTTTTTCTGCCATGGAGTGGCCGGAACGTTTGCGGGCGTATCCGATCATATTCTTCATAGAAACTGAAATCTTCCTTTCCGGTCTCAACTCCGTAGGCACCTGGAAGTTAGCTCCACCGATACGACGTGACTTGACCTCAACCTGAGGAGTTACGTTCTCGAGAGCTTTCCTCCAAATATCGAGAGGAGCCTTATCAGAATCTTTCATCTTCTCGCCTACCATATCAATGGCATCGTAAAAAATAGAATACGCGATACTCTTCTTCCCCTGCAACATAAGATTGTTCACGAAACGTGTAACGTTCACGTCGTGAAACTTCGGATCAGGAAGTAGAATCCTCTTTTTCGGCTTCGATTTTCTCATTTTGTTGGAAAATTAAGGTGATAAATGATTACTTCTTAGATTTCTTCGGCCTCTTGGCACCGTAGAGTGAACGGGACTGGGTCCTGTTTTCTACGCCAGCGGTATCCAAAGCTCCTCTAAGGATGTGGTAACGTACACCAGGGAGATCCTTGACACGGCCACCACGGACAAGCACGATAGAGTGCTCCTGGAGGTTGTGACCCTCTCCCGGGATGTATGCGTTCACCTCTTTTGAGTTGGTGAGGCGTACACGGGCAACCTTACGCATTGCTGAGTTAGGTTTCTTAGGTGTAGTTGTATACACACGTACGCAAACACCCCTCTTCTGAGGGCACGCATCCAGCGCGCGAGACTTGCTCTTTACTTCAATGCTCTCGCGTCCTTTGCGAACTAATTGTTGAATTGTTGGCATAAATGTTTGTAAATCTTTAATTTATGTTTCCTTCCCCATTTTTAGGGGACGGCAAAGATACGCATTATTTTTGATTTGACAAAGTTTTCAACAATGTAATCCTTTAACTTAAACGTTTTTAGGTGTTTTTCAACACCCCCGGAAAGCATGCTCCGAAAGCGCTCAAGTGCTTTCACGATATGCTTTTATATGTGCTTTTACGCATATGTATATCACGGGATTTTTGTAACTTTCGGACTCAATCGGTTATCCTCATGAACAGATACATCCTGATTTTGTTGGCTTTGGCCCTTTCCTGCAGCAACGGTCACGGGACCGCAAACATAGGGAAGGCGGACCTCGGTGACATTCCGACCAAAGTCTTTTCCGTGGCACGGTTCCAGTTCGAGATTCTGGAACGTGGGGCTACGGACAGGACCGCCCCGAGAACGACCCAGGAGGGGGACGAGGTGATCTACTCCGACATAGGATGGTGGTGCAGCGGATTCTTCCCCGGTTCGCTCTGGCTTACTTACAGATTCACGGGAGACACGACCGTGAGGAACCTTGCGGCAAAGCATACGCACAAGCTGTTCGCCCTCATCGGCAGGGAAACGGACCACGACATCGGTTTCCAGATAATGTCAAGCTACGGAAACGCCTACAGGCTGACCGGGGACAAGTCCCTCCCCCCCACGATCAAGTCCGCCGCCAGGAAACTTGCCGCACGTTTTTCTCCGGTGACCGGAACAATCAAGAGTTGGAACAACGACCGTTGGTCCTATCCTGTCATAATAGACAACATGATGAATCTGGAGCTCCTCATGGTCGGGGCCAGACTCACCGGCGGAGATGAAGGGAAGAATATGAGGGAAGTCGCCATCAAGCATGCCAAAACGACCCTCAGAAACCATTTCCGGGACGACTGGTCGACTTTCCACCTGGTGGACTATGACCCATCGGACGGTCATGTGCTCGGAAGAATGACGGTCCAGGGATATGCCGACACTTCCAGATGGGCAAGGGGTCAGGCCTGGGCCCTGTACGGATACACGATGATGGCGAGGGAAACTCTCTTCGACCAGAATGCGGAAGACGCGGCCCTGTTTCTTGATGCGGCCCAGAATATCGCGAGGATGATTCTAAGCCGCCTTCCCGAAGACGGGATACCCTATTGGGACTTCGACGACCCTTCCGTACCCGAAGCCTTGAGGGACGCCTCCGCCGGAGCCATAATGGCTTCCGCCTTTGCGGAACTCGCCCTTCTTTCTTCCGACAGGGACCTCGCCAAGGAATGTCAGGACATGGCCGTGAAACAGGTCACAACCCTGTCCTCGTCCGAGTACCTCGCCCAACCGGGGACGAACGGTGGATTCCTCCTCCGGCATTCCGTCGGAAACATTCCGGGCGGAACCGAAATCGATGTCCCCCTCACCTATGCGGACTATTACTTCCTCGAGGCGATACTGCGCCTTTGCGGCAAATGACATCCCCGCCATGAGAAGGTATATCGCGACACTGTTTCTTCTGGCCCTGGCTGTTTGCGGGCCGCTTCATGCACAGCTCCCGCTGCGCACCGGACTTCCCGAGCCATCTCCACACCCGAGGCTGTTTCTCGGGAAGGGGGAGGAAGATGCCCTCGTCAAAGCCATCTCACGCGACAATATCCTCGGAAGCGTCGACAGCGTCATAATGTCCTATTGCGATTCGATGCTGTCAACTCCCGTTCTTCATCGGGTCATGACCGGTAGACGGCTTCTTTCCACGTCAAGGGAAGCCGTCAAGCGGATATTCTACCTTTCTTACGGATACCGGATACACGGAAACCCTTCATACGCGAAAAGGGCCATCGACGAAATGAAGGCCGTCTGCTCATTCCGGGACTGGAACCCTTACCACTTCCTTGACGTCGGTGAGATGGCTCTTGCCGTCGGGATCGGCTACGATTGGCTTTATGACCTGATTTCTCCCGAAGAGAAAGAACTCTTCAAAGAAGCCATGACGGAAAAGGCCTTCACCCCCTCGAAGGATGAAGACCTGGCGTGGTTCTACGACAGCGCCATCAACTGGAACCAGGTGTGCAACGCCGGTCTCACGGTAGGGGCGATCGCCTTTTTCGATGAGATGCCCTTCGAGTCGGGACGGATAACCACAAGGGCCATCGGGACCATACACCTTCCCCTTGACGGCGCGTACTCTCCGGAAGGGTGCTATGCGGAAGGGTACAGCTATTGGGGATACGGGACATCTTTCCAGATCCTCATGGCGGCCGCTCTCGAAAGCGCCTTCGGTACCGACTGCGGCATTCTGGAGGGGAAGGACGGATTCCTGAACTCTTCCCGCTTCATGATGATGATGAGCACACCCGCTCTCCAAAGCTACAATTTCGGGGATTGTTCCCCCGGAGCTACGGCTCAGTACATGCAAGCCTGGATGGCGCTCCGTCATGGGGACGTTTCCGTTCTCAGGCCCGAAGTGGACATAATGAAGAAAAAGTCCTTCTCGTCATTCACTGACGAGAGACTGCTGCCGTTCTTCATGATCTGCGGAGCCCGGCTTTCGGGCGAAGGATACGACCTTGACAATCTGCCTTCACCCGAAGAAAACTTCTTCGAATGCGGCGGAACCACACCTATATACATATATAGGAGCGGATGGGGGGATCCGGGTGACACATATTTCGCCATAAAGGGCGGCAAGGCGTCGTCAAGCCACTCCCACTGCGACGCGGGAGCGTTCTTCTTCGAAAGCGACGGTATCGGCTGGGCCGTGGACCTGGGTACCCAGAACTACAATTCCCTCGAGTCGTTGGGGCTCGACATCTGGAACACCAAACAGCAGAGCGACCGGTGGAAGGTTTACAGGACCGGTCCCTTTTCACACAACATCATAACCATTAACGGGAAGGTTCCCGAGGTGGACTCCTTCCTGGGGATCGGAAGGACGTGGAAAGAAGAAGGCATGAAGGGGGCCGAGCTGCCGCTGGGCCTTTTCTACATGAACGACCTCGACACTTTCTACAGGAAGGCCACCCTCGATGAAAACAACGACCTGTTCATAAGGGACAGCCTCGTGAACGGAAGCGGAGAAAGCCTCATAAGGTGGCAGATGTGCACGGAAGCCGACCCTTCCATTCAGCCGGACGGAAGCATCGTTCTCGAAAGCGGAACCCATTCCAGGGTTCTTTCCATATCCGCTCTACCCGGCTACGGGGAACAGTCTCCCCTTGAAGCGGTCCCTTATTCGGAAGACGCCGTTTCAGGGAATGACTACGACGCCCCCAATCCCGGGAAACACATTGTAGGATTCTCTTTCCGTCTGCCTCCAGACGGCAGAATCAATGTCCTGGTTTCGCTTAGAAAGATACGTTGATGATCAACTCGAAAATTCACTCATGACAATGAACACAAAAAGGATACTTGCCATTTCGCTTGCGCTGGCGCTCTCCGCAACGCTTATTGCCCAACCTTCCCGAAGGGAGAATTTCGGAAAGGGATGGACATTCTCCAGCCCGACCTCTCCCACTGACCTGGGAGAGAACGCCCGCCGGTCCCCCTCCTTCAAGGGGCGGACGGTGGATATTCCCCATGATTGGGGAGTTGACGGAGACTTCCAGCAGGCTTTCGCCGGAGAGACCGGCAAACTTCCATGGTGGGGAAAGGCTTCCTACAGGAAGAGTCTCAACGTTTCGAGGGATGACCTTAGGGACAGAAAGTCCTTCTTCCTCGATGTGGACGGAGCCATGTCCTACGCCACCGTGCTGTGCAACGGGGAAAAAGCCGGGGAGAGACCTTACGGCTACGCCTCATTCCGTGTCGATCTCACCCCTTACATCGGTGAAGGGAACAATGAAATCGAGATTCTTCTGGACAATCCCGACAGTTCCTCCAGATGGTATCCGGGAGGAGGAGTATACCGCAACGTATGGCTCGTGAAGGCGGATCCGGTCGGCATAGACCATTGGGGCGTCAGGGTCACGACGCCTTCGGTATCGGCCTCCGAAGCCGCAGTGGAGGTGGTAACGACCCTCAGGAACGACCTTGACTCTCCCGTCAAGGGTAAAGTCCTTACCACGATAGAATACGGCGGCAAGGAAATCGCCCGTGAGGAAAGCGAAAGCGGCAACATCGTTCCGCTCAAGGAAGTGTCCGCCTCGCTGACAATCTCCAATCCAAAACTCTGGACTCCGGAGTCCCCCGAACTCTACAGGGTATGCGTCACCGTCATTTCCGATGACGGGAAATACTCCGACACCTTTTATGCTCCCCTCGGGGTCAGGACGGCGGAGTTCCTTCCCGGCGGATTCTACCTCAACGGAACGAAGACGTTCCTCAAGGGTGTTTGCCTCCATCATGACGCCGGAGCCCTTGGCGCGGAGTGGAACGAAAGCGCTTGGATCCGCCGTCTGAACATGCTCAAGGATATGGGATGCAACGCCATCCGCACTGCACACAATCCTCCCGCTCCGGAACTACTGGACCTTTGCGACAGGATGGGATTCCTGGTCGTTGATGAGCTGACGGACACGTGGACCGTTCCGAAGAAGCCCTACGGATATGCAAACATATTCGAAGACTGGGTGGAGAAGGACCTTGTGGACCTGATCCGCAGGGACCGCAATCACCCTTCCGTCATAATGTGGAGCATCGGAAACGAGGTGGGGGAACAGGGATATGCCGACAAATGGCATCTTGCCCAATGGCTTACCGACATCTGCCACAGGGAAGACTCCACAAGGCCTTCGACAGCCGGCAACGACAATCTCTGGGCCTCCTCCCAACCATACCACAACACCATCGACGTATACGGGTTCAACTACAAGCCCCATGCTTATGCTGCCTTCCGCGACGCGAATCCCGACCAGCCGTTCTACGGCAGTGAAACGGCTTCGACGATAAGCACCCGCGGCTATTATGTTTTCCCCGTGGACGAGAAGGGAAACGGACAGGGAAAGTACCAGATGAGTTCATACGACCTTTTCTTCCCGATGTGGGCACAGAGACCGGATACCGAATGGATGTACGAGGACCAGGTTCCCGAATGCGCCGGAGAGTTCGTGTGGACAGGATTCGATTATCTTGGCGAACCCACCCCGTTCACACAGGACATGTCCATCCTGACGAACTTCCATACCGAAGAAGAAATCCGTCGGGCGCTTGAAGAGCTCAAGGGAAAGGTTGACATGGTCATTCCTTCGAGGAGTTCATATTTCGGGATAATCGACTTGGCCGGATTCCCCAAAGACAGGTACTACCTGTATCAGTCCAGATGGCGTCCGGATCTTCCCATGGCCCACATCCTCCCCCATTGGACATGGCCGGGAAGGGAAGGAGAAGTGACTCCCGTCCACGTGTACACTTCCGGAGACAGCGCCGAACTGTTCGTCAACGGAGTATCCCAAGGTAGGAAGACCAAAGGGGAGTACGAATACCGCCTCCGCTGGGACAACGTCATCTATGAGCCCGGCACCGTGAAAGTGGTAGCCTACAGGAACGGGGCAGTATGGGCTGAAGACGAAGTCTCCACGACAGGACTCGCGGACAGGGTGCTCGCCACCGTTGAAACAGGCCATGGTCCCATGGAAGGATTCGGAGGGGACAAAGCCTCTTCCAGAATATACAAGAAAGACCACATTGTGGGTGAAGACCTTCTTTTCATCGACGTGAAGATAGCTGATTCGGAAGGGGAGACGGTCCCCGATGCGGACAATGAAGTGACGATTTCGATAAACGGTCCGGCGGAACTCGTCTTCTCCGATGCCGGAGACCCCACGAGCCACACCTCATTCCACAGCCCTTCCGTCAAGGCTTTCGGAGGATTGGCTTCATTCGGCATCCGGAAGACCGGAAAGGGGAAGGTGAAAATCACCCTGTCTTCGGAAGGTTTGAAGAAAAGCACTCTCCAAGTCCACTTCAAGGACGGCAAGACCACGGTGAAAAAATAGTCCGACCGTGTCCCTACACATCTTCATCGGTCCGCTGGCCGGTGCGAAGAAACAGAAAAGGCGTCCGATGGGGGCGCCTTTCATTCATATGCCATAGGAAGTCCGTCAGTCCATGACCGGAGAGTAGCGGCTCTGATGCTCCTGGATGAGGAAGCGTTTCAATTCCTCTCCAAGGGAATACTCACCGTAGTCTATCTTTCCGTCGACCATGTACATAGTCCTCCACTTGAAGAGATTGTACTCTTCCTCCAAGTCTCTGACCCTCTCCATGGACTCCTTCGGAATCACCAGGTGACACGGGACGATGACGCTGCAGACGTTCTGGCTTATGGCGCGGGCAACGCTTCTCACCGCCGGGGCCCTTCCCATGAGGTCGGCGACTTCGGTATAGCAAAGAAGCCTGGGGATAGGATTCTCCGCCGGACCTATCTCATCCGGATCGATATGGGTTATGTGGAAGAGCGTTTTCCAGACCTTCTTCTGGAAGGGGGTGCCGAAAAGACGGAGATCCTCCCATACCGTTTTCTCCGAGAGCTCGAAAAGTTCGTCCAGAGTTATCTTGGACGTCGAAATCTCCTCCACATTCTTGGGGGAGATACGGTTAATCTGATCGAGGACGGCGGAAGTGTGGCGATAATCCACCGACACCGCCGAGATCTTCCCGTCGACCCTTGTCACTATCCATTTTTTTGAAGCCAATGAGTTCGTTGCCATGGACGTGCGGTTTAATTATCTTTTCAGTTGACCTTCGTTGTAGGGCTTTCCTTCACAATGCCTCCGACCTCTTCCCAGGGGATGGTCACCCTGATCGTTCCGAGTGAATGGGGGCCGATTTCATAGGGACTGTATATATAGGTAACCCCCTTGTCGGACACCATGAAATTGCCGTTGGACTCGATATCCTTGACGAAGAGAGATTCGTAATCGGAGGGATCCTCGAAGGACTCACGCAGGTGAGCCGAAAGCATCTGCGACAGTTCGCTTTCGTAGCCGGGAACGAAGTAATCGCTCTCGGTGATGAGATTACCGGTTGCGGTGTCGAACACCATCACATACTCTCCTTCATCTCCATGGGCCCCGCCGTTGTAGCTGTAGGCGTAGACGATGTAGGAAATGGCGTTCTTGTGCTTCCCGGAGAAATATCCCTCAACGTAATCCTCCCAGTTGAGCATTCCCTGGAACACTCCGTCCTCCTCTTCTTCCCTTATGCGGATGAGTTCCTGGCAAGTCTCCTTGTAGGCGTCGACCGTGATGTCGACGTAATCATTGACGACCTTCTCCACATTGGACTGGACTCCGTCCATATTGCCGACGGAATGTCCGATGATGGCCTCGGTCATCTTGGTGATCACTTCCGGAGCGGCCCCTTCGA
This sequence comes from Bacteroidales bacterium, assembly GCA_017469845.1. Taxonomy (GTDB): domain Bacteria; phylum Bacteroidota; class Bacteroidia; order Bacteroidales; family UBA932; genus Cryptobacteroides. The sequence goes on along the minus strand of JAFUFP010000062.1, from coordinate 31,226 downwards.
CTGGATACTCCAGCTTTACCTTCACCGAGATGGCGTCATCGCCTTCATCCCCCAATTTCGCCTCAACGTTTTTCTCGTAGACTTTCGTCTTGAGCTTTGTTTCCCGGGTACATCCCGTATAAAGCACCGCCGCGGCCGCAAGGACCAATGCGGGCAAGAACATCAATCTTTTCATCTTCAATATCTTTTCGACAGGACCGGAAGGTCTCAGTCGTTATTCAGTTCACTGATATCCACTATCGGACGTTTGCTTGACCCAAGCAGCCATTCGCTGTAGTAATCGGCCATCCTCCAGAAGAAATACTCGTTCATGTCCCCGAAACTGTGTCTCTGCCCGGGAAGGATGAGCATGTCGAAACGCTTGTTCGCCCGGATGAGTGCATTGACGACACGGATCGTATTGCCGGGATGGACATTGTTGTCGATATCCCCGTGAATGAGCATCAGGTGTCCTTTGAGGTTCTTGGCGAGCTGCTGATTGGTCTCTATCTTGTAAACGAAAGTGGTGTCGCTGTTGTTGATCTTCTCGGTGATTCCGTGGTGCTGTTCACTCCACCAGCGGTTGTAGATGCTGTTGTCGTGGTTTCCGGCGCAGGAGACGGCCACCTTGAAGAAATCGGGATACGTCAGAATAGCCGCCGTTGACATGAAGCCTCCACCGGAATGACCATGGATACCGACCCTTTCGATATCGATGAATGGATATCTTGCGGCAAGCTGCTGGATCGCGTACTTCTGGTCTTCGAGACCGTAGTCACGGAGATTGCCGTATCCGTAGTTATGGTACCACTTCGAGCGGTTGGGGTGTCCTCCGCGGTTTCCGACGGTGACAACGATGAAGCCGAGCTGCGCCAGGCGGTCAGTCCTGGTAAAGCCCTTGCTCCAGGAAATGTTGTTGGCCTCGACCTGAGGACCGGGATAGACATAGTCGCATATCGGGTAAACCTTCGTCGAGTCGAAGTCGAAAGGCTTGTACATCGCGCCGTAAAGGTCCGTGATGCCGTCGGCCGCCTTGACCTTGAACCTTTCGGGGAACTTGTATCCGGCCGCGAAAAGAAGACTCAGGTCGGCGTTCTCAAGATCCATTATCTTCCTTCCGGTCTGGGCGTTGAAAAGGGCCACAGCGGGAGCGCAGTCTACCCTGGAGTAGTTCGCCACGAAGTAACGCCCGTCATAGCTGGCGGTCGAAAGGACGTCCATATCGTCCATGTCCATCTGCTGGAGAGCACCACCGGTGATGGGAACCTTGTAGGTGTGCATCTGGTAAGGGTTCTCGTCGGGATTCACGCCGCAGGCGCTCAGAACGATGTATCCGGCAGCCTCATTGACAGCAAGGACTTCCTCGACATGGAATGCGCCTTCGGTAATGTTGCGGACAAGCGTTCCGTCCTTTTCATAAAGATAAAGGTTGGCCCAGCCGTTGCGCTCAGACCAGTGGATGATACGGCCGCTACCCTTGATGATATAATGGGGACGGTCCTCTACGTATGTGTTCATCCTTTCCTTGATGACAACGTGAGTTGAGTCGGAGTTGATGTCAACGTAGCAGAAATCCCTCTTCTTGAGGTCACGGCTCACCCTTCCGAGATAGAATCCGTTCTCGTCACCGAGCCAAACGGAAGTCCTGTAATCGCGGTAAGCGTCCTCGTTCTTGGGCCATCTCCTCTCGAACTCCATATCCTGATCCTTGAACGCATGGGAACTGATTCCCTTGTATGAACCGCTCTCCACGTCGAAAACATACAGGAAGCCGATGGGACCGGGCTCTCCTGGCATCTGATATTTGTAAGTCTCAAGGGTGGGACGGGGATTGCTCAGCGAATTGATGACCCAAAGGTCTTTGACTTTGGACATGTCCCACTTCATGATGGCGAACTTCTTGGAATCGGGACTCCATACGATGGAGGCGCCGCTTCTGACGGTAGTATCCCTCTGCTGGTCTCCGGAGTAGCTTCCGCCGCCCCAACTGAATCCGGCTTTTCCGTCAAAGGTGAGCTTCTTTTCGACGATGGTGCTGTCCTTGGGGTCCTTCACGGCTTTACGCATGTTGAGTGTGTCCATAGCGTAAAGGTTGTAGTTTTTCACATACACTCCTATCATTCCGTCGGGAGAGACACTGGCGAAACGTGGATATTTCTCCTTGGGTTTCTTGTCCACGATGGTAAGTTCCTTCGAAGAAATGTCGTATTTGAAATGGAACACCTTCTTCACCGTCTTGGTGGAGTCCTCCTCGTCCTTTGTATCGGCTGTACTCCTTATGTCGAACAGGAAATATTTGTCCTCCTTGAGTTTCAGATCCGTGAACGGGATGTGTTTGGCGTCGAAAGGATCCTTCACTATCTCGGTGAGCTGCATGGCGAGACGGTCCATGTCGAAAATTTCACTCTTGGTCCCCACGGCAGGGTCAACGATATAATACTTCGTACCGTCTGAAGTCTTCCATGAGTACCAGAACTTGTCGGAGTCCCTGAACCAGTTGGGAACTATCTGGGTCGAGAAGACCATATTGTTCACGGCTTTCGCGGAGAACCTTTCCGCCAAGGCGTAATTGGGAGTTGTCACACGGTTGTCAGTCTTCTCCTGGGCATGCAGGGATGAACCCGCGAAAATGAGCAGGAGCGCAGTAGTGATAGTGGGGATTCGTTTCATATCAAAATGTTTATGCACGTAAATATAGGCATTTTTAGCCAAAAAGCGCCCTCCCTGGAAGGAAGGACGCCTTTTATCGTTGTTTTTCCTGTGAAAACCTGCCGGGAGGGCCGTTTCGGGAGGAAATGGATTATTTCAGGACATCGTTGACTTTTGTCTCCTGGGCTGCAACTTCAGCTGTAGCCTCACCCCTGATGTCACGGGAGGATGCTCCGAAGAGGAACTTGTAAGTTCCGGCATCGACGACCCATGCGCTCTTGCTCTCATCGAAGGAAGCGAGGTCGGCGGTAGCGAATGTCATGGTGAGAGTCTGCTCTTCACCGGGTTTGAGTGACTTGGTCTTCGCATAAGCCTTCAGTTCCTTGACGGGCTTGTCAAGAGAAGAAGCGGGAGCGCTGACATAAAGCTGGACTGCTTCCTTTCCTTCGAAAGAACCGGTGTTCTTGACGGTTACGCTTGCGGTAACGGTCTTTCCGTCATTGGAGACAGTAGGATTGGAGTAGTCGAATGTAGTATAGCTCAGTCCGTATCCGAAAGGATATGAAACCTCCATGTTCTGCTTGTCGAACCACCTGTAACCTACATAGATACCCTCTTCGTAGTTGGTGTAGTCGACATCCTTCTCGCCTACGTCAACCCTTCTTTCGGTGAAGTAGATCTTGGCGTCGCCACCCATGGGGAAGTTCTTTGATGAAGCGTGGTCCATCAGGTTCACGGGGAAGGTCATGGGAAGTTTTCCGGAAGGGCTCTGCTTTCCGCTGAGGATGTCAGTGACGGAGTTTCCTCCTTCCTGACCGGCCTGCCAAGCGAGAAGGACAGCATCAGGGATGTTCTTCCAAGAAGCGGTCTCGATGACACCGCCCACGTTGAGAACTACGACAACCTTCTTTCCGGCCCTGTGGAATGCGTCAGTGACGTTCTTCAGGAGGGTCTTCTCCTGAGCGCTGAGCTCGAAGTCGGCGGGAGTACGGTCCAGGAATTCTCCGGAGTTCCTTCCGTAGGTGATTATGGCGAGGTCGTTGTTCTTCACTGCAGATGCGATCTGGGCTGAAGTGGGAAGATACTCGGTAGGACGGGGAACGGGGAGGAACGCCGCAAGAGGATCACCGGCATTGGCGGCCTTGGCCTTCTCGGTCTCCTCGGCGATATACTTCTCGTAAATGCTCTTGAAGCTCTCATCAACGTTGTAACCTCCGTTCTTGAGGCCGTCGAGAAGAGAAACCGTGTATGCGCGGTTCACGTTTCCGGAACCGGTACCTCCGGCGATGAAGTCATAGGAGGTGCAACCGAAGACGGCTACGTTCTTGACATTCTTAAGAGGAAGAGTGGCGTTCTTGTTCTCGAGAAGAACCATTCCTTCGAGAGCTGACTGGCGGGTAACCGCTGCGTGAGCCGTCAGGTCGGGTTTGTTGGAATATGCATAACCTTTGAACCTGGGGCTGCGGAGAATGAGGTTGAGGATGCGCTTGACGCAAAGATCGAGGTCAGCCTCATCGAGAGTTCCGTTCTTCACGGCATTGACGATCTGGTCGTACTGGGAAGCACGTCCGGGCTGGATCATGTCGTTTCCGGCATGCATCTGGGCGGCGGCGTCATCACCTCCGTACCAGTCAGTCATGACGGTTCCCTTGAATCCCCACTCGTCACGGAGGACGGTGGTGACAAGGTCACGGCGCTGTGAAGTATAAGTTCCGTTGAGCTTGTTGTAGGAGGTCATGATGGTCCAAGGATCGGACTCCTTGACTACGATCTCGAATCCCTTGAGGTAGATTTCCCTCTGGGCACGGGGGGAGATACGGGCGTCATTTGCGGTACGGTTGGTCTCCTGGTTGTTGTATGCGAAATGCTTCACTGAAGTTCCGACATCATTCTTCTGGACTCCCCTTACATAAGCGGCAGCGGTCTTTCCGGCCACGATGGGGTCCTCGGAATAGTACTCGAAGTTTCTACCGTTGAGGGGGTTGCGGTGAATGTTGAGAGCGGGGGCGAGGTACACGTCAACTCCATACTCATGGACTTCCTGTCCCATGGACTCACCTACGCTTTCGACAAGCTCCTGGTTCCATGTGGAAGCGAGAAGGGTTCCGATAGGGAAATGTGTGCAGTAGTAAGTGGCGTCGTCGCCCTCACGGGTGGGGTTGATCCTCAATCCGGCAGGGCCGTCAGCGAGAACGATGGAAGGAATACCCAGACGGGGAATCGCCCTGGTTGTTCCTGCCGCTCCGGGAACGAGGTCCTCAGTGGTACCGACGACAGCGGTCTGGCCGTTGTCGGGGGTCTCCATTCCCATTCCGATTACGAACATGGCCTTCTCCTCAAGGGTCATGGCCTTTACAATCTTGTCCACAGGGGCCTTTCCCAACTGGGGATCTTTCTGTGAACAGCCGCAGAGGACAGCCCCTGCTGCACAAATCATCATGATTGCTTTTTTCATAAACTTTTATTATATAGATATTTACTTATTATCCGAACAGTCCTGCGCCATAGGCGTCAGGGTTGAAGGAAGACTCTTTCCCGTTATATCCGTACACTCCGACCATGGCTCCCTGGAAGCCTCCTGCCTCGGAGGTGCTCACTGCCCTGGCGTCCAGAGGTTCTCCGACCTGTATGTATTCCTTGCCGTCAAATGAATACATGAACACGTACTCCGTCGGAGTCTTGGTCTCGACCTTGAGATACAAAGGTTTGTCGGAAGAAAGGGGCTCCTCGAACCTTTCGGTGACGTTCTTTCCTCTCACCAGTTCGAGAACGAGAACAGGCTTCCCGTCCTGTGAAAGGGTCTTGAGCAGTGACATCTGGTAAGCATTGCTCTGATATACGAGAAGGCCGGCCTTTGTGGCATCCTTCGTCCCTTCGATGAATGAAGGGGTAAAGGTCATCTTCGTGGATGCGGAGAATGTCTTTGCGGTAAGTCTCTCACCGACGAATGCGGGATTGCCAAGAGACCTTGAGTGCACGCTCTTGAGGAAGAGCGTCAGATTGCCCTTCGCATCAACGGAGTAGAATGGTCCGCTCTTCCTTCCGGTATTGAAGTTGAATTCCTCCTCAAGCGCCTTGCCGGAATCCACGTTGTTTTTGACGGGACGGCGTATGAACATCGTGAAGTCCTTCAACCCGTCAGCGTCCCAAAGGGGACCCGGATTGAATCCGTCGAAGCCCTTTATCTTGTTCTCCGCCACAAGTGCCTTCATGTCAGGCGTCATGTCGACGACTTTGGGAACCGGTTGTCCTTCCGGAAGAATCACCGGCTGACCGTCCACCCATTCGAAAGGAAGAAGGAATGTCTGCCTTCCCACATTGAAATAATAGTCCCCTTCATAGGGTTCCACTCCCAGGAACACGGCATACCATTGACCGGATTTGGACTGCACGATATCGGCATGTCCGGTGCAGTTGATATAGGGGGAACGGTCTTCGGGAAGTGTCCTCTGCGTCAGAATGGGATTTATCTTGCAGGGCTCATAGGGTCCGTCCACCTTGTCCGCGACGAAAACCACCTCGGAATGCCTCTGCTCAGTGCCGCCCTCGGCGCACATCAGGTAATATTTTCCGTCCACGTGATAAAGGTGAGGTCCTTCGAGGCTCTTGGGTTGTTCCTCCGGATGGACGCCATGACGCATTATCACTTTCGGCTCGCCGACGGCCTTGCCTTCCTTCCAGTCGAACTCGGAAAGCACGATGGCGTTGTCGCCGTTGCCGTATAGAGGGGTTTCACCGATCTCACGGAGTCCCGGAGCGCTCACGATCCACGCCTTTCCGTCATCATCGAACATGAGGCTTGAATCGATTCCGGGTACATTTTCCCTTGCAAGAATGACAGGGTCACTCCACACGCCGGACTTGGGATCCTCGCTCGTGATGTAGAAGTTCCAATGGCCGCCCACAATCGTGTTGATGATGTAGAAAAGCCCGTTGCCGGGGTTGTACGTAATCTGAGGCGCAAAGACTCCTGCCACGATGCTGACGTTGGGGATAGGCATCTGCGCATTCCTGTAAAGGGCGCTTCCGCACTGCTCCCAGTGAACGAGGTCAGTGGAATGCCACACAGGAATTCCGGGATAGTAGCCGAAAGTGGAATTCACCATGTAGTAGTCATCTCCCACTCGGCAGATGCTCGGATCAGGATAGAATCCGGGGAGAACCGGGTTATAGTACTGAGACGACGGGTCGAACGTCCCTTCCGGGTTGCCCTGATACTGCAACGGAGTGAACATCGCCTCGTCCGGTGAAAGAACCGTACGGGAACATCCTGTCAGAAAGGCGAGAGATACCGTTCCGACAAAAAGTGAAAACTGTTTAAGGATCCGCATAAAAGCCTGTCTCAAATGTTTCCACAAAGATACGGCATTTTCCCAAAGAAACCCTACCCTTTCCCTTCGGGAAACCATCCGGCCAACAAAAACACCGATTGGGAACAACAATCAGCTGTATGAAAACGATATTTCACAAAAATTTAACAAACGTCATTCTTCCTGAAGGCAGGTAAATAAGAAAAAAAGACTTAACTTTAGGCATTGATTAAAAAAAGTTTCCCCATGAAAAAAGCAGCATTACTACTGTCAGCGGCATTATCTGTCATCTTTATGTCATGCAACTCTTCTCCCTCACCGAAACATGAGGGGCCCTACCCCATTGAGTCATTCAAGACTCCCCACGGCAATTGGGTCAACATCTCTCTGATAAAGCATGGTTCCATCGCAATTGAATACAAAGGAACCACTCTCCAGGTGGACCCTGTGGCGAAATTCGGAAACAAACCCACGGATTACGGCAAAGACTTCGGCAAAGCCGAGTTCGTCCTTGTCACACACGAACACGGAGACCATCTGAACGACTCCACCATCCTGGTCCTTTCTGACGAGAAGACGGTTCTCCTCCTCAACCAGAAGAGCCGTGACATGATCGGCCATGGAGAAGTCATCGGAAACGGACAGTCCCGCCAGCTCACGAAGGATATCCTTCTTGAAGCGGTTCCCGCGTACAACACCACTCCCGGACATCTCCAGTACCATCCCAAAGGGAACGGAAACGGTTATGTCCTGACGATAGACGGGCTGAAAGTGTACGTGGCCGGAGACACGGAGGATGTTCCCGAAATGGCGAACCTCAAAGATATCGACGTGGCTTTCCTCCCCGTCAACCAGCCTTTCACCATGACTCCCGACCAGTGCGTCAACGCGGCGAAGATGTTCTCGCCCAAAGTCCTCATTCCTTATCACTTCAGCCAGACGGACCTCAGCGGCATTCCTGACAGGCTTCCCGGCATCGACGTGAGACTGAGGGACATGCAGTAGGACGATCTTCCTTCCGAAGAATATTCAAAAAGAGCCCGGCCTTTGGGCCGAGGGCTCTTTCGTTCACGTTACATGGAATCCGGTACGGGGATCATTTCACAAGATCCCTGTACTTGTATGCGATTGTTTTCGCGGCATCCCTCATTCCGTCTCCGAGAAGGTTCCAGAAAGAGCCGATATGGCCGCCTTTGGCTTGGAGCGGGACATCCATCACGATATTGCCGTTCCCGTCCATCAGATACACCCTTCCGGAGAAATTGCCCTTGCGGACAATATTGGAAGGCTTGATGAGGATGGTGTAGTAAGCGTCCGGGAAATCTCCCACCAGAATAGGTGAGCTGGTGCTGGCGACCCTTTCATTGAACTCTTCAACGAACTTGGCGGCGACCTCTTCCTGGGCAAGACCCCAGTTCGGTTCTTCGGAGGCCCATTTATCCTCCGTCCTACCCTGGATTATGGATTCAGAATAATCGAAAGCGACATTCACTTTTCTCTGCCCTTTGAGAGCGGAAAGGGAACCCCATCCGCCCTGGGCGAAAGCCGCAGAGGCTGAAAGCAGTAGAGCGAGGCTCACTGCAGTGATTTTAGATAATTTCATATACGGTCAAATTTCAGATAATTATATCCATTTGTACTTTTGGAGGACGCTGTCCACAATTTCGACGGTTCCCTCCCTGTCCCACTCGGGGTGGGTAGCGAAAATCAGATAGAACAAATCCCGTTCCGGAAATCTCCCTTCGAATATCAGGAAGCCTCCGTTGTCCCCGGTGTGGTATATCTTCATCGGACGGTCCGTCCGATGCTCAATGAACCATCCGTATCCGTAATCGGTATCCGGGATGTCGGTGGGGATTCTCGGGGTGTGGACAGTTTCACGGGATGAAGAGTTCATCACTTTGTCATGATACAGGGCGTAATCCCAATCCACGAACTCCAAAGGAGAACAGTACAATCCTCCATCTGCTTTGGTTCCGAAGAAATTCGCTTCCCCGTAATCGTTTTCCTCCCACGTTCCGCCTTCTCCTTTGATATAGCCGTGTGCCATGTTCGGAATCTCCCGCTCCGGCTCAAAGTAAACTGCTTTTTCCATTCCTGCGGGATCGAAGACATTCTTTCTCATCCAGGAATCAAAATTCTCCCCTGTAACTTTCTCCACGATCATCAGCATAAGCTGATAAGTGGGATTCTGGTACTCATATGCCGTTCCCGGTTCAAATGCCAAAGAGTCAAGATGCACCATGTACCGGCAGGATTCCTCCTCTTCACACAGCCTGTCGAAATCCCTGTATGAAGAATAAATGGTCTCATTCTGAGAGGTATACTTTTCCCATTGGGCCTGATTTCTGGGTCTTGAATCCGGAATGCCTGAAGTGTGCGAAAGAAGATGACGGAGCGTTATGCGGCCGAAGAACTCAGCCTCGAACTCGGGGAAATACTTCGAAACCGGGTCGTCCAGGGAAAGGAGTCCCCTTTCCGAAAGAAGCATGAGCGCCACGGATGAAAACTGCTTGGATACCGAGCATATGTTGAAGAATGTCGAGTCCGTAACCTTCGCGCCCGTCTCAATATCCGAGAGGCCATACCCCTTGTCGAAGACGATCTTTCCGTCTTTGACCATAACGACTGCGGCTCCGGGAGCGTTCTCCGGGAAAAGGGACGAAAACAATGTGTCCAGTTCCCGACAGACCTTGGCGTTTTCCTGTCCGCAGGAGACCAGGGACAGAATGGCAGCCATGCAGATGACAATTCCGAATATCTTATTCTTCATGAATTCGCTCGTTTTGTTCTGAAAAATCACGGCAAAGATAATTATTCTTTCGCAGGAGTGTCCCATTTATGCCTCCGGCATTTGCGCATAGGCACACTTATTGAAATGCAAGAAGAAGAAAATTTGTGAATAATCGTAAAAAAGAATAATTTTACACCGGATATCAATCCATCATAAACAGAAACACATTAATTTTTACAACGTTAATTTTTAATTCATTATGAAAAAGTATCTCGCTATCTTCATGAGCGCACTCATTCTTCTCCCCGGGTGCGGTAATATGAGCAAGACCGCCGGTGGTACCCTCATCGGTTCAGGTGCAGGTGCAGCTATCGGCGCAGGCCTTGGAGCCCTCATCGGAAAGGACGGAAAGGGTGCAGCTATCGGCGCAGCTATCGGAACAGCTGTAGGTGCCGGTTCCGGTGCTCTCATCGGAAAGAAGATGGACCAGAAGGCTGCCGAACTCGCAGCCGAACTCGAGAATGCATCCGTCGAGACAATGAAGGACGCCAACGGCCTCGAGGCCATCAAGGTCACCTTCGGCAGCGGTATTCTTTTCCCTACCAACGGAACTACCCTCTCAGCCGCTTCACAGAAGGAACTCGCTGACTTCGCTAACCAGATGAAGGATCTTCCCGACACGGACATCACAATCTACGGTCATACCGACAACACCGGTACGGCAGCCGTGAACGAGAGAATCTCCAACCAGAGGGCCAACGCTGTTGCCGACTTCCTCAAGGGTAAAGGCATCAACGCTTCCCGTATCACTTCTGAGGGCCTCTCCTACAACTCTCCCGTAGCCGACAACGCTACCGCTGAGGGCAGGGCTCAGAACCGCCGCGTGGAAATCTACATCTACGCCAACGAGAACATGGTGAAGGCCGCTGAGAACGGAACTCTTTAACGGAATCGTCCCGATTGAATGAAGGACAGGCCGCACGCCTGTCCTTTTTTTGTATGTCCGGCGAAAGCATAATTGTTAATCCCTGTCCTATTGATTATATTTGCACATATCAAAGGGCTAACGAATCTCTCTTCATATGGCACAACTTAAGACTAAAGAGGAGCGGATGTACATGCGTATCCGGAATCTTTGCGGACTTCTGGGCGTCATCCTCCCGTGGCTGGCATTGTTTTCAGCGGGCATCGCTCCGCACCCGAGTTCGGAATGGTGGTGGAGCATATCGGCAACCTATTATCAGAGCCCCGCACTCGTGGGAGTGCTTGTTCCGGCATGCATAGTGCTGATTTCATATATCGGATATGATTCCCTGGATAACTGGGTGACATCGTTGTCGGGGGTTTTCGGATTGGGAATCGTCCTTTTCCCATGCAAAGTCAGTTGGCTCGAGGAAGGGGAGAAAGTCGGCTTTTTCCAGCTTCCCCCCGAAATATCCAACGTCATCCACGGCGCCTGTGCGGCCCTTTTCTTCATCATGATAGCCGTCAACAGCATCTTCCTGTTCACAAAATCGGGAGACAAGGTCACCGGCAGGAAGCTGATCAGAAACCGAATTTACCGTATCTGCGGATACAGCATGCTCGGCTTGGAGGTTCTCTTCGTCGTCATAAAGATGCTCGGTGCTCCAGGTTATACGGTCATGCTCCTGGAGATAATCCTTCTCCACCTGTTCGGCTTCTGTTGGCTAGTCAAAGGCGAAGCGTTCACTTTCCTCAATGACCGTGAGGGAGAAGAGAATACCATCAAAGTACGATAGTCCGTTCACAGGACACCGCATCGGACACGAGCGGTCCTCCCGGTTCCATAATCCGAACCTGAGGACCGCTTGTTATTTGTTTTTGAGTTCCTTCCGGGAAAGAAATTACCGGCATTATTTGCCGAAGGCCCTTCTTATCCTTGAGAGAGCCTCATCCAAAGTGGCGCGCGGGCAGCCTATATTCAGACGCACGAATCCTTCCCCTCCCTGCCCATATGAACTGCCGTCACTGGGTATTATCTTGGCTTCCTTTCTGAAGAAATCCATCAGCTCCTCCTGCGGTAGCCCCAATGCCCTGCAGTCAAGCCATACGAGGAATGAGGCCTGGGGCCTCAGGGCCCTTATCCCGGTATTCCCGTCGTTGAAGAACCTTTCAACTACGGAAATATTCCCTTCAATGTAGCGTTTAAGTGAAGAAAGCCACCCCGTATCCTGCCTGTAAGCCGCGATAAGGGGCACTATCGTCATGATTGAGGGTTCATAAAGCTTCGAGTTCTTCAGCAGGGAAAGATACTTTTCCCTTTTCTCCTTCTCGGGGATGATGCAGAAAGCCGTACCGGAAAGACCGGCCAGATTGAAGGCCTTGGTCGGTCCGGCAAAGATTACCCCTATTTCCTTCGCGTCATCACTCACGCTGCAGAATGGAGTATGTCTCCTGCCGTAGAGTGCCAAGTCCCCATGGATCTCATCCGAAATGACGATAACGCCATGGCGGCGGCAGATTTCAGCAAGCTTCACAAGAGTGTCCTTGTCCCAGAGAATACCGCAGGGATTGTGCGGATTGCATAGAAGCAGAACCTTGGTCCTTTCATCAAAAAGTTTCTCCAGCCCTTCGAAATCCATCCTGTACTTCCCGTCTTCCTCAATCATGGGATTGTCGACGGCCACGCGGCCCATCCTCTCGATGTAGAGACGGAAATGGTCATAGACGGGAGGCTGGATTATGACTTTGTCACCGGGCCGGGTGAATGCCAGATAGGCTTGACATATGGAAGTTATCACTCCTGGCGCATAGCCGATCCATTCCTTTTGGAGAGAATCCCAACCATGGTAAGATTTTTCCCAGAATTCAATCGCGTCGAAAAACTCGGGAGGGGTGGAAGTATAGCCAAGGACATCCATGTCAAGCCGCTTTCTCATGGCCTCCGAAACGAACGGATCCGTCCGGAAATCCATATCGGCTATCCACATGGGGATCTCTCCGTCCGTAGCCCGCCCGTATTTGATGCTCCAAGTACCTTCTCTGCTTTGAACCTTTCCGAAATCCCATTCCTCTTCGGAGTGGCTCGAGCATGATGACAGAAGGGCGCTGATGGCTCCCGACGGGAGCATAATTGCCGTTCCTGCTGTCGCTGCGCTTTTTATGAAGTCCCTTCTTTCCATTGCGTTTCACTTAACCCGGATAAAGATACGGCTATTTGTCGGAATCAGATCATCCGGAAGAGGCGAACATCGAAAAACTTTTCGAATAGCTACCCCCATAAACGCGGAACAATCACCTTGAAGGGTGATTGTTCCATTGAGAGCGGAAAACGAGGTTCGAACTCGCGACCCTCAGCTTGGAAGGCTGATGCTCTACCAACTGAGCTACTTCCGCATCTGCATTGCAAATATAGAGATTATTTTGATTCCGCGTATTTTTCGCTGGAAAAATATATCACCGCATCAGTTTTCTCCGAGAACCGAGGCCACCGCCTTCGGTATATCCTCGCCCCGAATTCCCCTTCGCAAGATTTCCCCATCAGGAGAAAAAAGAATGACAAGCGGTATTCCGGTTATTCCGTAGGCCGCTGCAGGATCGCCCTTCGGCTCCAGAATCTGCCTATACCCAAGATCAAATTGTTTGATGGCTTTCAAGGAATGATCCTTTCTGTCTGCGACAGCTACTCCTACGACCGTGAGTCCCTTTCCGTCCCACTTGTCATATACTTCCTTGATATAAGGGAACTCTTCCTTGCAGGGTCCGCACCATGAGGCCCAGAAATCAACAAGGACATAGTTGCCTTTACCGAAAAAAGACGACAGCGTGACGCTCTTCCCGTCCTTGTCAGTCCCCTCGACCTCCATGAAATCTGAAGACAACTCGGCAGATCTTCTTGCCGTCAGCTGCCCTGAAATCATAGGATCGTTCCTGACGCAGTCTCCCGCCTTCTCCATAAGCTTTTCCACCTCGTCCAGGGGAAGATCAGTGACGAGGAATGTCATCGCCTGGATGCCTACCGCATTGTCGGGATTCTTACCGAATGCGTCGAGACACAATCCGTCCATCACCTTGTATCTTTCTTCGACAAGAGAGTCCCTTTTCGCATAGTCACCCTCTTCAGAGGCCGTCATCGCAGTGAGTTCATACTGCATGAAAGCCTCCATGAGTTTTTGCCGGAGAGTGTTGAGCTGGTCTGTAAGAGGGCTTCCCTCAACGAAGGAGGACTCGCCCAGAGAGACAGTCATTTCCACCGGTTCAGCCACGAAGGTGAGGATTCCTTCACCCATTGACAGGTCAACCTCTTTTCCCGGTTCCTTCACTATAAGAGCATACGTTTTGCCCTTGTCCGCCTCGCCTTTGAAGCGGAATTTTCCGTCAATGACCGAAGAAGAGTCGATCACGCTGTCGACTCCGTCGGAAAGAATGACCGTCGAACCCGGAACCGAACCAGTCAGTGTCCCGTCTATAGTATAATACTCCTTCCCGAGGGTGCAGGATACAAGGCCAGCCGCAATTGCCGCAGCGGCCATAAATCGGCAATAGAATGATGTCTTTCCCATATTGTCAGATGTTTTTGGCTGTCCCTTGTCAGTGACGTATTTCAATAAATCATAAATCATTAATTCTCAATTTCCTGCACAGCGGGCATGGACCCTTTTCGGTCCTCCTGGATGACAAGCGGAATCTCCATGTCCAGGTATTCGATTGAACATGTCGGTGGAATATCAGCTCTCATTGTCGTAAAGAATTTCATAGCAAAAATAGAGAAAAACATAAATACGAACAAAGAGGAGGGGATTATATCATATTCTCGGCTTGTTGACCACCCGTAAAACCAAAGAAATGAAATAGACTATCAATCCATAGAACAGTCCCAACATGGCTACCCTTATTCCCCCGCAAATGACCGGGAAACCGACTTCACCAAACTTTTGCACAACTCCGAACATCTGGTACAAGCCATGGAGCGACCAAAAGATGGAAACGACGAGAGCGCCTATACCTATTTCCTTGACCCACCTTGGCGCTTTCCATGCGGCGACAAAAAGCGCGATAAGAAAGAGGGTAATGAGTATCATGCCGAAGGACCCTCCTTCGACAAACAATTCGGGAATGCCCGTTGAGGCCTTTTCTACGGTATGCGGATGAAATACACCTGACGAATCCGCCATGAATATGGTTTCCTGCATAATAATGATCTTTAAACGTTTGACTTCTTTGGAGCAAAGGTAGATCATTAGCCCTGCAATACAAAAGTCAAATCCCCTCCTATGCCATTCAAAACCCATTGTAGGGATTCACATGTTGCGTTATTATGGAAGAAGTGCTAATTTTGGGACAAGATGAGACTTCTGGGAAGAATATCCTACTGGGCTTTCGCCGTGTCTTTGCTTGCTGTCATTCTTGAGAGCTTGGGATATTCCATAACCAATTCTTTTATGCTGGCTCTCCTTTTCTGTCCTTGCGCCATCGCCCTCGAGTTCGCCATGCCGAAAACTGAAAGATTATTGGACAAGGTATACCTTTCCATCGCAGTCCTGATAAGCGCGACTCTCCTTATACTCATTCTTCATGAATGTATCTGGACCCAATATTCCGCGGAAGGGTTTCTGGTCAAGAGTGCGGGAATTCCTCCCGTTCTCGGAAATCCCGTTTTCCTTGGACTGATTCTTTCCGCGATGGCCCTGGGTGACTACGGATGGAAAAAGAAGCTGTCGGATATGCTTGCCGACAAACCTGAATCCATCACATTCTGTTCTGAAAGGAAAAATGTGACACTTCCCCTGAAAGAGATCGCCTTCATCGAATCCAACGACACCGAGGTTCGGATTGTGACCGTACAGGGAGAGTCCTTCCGCAACAAAACGGGTATCGGCCGTTGGGAAAATCTCCTTGGGGAGGATTTTCTCAGAACCCACCGGTCTTACCTTGTCAATCGCTCACTGGCATCATTTGACTCTTCGGAGACCGTCATTGTTGCGGGTTTGAGGATTCCCGTTTCACGGAAATACAGGGAGAAGGTCAGCGGAGCCTTACCGAAACAGGCATCATCATCCCACGCAAACTGAAGCTAAAGCGGATTCCCGGAAAAGGACTACAACAAAACGTCCCTGATGACTTGACATGCCATCAAGGACGTTGAATGTTTATTCCGGACCGTTTCCCGAACGATACTTCCCTCGTTTGGTTATATCGCAGAGAAGATTCACCCCCGGAACAATAATCGGAGATGATACGATTATTTCTTGAACAGTCTCTGAGCTTCGTCGTACAGGTTCAGCTTCCAGGTATACCAGGTATGGCCTTCTCCAACTTCCTGATATTCGTACTTGAGACCGACCTCGTCAAAAAGCTTGTTGGCCTTCTCTCCGGAGATGTATGTTATATCGGTCCTGCCTCCTTGGGTCATCACGAACTCTTTGCAGTTCTTGTTGATGATGGCGGCATTTTTCCTTACATTGAGCCTCTCGGCCTCTTTCTCGATGTCCACACCCGGGTTGAATCCTCCGGAAAGGCACCATACGTAACCGAACTTGTCAGGATTTTGGAAAATGACTTCGAGTGTCTCGATTCCTCCCATCGAAAGACCCGAAATCGCCCTATGGTCCTTGTCCGCGATGACCCGGTAATTTGACTCAATGAAAGGAATGATATCGGCCATGAGGTCCTTCTCGAAAGAAGAGATGTCGCAAGATCCGTCTGGCATGACGACAATCATGGGAACCATCTTGCCTTCAGCGAGGAGGTTGTCAAGGATATCTCCCGCACATCCGGCCGTAGGCCATGCCACATCTGTGTCTCCGCCGCCATGAACAAGGTAGAGCACGGGGAGTTTCTCCTTTCCCGCTTCGTATCCTGCAGGAGTCCACACGCGCATAGTCCTCGCTTTTCCGAGAGTCTTGCTCCAATAAGAACGTACGGCCAATGCGCCGTGCTTGATTTCGGGATTATAGGAGAAGAATTCCCTTCCATTGGGCTCGACAACGGCAAGCGCCGTGTTCTGGGTGGTTGTAGGGCTCTTGGGATCATAAACTGTGATTCCGTCCACCACGAAATGATACCTGTAGGCACCCGGTTTGAGGTTCGGGACACTGAAGGACCAGACGCCGTCCTTCTCTGTAGGAACAAGAGGCTGTCCCCACGGAACTGCATCTCCGGCAAGGCTGACGGATATCGCTTTCGGCGCATAGATGCTGAAAACGGTCGTCCCGTCAGGAAGTACACGTACACTCTTGAGTGTATCGTTCGGGGTCATTCGTCTTTGCGGCCACTGTGCATTTGCACTGAATGAACTCAGGATGGTTGCCAAAGCAACGGAAAGAACAATAAACTTCTTCATAATATATAAGGTATAGTCACTTCTGGTAGACTTCTCCGGTTTGGATTTGACCGTTCACAAAGATACTTCACAAATTTCGTTTTGCAATCTTATGGATGAATGTTTCAAGACCCGAAAGAGCCAATGTGGGGAATTGGCCGAATGAAACATGCCGGAAGGAATACTTTCTTGAAACAATCCCTCATCTCAGTATCGTACCTGAGACAAATGGAGGTTTTTGATTGAAATCCGACACGGCCGAAAAATTTTTGCAAAAAAAATCAAAATAAATTTGGTTTATATTATAAACTGGTTTATATTTGCACCGAGATCAATCCTGAACCGGTGCGCAACGGCAGCAGGGAGATACATAACAACCAATAAAAGCAAAAAAAATGGAAACCAACTTTTCAGCAGAAAACAGCCTCCGCCTCATTGCGGAGACAATTGACCGCAGTCGCCGCACGATTGCAAGGAACTCCGGCAAACCCCTCATCCTCTGGGGTACACTGGTTGCGCTCACGTCCGTCATCATTTATGCTCTGTGGGCCACTACAGGAAGCCCCGCTTGGAACTTCCTTTGGTTCGCAATGACAGCCGTCGGCGCTGTGTGCATGCGTTCCATGACACGGAACAGCGAAAAAGTACCCGACACAGAGATAAGCCGCACGCTCGGCAAGATCTGGATGTGGTTCGGAATCTTCGCTACAGGATTCTTCGCCCTTGTATGGGTCGCTTGGGGAATACGTACCATGATCGGTATTGAAGGACCCTTATCGGTTGACCTGACTTTGATCATAGTATTGTTGATGGGCCTTTGCGGCACACTCTCCGGATCTGTCCTCAAGTTCAAACCGATCACGATATCAGCGGTCGTGGCAACTGCCCTTTCCGTCACATTCCTGATGGTGATGCCGGAAGCTTCAGCCGTCCGTATCCTGGTCTTCCTGATACTTGGACTGTTCGCCCTTATCATCCCCGGTATCATTCTTCAGAAACAGACAAACAATTAAGCCATGCCCGAGAACGGAAAACCTTTCAAGCCGCTTGATCCCCTGCTCCATTCCGAGCTTCGCTTGGCGGTGATGTCGATCCTTCTGGATGCGGACAGCGCAGACTTTGTCTACCTGAAAAAACAGACGGGGGCGACCTCGGGCAATCTGAGTGTCCAGATCGACAAGCTACAGCAAGCGGGCTACATCGACGTGACGAAGGGATTCAAAGGAAAAATGCCGCAGACGATCTGCAGCATCACCGATCGGGGAAAAGATGCTTTCGCCGAATACGTGGAAGCACTCCGGAGTTACATTCCCGGAAGCGTATAGTAATAACGCCCGAAAACCCTACACTACTGATTGAGAAAAGGCCTCCCGGGTTTCCGAGAGGCTTATCTTATCAGAATCCGGTCACAATCAAGAAAAACAGGATAGTCGCAAATAAGCTCTTCCGGCCGCGGCAGCAGATAGCTGAAAAAGAATTATAATCTCTTATTCGCATTGGTTCATTATCTGGATTATTGAGGCAACCTGCCGTATTTTAGAGGCTTTTCTGGGTCGGGAACGCCATTGAGAACTGGAAGGAACGGCGAGAATGCGGTCTGAGAAGCTTGTAAGGCATTTATAGTAAAAGAAAAAGACCCTGAATTTCTTCAGAGTCTTTATGGAGCGGAAAACGAGACTCGAACTCGCGACCCCGACCTTGGCAAGGTCGTGCTCTACCAACTGAGCTATTTCCGCATTATCCCGTTTTGGTGTTTCGGGATTGCAAAGGTACAACAATTTTGGATATCACCAAATGTTTTTTGCGTTTTTTCTATTTATCGGACTAAAATAGGCCTTTTTTATACTTCAACGCAAGGACTGAATTCACGGAGGAAGCGCATATCATTTTCGAAATAGTGCCTCAGGTCATTGACCTGCCACTTGAGCATAGCAATCCTTTCTACACCCATTCCGAATGCGAATCCGCTGTACTTCTTGCTGTCGATTCCTGATGCTTCAAGGACGTTGGGGTCTACCATACCGCAACCGAGGATCTCGAGCCAACCGGTTCCTTTGCAGATGTTGCATCCTTTTCCCTTGCAGATATTGCAGCTGACATCAACCTCCGCAGAAGGTTCCGTGAACGGGAAATATGAAGGCCTCATACGGATCTGTGTATCCGCTCCGAACATTTCACGGGCGAAAAGAAGAATAGCCTGCTTGAGGTCCGCGAAGGAAACATTCTCGTCGATATAGAGTCCCTCAACCTGATGGAAGATGCAATGAGCCCTTGCGGAAATCGCCTCATTCCTGAAAACTCGACCAGGGCAGATGACCCTGATGGGAAGAGACATCTTCTCCATGGTCCGTACCTGGACGGATGAGGTATGGGTACGGAGAAGAAGAGGGTTCGGATGTCCCACAGATACGAAGAAGGTATCCTGCATATCCCTTGCCGGGTGATTCGGAGGGAAATTCAGAGCTTCGAATACATGATAGTCATCTTCAATCTCCGGACCTTCGGCCACATCGTAACCGAATTTGCGGAAAATGTTGATGATCTGCTGACGGGCTATCGAGACAGGGTGACGTGAGCCCAGACCATAAGGGTCACCGGGCATCGTGACATCGTCCGAATTGGTGGAAGCCGAGCCCGTTGCCTTCGCCATTGACTTGAGTTCCTCAATCTTGGCGGTTGCTTCCTTTTTCAGGACATTCAGTTTCTGACCGAATTCCTTCTTCAGCTCAGGAGCAATTCCCCTGAACTCCTCGAAAAGTTTGGTAACCTCACCTTTCTTTCCGAGAAGGCGTATTCTTGCCTCTTCAACTTCTTTGTCTGTAGCGCACTTGAGACCTTTGATTTCTTCAAGAAGCTGTTCTATCTGTTCCTTCATATCTAATACGATCGTTTTCTTCTTTAAGGACCGCAAAATTACAAATATTTACTCGAAAATGCAGACCTCGGAAGAAGAATGGAGAAAAAAGCTACTTTTTGCCCGCAGCTTTCGCTTTTCTCTTATCACGGGCTTTCTGCTCTTTCGCGGCTCCGCTTTTCAGGTATGAAGCCCACTGATCTTCGTCGAATATCGTCTGGAACGTATTGTAGATCTGCTGCATCCACTTGTCCTGGACGGAAATGTAAATATCCGTGTTGCCGACTTTCGATTTCTGAAGTTCTTTCAACTCTGTATCCAGAGCGACATAATCATGTTGGAGTGTTGAATCGACGTAGAAAATCTGCCAGTCCTCAAGTTTAAGAATAGCTCCCAGACGATCGGCCTCCTGGGTCGCCAGTTCCTCCATGGACGGCTGCTTCGGGTCCTGCGACTGAGCAAGAACACTCACCGAAAAAGCGACAGAAGCCAAAAAGGTCAACATTACGGACGTTATCACCTTTCTCATACCAATAAAAATTAATAGATTTGCAATTTGTAATAAGCCTATTCCGGAGTAGACGTCACAATTTCCGTGCCCCGCGGAACAAAGGTCTTCACACCGTTCATTGCTGAAATTCAACTCTCACGCAAAATTAGCGAATAAATGAGAAAAGCAAAAGCAAGAAAGTGTGACCTGGGCTGTCTGACCGGGCATATCCCCTCCCCGAACAAGATACGGCAAGGGATTTGCTGATAAGGCTTTCTGCAAACAAGATTAAATCGTAACCAATAGGAAATGCCCCGTGTTTCCTGCCGGAGGGTTCCGGAATAAGGCGGGGAACAAAATGAAAAAAACAAAGACACTCTGCATCCTGGCCACGGCTATCCTGTCGATGGCGGCAACAATGAAGACAGATGCCTGCACGAACATCATCGTAACCAAAGGCGCCAGCGCTGACGGCTCCATTCTCGTTTCATATGCGGCCGACTCCCACGCCCTCTTCGGGGAACTGTATTTCGCACCCGCTGCAGATTGGAAGGCGGGAACCACCAGAAAAATCTACGACTGGGATTCCGGAAGATATCTCGGAGAGATTCCCCAGCCCGCACATACATACAAGAGAGTCGGGAACATGAACGAGCATCAGCTCATCATAGCCGAAACGACTTTCGGCGGAAGGAGCGAGCTTCACGACAGGAACGGCGGAATCGACTACGGTTCCCTCATCTACGTCGCCCTTGAGAGATGCAAAACCGCACGTGAGGCCATCACCCTGATGACTGACCTGGCCAACGAGTACGGATATTATTCCGAAGGCGAAAGCTTCACCATCGCCGACAAGAATGAGGTCTGGATCATGGAAATGATCGGCAAAGGCACTGTCATGAAGAACGGGGTCAACCTCAACAAAGGTGTGGTTTGGGTCGCCGTCAAAATTCCTGACGGATATATCAGCGCACACGCCAACCAGGCGAGAATCACCACGTTCCCCCTCAAGGATCCCGAGAACTGCCGTTACTCTCCGGACGTGATTTCGTTCGCGAAAAAGAAGGGTTATTACGAGGGTCCCGATGATGAGTTCAGCTTTGCTGACGCTTACTGCCCGCTCGATTTCGGAGCACTCAGGGCATGCGAAGCGAGGGTCTGGAGCGCATTCAACATCCTCTCCAACGGATGGTTCACCGCTGAAGACGAGAATGGCCGTATGGTAACCAAAGATGCCTACACCTACATCGACTATGCGATGGGACAGAGCACCAAGAACAGGATGCCCCTCTATATCCAGCCCGCCAAGAAATTGACCGTAAAGGATATCGCGGACGTAATGAGGGATCATTACGAGGGTACGCCCATGGACATGACACAGGATATCGGAGCCGGCGGAAACGGACTTCCCTACAGGTGGAGGCCGATGAGCTTCAGCGTTGAAGGAAAGACCTACATCAATGAAAGGGCCATCGCGACACAGCAGACCGGATTCTGGTTCGTCGGTCAATCAAGGAGCAATTTCCCCGATGTTATCGGTGGCATAATCTGGTTCGGAACAGACGATGCGGCGACATCATACCTCACACCGATCTACACCAACACCACCAAGGTCCCCAAATGCTTCCAGGAAGGAAACGGTGACATCCTCACTTACTCCGAATCAGCATCATTCTGGATCAACAACAGGGTTTCCAACGCATGCTACAAGATGTACAACATCATGGCCCCTTATGTACGCGAAAGGATCGACAAGTTCGAGAAGGACCAGCTGCGCAAGGTCTTCGAGATAGACAACGAAGCTCTGGACCTTTACCTTCTGGTCGCTGAAAAAGAATCCGAAAAGGCTGAAAAGAAGGGCTATTTATATGATCCCAAGGAAGACACCGGAGAGGCCTTCGCGGCAGTGAAGCGGTTCCTGACCAACTACTCCGTAGAAACCGCCCAGAACCAATTCTCCGCATGGAGAGAACTGGAGAAGACTCTCCTTGTGAAATACATCGACGGCAATGTCAAAGCCCAGAATGAAGACGGAAGCTTCAAGCACAGCGAGTTCTCAACCCATCTCCCCGACGGCATCACCAATCCCGGCTACACCGACCTCTGGAAACAGACCGTCGTAGAGATGCACGGAAGCACTATAGAGCAGAAGACCGCCGAATAACCGGATCACATGTCCGCGACGGTAAAGAGCCGGGCATCGATCTGCATACCTTTCAAAGAGCCGTTCCTCAAAGAAGAAACCTTCTCGAGGAACGCTTTTTTGTTGAAGAAGGACGAGTCGTGCTCGACATCAATGACAAGCGCTCTCCCTCCCTCTTTGTCAAGAGCGAGGATATCGATTTCGGAAGGATCTCCGCTCTTCCAGTCTCCTCCGACTTCGAGAGTCGGCTGCTGATCCGATAGCATCTGCGTGAAATACCTTTTCAGGGTCTCTTTGGAGAAAGCCTTGAAATCCTCTTTCGCCCTGCTCAGCATCGAGTCCAGACGGAAAGTATCGTAATCAGTTCTGGCGCCCTCCACGAACCTTAGCCAAAAGAGCAGGAACGTATCCGTTATGGAGAAGCGGACCACGTTACGGCTGTCTTCAGCCGCCATCAGCGGACGACGTTTCGTGATGAGACCGTATTCCGTTTCCAGTTTGAGCAGGTGCCCACCCACGTTGGAACCACCGATTTTGGCCTGGATGTCCGCCTGGGTAAGATTGCCGGTTGAGATGAGCATCAATATGGAAAGGTACACTTCACGGGATTTTCCGAGCGTCCTGGCCAGCAGTTTCTCACCATAACGGATCATAGGGGAGTCTTCCGAAAAGAAATTCTTCAGTATCGCCTCTTTCGTCAGCAACCTTTTCTCCAGACAATGGTTCACCATCTCAGGAAGCCCTCCCGTCACCATGCACATCGCAAGAAGATCGTCTCCCTTCAGGGACTTCCCGTCAGCCGAGATGATGGACTTCATCTGGGAGGCAGTGAATGGACGAAGCGGGATCGTGCAGTCGACGCTGTTGAGGAACGGCGAGCCGTACAGGGAGAAAAGCTTCCTGTTGATGAAAGGGTTCCTGGTTATGAGGATGAGGTTCAACCTACCCTCGAAACGCGTTTCATCCCACTTTTTCCTCAGCTCTCCGCACGAATCCATATCCTTTGAAATATACTCATCGAAATGATCCAGGATGAGAGTGAAGGATCTCCTCTGAGAAAGATCGAAAAGGAAGGAGAGCAGAGACGGAACCGTTCTTACCGTTTGGGGGACATAAGTGTCCAGACGCAGCCTCACCTCCTCGATGAAAGACGAAAGCATCATCTTGTCCGGACGGTCCGTCAGATTGAAATAGAGCCTGGTTTTCTTGTCCGTCACGGAGATCGCCAGAAGGGTTTTTCCAACACCCGCCCTACCGGTGACAAGGGTCATTCTGCTCTGCTTGTTCTCGGACATCCACAGTTCCCTCTTCATGGACTCGATTTCCACGTCCCTAAACAGTAATTTGCGCATTGTATAACTATTGTTAAATTAATCTTGGTTACAAACTCTTTTGCAAATATATTTAAAATTATTGATATTCCACCGGTTCTGAGAATGTTTGTTTAAGAAATCACCATCTGATCCCGGTGTTTGACAAGATTGTGTATTCGTCCGTCAAAACACGAGCACACCCCACGGAAATTTCCCGCAGGGTGTGCCGCATTCTAAAAAAATGTTCCGCCGTCAGGCGTTTTTGACGCTCTGTGTATTGCGCATGACTACCTCATCTCCGATGGCGTCCACCTCTATGACGGACTCCTTATGTACCCTTCCGTCGAGGATGGCCTTCGCCAACTGGTTGACAAGTTCACGCTGCATTATCCTCTTGACAGGACGTGCACCGTACGAAGGGTCATAACCTTTTTCGGTCATGTAGTCTTCGAAGGCTTTCGTGAACGAGATTTCAACGCCGTCCTCGGAAAGCTTGGACTGGAGGTCATGCATCTGGATATGCAGAATCTCACGGATGTCCCCCTTGGTGAGAGGATCGAACATGATGATCTCGTCTATTCGGTTCAGGAACTCGGGACGGACTGTCTGTTTGAGGGTCTCGACAACTCTTTCTTTGCACTCATCCAGAAGCTGACGGCGCCTTGCGATGGCGTTCATCTGTGCTATGGGGTCTTCAGAATCTATGTCGGGAAGCCTTTCCATGTATCCCTGGATGATATCGGAACCTGCATTGGAAGTCATGATGAGAATCGTGTTCTTGAAGTCTACGGTTCTTCCCTTGTTGTCCGTCAGACGTCCGTCATCCAGAACCTGGAGAAGAGTGTTGAACACATCGGGATGAGCCTTCTCGATCTCATCAAGCAGTACGACGGAGTAAGGCTTACGGCGTACTGCTTCGGTGAGCTGACCGCCTTCATCATAACCGACATATCCCGGAGGAGCTCCGATAAGACGGCTCACCGTATGACGCTCCTGGTATTCGCTCATGTCGATCCTGGTGATCATATTCTCGTCGTTGAACAGGAACTCGGCCAAAGCCTTGGCGAGCTCAGTCTTTCCGACTCCGGTCGTTCCCATGAAAAGGAATGAGCCGATAGGACGCTTCTCATTGGAAAGTCCCGCACGGTTACGTCTTACCGCATCGGATACCGCTTCAATCGCGGGATCCTGACCGACTACCCTCTTGTGAAGTTCGGATTCCATGCGGAGAAGTTTCTCCTTCTCACTTTCAAGCATCCTCTTTACGGGAATGCCGGTCCATTTGGCGACGACTTCGGCGACATCCTCGGGAGTGACCGCTTCCGTTATGATAGGGTCCTTGATCTGCTCCTGCTTCTTGGTCAATTCATCGATGGTCTTCTTCGCATCGGCCATTTTGCCGTAGCGCAATTCAGCCACTTTTCCGTAATCTCCTGCACGTTCGGCAGCCTGAGCCTCTATCCTGTAATCCTCCATTTTCTGACGGGCTGACTGCAGTGACGAAAGGATGTCCTTCTCTTCATTCCAGCGTTTCATCAGACCTTCCCTTTCTTTGGAAAGCTCCGCTATCTGGGTCTCGATCTTTTCCAGTTTCAGGGAAACACCCTCCCTCTTTATGGCCTCCTTCTCGATTTCGAGCTGACGGAGTTTGCTGTTGAGGTCATCAATGGGCTCAGGGACGGAGTTCATCTCGAGACGCAGTTTGGAAGCGGCCTCATCTATAAGGTCGATAGCCTTATCGGGAAGGAACCTGTTGGTGATGTACCGGTGCGAAAGATTGACCGCCGCGATGAGTGCATCATCCTCAATACTGACCCGATGATGATTCTCATACTTCTCCTTAAGTCCTCTAAGGATGGAAATCGACTCGGCCGGTGACGGCTCATCGACGGGGACTATCTGGAAACGCCTTTCAAGAGCCTTGTCGGTCTCGAAGTATTTCTGATACTCGTCAAGGGTTGTGGAACCTATTGTCCTGAGCTCACCCCTTGCCAAAGCCGGTTTCAGGATATTTGAAGCGTCCATAGCTCCGGAAGTCTTGCCGGCTCCGACAAGCGTGTGGATTTCATCAATGAAAAGGATAATGTCGCCCTGGCTATCGACTACTTCCTTGACGACACCTTTCAGCCTCTCCTCGAATTCTCCCTGATATTTTGCGCCAGCGATAAGCGCACCCATATCCAATGAATAGACGGTCTTGTCCTTGAGGTTCTCCGGAACGTTTCCGTCGACAATCTTCTGGGCGATACCTTCTGATATGGCGGTCTTTCCCACGCCAGGTTCACCTACCAGAATAGGATTGTTCTTGGTTCGCCTGCTCAGAATCTGCAGCACCCTTCGGATCTCGTCATCCCTTCCGATGACGGGGTCGAGTTTGCCCGATGAAGCCATCTCATTGAGATTGACTCCGAAACGGGGCAGGAATTGTAAATTTTTACTGTTATTTGCATTCATATAATTAATCCTCCTTTTTGTTCCGGGGCGCATACGCTCAAATAGCCGTCTGCTCCAAGGAACAAACGGCTATGGTCAAATTGTATTCCATCAGCCCTCAGGCTGACAAAATGTCATTAGTTGGCCTCTGTGGAAGGTGCTTCAGTAGCGGGTGCCTCCGAAGAAGGGTTGGCGGACTGAATGGGAGTTGAAGGGAACTCGAGCTGCTGCTCTGTTGCCGCATTCTCGATCCTGTCAGTGATATCAGTAGCAGAATCGTTCTTTCCCAAAGAGAAAGTGGTGAGAATGGAAACAACGAGAATGAAAGAGACGAGAACCCAGGTAACCTTCTCAAGAAGGTCAGCGGTCTGCCTAACACCGAGAGTCTGGTTCGCTGATACGAAATTACTTGCGAGACCATCTCCCTTTCCGTTCTGGAGCAGCACGACGATCGTCAGAAACACACTTGCGATGACGACCGCTACTGTCAGAGTAACAAATAACCAGTTCATATGACTAAATTTTTTATCTTCTGAAGTGCATCAGGACTGAGCCTGCTCATCCAATTTTTGGATAAGGGCTGCAAAGTAAGTATTTTTTTCCGGGAATTTCAAGAGAAGACGGGAATAAATGTATCTTGCCTGCTCATAATAACCCTGGTCCAGATATATTTGGGCTAAAGTTTCCGTACAGAAATCATCCCCGAGAATGTCATCGGAGGGCGTTTCGGACGAAGATTTGTCTTTCGCCGCGAAATGAGAGAACACATTGTCCTCCTCCCTTCTTACCTTATCATATTGGGCCTGCGTAAAGAAATCTCCCCCAACGACTCTTACCTGACGGCCATCTTCTTCACGCGACTCTGACTCATTTATATATGAACGGAGAAGGGCCTCAAGATCGTGATCCTGGTAATCGGAACTTTTCTCCCTGACCAGATCAAGGATCGCGGCACGGTTTCCCACGTACATGGCTGAATCGCTGTACTGTTCTATCCCCCAAGCGTCGCCTCCGAGTTGCGCCATCCTGCTGCAAAGCTCTTTCCTGGCGGCTCCGTACCAGGGGTAGAGGTTGACTACACCGACAAGCTCATTGAGATTGAGAGTTTTGAGATTGATATAACCGTTCATGGCCGAAAAGTTTTACCAGTTGGCGACAGTGGCGTTGAGGATATCTTCGGCAAGCTGCTCGATGATATCGACGCACAGATCCCCTTCTACCGCATCAAGGGACTGCATTGAATCATAATCCGCATACGCCGAGAATGATTTCTCGAAGTCCTCTTCGGGATAAAGGCGGTTGGTGAAGGAGATTTTCACGGTAACCGTAAGACGGTTTTTGGCGGCCACCTCCTGAGCCGTCACTGCCGTTGCCCTGGAATCATAGCCTGTGACTTCACCGACGATTTCCAGATCTCCGTCCATATCCACCTGCTCGAGACGGGTCATTTTCTTGAACTTGTCCTTGAGGGCTTCCGTGATATCATTGCTGAAAGAAGGATTGACCCTCAAGGCCTTGTACTCGAAATAATTGATCGTTACGCTCTTTACATCAGGTTGGATTGACGTTCCCGAGAAAGTATAGATGCCGCAAGAGGCGATGCTCAGCATCACCGCAAGAACAGTAACGGCAAGGGCCGATAAGGATTTCTTTCTGATCGTCATCTGGTTCTTCTGAATTCTTCCGGCAGTTTACGGTACAGAGTCCTCTCGGAAATTCCGAGTTCCTCGGCAGCCTTTTTCCTGTTACCGCCATGCCTTGCCAGGGCACTGCGTATCATCTCCTCGTTGGAACCCTTTATCGTGAGAGATTTTTCCGCATCATGGTGAAGATGGCTCTGATCGTCTATATTGGACGCCATTCTCGACCCTTCCGGATATGACATTTCTCCGTCATACTGGTTATCGACATCATCATCCATCCTGTTGTAGGATTCCGGCTTGGAGATGATGTTCGCGCCTCCGTCTTCTCCCGCGGGAATCACCGGACGGTCAATATAATGGGATTGGCCATCCTGAGGTTTGGGATATCCTCCGGTGGCGATGATTCTCTTGAGTTCCTCGACTTCCTCTTTCAAGGAATAAAGGGCTTTATATATTCCCTGCTTCTCATCTTCGCTGATGGCTTGTTTTCCGTCTTGGAACTTCACGGGGAGCATGGGAGCCTCATCGGTCTTGATATACTTTGAGAGGGTCTGCGCATTGATTTCACAACGTTCCGCATTCGGAGTCACCGCTGTCGTTTCGAAAAGAGAGACGGTATTCGCCAGACTCTGCAGTTCTCGGATGTTTCCCGGCCAACGGTAAGAGAGGAGAAGTTCTATCGCGTCACGCGACAAGTTGACCTTCTTCCGGCTGTACTTTTCCGAAAAATCAGTCGTGAACTTCCGGAAAAGAAGATATACGTCTTCCTTCCTCTCACGGAGAGGAGGAATTGTTATGCAAACTGAACTGAGCCTGTAGTACAGATCCTGACGGAACTTACCCTGGGCGACAGCCGTCTGGAGGTCGACATTCGTCGCTGCGATAAGGCGGACATCCGTCTTGTCGACCTTCGAGGAACCGACCCTTATGTATTCACCGGATTGAAGAACCCTAAGAAGTTTGGCCTGAGTGGCCAAAGGAAGTTCTCCGATTTCATCAAGGAACAGGGTACCTCCGTTGGCTTCCTCGAAATATCCCCTCCTTGCTTCGTACGCTCCCGTAAAGGAACCCTTTTCATGACCGAACAGTTCCGAATCCACCGTGCCCTCCGGAATTGCGGCACAGTTCACGGCGAGGTATTTCTTTGTCTTCCTCGAGCTGTTCTGGTGTATGATCTTGGGTATGACATCTTTACCGACACCGCTTTCCCCTGTTACAAGGACTGTAAGGTCGGTTGATGCAACTGCTACGGCCATTTCCAACGCCCGGTTCAAAGAGGCGTCGTTACCGATGATATCGAATTTGTTCTTCAGTCTCTGGAGCTCCTGTGAATCCATAATGAAACAATAATCAGACAAAGATAGGAATTTTTCTTATATTTGCGCTAAGTGGCATTTGGAGGGCCCCATGGCAGGATTCCTCCACCACTTAAGACAGCAGACAATGTAATTATACCGAACATATGAGACAATTTTTAAAAGTTCTCGCTGCAGCACTCTTTGCATCCGCAGCAGTCGCATGCTCCTCCGCGGAGAAAATGGCCCAATTGGCAAACAATGTACAGGTAACTTGTGACCCCGTCATCCTCGAGGCGATAGCCGGGGACATTGACGCCACTGTGACGGTTACATATCCGGAAGGGTATTTCCACCCCAAAGCGATACTGGCAGTTACTCCAGTTCTCGTCTATGAAGGGGGCGAAGTCGAAATGAGGCCTTTCATGTATCAGGGAGAGAAAGTGAAAGACAATTACAAGACCGTATCTTCCGCCGGCCAGACCGTAAGGGAACGTATCCACTTCGTCTATGAAGAGGGAATGGAAGTGGCGAGACTCGAGCTGCGTGGCGTTGCCAGCTACAAGGCAAAGAGCGTAAACCTCCCCGTCAAGAAAGTCGCCGACGGCGTCAACACGACATACATGCTCGCTGAGGCTGACGGCTACATCGGATACAAGGCCGACAATTATCAGGAGATCCTCAAGCAGACCGCTGAAGGACAGATCAAATATTCCGTAAACTCCTCCGATGTCGCTTCGAAAGAACTGACTTCTCAGTCCATCAAGGATTTCCAGGCCGCTCTCGATGAAATCAACAGCAATGAGCGCAAAACCATATCCGGCACCGAAATCGTAGCTTATGCATCCCCCGAAGGAGGAGAAAAGCTAAACGCAAAGCTTTCTGACAACAGAGGAAAGAGCGCTGACCAGGCATGGGGAAAGATCACAAAAGGCAAAGATGTCGCTGATCCCGAAGTCAAGAGTATCGGTCAGGACTGGGAAGGATTCCAGGAGCTTGTCGCCAAATCCGACATCGAAGACAAAGACCTTATCCTCAGGGTTCTCAACATGTACAGCGATCCCGCTGTCCGTGAAAGCGAAATCAAGAACATGAGCGAGATTTACACCTCACTCAAGACCGGAGTCCTTCCCGAACTCCGTAGGGCAAGGTTCATCGCAAATGTCGAATACCAGAACTACACAAGTGACGAACTTGTCAAACTCGTTGACGAGAATATGGACGTGCTTGACGAAGAGGCTCTCCTCAGGGCGGCTACCCTCGTTCGCGACGCAGATACAAAGATCGAACTCTACAAGAAGGCCATCGACAAATATGACAGTGACAGGGCAAGATTCAACCTCGGTGTCGCATATCTTCAGTCAAACGACCTCAACAAGGCAAAGAGAGCCTTCAATGATGTCAAAACCAAAGACGAAGACCTCGAAAACGCTCTTGGCGTGATCGACATGAGGAATGGTGATTACGATTCCGCTCTCGCCCACTTCAAGAAGGCCGGTACCAATGAAGCCAAGGGTAACACCGGAGTCATCAACATGCTCAACGGCGACTATGCCCAGGCTCTGGAGAATCTCAAAGACTTCCAAGGATGCTGCTTCAACAAGACTCTCGCCTACATTCTCAACGATGATCTCGATGGAGCGACGAAGGCCATCAAGTGCCGCGACATCAAGATGAACTACCTCCGCGCCATCATCGCTGCACGTCAGGGCAACGCCGAAGATGTAGCCAAGTACCTTGACGCACTTAAGGACAATAAGGCCCTTTATGACAGAGCGCAGAAGGATATAGAATTCGCACAATATAGGTAAGGGTAGATACCCATTATAAAAATGGCGGGGTCAAGAATCCTCGCCATTTTTATATGTACACAACTCAAACAAAAAAAGGTTGCGTTTTAAAAAATTGTTGTATATTTGCAATCCATTACGGAAAAATTCGGTTTCACAAAACCCTTTATCCAAGGACTGGAGAGGTGGGAGAGTGGCTGAATCCACAGGTTTGCTAAACCTGCATACGGGTAACCGTATCACGAGTTCGAATCTCGTCCTCTCCGCTAAAATGGCCTTACAGATATCTGTAGGGCCATTTTCGTTAAAAT
>JAFUFP010000061.1 GCA_017469845.1 Bacteroidales bacterium | reverse complement strand
CAACGAAGGAGGAATGTCCTTCCCTTCCGAGGTGCTCTGCGTCGGAACCCCTTCAGGAAGGAATGCGGCTAAGGAAGTCCTCATCGTGAACAATTTCGACAGGGTCTCCCCTCCCACATGGTTCGACACTCCCGACTACGCCGGATTCGACCAGAGGCTTGACGGAGGAGTGGCCTACGGAGAAGAGATAAACTACATCGGTGAACAGTACCAGTTCCGCCGTTCCCTCCCCTGGGTCGATGACGACAACCCGGGATTCGGAGGATCCTACACGGATTTCGCGGGAAAGAAACTTAAAGGAAACACCTTCGATTTCGTAGCCACACATGCGGCAGCACTTCTCGGTGAAGGATACGCCGTCAGTTCTTCCTCCGAAAAGGCTTTCGCAAAGGGAGCCGCAGCGGAAGGAAGCGCGTTCGCTCTTGACATCATCTGCGGAAAGCAGGTGACGACTACCGTCGGAAGGGGCGGAGCCGTACCGGACAGGTTCACCGTCTTCCCGAAGGAACTCCAGGATGAAATCCGCAAGTTCACCTCCAAAGGCGGCAACGTGCTGATATCCGGAGCCCACATCGGAACAGACGCATACGACCTCATCTACCCCAGGGTCACCATAGACGAAGCATCCCGCGCCGATACGCAGAAATTCATCGAGGAGGTCCTCGGTTACAAGTGGCTAACCAATTACGCGACAAGGAACGCCGAAGTGAGGACGATGAAAAGCGCGATGATGACCGGAGTCCCGCTACCAAGACCTTTCAAGTTCCACAACGCATACAACGAGGAGGTCTACTTCGCCGAGACCCCCGACGGATTGCTCCCTTCTAATGACAAGGGCAGCACATTCCTCAGGTACTCCGACACGAACATCTCGGCGGGAGTGTGCTACGAAGGGAACGGATACAAGACCGTGAGCCTCGGGTTCCCCATAGAAGTCATCAAGCAGAAGGAGGACATGGGCAGCCTGATGAAGACCGTCATGGAATTCTTCCAAAAGCAACCCCAACAAATAAAATAAAGCGACTCCATATGACCAATCGTCAAAAAGAGATCATTGAACTGATCAAACGAGAAGTGAAACCGGCCCTCGGCTGTACCGAGCCGATTGCCGTGGCCCTGGCCGTGGCGAAGTCCGTCGAAATCCTTGACGAGAACTGCCGGGATTGCTCCGAAAGAGGCAAGGACTGGAGACTGGAGGCCGACTTCCTGATCGATGTTGAAGTCAGCGGAAACATCCTCAAGAACGGGATGGGTGTAGGCATACCCGGCACGGGGATGATAGGACTTCATATCGCCTCGGCCCTCGGTGCCGTATGCGGAGATTCATCCCTCGGCCTGGAGGTCCTCAAGAATCTCACTCCAGAAGCGGTATCAAGAGCGAAAAAGCTCGTTGACGACAAGGCGGTCAAGATAAGCGTAGCCGACACGGACCACCTTCTTTATGTAAAAGCGACAGTACGTTCCCATGGAATGAGCGCATCAGCTTCCCTCACCCCCTGTGCGCACACCGTCATCGAGGATGACCATGACAAGATAGTGGAGGTGGGCTTCGCCGACAAGATCCTCATGAGTTCCGAGAGCGCTGCGGCCGCTTCACAGAAGCAGACCCGGGAGTACGGTCTCACCGTGAAGGAGATTTTTGAGTTCGCCACGACCGTTCCATACGAGGACATCAAGTTCATCCTCGAAGACAGAACCCTCAACCTGGCCCTCGCCAAGGAAGGTCTCCACGGCAACTACGGCCTTCAGGTAGGAAAGACCATCAGAGAGAACCAGAAGGAAGTGTTCGGAGACGATTTCATGAGCTTCGCCATGGGATTGACCGCAGCGGCATCCGACGCCAGGATGGCGGGATGCACTCTTCCCGCCATGAGCAACAGCGGAAGCGGCAACCAGGGCATAACCGTCAGTATGCCGATAATAGCATACGCATTGAGATACAAAGTGGACGACGAGCCTCTCGCCAGGGCCCTGATCCTTTCGAACCTGGTCGCCATACACATAAAGGGATTCCTCGGCAAACTTTCCGCCCTGTGCGGATGCGTGGTGGCATCAACCGGATCTTCCTGCGGAATAGTTTATCTGCAGGGAGGAGGCTACGATGAAGTCTGCCATGCCATAAAGAACATGTGCGGAAACATTACCGGCATGGTCTGCGACGGGGCGAAAGTCGGATGCGCGATGAAAGTGGCTTCCGGTGTCGCCAGCAGCATACAGTCCGCCGTCCTTGCACTGAACGGAATAAGCGTCAAGGAGACCGACGGAATCATTGACAAGGATATCGAGACCACGATACAGAATGTCGGTACGATAGGTTCCAAAGGAATGAAGGAAACCGACAAGATGATTCTGGACATCATGGTTTGCAAATGATACAACCCCCGGTCTGGGGACTATCGACACAAGCCGCCTTTCCACCTGGGGAAGACGGCTTTTTTCCGTGTCCGAATTAGAGCATGCAGGCCAGTTTCCCGGATGGGATTCCAGTGGGCAGAAAACCGAAAACTAAATGTAAAATAATGTCATTTTTAAGGATAAGTATCTGTGTAACAATGGGCAGAAAAATGATTAAACTAAATATGTCAATCAATCCAGATATAGGTCGTTGATCTGCCTGTTCCCTTTTTGGACAACCTGCCTGAATCGCACAATTTCGATATGATTGTTCTGGCTCTTTTGGTAGTCTCCAGGTCTGAAAGAGAGGAGATGATCTTCGAAGAGGGCACTCCTCCTTTGACTTTGGCGGCATAATTGATGCGCCTTATAACTTCGGGGCCGAAAGAATCTGAGATATCTTTGTAGACAGTCGAATAAAACAAGGGCCCCATAGTATAACGATAATCGGGATCCTCGCTCACGAATCCACTTGTGACGAGGCGGTCCATAGCACCGGGATATATGTTTGTCACTTCCGCTTTATAAACATAATAGATGTTTATGAACTCAAAGGCATTCAAATCAAGCTCGCCCAAACTTTGGAAAAAAATGGCGAGTTTCGGATTCTCAATAACAGCCCTGATCTTGAGACAAACTTGATAATCATCGGATTCATTATAGTTCGGAAGCGGTTTTCCTTCTTTCGCACAGTTGCCGAACATAATATCGGCCCCTTGCCCGGACCTCTCAATAAAGCCGGTCTTTTCGAGGGTTTCGACAAGCAATCTGTTTCTGGGAGAGCTGCTGACCGTAAGAATGTTCCCCAAATTCACGCCAAACGGAAAGCCACCGGGATTCCTGACCTCAAGACAATCGGGATAAATCTTGATGACCACATCCCCATTCAACTGGAAACTTCTATGTATGCAGGCATTCAGAATCGCTTCCCTCACCGTTTCTTCATTGAAGCCGACAACATCGATTATTCTGGGCATATCGTTGACCTGCAAAATGGGGTTGCTTGCTGGATGATTGATATATTCCCATACCCGATCGATTGCTATCACCAACGGAAGACGGAATTCCATCCTTGCGGAAAACCGGTCCTGAGAATGTGATGAACGGAATTCAACAGAAATCATGTCTTGAGGAAGTAACGAACGTTTGGCCTCCGATTTACCGAGAAGTACCAAGGCAGCATAAGTAAGAGCGCCATCTCTATACAGACCCAAATCAGAGAGAAACTGGTGCACAGGCACTGTGAGTAGGTCTTTATTTCCTCTTTTATCGGAGATGAGAGTCCTCAATCTTTTCACAGCCTCCTCGTCAAGGTCATCAAAATTCAGATTATCACATTTCCTGGCCGAGAAATCAGGATCTTGCTCACTGATAATGGAGAAGTACTCTGCATCATCCATCTCTCTCAAACTCTCGCCTAAACGCATCAGAGGAACACCTTCGAAGCGTAGAGCCTTTCCGACAGGCCTGGAAGGGACATTCAGGACTAGAACCCTAAGTCCGTCTTGATACAACTCCTCGGCATGAACCCGTATGTGAAGCCTATCATAAATCTCATCAACAAGATTGCCCACTTCACCTTTGGCGAAGTCACTTCCTACGACAACATGAGGAAATTCATCCGCCATACCGAGAATCAGCCTACCTCCTTTTTCATTGGCAAGAGCGACAACATATCCCAGGACACAATGTCGCCGGTCTTTGAGTTCCCTTCTTTCGCCACCGGCAAAAGGATAATTATGACGGGCGGCTTTGAATTCGACATGATCTTCCCTTTCCCGCAATTGGCTCAGTTCCGCAATAGTACTCATTTGGAAATATTTTTAACAAAACTAAATAATATTGGGCAGAAAACCAAAAACTAAATGTAAAATAATGTCATTTTTAAGGATAAGTATCTGTGTAACAATGGGCAGAAAAATTAAAAAAATTGGGCAGAAAACATAAAGTCTGACACATGGAGATGGTGAAGCCTGCCCTCGGGACCAACGTCACGAAAGAAAAAAGCCGGAAGCATTTTCTGCGACCGGCTATTGAAAAAACGCTCTTCGGAAGTATCATTTCTTCTTCCAGAGTTTCGTCATATCCTCGAGGGTCTTGCCCTTTGTCTCGGGGACGAGCTTCCATACGAAGATGGCAGCAATGACGCAGATCACTCCGTAAATGGCATACGCCATGAAATGTCCGAAATTGACACCCATGGATCCGAGCCTCATGTTGTACAGAGGGACGAAGGTGGAAGAGACGATGAAGTTGAAGATCCACTGGAAAGCGACCGCGACTGCGACTGCCTGGCTTCTTATCGTGTTGGGGAAGATCTCGGAGATGAGCACCCAGCAGATGGGACCCCAGCTGAACATGAAGGAGGCGCTGTAGACCATGATGCTCACAACGGGAACGATAGCGGGAACGCCGCTTATGACGTTGCTGAGCGCCACTCCAAGGGCACCGACCGCCATGCACAGGGAGCCGACGATAAGAAGGGGCTTCCTTCCGATCTTCTCGACGGTGAATACGGCCACAAGGGTGAAGGTGATGTTTATCACGCCCATGATCACTGTCTGGACCATAGGGTTACCCATACCCATGGATTCGAATATCCTCGGGGCGAAGTAAAGCACCGCATTGATGCCGATAGCCTGCTGGAAAACGCTGAGCATGATACCGACGAAGATGACAAGCCATCCGTAGGTGAAGAGTTTCTCCGTCTTCTCGGTAGCGGTAGCCTTGATCTCGGAGAGGATTTCCTTCGCCTTGACGGAACCGTTGATCCTCGAAAGGACGGCGAGAGCCTTGTCGTCCTGGCCGTTCATCGCGAGATACCTCGGAGTCTCAGGGACGAGAAGGATAAGGATCGAGAAGAGTCCGGCAGGCACGCATTCGCTGAGGAACATCAGTCTCCATCCCGTCTCGGAAGTCCATGCCGCTGCGTCAGGATTGAGGACTTTGTTGACTCCGTCCACAAGGTCGATGACGGGATTGGCGTGACTTCCCAGAATGAGGAAGTTGACGAAGTAGACCACCAACTGACCGAATATGATGGCGAACTGGTTCCATGAAACCAGCGTGCCCCTCATGTTGGAAGGAGCCACTTCAGCGATGTACATAGGGCAGATGGCGGAAGCCAGTCCGACACCGATGCCGCCGAGTACCCTATAGAGGTTGAATGCCATCAGAAGGGACTTGCTCGGAACACCATGCTCGAAAAAGAGGAATTCGGGATCATACGAACCGAGAGCCGAGAGGAAGAAGCAGATACCCGCGATGAAGAGGGATTTCTTTCTTCCCAGCCTCGAAGCCATGATTCCCGAAATGCCGCTTCCTATGATACAACCGATAAGTGCACTGGATGTTGTGAACCCGTGCCAGAAATTGGTGTACAGGAAGCCCTCGGCCCCCATGAAGAAGGCCTGGAGACCCTTCTCCGCTCCGGATATGACAGCTGTATCATATCCGAACAGGAGCCCTCCAATAACGGCAACAAGAACTATCGAAAACAGATAGCTCTTGCTGCCTTTGTCAGTGTAAGAGGTAGCCATCGGCTTTATTTGCAGTAAAGATTGACGATGGTCTCGTAGAGTTCCTGCTTGCCGCTGATCTGAGCGGGCTCGCCGTGGTTCTTGGCATATGCCACGAGTTCCTCGAGGGTGAGTTTTCCGTCCTCGAAGAGCTTGCCCTCACCCTTGTCGAAGGAAGCGTAACGCTCCTTGAGCATAGCGGGAAGAGGTGACTCTTCAACGATGGCTGCAGCATTGAGAAGAGCCCTCGCCATTGCGTCCATACCGCTGATGTGCGCGATGAAGATATCATCGGGATCAGTGGAGTTACGACGGATCTTGGCGTCGAAGTTCGAACCTCCGTTGCCGAGACCTCCGTTGCGGATGATCTGGAGCATAGCCTGGGTGAGTTCGAAGTTGTCGATCGGGAACTGGTCGGTATCCCAGCCGTTCTGGGCGTCACCGCGGTTAGCGTCGATGGATCCGAGCATGCCGTTGTCGACTGCCACTGCGAGCTCATGCTCGAAGGTGTGGCCGGCGAGGGTGGCGTGGTTGACCTCGATGTTGACCTTGAAGTCCTTGTCAAGACCGTTTGCACGGAGGAAGCCGATCACGGTCTCGGTGTCGACATCGTACTGGTGCTTCGTAGGCTCCATGGGCTTGGGCTCGATGAGGAATGTTCCCTTGAATCCCTGTGCACGTGCATAGTCACGGGCAGCTGTGAGCATCTTGGCCAGATGATCCTTCTCCCTCTGCATCTCGGTGTTGAGAAGTGACATGTAACCCTCACGTCCACCCCAGAACACATAGTTCGATCCGCCGAGCTTGATGGTGGCGTCGATGGCGTTCTTGATCTGGACTGCAGCCCTTGCGACAACGTCGAAATTGGGGTTGGTGGCGGCGCCGTTCATATAGCGCTTGTGACCGAATACGTTGGCTGTTCCCCAAAGGAGTTTGATGGGGGTGCCTTTCATCTTCTCGAGAGCGTAGTCGGTGATCTCCTTCATCCTCTTCTCATACTCCTCGATGGTGTCGCCTTCCTCTACGAGGTCAACATCATGGAAGCAGAAGTACTCGATTCCGAGCTTGGACATGATTTCGAAACCTGCGTCCATCTTGTCCTTCGCTCTCTGGACGGGGCACTCAGCCTTGTCCCACTCGTAAGAACGGGTCTGACCGCCGAACTGGTCGGAGCTGGCTGCACCCAGAGTGTGCCACCATGCCATGGCGAACTTCAGCCAATCCTTCATCTTCTTTCCGAGGACGACCCTCTCGGGATCATAATAATGGAAAGCCATGGGGTTCTTGCTTTCTACCCCTTCGAACGGGATCTTGCCTATCCCGGGAAAATACTCTTTTGCCATAATTGAAATGATTTGATTTGATTATTGATTGTTGCTATATACTCATATTACTGAAGGTCCTTGATGGCTCCTTCGAGCTCCGCCTTCCACTTGGCGTATGCCTCTTCGTACTTGTCGGTATCCGAAGGTACGATCGTATCGATCTTCTCAAGTGTCGAGAAAGCCTCATTGTGGTCGGCATAGATTCCGGCTCCCATTCCGGCTCCCTTTGCCGCACCGACACTTCCGTCAGTGTCGTAGAGTTCGATCGTGGCTCCGGTAACTCCGGCGAGCGTATCACGGAAGATGGGGCTCAAGAACATATTGGCGTGACCCGCATGGATCTTGTCCACCTTCATTCCCATTTCCTCCATTATCTCGATACCGTACTTGAAGGAGAAGACTATACCCTCCTGGGCGGCACGGACGAGGTTCTTCCAGCTGTGACGGTTGAACTCCACTCCCGAAACCTTGCAACCGAGGACGCGGTTGCAAAGCATCCTTTCCGCTCCGTTTCCGAAAGGAAGGATGGTGACTCCGTCCGATCCGATGGGGATTGAGGCGGCGATGTCGTTCATCTCGGAATAGGACACTCCCTGGGGGACTACATTTCTCCTTATCCAGGAGTTGAGGATACCGGTACCGTTGATGCAAAGGAGGATACCGAGGCGGGGATCCTCTGTCGTATGATTGACATGTGCGAAGGAATTCACCCTGGAGAGGTTGTCGTAGGACACCTTTCCGTTCACTCCGTAGACAACACCCGACGTTCCTGCCGTCGAAGCGATTTCACCGGGCTCGAACACGTTGAGCGAAAGGGCGTTGTTGGGCTGGTCACCCGCCCTGTAGCAGATCGGGACGCCTTCGGGAATTCCGAGTTCCTCGGCCGCAGAGCGGCTGACTCTTCCCTGCTCGGAGAAGGTCGGAACGATCCTCGGAAGGATGCTCTCGGGGAATCCGAACCAGTCGAAAAGGAAGGAGGCGGGCTTGCCCTCCTTGAAGTCCCACATCATGCCTTCGGAAAGACCGCTCACCGTCGTGACGGCTTCTCCGGAAAGTTTCAGGGCGATGAAGTCTCCGGGCAGCATGATCTTGTGGATCTTTTCGAAGATTTCCGGCTCGTTCTGCTTCACCCAGGCGAGTTTCGCAGCCGTGAAGTTACCGGGGGAATTGAGAAGATGGGTAAGGCACATTTCGCTTCCGAGAGCGGAGAATGCCGCGTTGCCGAAAGGAACGGCCCTTGAGTCGCACCAGATGATAGCGGGACGGAGAGGCTCATAGTTCTCATCCACGCAGACCAGTCCGTGCATCTGGTAGGAAATGCCGATTGCGGCGATATCCTTGGGGTGTCCGGCCTTCGCCATCACTTCGGCTGTGGCCTCCTTCAGATATGCCCACCAGTCAAGCGGGTTCTGCTCCGCCCAACCGGGACGGACTGAAGTGATAGGGGCCTCCTGTTTGGGGAAGAAGGCCGAAGAAACGCACTTTCCGGTGGAAGCGTCAACCAGTGACGCCTTCACGGAAGAACTTCCTACATCGTATCCAAGTAAATACATAATCGTTACTTTTATGCGGTTACAACTTTTGAATCAGATTCTGGTCTTTTTGTAAATGGTCCGGTCGAACCGGTAGAATCTCGCCGCCCTGTGGGCAACGTTCTTCTCCTTTTCCTCCATCGGGACCACATAGGGCATCAGTGAGAGCTTCTTGTGGAAGTTCCTCGGGTCCATCTCCTTCCCGGTAACTATCGTATACACTCTACGCAACTGTGCGGCGGTGAATTTCCTCGGAAGAAGGTTGAACATCAGCGAAGGATCCATCTCCATAAGGAGCCGCATATAGCCGATGGCATCCCTTATTATTATATTATGGTCGAACGCCAGCGTGGGTACCGAATCGCAGTCAACCCAACAGACGTCGTTGCCGTCCGGGGTTTCAAGGGCCCTGCCGATTTTGATCATGGCGATATATGCCACTGTGACGATCCTCTCGACTTTCTCCTTCTGTGCCCTTTCGAGCCAATGGACATCCTTGGGGTCACGTGTCCTGTCCTTCGAGCCGTATGCCCTGAACTGGTTCAGCTGGATGTTCTTCAGTCCTGTCAGTTCTCCGAGCACCCTTTTCGCCGCCTGGTCGAGATCCTCGTCGCGATAGATGAGGCTGCCGGGAAGCTTCATGTCATGGAAGACTTCACCGTTCTCCTCCCCCGTTCTTCGCAGCAGGAGGCACTTCATGTTCTCGCCGTCGAAACCGAAGACTACGCAGTCCACGGAGACATGATTCTTGGCTATGGGGACGGATTCGCTCATTGTAATTTTTTTTAGTGTCACATAGCAACGGATACAAAGATATTGCAAAGTAATTATTTAAGCAACAGTTTTCTGAAAATATTTTCATAGTTTTTACCTATCTATTTATCAATGAATAACTTATTAATCGTAAAAATTATGATAAGTATTAAAATTGATATTGTCAAAGATATGATAACCGCTACAAATGCGGAGCGACATCGTATTCATTATGTGGTTTCAAGGTACGGAGACACCGAAAAAACGGCCTCCGGAAAAGGAAGCCGTCTTGTATTGTGAGTTTATTTTCTTCTGGAAAAGCGGAACGTCAAACTATGCCCTCAGCGTTCTCATGGCGTTAAGTACGGCAAGGACGGTGACACCCACATCGGCGAATACGGCCATCCACATCGTAGCCACACCCAAAGCGGCCAGAATGAGGACAAGGACCTTTATCCCTATGGCGAACCAGATGTTTTCACGGGCGATACGCATGGTCCTCCGGGCTATCGAAATGGCCTTCGCCACTTTCGAAGGGCTGTCGTCCATCAGAACGACATCCGCCGCCTCGATCGCAGCGTCTGAGCCAAGACCGCCCATGGCGATTCCCACATCAGCCCTCGCAAGTACGGGGGCATCGTTGATTCCGTCACCTATGAAGGCCACAGTGCCCTTGTTCCCCGCCCCGATGAGGTCTTCCACGATCTTCACCTTGTCCGAAGGGAGAAGGGAAGAATAGTGGAGATCGATTCCGACGGAATCCGCCACACTGAGGGCGACGTCTTCGCTGTCCCCGGTAAGCATGACGACATTGCCGACTCCGAGATCCTTAAGGGCGGTGACGGCCATTTTCGAGTCGTCCTTTATCTTGTCGGATATCACGATATGGCCTGCGTAGACGCCGTCAATCGCGACATGGACAGTGGTTCCGGTCAATTCGCAGGGATGCCAACTCGCTCCTATGCTCTCCATCATGGCGGAGTTGCCTACGCACACCGTCTTTCCGTTGACATGGGCCTTGACACCCTTTCCGGCGATCTCCTCCACATCCCCCACTTCACAGTCGTCATGTTCATCAGGGTATGCTTCCTTCAGGGACAGTGCTATCGGGTGAGAAGAGAATCTTTCCACATGGGCGGCGAGATGGAGAAGTTCCTTGGGTGAGATTTCTTCAGGATGCACGGCACTCACCTTGAAAACTCCCTCAGTAAGGGTTCCGGTCTTGTCGAAGACCACCGTTCCCAGACGGGACAGGGTCTCAAGATAATTGGAGCCCTTGACGAGGATTCCGTGGCGGGAAGCTCCACCGATTCCTCCGAAGAAGGAAAGCGGGACGGAGATGACAAGAGCGCAAGGGCATGAAACGATCAGGAAGGTAAGCGCCCTGTAAAGCCAGGTAGGGAACGAGGTTGAGAAACTTCCCGAAAGAAGCGGAGGCAGCAAAGCCAAAGCGACGGCAAGTCCGACAACGATCGGCGTATAGACCTTGGCGAAACGGGTTATGAAACTTTCGCTCCTGGATTTATTCGAGGAAGCGTTCTCGACAAGGTCCAGAATCTTCGAGGCGGTGGACTCCCCGAACAGGCGGGTGACTTTGACGGAGAGGACTCCGGAAAGATTCACGCACCCGGAGAAGATGTCATCTCCCTTATGTATTGAGCGGGGAACACTTTCACCTGTAAGCGCCACCGTATCCAAAGAAGAGTCTCCTTCGAGAACGACTCCATCCATAGGGACTTTCTCTCCAGGACGGATGAGAATGGTTTCACCCACTTCCACCTCGGAAGGATCGACCTTCTGCACGGTCCCGTCCCTTTCGACATTGGCGTAGTCCGGCCTTATCTCCATAAGGTGGGAGATGGAGCGGCGGCTGTTGCCTTCGGCTATTCCCTCGAACAATTCCCCGACGCGGAAAAGAAGCATCACGAGTACCGCTTCAGGATACTGTGATTCAGCGCCAGGAAGGAAGCCAATCGCAAGGGCTCCCACCGTCGCCACCGACATGAGGAAGTCCTCATCCAGAGCTTCTCCTTCGCAGATGCTTTCAAAGGCCTCCTTCAGTGTCCCGAATCCCACAACGAGATAAGGTACAAGGAAAATCAGGAGATACTGCCACTCGGCAAGGTCGGTTCTCTTCTTTATGACAATTGCCGCCACAAGAAGAACGGCGGCGATGATGATCTTGAGAAGTTCCCCCTTACCGCCTTCTTCGTCGTGGTGATGATGATGCCCCTCTTCGTGGTCATCCTCATCATGGTCATGATCTCCGTCATGATGGTGATGATGGCAGGAACAGCACTCCTCTTCATGATCATGATGATGGTGATGAAGATGTTCCTTCTCCTCTTCGTGTGAGTGATTTTCACTATGAACGTGTCCCATATGCTGAAATGTTTTTTTCATTTTACGGGACAAAGGTATGGAAGCGAAGATGCAACAGGGTTGCAAAGACGCATCAGCGGGAGGAAGAGCAGTCCGGACAGATTCCTTTCACCATATAATTGACGGAATCCATGCTGTAGCCCTCCGGCAAAGATACCGCCGGTATATGGATATCGTGAAGACAGAAAGTCCGCCTGCAACTGAGGCAATAGAAATGGACGTGGACATCGTCATCCTCGCCTTCTTCGTGGCTATGGCAAAGTTCATAACGGACCGAATCGCTTCCGTCTTCGATCACATGGACGAGATGATTCTCCTTGAAAAGAGCCAGCGTTCTGGATATCACCGATTTGTCCACCGTATCCAGGACATCACCCACTTCAGCCATGGAAAGAGGGCGAGG
This sequence comes from Bacteroidales bacterium, assembly GCA_017469845.1. Lineage (GTDB taxonomy): Bacteria > Bacteroidota > Bacteroidia > Bacteroidales > UBA932 > Cryptobacteroides. The sequence goes on along the minus strand of JAFUFP010000061.1, from coordinate 40,498 downwards.
AGCGTCGCTGAGAGCTTCCGCCACCAGAATCCTGTTGGCCGTGGGTTTCACCCCATGGTGCTGCATCAGATCTATCACGTCCGTTTTCGCCATATGCAAGAATCTTAACGGCGCAAAATTACATTTTTCCCGCCAAAAACATTCACCCTGCGGACGTATTTCGCTCCAACACGAAAAATACACGTAAGAATGTTGGTTTCCCGGAAAATTCCTATATTTGCAATGCATTTGCGGAATTAGCTCAGTTGGTAGAGCGTTGGCTTCCCAAGCCGAAGGTCGCGAGTTCGAACCTCGTATTCCGCTCAAACATCATGCTTCGTCGCTCCGCCACCGCAGAGCGGCGTTTTGTTTTCACCGGAGACGAAAAGCTTCCTAATTATTGCTCCTGAAGTAAATAATGTCTAATTTTGCAGTTTGTGCGAAAGAATCGCACCAATGCTAAGCACAATCAGCGAAACAGTTCCGGAAGGCCGACTGCTCCTCCGGACAATTATTTTTACAAATATGAAACGAATCTTTCAATTCGCCGCAGTGGCTGCAGTAATTGTCACGGCCGCCGCATGCTCGACCAAGTACGAGTCTGTACCCGGTGATCCCATGGGAACCAGGATCTACACTCTCGACAACGGGCTCAAAGTGTACATGAGTGTCAACAAGGAGACACCCCGTATCCAAACCTACATCGCCGTCCGTTCCGGAGGCAAGAACGACCCCGCCGACAACACGGGACTCGCCCACTACCTTGAGCACATCATGTTCAAGGGAACAGAGAAAGTCGGAACACAGGACTATGAGGCCGAAAAGCCGATGCTCGACCAGATCCAGTCCCTGTACGACGTCTACCGTACAAAGACCGACCCAGACGAAAGGGAAGCCATCTATCACCAGATCGACTCCATAAGTTACGAGGCGTCCAAGATCGCAATCCCCAACGAATATGACAAAATGATGGCCATCATCGGTTCCGAAGGATCCAACGCCTTCACTTCCGACGACGTCACCTGCTACCAGGAGGACATCCCCGCAAACCAGATCGAGAACTGGGCCAAAGTCCAGTCCGACAGGTTCAAAAATATGGTCATCAGGGGTTTCCACACTGAGCTTGAGGCAGTATACGAGGAATACAACAGGGGTCTTACCTCCGACACCGAGAAGGCTCTCGACGCCGTTGACGCCGTCCTTTTCAAGAACCACCCTTACGGAACCCAGACCGTCATCGGAACTCAGGAGCACCTGAAGAACCCTGACATCACCGCAATCAAGAAGCAGAAGGCCACATACTACGTCCCCAACAACTGCGCAATCTGCGTTTCCGGAGACTTCGACCCCAAGGAGATGCTCTCCATCATCAAGAAATATTTCGGTGATTGGCAGCCCAACCCCAATCTTCCCGAATTCACCTTCGCTCCCGAGCAGCCCATAACCTCTCCCGTCGAAATCAACGTCAACGGTTATGACGCTTCCTTCGCCATGATCGCATGGAGGACTCCCGGACTCTCGAGCAAGGAAAGCGAAGTCGCACAGATCGCTTCTTCGATCCTCTACAACGGCATGGCCGGCCTTATCGACCTTGACATCGTCCAGCAGCAGAAGATGCTCGCGGCACAGGCGATGAACTACGACCTCGTGGATTACAGCGAGATGATTCTCCTGGGCTATCCCCTCGAAGGACAGAGCCTCCAGGAAGTGAGGGATCTTCTCCTCGCCGAGGCTGACAAACTCCGCAAGGGCGACTTCGACGCCGACCTCGTCCAGGCTACCGTCAACAACATCAAGCTCCGCCAGATGCGTTCGCTCCAGAGCAACAGCTCAAGGGCAATGATGTTCGTCAACTCCTTCATCAACAAGACCACCTGGAAGGATGAGGTCGAGATGATTTCAAGGCTCGAGGCCATCACCAAGGACGACGTCGTCGCATGGGCCAACAAATACATGGGTCCCCAGAACTACGCCATCGTTTACAAGAACATCGGTGACGACCCCAACATCAAGAAGGTCGAGGCTCCCAAGATCACCCCTATCGTGACCAACAGGGACAAGCAGAGCGCATTCCTTCTCGATATCCAGAACAGCGTTCCCAAGCCCATCGAGCCCGTCTTCGTCGACTACTCCAAGGAGATGAGCATCTTCACGAGCAAGGGTCTTGAGGTTCTCTACAAGCAGAACACCCTCAACGACATCGCTTCCCTGGGTTACCGTTTCGACATGGGAACGATCAACGATCCCGCCCTCGGCTTCGCCATCGATTACCTCAGCTACCTCGGAACCCCCACCCGCTCAGCCGAGCAGATTTCTTCCGAGATGTACAAGCTCGCATGCTCATTCGGTGCAAGCGCCGGTACCAACTCTTCCCAGGTGTCGATCAGCGGTCTGAGCGAGAACCTTCCCAAGGCTATGGAGATAGTCGAGGACCTCATCGCGAACGCCGTTCCCGATGAGAACATCCTCGCTTCCCTGAAGATGAACATGCTGAAGAACCGTCAGGACTCCAAGCTCAGCCAGAGGGCAGTGGTAAGCGCCCTGCGCAACTACATCACCTACGGTCCCGAGTACATCAAGAGCACTACTCTCACCAACGAACAGCTCATGTCCCTCACTTCGGAGGAACTCCTTTCAAAGGTGAAGAGCATCTTCTCCAAGGAGCACAAGGTTACCTACTACGGTCCCCTCAGCCAGGATGAATTCAAATCCGTTCTCGAGGCCGGACACAACGTTCCCGCAACTCTCGAGCCTCTCAAGAAGGTTTATCCCCAGATGCTCCAGACTCCTCAGAACGCTGTCTACGTAGCCCAGTACAACTCCCAGCAGTTCAACTACGTCCAGTACTCCAACAGGGGTGAGAAGCTCGACCTCGGTGAGGACGCCAACGTCGCCCTCTTCAATGAGTACTTCGGAGGCGGTATGAACACCATCGTCTTCCAGGAGATGAGGGAGTCAAGGGCCCTCGCCTACAGCGCTGGAGCGAACCTCGCCAATCCTTCATACAAGGACGGAAACTACTCGTTCACCGCAACGATCGGATCCCAGAACGACAAGCTCGAGAAGGCCGTTACCGCATTCGATGAGATCATCAACGACATGCCCGAGTCCGAGTCCGCTTTCGAGATCGCGAAGACCGCACTCATTTCCGGAATCAGGACTTCAAGGGTAACCGGAGCCGCCGTCATCAACAGGTACCTCTCCGACCAGGAGATGGGTGTAACCGAGCCCAGGAACAAGAAGATTTTCGAGAAGGCCCAGACCATGACACTCAGTGACCTTTCCGCTACCCAGAAGAAGTGGATCAAGGACCGCACCTATGTCTACGGAATCGTAGGAGACGCCAACGATATGGATATGGTATTCCTCTCGACCCTCGGTCCCGTCAAGGTCGTTTCTCTCGAAGAGATCTTCGGATACTGAAAAATCTGAAAAAGGATCCGCTGAGCGGAATCCCGTACATCAAAGGCCGGTGCTGCAAAAAGCATCGGCTTTATTTCGTCATTCTACTAAGAGTAAGAGGAGAACTTGAGATAGAATTTCCCGTTCAGCGGAATGAAAAAAAATCAGCCACCCCGTCTCGGAGGATGGCTGGAAAGAGTTAAATTTAACAAAAATTAACGGGTCGCATGCTTCGCAGCATTCGACCCGCCACTTAACCTAAACTTAAACTATGAAAAACTTCGTTGCAAATATAGACAAAATTTTGAACCTGCAATACCCCCCACGACTTTTTTGGGGTCTTTTTTGCGTTTTTTACCTTTAGAACGGCCGTTTTGACCAAAAGAACATCCAAAAATAACATCGGACAATGCCCCGAACGAGGGAGAGCGACAGCAGAATCCTTGAATAGGTGCCCCCGGAAAGGGGTAGATAAGTCTATTTACGTTTTTCCCGGCACGTTTCGCCGGCGAAGAATCGGCGGAACGGTCTTGGCGCCTTCCGGATGGTCCGGACCACTATACGGGAATCCCCCGGAACGGTGTCCGAGGGACCGGTAAATTCCATTTGCGACTCGCCGGAAAATCTTCCGCGATCGGGATGACGTGGCAAGGGAAAGGATACCCGAGAGACTATTTTTCTTTCGGGAATCTTATCTTGGCATACTGGAGAAGAAGCGTCTTCTCCCCGTGAAGGTCAAAGTTGATTTTGGCCTTCCTGTCGGTGGCGTTCCCTTCCATCGAAATGATGGTTCCGAGTCCGAAACGGTTGTGCTCGATCCGCTGCCCTTCCCGAAGCATCGAAATCGGTACGGGAATGAAATTCGGGTCGGCCGGAGGAGGAGTCTTCGCCACCCGCTGGGACTGCGATATCTTCGGAACTGAAGATACACCCACCTTGGAGGGGGAAGAAGATCTCTGGGGAGCGGAAGAGGATTGCCATCCTCCGCTTCTGGCCTTTTCGCCCCATGATGATTTCGACTGGGAAGAGTTGCCGCCCCCTGCACGCCATTGTCCCCAACGTCCGGAACCCCCGGAGGCATAGCCCTCATCATCGCCGTCATCGTCGTATGAAGGTCCCTTTCTGAGAGGGTTCGCGATGTATCTGGGGTCGATTTCACGGATGAACCGGCTCGGGGAATTGCTTTCATGGGAGCCGTTCCTCATCCTGGAATTCGCGAAGCAAAGGTCGACAGCTACTTTGGCCCTCGTTATGGCCACATAGAAAAGCCTCCTTTCTTCCTCGAGGTCATTGGCCGTCGAGGCCATGCTCATCGAAGGGAAAAGGTTTTCCTCCAACCCGGTCACATACACGTAAGGGTACTCAAGTCCCTTGGCCGAATGTACGGTCATGAGGGTCACCCTGTTCGTCAGGTCATCCCCTTCCGCCGCATCAACGGATGAGAGTAGGGATATGTTCTCGAGGTAGTCCCCCAATGAAACCATAGGGAACACCCCGGGATCAACAGCCGAAGTGTCGTCTATGCCTTCTTCGGCGGCGAGTTCTTCGAGGTAATCGTTGTTCCTGTCCTCGATGAATTGCCCCACACTGTTGATGAGTTCCTCGATGTTTCCCGCCCTGGACTGGCTTTCCACGGACAGGTCGTCTTTGAAGAAATGATACAGTCCGCTTCCCAACTGGAGCTTCTTGGCGACTTCCATGGCATTTTTGGTCCGGGTCATGGAATTTGCCTCGAGGATGAGGTCGGAAAATGTCTTGAGTTTGAGGATGGCCGCTTTCCTCAGGCCGGAAGCCTCAAGGTCGTCAAGATAGATGGCCTTGATAAGGGGAACACCGTGAGCTTTCGCCGCAGCGGACAGTGCCGCCACGGTGGTATCGCCTATTCCCCTTGCGGGCTTGTTCACGACCCTTCTGAAAGACTCATCGTCGGAAGGGTTGACTGCCAATTTGAAGTAGGCCATCATGTCCTTCACCTCGACGCGGTCGAAGAAGGAATTCCCCGAAAATATCACATACGGAAGATTGTATTTGCGGAGTTCCTCCTCAAGCGCCCTGGACTGGGCGTTGGTCCTGTAGAGAATCGCGAAGTCCTGGTATTGGGCGTGATCTTTCTGCATACGGGAAACGATTGAAGCCGCGACCAGTCTCGCTTCCTCCAATTCGGTAAAGCCCTGTATCAGATGGATCTTCTCTCCTTCGTCACCTTCCGAGAAGCATTTCTTGGGAATCCTTCCCTCGTTCTTTTCGATGAGGGAATTGGCGGCATTGACGATAGTCCTGGTGGAACGGTAGTTCCTCTCCAGGCGGAAGACCTTCGCCTCGGGGAAGAACTTCCTGAAATTGAGTATGTTCTCGATCTTCGCACCGCGGAAGGCATAAATCGACTGGGAATCATCCCCCACCACGCACACGTTCTTGTGCACGGCACCCAACTGCTGGATTATCCTGAACTGGGCGAAGTTCGTGTCCTGGTACTCGTCCACAAGGATATAGTCGAACCTTTTCCTGATATCCTCAAGCGCCTCCTTGTTGGAGTGGAGAAGCAGGTTCATGTTCATCAGGATGTCGTCGAAGTCCATCACGCCGGCGGCCTTCAGAGCGTTCTGATAGGCTTCGTATATGTCCGCTATCCTCGGCTTTTTGGAATGGGCGTCATTCTGGAGGGCCGAAGGGTTGGACTTGTAGGCCTGAACGGTGACGAGATTGTTCTTGGCGTTCGAAATGCGGCTGAGGACATCCTTGGGTTTGTAGGTCTTGTCATCAAGCTGCATCTCCTTGACGATCCTCTTTATCGCGGACTGGGAATCCGAAGTATCGTATATCGTGAAACTGGAGGGATACCCCAGAGAAGAAGCGTACTCACGGAGGAAACGGATGAACACGGAGTGGAAAGTACCCATCCAGAGTTTCGTGGCCTTGTACTTGCCGACCATACCGGCAATCCTTTCCTTCATCTCCCCGGCGGCCTTCTTCGTGAATGTGAGGGCGAGTATCCTCGAAGGATCCACCCCCTGTTCCAAAGTGTACGCTATCCTGCTCGTGAGAACCCTGGTTTTCCCTGATCCGGCACCCGCAACGATGAGAACGGGGCCGTCCATCTGGAGAACCGCAGCTTTCTGCTGAGGGTCCAATCCTTCCAATATCAGACTTGAATTTTTGTCAACTGCCATAAAATCAAAAGCAAAAAACTGAGCGAAAAATACCGGTCCGATGAAAGAACCGGAAAAAGTGTCGCGAAAGACAGTCCCCTTTAGGGGAAAGTGGGGCGAAATTAACAAAAATTGAGTAAATTCGCAGCGCCAAATGAAATCATATTTCAATTTACAAACATAATGTCAAACAACATCGATTTGAAACGAGGGCTGGACATCCCGATTTCGGGAGCTGCAGCCCAGGTGACAAGCAAGACTATCGTCCCGGATGTCGTCGCTCTCAAACCGACGGATTTCCATGGCCTTGTACCAAGGCTGTTGGTCCGTGAGGGTGACAAAGTCCTTGCCGGTTCTCCTGTGATGTCCGACAAACAGTCCCCCGATGTTCTGTTCACAAGCCCCGTAAGCGGCACCGTCGAGCAGATCGTCAGAGGTGACAAGAGAAAGTTGCTTGAGGTCCGTATCAAAGCGGATGAGACCACATCCTATCTCGACTTCGGGGTTAAGAATCCCCAGAACATGAGCGAGGACGAGGTCAAGGCCCACATCCTTTCAAGCGGATTGTGGCCCGCCATCATCCAGAGGCCCTATGGCATTATCGCCAACCCCCAGATCCAGCCCAAAGCGATTTTCATTTCCGCATTTTCAACAGCCCCTCTCGCCGCTGACAACGAGTACACCCTCGCAGGTGAATTCGCCAATGTCCAGACCGGCGTCAACGCTCTCGCCAAGCTTTCCAAGGGTGGAGTTCACGTTTGCCTCAATGCGAAGACCGTCTCAAGTTCTCCTTTCCACAAGATCGAGAACGCCGTTCTTCACACCGTAAGCGGAAAACATCCCGCCGGAAACGTAGGCGTACAGATCAGCCACATCGCCCCCATCCAGAAGGGTGACACCGTATGGACGGTATCCCTGCTGTTCGTGGCGGCAATCGGACGTCTTTTCAACCAGGGCAAGGTAGACCTTACCCGCAAGATCGCCGTTGTCGGTCCCAAAGCCATCAACCCTTCATACGTTGAGGCAGTTCCCGGAATCGCGATCAAGGATCTCGCCGGTTTCTATGACAACTCCGCCAATGACCTGAGGTTCGTCAGCGGTGATGTTCTCACCGGAACTTCTGTAGGACAGAACGGTTTCACCGGCTTCTTCGACGATACCGTAACCCTTCTCCACGAAGGAACTGAGAGGGAAATCCTCGGTTGGGCGAAACCTTTCAGGTTCAACCAGTTCAGCTCAACCCGTTCCTACTTCTCATGGCTCACCCCCAGCAAGAAGTACGACATGGACACCAACGTCCACGGCGGTCCCAGGGCATTCGTAGTATCTGACGTATACGGAAAGGTTCTCCCTATGGACATCTTCCCCGTTTACCTGATCAAGGCTTGCCTCGCCGGCAACATCGACGACATGGAGAAATTCGGCATCTATGAGGTCCTCCCCGAGGATCTCGCCCTCTGCGAATTCGTCGATCCTTCAAAGAATGACATCCAGGACATCATCTCAAAGGGCATTGACAAGATGCTCAAGGAAATGGCATAAAGGAGAATATAGTTATGGAAGAAAACACTAAGCAGCCCGGCCTCTTCGAAAAAGGCGGCAAACTCGGATTCCTTCACTCGACTGTAGACGCCTTCGATACCTTCCTGCGCGTCCCCGGAACCGTCACCACCAAAGGTGCACACGTCAGGGATTCAATCGACCTGAAGAGAGTCATGATTCTCGTTGTGATAGCTCTCGTTCCCGCAGCCCTCTTCGGAATGTGGAACGTGGGATATCAGCACAATCTCGCAACAGGAGCCCAGACCGGCTTCTGGGGAACATTCTTCTTCGGTTTCTGGAAGGTGCTCCCTCTGTTCGTCGTTTCTTACCTCGTAGGTCTTTTCATCGAGTTCGCATTCGCACAGATGCACGGTGAGGAGGTCAACGAAGGTTATCTCGTATCCGGATTCCTCATTCCGCTCATCGTCCCCGTCGACACTCCCCTCTGGACCCTCACCCTCGCTGTGGCTTTCGCAGTCATCTTCGGCAAGGAAGTCTTCGGAGGTACCGGAATGAACTTCCTCAACCCCGCGCTCCTCACCCGCGCCTTCCTGTTCTTCTCCTATCCGAGCGTGATGTCAGGTTCCGAAACCTGGATCGCCCTGAAGAAAGGTGAAGCTCTCCTGGACGGTGCAACCGGTGCCACTCCCCTTTCCCTCACTACTGAAGGAATGGACGGCCTCGTGAACTCCGGAGCACAGTACGCTACCGACATGTGGAGCCTCTTCGCCGGAACAATCCCCGGATCAGTAGGTGAAACATCCGTGATCGCCATCCTCCTTGGCGCCATCATCCTCCTTTGGACAGGTGTGGCAAGCTGGAAGATCATGCTTTCATCGGTCATCGGAGCCCTCTGCGTCGGTTGGATCGGAACCGCAGCCGGTGTCACTGACGTTCCCGCATACGTTCAGCTCCTTCTCGGTGGCTTCGCATTCGGAACCGTCTTCATGGCAACAGACCCCGTCACTTCAGCACAGACCGAACTCGGCAAGTGGATCTACGGATTCCTTGTGGGTGCCCTCTGTATCACCGTCAGGCTCTTCAACCCCGGATATGCCGAGGGTATGATGCTCGCCATCCTGCTCATGAACACATTCGCACCCCTCATTGACTACTGCGTCACTTCGAGCGCAATCTCAAGGAGGGCAAAGAAGGCTAAGGTCGCTTAAAACTGAAAGGATATGAACACAAACAGCAATGTCTATACAGTAGTGTACTCGACTGTCATAGTTGTGATAGTCGCAGCGATCCTCGCTTTCGCGGCCCAGGCCCTCAAGCCCAAGCAGGATGCCAACATCAAGGCCGATACCATCAGCCAGATGCTTACGGCAGCTCAGTTCGCCTCCAAGGAGGACCTCGCCAAGATCGGCAATGACGCCGTTCTCGCCGAATACTCCAAATACATAAAGGAAGCTTTCACAGTCAACGCACAGGGCCAGAAGGTACGTGACCTCGACCTCGCTTCGAGGGAGATCGCGGACAACCTCCACGCCCAGAACACAAACCTCAAGAAGGGCAATGACCTCGAACTCCCCGTCTACATCTTCGACCAGAACGGCAAGCCCGTCACCGTCGTTCCCGTATACGGAGCAGGTCTTTGGGGACCCGTCTGGGGATACATCGCATTCAAGGATGACCTCAAGACTGTAGCCGGAGCTTACTTCGACCACGAATCTGAGACCCCGGGTCTCGGTGCGAAGATCAAGGACGATCCTGAATTCAGGGCCAAATTCGTCGGCAAGATCGCCGCATGGGGTTCCGACAAGGTTCTCTCCATCCTCAAGGGTGCTTCCCAGAACAATGAGGTAGACGCCATCACCGGCGCCACCATGACTTCCAAGGGCCTGAGCGGAGCCATCGAAACATGGCTCAACGCCTACAAGCCTTACTTCAGCGCAAACGCTACTACCAAGAACAAATGCAACTGCGGAGAATTCTGCCCTTGCGGAGAAGCTTGCGAGTGCGATTGCCACTGCACCCCCGGACAGACTCAGTGCAACTGCCCCGACTGTCCCTGCGAAAACTGCCCTACAGGCTCACATAAAATGGAGGAATAAGCCATGGATGCAAAATTGAAAGAAACAATTCTGAACCCGATACTCAAGGGCAACCCGATCACCGTCCTCGTCCTTGGTATCTGCTCCTCTCTCGCAGTCACCGTCGAGCTCAAGGGTGCTCTCGTAATGGCCCTCTCGGTCACAATCGTTACGGGTCTGTCCTGCCTCGTGCTCTCGCTTCTGAGGAACACCATCCCCAACCGTATCCGAATCATCGTCCAGCTCGTCGTCGTCGCAATGCTGGTTATCCTTGTCGACCAGATCCTCAAGGCTTACTCATACGCGATCGAGAAACAGCTGTCCGTCTATATCGGCCTCATCATCACGAACTGTATCGTCATGGGACGTATCGAGGCTTTCGCCCTCGGCAACAAGCCCATCCCTTCACTTCTTGACGGTCTCGCCAACGGAGCCGGTTACGGTATCATTCTGATCGTTGTCGCGATCTTCCGCGAGCTCTTCGGTTCCGGTACCCTCCTGGGTATCCAGATCATCCCCGAAGCGTTCTACAACGCCGGATACATGAACAACGGTCTTGTCATTCTCCCTCCTATGGCCCTTATACTCATCGGATGCATCATCTGGATCCAGAGGGGTATACAGAAGGACCTCCAGGAGAAATAACATCTAACACCGATAGAGAATATGGAATACATCAGTTTGTTCGTAAAGTCAATCTTCGTTGACAATATGATCTTCGCATACTTCCTTGGTATGTGCTCATACCTGGCAGTATCGAAGAACGTGAAGACCGCCCTCGGTCTCGGTGTTGCTGTTATCTTCGTGCTCACCTGCACCCTTCCGATCAACTACTTGATCAACAATTTCCTGACGAGCAACCCCTTCGGAGTTGACCTGAGCTTCCTCAGCCTCATCATCTTCATCGCGGTCATCGCAGCCTTCGTCCAGATCGTGGAAATGGTCGTCGAGAAGTTCGTCCCGAGTCTGTATGCATCACTGGGTATCTTCCTCCCCCTTATCGCCGTAAACTGCGCTATCCTCGGAGGTTCCCTCTTCATGCAGCAGAAGGAGTTCGCCAACGTAGGTGAAGCTACCGTTTACGCCCTCGGTTCAGGTTTCGGATGGTTCCTCGCCATCGTTTGCCTCGCCGCAATCAGGGAGAAAATGGCTTACTCAAAGGTTCCCCCGGCACTCAAGGGTACCGGCATCACCTTCATCACTGTAGGTCTGATGGCTATGGCCTTCATGACTTTCATGGGTATAACACTTTAAAAAGGGAGGTATACATATGTTCAGTACAATTATCGGAGCAGTAGTAACGACAGTCGTTGTAACTCTCGTTCTTGTAGCCCTCCTTCTTTTCATCAAGTCGAAACTTACCCCTTCAGGTACCGTCCAGATCAACATCAACGACGGCAAGAAGACTCTTGACGTTCCTCTCGGAGGAGACCTCCTCCACACTCTCGCTGACCAGAAGATCTTCCTTCCCTCCGCTTGCGGTGGAAAGGCAAACTGCGGACAGTGCAAGGTAAGGGTTCTCGAAGGCGGCGGAGAAATCCTCCCCACCGAGACCGGATTCTTCACCCGCAAGGAGATCAAGGACAACTGGAGACTCGGTTGCCAGGTCAAGATCAAGGACAACCTCAAGATCGCAGTCCCCGAGTCAGCCCTCAGCGTGAAGAAACTCGAGTGCGAAGTCATCAGCAACAAGAACGTCGCAACCTTCATCAAGGAATTCACGGTCCGTCTCCCCGAAGGCGAGAACATCGAGTTCAAGTCAGGAGAGTACATCCAGATCGACATTCCCGAGTACGATGCGGATTTCTCGACCATCGATGTCGATCCCGAGTACAGGGGCGACTGGGAGAAATACGGATTCTTCGGCATCAAGTACAAGAATACCGTTCCCACGATCCGTGCTTACTCTATGGCCTCGTATCCTGCTGAGAAGAACGTCATCAAGCTCAACGTACGTATCGCTACACCTCCTTTCGACCGTAGCCAGCCCAGAGGCGTATTCAAGATGCTTCCCGTTCCTCCGGGAATCGCTTCAACCTACGTCTTCACCCGCAAGCCCGGTGACAAGGTGACCATCAGCGGTCCTTACGGAGAGTTCCTCCTCCCGGAGAACGATCCCGATTCACAGGAGTACATCTTCGTCGGCGGTGGTGCAGGTATGGCACCTCTGAGGAGCCACATCATGCATCTGTTCAAGACCCTCAAGACCAAGAAGAAGGTCAGCTTCTTCTACGGAGCACGCGCCCTCGTCGAAGCCTTCTATCTGGAGGACTTCGCCGAAATCGAGAGGGAATTCCCGAACTTCAAGTTCTATCTCGCCCTCGACCGTCCGGATCCCGCAGCCGACGCTGCAGGTGTGAAGTACACACCCGGATTCGTGCACAACGTCATGAACGAGGTTTACCTGAAGAACCACGAGGCTCCCGAGGACATCAAGTACTTCATGTGCGGACCTCCTATGATGGTATCCTCCGTGAACAATCTGCTTGACAGCCTCGGAGTATCTCCCGAGAGCATCTTCTACGACAACTTCGGCGGTTAATCCCCCGACAGACAATATGCGACGATCCCGACCTGGAAAGGCCGGGATCGTTGTTTGAATACCTGTCTACGATAGACTATAGCGGATCGATGACCCGATGGAAATCTCCCTATACTAGAACCCCCATATTCGACATGCACTTTTTCAGGGAATCTGTCCAATAAGGGATCTTCACTCCGAAAGTCTCCTTGATCTTGGTCTTGTCAAGGACAGAGAAGGAAGGGCGCCTCACTTTGCTGGGGAATTCATCACTGTGGCAGGGCTGGACATCGCATGAAGTATGGCCGGAATACTCGGCTATCATCTTCGTGAAATCAAACCACGAGCATACACCCTCGTTGCTGAAATGGTACACGCCGCAGTTCCCCTTCCATCTTCTTCCTTCCAATATATAATATATGGTATTGGCCAAATCGAGGGCATAGGTCGGAGTCCCGACCTGGTCGAAAACTACCTTGAGGGAAGGCTTCGATGAAGTGAGGGAAAGCATGGTCTTGAGGAAATTCTTTCCGAACTCACTGTAAAGCCACGCCGTCCTTATGATGAGATGGTCACATCCCGAGGAAAGGATGGCCTGCTCCCCGTGGAGTTTGGTCTTTCCGTAGATTCCGGTGGGAGTTCCTGTCCAGTCCTCCCTGCAGGGAATATTGTAGGGCTCCTCCCCGAAAACATAGTCCGTCGAAATATGCACAAGAAGCCCTCCGACTTCCTTCATGGCTCCGGCAAGATATCCCACCGCCTCCGAATTCAGCTTTTCGGCCAGGGGCTCGTTGTCTTCCGCGGCATCGACATTTGTGAATGCGGCGCAGTTTACGATGGCGCCGATATTCTCACGGCGGACTATCTCCATGACAGCATCCCTGTCAGTCATGTCAAGCTTCGTGGTCTCCACTCCGGGAATGTCGTTCACATCCGTGAAGATGTACTTGTCCGCACTCCCCTTTGTCACTATTCTCATTTCGGAGCCCAGTTGTCCGTTGGCTCCCGTTACAAGTATATTCATATCAAAAAATCATTTCTATCTCTTTCCGAGGCATGCTATATGCGTGTCCGGTGCCTCCATTATGTTCCACGAAAGAACGGCTCCCTCGAAACGGTGGTCCATGACGGCGTCGAGTGATTCGGTCACATATTCCGGAGATGTCGGGACGACACCCTCACGGTAGTTGATCTCTATACCGGGATATTTGGCGCAAGGATACTTGTCCATGGCCTTTAGCTGTGAATCGAGAAAATCCTTATCCATCTTGAAGTCGGGATACCCTTCAGCTCCGGGGATGGCCTTACGCAGAAGGTCGTACTCGAATCCCATGCCGGCGGGAGCGTTCGTTTTGCGATACAGCATCGGTTTTATGAAGTCCGCATGAAGCGAAAGCACTCCGTAATCCTGTCCCACAAACGGAGCCATGAAAGGGGCGTAGAGATCCATTCCGACCTCGAGTCCCCGAGCCCTGAAACTGTCGGCTATCGTCGCCACGCTTGAACTCACGATATGCCCTTTGGCCATGAAGAAATCCGATGCGATCGGGTTCGTGAAGACAAAACCTTCCTTAGGAGAGTATCCCGACACCGAGAAGAAGGCGTCACCCTTGGATTCCCACTCCTTCCGAACATCTTCAAGTTTCACCCCTTGGCTGAAAAATCTTTCTTCACATATGGGACAGCCACAGCTCAGGATGCCGCTCACTCCACCCACGAATGACTGAGTCCTTATCCTGTCGAGGAAAATCCCGTCGAAACCGCAGTCCGAGAATTCACGGTCATAAAAGTCGACAAGACGCGAAGCGTTGGCGGGATCCGAAGGGCAATTGAAACGGAATCCCTCCCCCGCGGCGAGGTCATAATTCGCCGGGGTCTGACCCCAAAGGTCCACCGCCACCGAATTGTCACAGATGTCCTCCGTCTCAGCGAAAACGGGGAACCAAAGCAGCATGTCAATACCTTTGGAATGGAGATGGTCTCCGAGAGTCCTGTAGAGCTGCTTGTCGAGGGTCCATCCGATGATGACTTTCTCAACCGGTATGAGGTTACTGACAGAATCCAGACGGCTGATTATCCTTTCCACCGGATAATCGGCATGATTCCATCCCCCGAGGGATACCTGTACGATATAGGAAGCCTCCTTGGGGGAAGTGTTGCAGGCGGAAAGGCCCACAAGGGAAATGACGGCGATGAAAAGAAGTTTCCTCATGACGGCAAAACGTTGGATACTGTTTGAATTCATTCGGCGTAATAGTCTTTCCCGTAATCGAAAAGGCCTTCCGCATCCTTTAGAAGTGGATGACGTTTGTCCTTTTCGGAAAGGATCACATCCTCCGGAGGTATCATCCAGTCGATACCCAGGGAAGGATCGTTCCAAGCTATGGCCCCTTCGCTTGAAGGAGCGTAAAGATTGTCGCACTTGTACTGGAACACGGCCCTTTCCGACAGCACTGCGAATCCGTGGGCAAAGCCCCTCGGGATGAAAAGCTGGCGGTGGTTTTCCGCTGAAAGCACGATGGACACATGCTGCCCGAAGGTGGGCGAGCCTTTCCGGATGTCCACGGCGACGTCAAGCACCTTGCCTTCAATCACACGGACGAGCTTGCTCTGGGAAAAGGCACCCTTCTGGTAATGGAGTCCCCTTACAACCCCGTAGCTGCTCATGCTCTCATTGTCCTGCACGAAGGTGACGGGACGAACCATGCGGTCGAAGTCCCTTTTGGAATAGGATTCGAAGAAATATCCCCTGGAGTCACCGAACACCTTGGGTTCGATAAGTACCACTCCGGGAATGGAGGTTTCAATTATTTCCATCAAAAGATTGTCAAAGATCCACGATCGTATGTTTCCCGGTGCGTTCCGCCTCTTCCGCCATACGCACAAGGTACTGTCCGTATTGGTTCTTCAGCATCGGAACTGCTATTTCCCTCATCTTGGCGGGAGTTATCCATCCCATCCGGAGGGCTATGTCCTCAAGACAGGCCACTTTCAGTCCCTGCCTTTTCTCGATGGTCTCGATATAAGCCGTAGCCTCCGCCAGGGAGTCGTGAGTACCGGTATCGAGCCAAGCGAATCCCCTTCCAAGGGTCTGGACTTTGAGGTCACCCATCGAAAGGTAGGTCTGGTTCACGGTCGTTATCTCCAGTTCCCCCCTCGCCGAAGGTTTGATGCCCTTGGCGATCTGAACGACGCTGTTGGGATAGAAGTACAATCCCACTACGGCGTAATTGGACTTGGGATGAAGAGGTTTCTCCTCGATGCTGAGGCAATTGCCCTCAGAGTCGAATTCGGCGACGCCGTACCTCTCGGGGTCGCTCACCCAATAACCGAAGACCGTCGCCTTGTTTTCATTCTCCGCATCGGAAACGGCGTTCTTCAAAAGGGAGTTGAATCCCGCTCCGTGGAAAATGTTGTCGCCCAGAACCAGGCAGACGCAGTCGTCTCCGATGAACTCCTCTCCGATGATGAATGCCTGGGCAAGTCCGTCCGGAGACGGCTGCTCGGCATAGGAGAAGTTCACCCCGTAGTCACTTCCGTCACCCAGAAGTCTGCGGAAAGAGGGAAGATCGGAAGGGGTGCTTATGATGAGGATGTCCCTTATCCCCGCCTGCATCAGGACGGAGACAGGATAATAGATCATCGGTTTGTCGTAAATGGGGAGAAGCTGCTTGCTCACTCCTTTGGTAATGGGATAGAGCCTTGTACCGCTGCCTCCCGCCAGAACTATTCCTTTCATGATGTCGTCGGTTTTCGGATGATGAGACTTATTTACAAAATTAGTCAAAAAAACATATTTCCTAGAAAATCCCCAGACAATATAACACAGCGACAAGCTCTTCCCTTGAAAGTCCACCCATGCAACTGGCTATGACATCCGAAGAATATCGGGATCTTCCCGAATAGATCTTACCGTCATCTCCGATGTTGACAAGGATGTCCGATGAATAGGGAGAAGTTCCGCGATGAAGTTTGTCTCCCCGGAAATTCGCGACAATGTCGCTGCTGTAAGAGGATCTGCCCTTATAGATGTTGTCACCCTTTATGGTGAAAAGTATATCGGAAGAATAGGGTGAATTACCCTTACGTATCTTATCCCCGTCGACAGTGCATACTACATCGGAGGAATACGGAGATCTTCCCTTATAGATTTTCCCTTTCGAAACGCTGAAAAGGATATCGCTCGAATA
Source organism: Bacteroidales bacterium (assembly GCA_017469845.1). GTDB lineage: Bacteria > Bacteroidota > Bacteroidia > Bacteroidales > UBA932 > Cryptobacteroides. The sequence continues at coordinate 23,679 of JAFUFP010000061.1, read as the reverse complement.
ATGGGAATTTCCCTTGAATATCCGGACCGGCTCCTTCCTGAGGTTCTGATCCGCCGGAGAAAAGGAAGGTATGAAGAAAAGCGAAAGCATGAATAGTTTCAGAAGCGTGGACATGACTTGAGCGTAAAGGTCTTTTGACTCTTCCCGGTAAAGATACCCAAAGAAAGTGCATTTCGCAACAGTATCTCAGTCAAAAATATACTCGGCATTTTTCAGTGAAGAATCCCGACGCCGTCCGTCCTATGCATTTTTATACATCTTCCTATGAAAGTTGCTTTTGTGACGGGAATTGGATATATTTGCAGGCAATTCAAGTACCGAAAGGTAAACTGTCTGATAATGGGCCATTTGAGGAATCTGATTAATTGGTACTTCAGCAAGCGCACCCTTCCCTATTGGTGCATTCTGTTGCTGGACAGTTTGTTCGTGTTCATTTCCGGATTCGTATCGTACTGGTTCTTCCACAGGGGAAGCGGTCTTGTCGCTGATTTCGCGCCGCTTTTCCATACGATGATCCTTTACGTGGCAGTGAGTTTCATCGGATTCTTCACCTTCCATACCTATTCTGGCATAATACGTTACTCCTCGTTCATAGACCTGCAGAAAGTCGCCATGGCGAACATCCTTTCCGCGGCGATCTACATGGTCGTGAACCACTTCATAGGAAAAGCCGGCGGAGAGTTCTTCGTGGCGGTAAGGGATATCGAGATCCTCATAATCCTTTGCCTGGCGACCCTTCTGATGTGGGCGATGAGGGTTTTCGTCAAACTCATCTACGACCTTGGATACCGTGCGGACAACGCAATGAACGTCCTCATCTACGGAGCCCAGAGCGGCGGAGTCGGAATAGCCAAGAGTATCAGGAACGAAAAGCCCGCGAAATTCACCCTGAAGGGATTCATCTCACATGATGAAAAGCTCTCGTTCTCCAGACTTCTCGGAGAAAAGGTATATCCTGTCAACGACAAGCTCACGAAAATTCTCGTGAACAACAATATCGGAGCCGTGCTCATCTCCCCCAAAAGGATCGAGAAGTTCCGTAATGACGAATATCTCCAGGACCTCATCATAAACGCCGGAGTGAAGATATTCATGGAGCCCGAAGCCGAGGAATGGAAACCCGGCGACAAGGCTTCAACAAGGCTCAAGGAGGTCAGCATATCCGATCTTCTCCCCAGGGAGCAGATAAACGTCGACCTCACTTCGATCGGTGAGATGCTCAAAGGAAAGACCATCCTCATAACCGGTTCCGCCGGATCGATCGGAAGCGAGATCGTCCGCCAGATAGCGACATTCTCCCCCGCCGCCCTCGTCCTTGTCGACCAGGCTGAAACCCCTCAGCACGACATCCGCCTGATGATGGCCAAGGAGTTCCCCACGATAAAGGCCGAAACCATCGTAACCAGCATCACCAATGCCGACAGGATGGATCTCATCTTCCGTTCCTTCCGTCCAGATTACGTATTCCATGCGGCGGCGTACAAGCACGTTCCCATGATGGAGGACAACCCCAGCGAGGCTGTACACAACAACGTGCTCGGCACGAAGATAATAGCCGACCTCTCCGTCAAATATGACGTCAAGAAGTTCGTGATGGTCTCGACCGACAAGGCCGTTAACCCGACCAACGTGATGGGCTGCAGCAAGAGAATCTGCGAAATCTACGTCCAGAGCCTCAACAAGGCCGAGGAAGAGGGTCTCGTTGAAGGAAAGACCCAGTTCGTCACCACCCGCTTCGGAAACGTCCTCGGAAGCAACGGCAGCGTCATCCCGATATTCGAAAGGCAGATAAAGGAAGGCGGTCCCGTAACGGTCACCGATCCCAACATCATCCGTTTCTTCATGCTCATCCCCGAAGCCTGCAAGCTTGTCCTCGAAGCCGGCACCAAAGGAAACGGCGGCGAAATCTTCGTGTTCGACATGGGTAAACCCGTCAAGATCGCGGAACTCGCCAAGAGGATGATCAAACTCAGCGGAGCGCAGGGCGTGGAAATCAAATACACCGGACTGCGTGACGGAGAAAAGCTCTACGAGGAAGTCCTCAGCGAAAAGGAGACCACCAAGGAATCCTTCCATGAGAAGATAAGGATAGCGTCCGTGAGGGAATACGACTTCAATTACGTGAAGAGCGAACTCGAGGAACTGTTCGAGACCGCCCAGAGCTACGACTGCATGAAGACCGTGGCGAAGATGAAGGAAATCGTTCCCGAGTTCATCAGCAACCATTCGGTATACTCGGTCCTGGACCAGCGCGCCTGAGAATAAAATCCCCCGCCTCCCCCCAAAAAGTTTGCGGCCGCACCTTCTCTCAAGGGGCAGCCGCTGCAATCACACAAACAAACCAATATTTCGGGAAGGTTTCCCGCGAAAATCAATCAATATCTATATTCCGAAGTATTCGCGATAACGGTCGTACAGGTGTCCGGCCTGAAGATACGCACTCTGCGGGCTCATGAAGTGGCTGAACTCGAAGGTGATGGCCTTGTCGTAGCCGCAGCGCTTCGCGGCTTCAAGTTTCAAGCGGAGTTTGTCGAACTTTATCGGGAAGAAGTGTATGGGCATGTCGCGGTCAAACGACTCGGCGTTGGTCCAGCATTTCATGCCGTACTTGTCAGCCAGCTTCTTGTTCACCGAGAAGAAAGCGTCCAGTTCGTCGTAATCTATGTGCCCGTCCTGGAAGGCGCAGGCGTCGACGTACTCGTGGATGCCGTCGAAGATTTCATCCCACTCCTTCTCGTGCTGGGCAACGGAAACGGCTTCATCCTTGGTGAGGTTGCCGCTGGCCGCGTCAACGGCCTTCTTTCCGTCGATCCACGGCGAAATGAATGTCGGCAGTCCTCCGGAGACCTCCTTGCACTGACGTCCCATTATCCGGAAGCTCTCGATCGCACCCTTGGTGGCCCTTGAAATCTCTCCGGAGATGTACCATCCGGCGAAACTGTCGTACTTGCTTCCGTATCTTTCCCACACCTCGTCGATGACGTACTTGTTGGATTCCACCTCGTAAGACATGTCACCGGTATCCCAATACTTGCCGCTGTCGTAAAGGCCGAGCATGAACTTCATGCCGTACTTCTGGGCCAGACGGCAGAACATGTCTATAAGGTCCATGGATGGCATGTAGCATCCCTTCTTCAGAAGATACGGAGAAGGATAGGTTATGAACTTGCGGTATCCGCAACGGATGTCGATGACGGTATCTATGCCCATCGCCTTCATATAGCGGAAGTCCCTGTCCCATTCCTTTTCACCCCAGTTCTGGTGGGGTATGTCATGCGATATCTCGTCAAGGAACGTTCCCGTGATGGGAAGGGCTTCGCCCTTGGGCACTATCAATGTGGATTCGACTGAAGGGTCGGGGTCTATCCCCCATTTGTCTTTCGCCCCGGCGGGTTTGCACCCGGTTGCCAGGAGCGGCGCTGCAGCAGCTGCGAGAGCGCCTTTTTTCAAAAATGAACGACGGCTTTCCATTTATATAATATTTAGGACAAATCACTCAAAAGGCGGCTTTTTGAAAGGAAGCTCGCACCGAGCGCACCTGCGGTCTTGCCGAGGCGTGAAACCTTTATCTGCGTATCGCTGTTGACGAGGTTCAGGGACAGACGGTTCACCGCGCTGCGGAGCGGCGGCATCAGATACCTTTCCGTCACCGACAACCTTCCTCCGATCACTACCAGGTCGGGGTTGAAGATGTTTATAAGACCGGCGACCGCCCTTCCGAGGACGGATCCTATCTGTTCCACGCACTCGATGACCAGCACATCCTCTTTCTTCACCGCTTCAAGGATATCGTCCAGTGAAATCTCTTCCCCCCTGCGGTAAGCGGCGGAAAGGATGGACGAACGACCAGAAGCCAATTTCTCGAGAACCAGCGTATGAAGAGCGCTTCCGGAAGCGCCGGTTTCCAGACAACCGACCTTTCCGCACTGGCAGACCCGGTTGTTGTCCAGAAGGGGGAAATGTCCCACCTCGCCGGAGAACCCGGACTTTCCGTAGAAGAGTTTGCCGCCGAGGACCATTCCCATTCCGAGGCCCCAACCGACATTGAGGAAGAGTATGTTCTCTTCATCGGAAGCGGCTATTCCGCTCATGTACTCTCCGTAAGCCATGGCCCTGGAGTCGTTCTCCACTACCACGCTCTGGCCGAACCCGGCTTCAAGAAGCTGGACGATGGGCTTTTCCTCGCCCATATAATAAGAATAGCTGTATCCTGTATGGAAGTTGACCCTTCCGGTAAGGTTCACCCCGTAGCCCCTGACCTTCGAAGGGTCGATCCCTTCCTTTCGGATGGCTTCAAGGACGGTGGAGCACAGCGCCGACACGGAAGCCTCGTTGCTCTCGAGGGTGAAGGGGATATTGTCGATGATGGAAACTGTCCTTCCAGGGAAGTTGGTGACAGCCACGACCAGGAAATCGCGGTTCACGTCCACACCCACAAAGAAACCCGCGTCGGGATTGAGCCCGTATACACTGGGACGGCGTCCGGAAGCCGATTCCATCTTGCCGACCTCGACAAGATAGCCCTCGGACACCATATCGGAGACGATACGTGTTATCTTGGGTATGCTGGTACCCAGTTCCCTGGCGAGTTCAGCCAGGGAATAAGAATAGTGGTTCATGCTCAGCCCCAGGATAGTCTTCTTTTCCGAGGCGTAACGTCCACCGATATTATTGAGGAACGTCTTCATTATGGTCAGTGTTTGATGCAAATATAGAGAAAAAAGCATCTAAAACAAGCCATTTTACATAGATATCAATAATAAATATGAAAAAGTTTTTATCATTTCGTTAAAAATATTGCATTATTTATATTTAAAAATTAATTTTGCGACAGGTGTTAATACCCAAAACAGCTAAAACATGACCAAAAGCGAATTTGAATCAATGGCCCTCCGCTACAGACAAGAGCTCTACGGAGGAGTCCTGCCGTTCTGGTTGAACAACTCCCAGGACAAAGAATTCGGCGGATACTTCACCTGTCTGAATCGGGACGGAAGCGTCTTCGACACTGACAAGTTCGTATGGCTGCAGGGCCGTGAAGTATGGATGTTCGCGATGTTGTACAACAAAGTCGAGAAGAACCTCGCATGGTTGGAATGCGCCCGCCAGGGGGCGGAGTTCCTCGACAAGTACGCACACGACGCCAACTACGACTTCTATTTCTCGCTCACGAGGGAAGGCAAACCCCTCATCCAGCCCTACAACATCTTCTCGAACACATTCGCATGCATGGCTTTCGCCCAGATGGCCATAGCGACCGGTGAGGAGCGCTACGCCGATATAGCGAGAAAGACCTTCAAAAGGATTCTTGAAAGAAGGGACAACCCCAAAGGCAAATGGGCCAAGGGTGTTCCCGGAACGAGACCGATGAAGGATTTCGCGCTGCCGATGATCATTTGCAACATGGCCCTCGAAATCGAACCCATCATAGAAGACAAGAGTCTTCTTGACAGGACAATCGAAGAAGCCCTCCACGAAGTGCTGGACGTCTTCTACCAGCCGGACCTGGGAGTGATGGTTGAGAACCTCTCCCCCGACGGAACCCTCATCGACTGCTTCGAAGGCCGCAAAGTGAACCCGGGACATGATCTTGAAGCCCTGTGGTTCATGATGAATCTCGGCACGAGACTCTCACGCCCCGACATCATCCGGAAGAGCATGGACATCGCCCTTCGGGTGATCGACTTCGGATGGGACAAGGAGTGGGGCGGAATCTTCTACTTCATGGACCGCAAGGGTTATCCCACCCAGGAACTGGAATGGGATCAGAAACTCTGGTGGGTCCACATCGAAAGCGCCATAACGATGATAAAAGGTTATCAGCTGACCGGCAACACCAAGGCTCTCGAATGGTTCCTCAGGTTGGACGACTACCTGTGGAAGAATTTCAAGGACCGGGAATATCCCGAGTGGTTCGGATACCTCAACCGCAGAGGCGAAGTCCTTCTTCCCCTCAAGGGAGGCAAATGGAAGGGCTGCTTCCACGTCCCCCGCGGACTGTATCAGATAGGTAACATTCTCCAAGACATTGCAGACTCACTATAAATCACACAATATGAAAGTCTTAATTCGAATCCTGACCTCCGCTTTGGCCATCGCTGTTCTCGGCCAGGGCGTGGTCTCTGCCCAAAACAATGCAAGGGGCGGGGTAAAAGATTCCGAGGGACATCCGCTTGCGGGTGTGACAGTCATGGTCCAGGGAACAGGAACCGGCACGATGACCGGATCCGACGGATCATGGTCACTTCCCGTCAGCAACGGACAGACCCTGGAGTTTTCCTGCCTGGGCATGGAAACCGTTACCCGCGTCTGGCGCGGGGAGTCTTTCCTTGATATCGTCCTGCGTGAAGACACGATCTTCCTTGATGATGTCGTCGTCGTAGGTTACGGTACCGCGAAAAAAGAAACCCTTACAGCCGCAGTTTCGGCCATCAAGGGCGATGAACTTCTCAAATCACCTTCCACCAACGTTTCCCAGGTTCTCGCCGGTAAGCTTTCCGGACTTTCATCAGTCCAGGAATCCGGAGAGCCGGGTCTTGACCAGGCTTCGCTGCGCATCCGTGGATCCGTCTACGGAGTCTCCTACGTTGTGGACGGTTTCCCGGTCAATGACATCAACGACATCGACCCCGCCGACATCGAAAGCGTATCTGTCCTCAAGGACGGTGCTTCAGCCGCAGTCTACGGACTGAAGGCCGCGGGAGGCGTCATCATCATCACAACGAAGAAAGGAAACCAGGGTGACACCCATATCACCTACAACGGTTCCGTCGGTGTTTCGATGAACGCGAACTTCCCCCGTTTCATGGACGGCCCCGATTTCGCTTACTACTACAACACCGCGCAGATGATGGACCAGCTGGCCAACGGAACGATCTCCGACGCCAGCCAGTACGTACCTTACTTCTCCAAGGAGAACGTGGAGGCCATGACGAACGGTGACCCTACCGACGGATGGGACAACGTCAACTACATCAAGAAAGTCTTCGGCACCGGTATCACCAACAAGCACAACGTCACCGTACAGGGCGGTAACGACAAGGTACATTTCTTCGTCGGAGCCGGATATCTCGGCCAGAAGGGTAACATCAAGGGTTACAACTACACAAGGTACAATATCCGCGCGAACGTCGAGTCCAAGATCGGAAAGAACCTCACCCTCACCGCGGGACTCAGCGGTGTCGTGGGACAGAGGGAGACCCCGAGATTCCTCTCCGGAGGATCCGACGGTACAGGTTCGGGTTATGAGACAGGTTACTTCTCGATCGCCCACCAGACAGTCGGAATGTGGCCTTTCCTCCCCGAAAAGTCCGGAGAATACTATACGGGTACCATCGCCAACAACATGGCTTACCCTTACAGCCCTCTCGCCGCACTTGAACTCTCTGGAAAGAACCAGACGAAGAGCCTCAGCGCCACCGCGAACGCTTCCCTCATTTGGGACATTCCCTGGGTCGAGGGTCTCCAGTTCAAGGTGAGCGGATCATATGACAATTCCAACTCCTACAACAAGAACCTCGCGACACCTTATTATGTATTGGTAAGAAGCCGCGCGGCTGACGGCAACTGGTCCTGGAGCGACCCCATGGTCGACGTCAACGGAGCTGCCGACGGCAACAAGCTCGGTGAAGGAGTATGGTTCTCCCAGTCACTCACCGGACAGGCGGGATTCAACTACGCCGGAACTTTCGGCAAACACAATGTCGAAGGACTCCTCCTCGCTGAAGTTCGTGACTACAAGACGAACAACCTCAGCGGATATGTGAAGAACCTTCCTTTCGCCCTTCTTCCCGAACTGAGCAACGGTACTCCCACCGCGGCTCCGGTCATCGGTTCCTCCGACGCTTCCCGTAGCGCCGGTTATGTCGGACGTATCCGTTACAACTACGACGAGAAATACCTCGCCGAGTTCACGGGAAGGGTCGACGGATCCTACAAGTTCGCCGGAATGACCTCGACAAGGTGGGGATTCTTCCCTTCAGTCTCCCTCGGTTGGAGAATGTCCAAGGAGGACTTCCTCTCCGGAGCGTCATGGCTCGATGACCTCAAGATACGTGCGAGCGTAGGTCTTCTGGGAAGCGACAACGTAAGTTCCTTCATGTTCCTCAGCCAGTACGCCGAGGGCGGCAAGGTGGTCTACACCGGAGCCGGTGGAGCTACACCTTCATACTACACCAACGGAATCCCCAACAAGGACCTCACTTGGGAAAAGACCCTCTCCTACAACGCGGGTGTCGACTTCTCCCTGTGGAACGGCCTTCTCGGCGGTGAAATCGACGGATTCTACAACTACACATACGATATCCTCACCTACAACGGAGGCGGCCATCCCGCTTCGATGGGAGGATATTTCCCCACCTACATCAACAAAAACGCCATCGACGCCAAGGGTATCGATATCCTCATCACCCACAAGAACCGCTTCGACCTCGGTGGCAAGCCTTTCTTCTATGAGGTGGGCGCGACCCTGACTTACTCGAAGACCCGCTGGCTCGTCTACCAGGACAGCCCGAACGTCCCCGAGTGGCAGAAAGTCACCGGAACAACCTACGGTTCCCTCTGGGGATGGCAGGCCGAAGGCCTCTACCGTTCCGAAGAGGAGATCGACCGCTCCGCATGGTACAACACCCGTCCCAACGTGGGTGACATCAAGTACAAGGACCTCAACGGAGACGGGAAGATCGACTGGGATGACCGCGGAATCTTCGGAAAGAGCAACCGTCCGGAACTCACCTACGGTCTGAACTTCAACATGGGTTGGAACGGATTCGACATGAACCTCCAGTTCACCGGTGGAGCCCTCTTCCAGGTTTCCATGACGGGAACGTACTTCAACTACAACGACGACAACACGATCTGGACACAGACCTTCAAGGAGGGCGGTAACTCTCCTCTGTTCCTCGTGGAGAACGCCTACAGCATCTACAACCCCGAGGGAACATTCCCCCGCCTCACCCTCGCAACTACCGGTCACGGTGGAGACAACGGCCTTACCTCCAGCTTCTGGTGGAAGAACGGAACATATGTCCGTCTGAAGACCGCCCAGCTGGGTTACACCCTGCCCAAGGCTCTCACCAGAAAGATCGGCATCGAGACACTCCGCTTCTTCGTGGAAGGAAACAACCTCTTCACCATCGACGGTCTGCCCAAGGGTGTTGACCCCGAGTCTCCGGGCGTAAACAACGGATACTACCCTCAGCAGCGCAACGTCATGGGCGGCATCACCTTGACCCTTTAATCCATTCGGCATCATGAAAAAGACCATATTAGCTCTTGCAACTGCAGCCGCGATGCTTTCAGGCGCGGCGTGCACCAGCATGCTGGACCTCACCCCGAGAGACAGCATCTCCGACAAGGTCATGTGGGCGGATGCAAGTTCGGCCGAATATGCCGTTAACTCCATCTACACATACATATATGACATCTATGCTTCCTACCCGTGCGCAGCGGGTATGACCGAAGCTCTCACGGACCAGATCAAATACGGGTCCTACCTGTACAACAGCATGGCTTTCATCCCCTCCGAAATCGCCTACGGCGGCTCGGCCCTCACAGCCAACTACGTTGACGTTTATATGGGAGCATGGGGAAGCCTCTACGGCGCCATCCGCCGCACGAACGAAGCCATCAGCAATCTCCACAATCTCGGTGGAGGACTCGACAAGAATGTCCAGGCAAGACTCGAAGGTGAGCTCCGCCTCATGAGAGGATGGCTCTACTTCGAACTCGTCAAGCGCTACAAGGACGTGATCCTCTACGACGAGGACCTCACAGCCATCACAAAGGACAAGGGCCTCTCCACTGAAGCCGAAGCCTGGAAGATGATAAAGGAAGACCTCGCGTTCGCCGAGCAGAATCTTCCCGCCAAAGCCGACGCGAAGGGTCGTCTTGACAAGGGAGTGGCTTACGCCCTGGCTTCACGCGCCCTTCTCTACGCACAGGATTGGGCCGGAGTCATCGAGGCCGCGAATCAGGTCGAAGCCCTCGGATACGGTCTTGAAAGCGATTACGCCGGAGTCTTCGCCGGAAACGGCAAGGAGACCATCCTCCGCTACAACTTCTCCTATTCGGACAACCTGACACACTCGTTCGACTACTATTACACTCCCGGTGGAGACTATGCCCTCGTCGGACAGCAGGGCGGCGGATACGCCACTCCTACCCAGGAGATGGTGGAGAGCTACGAGCTCGCTACCGGCGGATTCCCCGACTGGACACCTTGGCACGGGAAGACCACCGAAGAACCCCCTTATTCCCAGCTTGAGCCCCGTTTCCAGGCCTCCATCCTCTATAACGGAGCCTCATGGAAGGGCCGCAAGATCGAGCCTTACGTCGGTGGTACCGACGGATGGGCAGAATGGAAGAAGGAGACCCAGCCCCAGGGCCGCACCACTACCGGATACTACCTCCGCAAGGGTGTCGACGAAAGCCATAATCTGGCCGAGAGGTCACAGAGTCTCCAGCCCTTCGTCATCCTCCGCTACGGTGAAGTTCTTCTGAACAAGGCCGAAGCCTGCTACAGGAACAATGACGCCGCCGGCGCCAACGCAGCCGTGAAGGCCATCCGTCAGAGGGTGGGACTCCCCTACAGCGATCTTTCAGGCGACGAGCTCTGGAAAGCGATCCGTCAGGAGCGCAAGGTCGAACTCGCATTCGAAGGCCTCTGGTATTGGGACCTCAGACGCTGGGGTGACGCATCCAAGGCTTATCCCGTAGGACTGAACGACTACCAGGTGCACGGTCTCAAGATCGCCCCTTCAGCCGTAGACGGCCAGTTCGAATACACCTACGTGTCCGTGGACGACAAGGACCGCGATTATCCCGAAAGGATGAACCGCTTCCCCATGCCTTCCTCCGAACTCAACAACAACGCACTTGTGGAACAATATGCAGAATGGAAATAGCCCTATGAAACGAATCCTTGTCATATTGTCGCTTGCACTGGCCGTAGCGGCCTGTCACAAGCCGGAATATGTGCTGCCGACAGCAGAAAGGCAGGGCATCACATCACTGACCGCATACTTCACTTTCGGTCAATACGAGGATCAGGAACTGGCAAAGCTGGATATCTCCAATCCGGACATATCACGTTTCGTGATTCCTGTTCCCTACTACTATCCCGAGACCTCGGACGATGAGACCGAGATATACATGATAAAGGTCAGACTTAGGGCCGAACTGCAGCCCAACTGCAGCATCACTCCCCCTCTGTCTATCGTGGACCTTACGGAAGAGAACCATTTCACATACACGGACGCTTCTGGAGCCTCCCGCGACATCGTCATCACCGGTGAGCGCGTACACTCTTCGAAAGCCCAGCTGATGACCTTCGACATCGTCGACCCTCCCATCAGCGGTATTATCGACGAGGAGTCACACAAGGTGTCCCTCGTAAGTGCGGATGACCTTTCCGCCGCTGTGGCGAAAGTCTCCATCTCAGCGCACGCGAGCATCTCCCCCGACCCCGCTGAACCCCATGACTACAACAACGGATTCACCTTCACGGTGACCGCAGCCAACGGTGTGGACAAGACCGAATACACTGTCGTCAAGGAAGTTCCGGAGAAGATCGACTACGGATTCAACTCTTCGAGCGTCAAGCAGCTCTTCAACCTGGATCCCGTCTCCAACGCCGGAATGCCTCCTTACACAGAGAAGGCATACATCTCGCTCGCCGTTACCGGCAACAACCTCGTGGTATCCACGGGTGACGGTGCTCCTTCATACTTCAACAAACTTACAGGCGTGAAGACAGGAGCCGTCAATACCGGAAGCGCTACCGTCGCATCCGTCACATCTGATGAGGGCGGAAACCTCCTGATGTTCAACCATGCTGAAGGTGGAGCGGAATTCTCGATCTGGAAGAGTTCTTCCGTAAGCGAAGAGCCCACTCTCTTCCACAGCTTCACCAACTCCAGCGATCTCCCGATGGGATACAAGGTCAAGGTAATCGGTGATGTCAATGCCGATGCTCAGATCGTCGCTACCCTCGAAGGTATCGACGGAATCACCTCGTCCAGCAAGTTCTGGTCTCTGAAGGTCGAAGGCGGCAAGGTCGTCTCCGAAACCATCATCGACGCTTCCGCCACCGGTATGGCTTGGGGCAGCGCTCCTGTCAACGGAACGAGCATATGCGCAGTCTCCCCGAATCCTGCCGACGGATGGTTCGGAGCCTGCTACGACCCCAACATCATCAACTGGATCAAGTCCGACGGAACAAGCGGAGCCCAGTGCGGAACATCGAATGGCGAGAGCTGGGGATGGAACGCGAACTGCTTCGATTCCAAGCGATTCAATAATGCGACATTCATGTCCATGTTCATCGTCAGCCACTTCCCTTCATGGGGAATCGGACCCAAGCTGTACGTTTATGACATCGCCAATCCGAGTGCCATGACCGGAGAATTCGAGTCATGCTCACCTCTTGTGATGTCAAACAACAAGATCAACTGGTTCCAGGTCGGCGGTTACGCCATCGCTTCCGGTGACGTGGTAATGGCTCCTTCCGTGGACGGATTCATGCTGTACATCTACTACTACGACCACAACTCACAGGTTATCGGAGGATACTCCGCTGACTGTATCAAGAGATGAGATTTCTTCTATCATATCTAACCTTAGCGCTTCTCGGCGTGGCATGCTCCTCCAAAGGGGGAGATGCCCCCGAGTGGCCTTGGGAAGATGGCGGCGAGACTCCTGTCGTGGCCGAGGACCCCAATCCCGGCATGATCGACAAGGGTTGGACCAACGTCACCAAGGACTACGGCTCCGTGACCGACGGGATAGCCATTTACAGGAGCCCGTCTTCATTGGAGGGAGTAAAAGCCGTGGCTTACGTGGTTCTCGCCGACCCCAAAAAGGTCGACTGGGACGTCTGGAGCATCAATGACCCCAAGACAGAGGGCTCGACCGATGCTCTGAAGACCCCCCAGGAAGTGTACAAGGCGACTTCCGCTCCGGTGGTCATTAACGGAGGGTATTTCTTCTCGGAAGGCGGGAAGAACTACAACGCTTCGGTAGCCGTCAGCAAGGGGAAGACCCTCGGCGTCAATCTCAATTACGCTTCGAAGGATTGGGAGACTTACTATTATCCCACCAGAGGAGTGTTCTACAGCAGCGACGGGAAATTCTCATGCGGATGGACCTACTACACCACTTCCGGAAACCATTACCTTTACGGTAAGCCTGCCGACAACTCCTGGGAGAAGACCCCTCTCCAATCACCTGACCAGTCCTTCCCCGAAAAGGCTTCGGCCTTCGAGGCGACTACGGCCATAGGTGCCGGACCGGTGCTCATCCACGGAGGGAAGAAGGTGAACTCCTGGAAAGAGGAACTCTTCTACGGAGGCGCATCCGATGACAAGATGCCCGAGGAACGCCACCCCAGGACCGCGATAGGATTCACGGGAGACCGTCTGGTGCTCTTCGTCTGCGAAGGCCGTCAGATGACAAAGGACGTCCCGGGTCTCACCACCGGAGAAGTGGCGACCGTTTTGAAGGACCTCGGATGCACTGAGGCACTGAATTTGGACGGAGGAGGTTCATCATGCCTTCTTGTCGGAGGAAAGTCCACCATCAAGGAATCCGACGGATCCCTCCGGGCGGTAGGCAGCGCCGTAATACTGAAGAAAAAATGAAACGCATAACCTTCATATCGTCCATCATCATTGCGCTCCTCAGCGTGTCATGCAAGCCGGAAGACCCCCACAAGTGGAACGACGACTGGGATGAGCCCACGCCCACCCCCACTCCGACTCCGACCCCGACTCCGGAAGCGAAGCCACGCTACGTGTGGATCGACGCCGCGGCCAACTTCGACGACTACGCCAACGACCGCGACAAGATAAAAGCCGATTGCAAGAAGATTGCGGAGACCGGTTTCACCGACATCATAGTGGATGTCCGTCCCACAACGGGTGACGTCCTCTTCTCGTCGAAAGTGGCTCCCGCACTCAAACGCATCGACCGGTGGAAGGGAAGCTCATACGAATGGGCCGAAAGGACCGCGTCCTTCGATTATCTCGAAGCCTTCATAGAAGAAGGTCACGCCGCGGGACTGAAGGTCAACGCCGCCGTCAACACCCTTGTGGGAGGATACCTCTGCCCTTATGGCCTCGGGCATGAAGGTATGGTCTACTCCGATGATACCAAGAAGTCATGGTGCACTGTCCAGAACAGGAAAGAAGGACTCACCAACTGCCTGGACATAACCGACTACGGTCCCCGTTTCCTCAACCCCGCCAATGCGCAGGTGCAGGATTTCGTGGTGACGCTTCTCGGGGAGCTGGCATCCTACAAGGGTCTTGACGGAATTGTCCTCGACAGGTGCCGTTATGACGACAGCGGTCTTATGAGCGACTTCTCCGACGACAGCCGGAAAGCTTTCGAAAAGATGATCGGACAGACCCTGTCGCAGTGGCCTTCCTCCATCTTCTCCCCGGGAACGGAGAATCTTCCCCAGAATGTCTCATCCATGCAGAAGCAGTGGCTCACTTTCAGGGTGAAGACGATCCACGATCTTGTGGAAAAGATTGAAAAGAAGGTCCACTCCGTGAACCCTGACATCCGTTTCGGAGTGTACGTGGGAGCGTGGTACTCCACGTATTACACCAGCGGAGTCAATTGGGCGAGTTCCTCGTACAACTGCCGTCAGGAATACCCCTGGGCTTCCTCGGAATACCAGGCGGCGGGATTCGCGGACTTGCTGGATTTCATATTCCTCGGAGCTTACGCCGGGGTTGACAGCATCCACGGTTCCTCCGAATGGACGATGGAAGGATTCTGCAAGCTGGGAGCCAAAAGGCTGAACGGCAAAGTCCCCTACGCGGCCGGACCCGACATCGGAAACGGAAGCGGATTCGACGGAGGCGGACAGGAAGGGAAGATACCCGACATAGTGAAGACATGCATCTCCAACTCGGACGGGCTTTTCATCTTCGACCTCTGCCACATAAAGATGTACAACTACTGGTCCGCCTTCAAAAGCGGAATCGACGCATACCTCAAAAATTTGGAATAAAACAACGACATCATAATTATGAAAAGATTTATCGCCATCCTCATGTTCGCAGGCGCACTCATAGCTTGCGACAAGACGACCCAAGAGGCGTCAAAACTTGATGTGGGGGATTCGGAGATCACCGTACCCTCCAAGGCGAATGTCGCACAAGTCAACGTTTCGTCGGACGGCCAATGGACAGCCGAACTATCCGAAAAATGGGTAGTCGCCTCCAAAATGAGCGGAGACGGAAACGACGTCATCAAACTGGCCGTAATGGCCAACACCGACTACTCTTCACGTCAGGCGACCATGACCCTCAGGGCCGGCTCACTGACCAGGACAGTCACCATCATCCAGTCCCAGATGGACGGGATAATCATCGACGGAGCCGACGTCAACGCTTCCTACGAAGGAGGTGAAATCAATCTTCCCGTCAAAACCAACGTCTCCATAAAGACGGCTGTTGATGTTCCCTGGATCACCATTACGGAGACCAAGGCCCTCTCTGATGTTACGATTCCGATCACTGTCGCGCTCAATCCCGGAAGGGAAGGCCGAGTAGGACACGTTACCGTCACGGGTGAAGGCATCGAGAAGGTGTTCAACGTAAAGCAGGGAGCTTTCGAGCCGGAATTCGACCTCGTCGACGAACTTGGCGTAGGCCTTTGGGGAACACTCTCCTCTCCGGTGGAAGGTATGACCTACACATTCACCGCAGTCACCAACATGGACTTCTATGCCGAAGCTCCCGACGCCGATTGGATTGATGTCGTCAAGGAAGGGGACGTCGTCACAGTCACCATCGCCCCCAATGACGGGGCGGCACGCAGCGAGTACATTTACATGGGCTGCAGCAAGGAAGACGTCGACTACAGCGACTTCGGAGCCATGATACAGGTCGCCCAGAAAGGACAGGCATCGGCCGTCGAGATGTGGAAGATGGACTTCTTCTGGGGCATATTCCCCAATAGCACGAGAGTGTCCACCGCAATCGCCGGAGACAATTACGTGATCTTCTCCCCCAAAGCCGAAACGGCAGGATTCCACCTCATCAGCAGGGAGGACGGAAGCGAGTTGAGCGTGATCCCCTCAGCGGTCGAAAATGTAACCGGTATAACCAACGATGACGAAGGCAACATCATCATCACAACCGGTGGAAACTTCCCTATCGACACTGACACCTGGGCTCTTATAGAGGACCAGCAGATTCCTCTGCAGGTCTACGTGATGAGCGCCGAAGACTTCCTCGCCGGAAACTACGGAGAGCCTATCCTCACATACTATGACGGATTCTACGGATACGGCCTCGACAACGCCAAGGTCAGCGGCAACGCCCTCGGTGACGGACTCCTCACCATGACAAGCGGAGCCGCAGGAGGCGGTTCATACTCAGTAGCCTGGGAAATCCGTGGCGGCAAGACTACCGACAACCCCACCGCATTCGCGGTAGCTCCCACCGACGGAGGTGACTGCTGGGATTCATTCCACAGCGTCAACATAGGAGTCGGCTCTTCAGTCAATGACGGAATCTTCTACGCCGGTTATGTCGGAGACTACAACCTCCACTTCTCGCAGACTCTCGGAGACGCAGCTTCCTGGAGCACGGCATTCACTACAGGATACACTTGGGAAGGAGCCATCAATTCCGGAGACGTCTTCACATACAACGGACACAAGTACCTTGCAGTGCTCGGAATGAACTACTTCGCGTTCGCTGACTGGGACTACGACGGGACTGTTGACGGATACATGCCGTCGACAATATGGGTCATGAACATCGACAAACCTTCCGCTCCTATCCTCGTGATCAAAGAGGATTACTACGCGACTGAAGGCAACTGGCAGTACGGAAGCAATACCGACATAAAGGTTGTCGAGGAAGACGGTATCCTCGTGGCGTATGTCATGGATGCAGCGACATCGACTTACAGGAAATTCGAACTCCAGATGTAATCACTCCGTGAAAATCGCATAAAGTCAATGGATTGCAAGATCCCTCGGGTAATTGCGCCCCTGGGATCTTGTTTGAATCCACAAGAATCATCCGAAAGAACATAACTCCTTTTCCCCATCAATGAAACGACTACTTGTCCTCTTGCTTTCGATTCTGTCAATTGTCGCCTGCAGCCAAAAGGCGCAGCCGCAAAAGCCGCATTTCCTGTGGATTGACGCAGCGGCCAATTTCCCTTCCTATGCGAATGACGCCGATTCCATCGCGCGTGACTGCAAAAGGATAGCCGCGATGGGCTTCACCGACATCGTGGTGGACGTCCGACCGACAAGCGGAGACGTGCTGTTCCGCAGCTCCGTGGCACCCGAAATGAAGAAGATTCCCGCATGGTTCCCTTCCGGAGAACTCGGATTCAGGGAAAGAAGCGCTGACTTCGACTATCTGGCCACCTTCATAAAGGCGGGTCATGACGCCGGACTCCGCGTTCATGCCGGAGTCAACATGATGGTCGGAGGATGGAAAAGCGGGGACGGATTCAAGGTGGGAATGGTATTCGACCATCCTGAAAGGAAAGACTGGTGCGCCGTCGACCTTCTGCCTGACGGTACTCTCGTGAACCAGGCGGACAACAACAATACGGTGGGAGGACGATTCCTCGATCCGGCCAATCCCGAGGTCCAGGAATTCCTTCTCACGATGCTTGGGGAAGTCGCTTCCTACGAAGGTCTTGACGGCATAGTAATGGACAGATGCCGCTACGACGACTACGCCATGGACGCCGGTTATACCGAAAACGGATACGCCGCCTTCAGCCGTTTCCTCGGACACGAGCCCGAAAGGTGGCCGGTGTTCACCGAGCCGGGACACATCTTCCTTGACAAGGACCCCGATGAACTTGAGACGAAGTGGCTGACCTTCCGCTGCAAAGTGATACACGATTTCGTGGAGAAGGCGGTTGAAAAGGTCCACTCCACTTCCCCGAAGGTGAAACTCGGAGTCTATGTCGGAGCATGGTTCAGCGAATACTACCGCAGCGGAGTCAACTGGACAAGCCCTTCCTACCCCCTCGCCGAAAAGGAACCCACTTTCGCTTGGGCGACGAAGGAATACCAGGAAACGGGATTCGCCGACCTGGTGGATTTCATGATACTTGGGGCGTACTGCTCCTCTGACTCCATCCACGGAGACAAGGAAAAGACGATGGAAGGATTCGCGCGCCTGGGAAGACAACGTCTCTGCGGAGATGTACCCTTCTACAGCGGACCCGACCTCGGAAACGAGCCCGGATTCCGTGACGGAGGCAAAGGTGACCTCATTCCCGAAATCATCCGCACCATGGATGAGAACGCGGACGGACTTTTCATGTTCGACCTTTGCCACATAAGGATGTTTGATTATTGGGACAGCTTCAAAAAGTAAACGATGAAAACTCAGAAAGTCAGTGCATACGTGGTCTTCCTGGCGGTAGTAGCCGCCATAGGAGGCATCCTCTTCGGATATGACACCGCCGTCATCAGCGGAACCACGGAGATAGTGAAAGCGCAATTCGGTCTCTCCACCGGAGGCGAAGGCTGGTATGTGGGATGCGCCCTCATAGGCTCGATCATCGGCGTTCTCGTCGCCGGAATGATGTCCGATTTCCTCGGAAGAAAAAAGACGATGCTCATTTCGGCACTGCTCTTTTCGGTATCCGCCATCGGCTGCGCGGTTTGCTCGGATTTCACCCAGCTCGTCGTCTTCAGAATGATAGGAGGCGTAGGAATCGGTGTCGTTTCCATCGTTTCTCCGATCTACATTTCGGAAGTGTCCCCCGCCCATGTGAGGGGCACGATGGTGAGTTTCTACCAGCTTTTCATCACGATAGGTTTCCTGCTGGCATATCTTGTCAACTACCTCATTCTGAAGGGAGCTACGCTGGATTCCACCTCACCCGAACTCGGAACGAGGATGTTCAACAATGAATACTGGAGGGGAATGCTCGGATGTGAGACGATTCCTGACCTTCTCTTCCTCATCGTCATCTTCTTCATTCCCGAGAGTCCCCGTTGGCTCATCGTCAAGGGACAGGACGGCGGAGCTTCCGCCATCCTCCAGAAGATCTACGGCAATCCCGCCGATGCCGCCGAAGGTCTCGCAGCCACCAAGGAGTCGATTGAAGGAGAAGTCAAGACAGAATGGAAAGCCCTTCTGGAGCCCGGCATCTTCGTGGCGGTTCTCAGCGGAAGCGCAATAGCGATTCTCGGCCAGTTCATGGGTGTCAACGCCGTCCTCTACTATGGGCCGAAGATCTTCGCCGATGCGGGATTCGAGGATCCGCTCTTCTCGACCGTTCTCGTGGGTATCGTCAATATGCTGACGACGGTGATAGCGCTTCTCATCATAGACAAGGTCGGCCGCAAGAAGCTCGTTTGGTGGGGCGTCGGCGGAATGATAGTATGCCTTCTCATGATAGGCCTGTACTTCCTGCCCTTCACGAACCTTCCGAACTGGTTCATGCTCACGTTCTTCCTCCTTTACGTGTTCTGCACGGCGATTAGCATCAGCGCGGTCGTGTTCGTTCTTCTGAGCGAAATGTACCCCAACAGGGTAAGGGGACTCGCAATGTCAGTGGCCGGATTCGCGCTCTGGGTCGGAACTTACCTCATCGGTCAGCTCACACCTTGGATGCTCGAAAACCTCACTCCCTCGGGCACCTTCTTCCTCTTCGCATTCATGTGCCTACCATACCTGTGGATAATGTACAAGCATGTACCTGACACCACCGGCAAGACCCTCGAGGAGATTGAAGCCTACTGGAAAAACCGCGGCAGAAAATCCGCCGAATAATTATCCCGCACCCCGAATGCCATCGATGAAAAAGACTCTTCCACTCCTTCTTTCCCTTCTCGCCTTTCTCTCCTGCACGAAGTCATATGACGTAGTCATCGTAGGAGGCGGAACGGGCGGAAGCGCCGCAGCCATAGAAGCCTCAAGGGACGGTGCCTCCGTCCTTGTAGTGGAGTCCACTCCTTGGCTCGGCGGCATGCTGACGAGCGCAGGAGTCAGCGCCATTGACGGCAACTACCGTCTCCGGGGCGGTCTTTTCGGGGAATTCACCGACTCGCTCGCCGCAAGATACGGAGGATACGAAGCGCTCAAAAGCGGATGGGTGAGCAACATCCTTTTCAACCCTTCCGTCGGAAAGGATATCTTCAGGAACATGGCCGAATTCTCGGGAGTTGATGTCCGGTTTTCGACGAGTCTTCTGAAAGCGGAAAAGAAGAAAGCCGGATGGGTCCTTTCCCTCTCCGACGGTTCCACCGTAAAAGGGAAGATCCTCATTGACGGTACGGAACTCGGAGATGTCGCATTGTCCGTCGGGGCGCACGAACTCGGGGACCGGGTATCCGAACAGGACTTGACATATGTCGCCATCATCAAGGAGTACGACTCCCCCGTTGTGATGGAGAAGCCCGAAGGATACGATCCGGACCTGTACAAAAGCTGCTGCGACAATCCCCTTGCGGAAAACATCGACGGCATGAATCCTTTCGGACAGACCCTATGGAGCCCCGAAATGATGCTTTCATACGGACGCCTTCCGGATGGATACATGATGATCAACTGGCCCGTCTGCGGGAATGACTATTTCGCCGAATATCTGGAAATGACCCCCGCGGAGAGGGAGGAAGTAGTCCGCAAAGCGAAACTGAGGACTCTAGGATTCATATACTTCCTGAATACGGAACTCGGATACCGTAATCTCGGCATAGCCGATGACGTCTACCCTACCGAAGACGGACTCCCCTTCTTCCCCTACTGGAGGGAAGCAAGAAGGTTCGCCGGTCATGACACCATGAGGGTCGAAGCCGCGAAGAACCCTTACGACTATGACCTTTACACGAGGGCCGTAGCCGTGGGTGATTATCCTGTGGACCATCACCATGTCCAGAACCCAAGGCGTGAGGAACTCTCGCACCTGTGGTTCGGAAAAATCCCTTCATTCAGCGTACCGCTGGGTGTAGTCGTACCGGTCGGAGTGGAAGACTTCCTCATCGCTGACAAGGCCGTATCGGTCAGTTGGGAAATGAACGGAGGTACACGTCTCCAGCCGGTCGTGATGGGACTTGGACAGGCGGCAGGAGCCCTCGCCGCCATCTCCGTCAAAAGCGGGCGCCATCCTTCGGAAGTCCCCGCCTCCGAAGTGCAGAAAGTCCTCCTTGACAGGGGATGCTACCTTCTCCCCTTCCTTGACCTCGCTCCCGGGGATGAAGGATTCAGGGAACTGCAGGAAAAGGGAATCAAGGGTGAAGTGAAAGGAACGGGCCGCAGCGTCGGCTGGGCCAATGAAACATGGGTAAACACTCCTGAAGAATGAGTAGAAGGAATCTCGCCCTGGACATTTTCAGGGCACTCACTATGACACTGATGGTATTCGTGAACGACTTCTGGGCCGTTCTCGACGTGCCGCATTGGCTGGAACATTTCGACACGATGGAAGACGGGATGGGGCTGTCGGACATAATATATCCGATGTTCCTCTTCGCCATGGGAATGTCTGTTCCCTATGCCCTTGAAAGGCGTTTCGAAAAGGGAGCCCCTTTGGGTGAAACTATCCGCCACATCCTTTCCAGGACATTGGCCCTTCTCATAATGGGAGCCTTCATCTGCAATGCCGAATCCGCCCCCATGGCAGGCAACAAGGGAGTGTACTGGCTTCTGATGGTGGTGGGATTCTTCCTCGTTTGGGGAGTGTACTCCGAAGACTTCGATTACAAAAAGCTTTGCCGCATAACCGGAGCGATTCTTCTTACCGCCCTCGCCGTCACGTTCCGTACCGAAAGCGGGGAACTCTTCAGGGCAGGATGGTGGGGTATCCTCGGACAGATAGGATGGATGTACCTTTTCGCCGCATCGGTTTATCTCCTTTGCCGGGAAAAGCCCTGGATGATCATCGCAGTCTGGATCACCCTTTGTCTTGTGAACCTTTCCGTCGCCCCGATGAAAAACGGCAGTGAACTGGTCGGAGGCAATTTCCTGTACGATTTTACGGAAGCCCTGCACCTCGGCAACGGACACAGCGCCATAATGGCCCTCGGCGGAGTCATAACGGTAATCTATGAAAAGAAGATCGGAAAGGACAAGGTCCTGAAGGGACTGGGAATCGCCGCTCTTCTGGCGTTGGCGGGATTCCTGACGAACAGGGGCTGGATAGTTTCGAAGAATCTCGGCACCCTTCCCTGGTGCATGTACGTTTCGGGGATTTCAGTGGCGCTGTATACGGTTCTGAGGGTTCTGGAGGAAAGAGGAATCACATCCTGGGCGAATCCCATCTCTCCTGCGGGGAAAGCGACTCTCACCGTCTATATGATCCCGTACCTTTTCTACAGCTTCTGGGTCTTTCTGAACCCCACCATACCTTCATGGCTCAGCGGATACGTCGGTGTAGGCAAATGCGCCCTCTTCTCGGCGTTATGCATCGCCACCGCCTGGGGTCTGGGGAAGGCCGGCATCAGGCTCAAGATATAGATCCTGCTGCACTTCTCCGCCATGGAGGCGGACCCATGTCCGGAATCCTTTCTCCCCTGCCTTGAATTCGAACAGGCGGCAACCGGATATCTTTTCTTCACTGACTCCGTCCCTTCCAAGATGGTTGTAGACGGTGTCGCAACCGCTGTAGCGTCCGTAGATATAATACATGTTGCCGTAACGAAGGACGTAGTCGCAGTCATGGTCGTGACCTGTCACTATGGCCTCGACATCTCCCATTTCCCGGAACTGGGCCAGAAGGCCGCTATTGAGTCTTGAAGGGCACGGAGGCTCGCAGTTGTTTCCCCCAAGCAGGTTCGAAGGGTCGGCTATCGCTTCGTTGATCTCGGGAAGAGGTATATGGAAAAACGCCATTGAAGGGACAGGCGTTCCGCCGTTTTCCCTGGTGAACCTCTCGCTGTGCCTACGGTACCAGCCTATCTGGCTATAACGGATATAGTCGTATGAATGTATCTCCTCTTCACCCTTGAGAATGACCGCGTCCATCGAATCGAAAAGATACAGTACCCTTTCTGTCTTTCCTTTGTGCTGAAGGGTAATGACATCATTCGAGCAGCCGTATATCCCCTCTTTAGGGGCAGTGTTGAGGCAACCCGGCAAAGCCCTTATCACCGAAAGGATGGCTTCCCTCGGGGAGCCGTACTGCGAGTCGTGGTTCCCCAAAGCCACGGCGAAAGGTATCCCGCTTTCCGAAATCGGCCGCATGATCTCGAAGGCGGACTCACGGTCGGGGCGTCCGAAAAGTATGTCTCCGGTATGAATCACGAGATCAGGTTTTTCGGCCTGGAGCGCTTCCTTCACGCATTCCATGGCACGGTCAGACCGGGGGTCTCCATAGATGTAATGCGTATCGGTGAATTGGAGGATCTTGAAAGACCCGTCTTCCCGGAACCGCAATGACGCGGAAATGCGCTCCGGAGAATCAGTATCGCCGTCATACTTCCTGAAGCCTGTGGAAAGCAGTGGTGCGCCCACGGCGAATACGGAAGCCCAAGCCGCATTCTTGAGAAAAGATCTTCGTTTCATGGCAACATTCTTTTTGGTGAAAAGCACTTATCAAACCTTAGATTTGCCCATGGAAAAAAAGTGTCCGATTTTTCCCTCATGAAGAAATCTTTGGTTTGAGTTTTAAATTTAGCATTTTTGTGACAAAGGACAAAGGAAGCGGGGCAGGTGCACAGGCTTAACAAACGAGAAT
>JAFUFP010000066.1 GCA_017469845.1 Bacteroidales bacterium | reverse complement strand
CCCCTTCTCTGTTCGATCCCGTCATTGAAACTGACTAGGCCTCTCTCATGCGCGCGCGAGACCTTATTTTTCAAAACTGACGAAAAAATGGCTTCTCAGCATTACGAGATGCCGGTCCTCAATTTTTACCGGACAGCATTATATTCAAATGAATATTCTTGCATTGTCATCAGTGTAATTATGTGGTTTCCTTCATGGTATATCAGACCTTGACAAATACAGTAGGCCTCACTGCACAGATTGAGATACTTTCTGAATCTTATCCCGTCTTGATGAACTTCTGCATTTGATCAGGCTCGATTCTTCAAATTTATCAAAAATCTTCAAATATGACAATATGAGAGCCTGTGAGAGTAATAAATAGGATAAAGAGAAAAGATTTTCTTCCGAAAATTCCCTGAAGAAAAGAAGACTAACCGTTTCACTTAACCGGTTAAAAAGCAAGGGTCGACCTACTTATCCGGCCGACCCATGCGTTTTTTACTCCTCGGAAGAAACATCATCGGAAGAAGAAGGAGGAGGAGGAAGAATCACCGTCGAATCGTCGGCGGGAACTTTCACTGCCTTCTTTTTCTTCTTCTCTTCTTCCGCTTCCTCATCCACAAGATCCAGGCAGATTTCAAGAGGAACCCTCTCCATCTGGATGAAAGTGATCTTGAAAGGAGAAGCTATCGGAACATGAGGGAATCTCTCGGCGAAGTTCTTCTGGAACCTGACATCCCAATTGTCTTGATCCTCACGGATATCTGAACTGAGGAGCACCTTATTCCTTGCGCTCTCCGTCTGGAATGTCGAAGCCTCGTCGTCAAGACGTAGGAAAACCTTCGACTTGCTACTCAAGGTCTTCAGCATCTGGTCGACATCGAACTTCCTTTCGCCCAAGAACTTGAACGTCGTCTTTCCGGTAAGGTACTTGTATACCGAGAATTCCTTCAGGTCGTTAAGAAGAGCTCCGACTATCGTATCCTTGAGTTGCTTCTTGAACTTGATGATGACCTCATCCTTGATGGCATAACCACCCTGGAAGAGTCTGTAAAGACGCACATCCTTCACTATCTCGTCCGAATTCTCCTCGAAATACTGATCGAGAGTCTTGTTGGAAAGGAGCGAAATGAAGGGTTCCCTGGTATCTGGTGACATCTCCTTCACCTTATCCACTTCACGGTCATGCCATTCCTTGAGGTTTCCGACGAAGGAATGGAAGGTCTGGTATTTCTGGAGAAGGAGCCTTCCCTGTTCGGAGAGTTTAGTGACGACCTTCCAAGGGAGGTACATCCTCACGTTGAGATTGTCGGCGTATATTCCGAGATGACCGTTTTCGGCATCCGAGCCGGATTCCCTTTCGTGGATCCTACGGGAGATGCGCTTACTCACTTCCGTGTGCTCATCCTGGATCTGACGCCTTTTGCCCCTATACAGCACGTAGTATACCGCCATCACTATAAGGCTCAAGCCGATGACTCCGAATATGATCTTGGTAAGCGGAATCACTTCCAGAATCGCCTTGTAGATATCACTCCTGAAAATGAGGAAGAAAATGAGTAGGACAGCGAATAGCGATATGGCGTATATCAATGCCGTACGCTTGAACTTCGAATCAAGGGCGTCAAGACGTTCGGATTCGCAGCGGCTGTTGCGCCTTTTCTGGGATTCCAGCTCACCGATTTCCCACTCGAGTCTAGCCTTTGTCCCCTCATAAAGTGAAGTTCTGACGCTGCTGTTCACGATCATGTTCTCCAAGCGGGAGTAATCCTTTGTCAGTGCCGACCACTTCTGCATCCATCCGTCCTTCACTATCTGGGCTTCAGCTATGAGGTTACGGATGATGGCGGCCTTGATGGCAGGACGTTCCTTGTCGAACTGCACCGTAGGCTTGTCACCCTTGACGGCAACGGCCACCTTTTCGGAGTTCACTCCCGTTATGATGCAGGCTTGGGGTACGAGTTCAGAATTGAGTATGTAGGAATACGGCATGTAGCAGTATCCGGAATCACCGAACTGTGTTCCCCAGGAATTCCTCACGATGAAGACCTTGTCGTCATCGCTGTATCCGCAGATCACCATCGCGTGAGATGAATGGACGGGAAGATTCTGTTCCTTCTCGATTTCTTCCGCTGAAGGCATCGGAACGAAACCGGCATTTCCGCTGGCGAAAGACTCATAGAGCCTTGCCGATATCATGACCGGATATCCTTCGTTGAGTGCGGTCTTTATGTCTTTCTCCTGGATCTTCACATCCTTGGCTTCGGTCACCAGACGGGTTTTTCCGTCTTCGTATGCCGCGGGGGAAGGTCTGACGTCAGCGTCGTCACCGTTCCCGTAGGGACAGAGGAGATTCGTCGAGATACCTTCCTGTCCCATGGACTTGAACGCGTCGAAATAGCTTGACCCGTTGTCGGTAAGGTTTTCCTCAGGAATTCCCTGACGGCGGAGGGCGGCGACTCTCGCATTATAATAAAGGTATCGTTCACTAAGGGTGTCGCGCACTCCCTTCTGGCCGAGGATATACTCGTAAACGCTCGTTATGGCGAATGCAGTACACGCTCCCACCGCTCCCTGGCTCTTGATCGGGGAGAAATTCCTCCTCATGTCAAGGCTCCTGGCAAGGGGAATGTCCTTCGGCTCATAGGTGAGTTCGAGGGGGATGTTGTCGACAACGACCGGTCTGTAGACGACGTCTCCGTACCGGAATCCTCCCTCCACCAGGACCTTGTCCTTCTCGTCGCTCTGCTTCACCGTTATGTCCAGTTCGTCGAGTTCCTTCTGGCGGGTCCTTATATATTCGGTCCAGCGGCGGATTTCGACCTCGGTATCCTTGAGGGATTTCTTGAGGGCGGGGAAATCTATCTTCTTGTCCGTCAGAGCGGCATAGCCGTGAAGGTTCTCGGGATACTTGACGTCATTTCCCTCATCATCCTTTCCCATGTCGACAGTCCCCTTTTCGCTCGGGATCGGGACATAGAGATCGGTAGGGGTTTCGTCAAGAAGGTAGTTGTTCGCACGGACGAACATGTCCATGCAGTCCGCGTAGCAGTCCCTGAAGACGAGCTGGTCCGGATTGGAAGAGTCTCCCGTCATCAGGTCATCGTCCAGACCCAGGAGCTGGGCGAGCGTCACCTTCTTCGCCGCGAGGGAAATGTCCTCCCTGTCGATGAAGGAAGTGATCTTCGAAATGAACAAAGCTACATCTTCGTCCAGAGCCTTTCCGGCCTTTGTCGTTATGGTCTGGTCATCCAACTGCTGGGAAATGAGGTCCCTGACCCTGGAATCGTAGAACTTGTCGTAGAAACGGTAGCGGTCATCTTCCTTGAGAAGATTGTGCACGATGAGCGAAGGTTCGCTCACGTCTACAAGTTCCTCATCGACTCCTTCCCTTTCAAGCACCTTGACGTAGGCCTTGCTCAGAAGATACCTGACGAAATAGTACTTGTCGAGGTTCAGGACGCTGAGGCCCATGGCGACTATAGGACGGTCGCTCAGCTGAGGGCCGGTGCCGAAGACGTCCTGGTAGGAATTGATCGTCGAAATCGCGAACTCCCCTATCACTCTCACGAACGAATCCGGATTGAGGTCCAACGACACTCCGTCCGAATTGCAGTTCTGCATGACGACAATGTGCTGAAGGCACTCCGCTGACGGGGAATCCTTGCTGAACTCCACGGCCTCCTTGAGTATGCGGCAACTTGTCTTCTGCATTCCGGGAAGCAACTCGGGAAGTTTCTCTTTTTCCTTCTCCCCCACCAGAAGATGGGCAAGGTCATACGCGAAGAAGAAAAGGTCGACCCTTATGCTGCGTTTCTGGTCCGAAACGGCCTTCATGAGGGTCTTTGCGACATTCCATGCCCCGCTGTCGTATAGCGGAAGATAAAGGCAGATGTTGAGCGTATTGTCGGCAGTCTCCTTGTTGATCGTTATCCTCTGGTCAAACAGGGAGACCAAATACGCCTTGAGGTAATCGTTCTGCTTCTCCTTTTTGATGACGGTAGGAGTAGTGCTCAGGGTGGAGCGGTACTCGTCATCGATGTCGGAGTTGAAATATAATGTGTTGTCCTCGTCTTCCCCAGCGGACTTCACCGCTTCTGTGAAAACCAGGGAACCGTCCTTTTCCTCACGGCAGGTCATCCCGGTGAAGAAATCGGCCAGTTCCCGGTCTCCGTACTTCAAGACATATTCCAACACATTACAGACGGTCCTGTCGAAACAGGAACCTATCATAATATGTATCATACGTCTATAGAGCATTAACGTTTATCGAAGCTGTCGACTAAGGTCTGCAGATAATTGAGTTCCTTCTCAAAGAGATCTCCGGTCCTTTCGTAGCCGGGACGTCCGAGCGTACCGAGGTCAAGGCACAGGTGCGAAACCTCCCTGTACTTGTCCTTGTCGTTGAGAAGTTCGGTATACCTTCTCTTGCACTCGTCGTAACCGATGGCGTTCTCCTGGCTCACGATCTGGGGATACAGGTCATCCTTGAGGACGCGGGTGAGAGTCTTGAACCTTTCATACGCATCAGCCCTGGCTTCGGTTCCCCTGGTTCCGAGAGGATACCAGAAGTCGTTGATCGCCTTTCCTCCGGCCATCTTGCTCTTGATCTCGTACTGGGATCCGGAAGATACGTGACGGATGAGGCCGAAGATGAATCCCTTGACCCAAACTTCGAGGATGTCGTCCTCGTCGGAGCCGCTCGGCATGAGCTGGAACTTCTTCTGTTCCATAATCCTTTCGAGTCCGAGGTCGATATGGAAGTCCATGCTCTCGCTGAGTTCCTTGTACTCTTCCTCGTACTTCATCACGTCCACAACCTGATATGCGGGCATCACACCGACCTGACGGAGGAAGACGATGCTCTTGTCGTTGGGGATGTTGGCGAACTGCGCATCACTGACGGACTTGATGAGGGACTTCGTCGCGGGATCGGTGTCGAGGATGGTGGTGTCCTTGTCCTTCACGGCGATGTAAAGGGCGTCAAGGGCATGAGTTCCCCTGGCGTTGGGCTGGAATCCTCCGTCATCGGTCTGGAGAAGAACCTCAGACTTGTTGAGCGCCTTCTTTATGATATTGCGGTATGCATCTTCGCTGTCCTGCTTGATCTCCTGGAGGAGGGTCTCGATCGTGACGGAGTCATACTTCTTGTTGGCGTCAAGAGTGTGGGCATAGTGGAGGATAGTGTTGCTGATGCTCTCCTGCTTCTTTCCGATGAAGGCGAAAAGACCTGCGGGATTGCCGATTCCCTCGAGGAACACGGAAATCTTTATGTCAGGATCCTTCGAAGGGTCGATGTCCTTGACAAGACGGGGCGTGAGGTCAATCTGGAAAGGATTCTTGTTCCTGGAATTCTCAATCGCGGAAATCTCCTCACCGAAACCGTCCCTTGCGGCCTCGAGCATGAGGGATACTTCATTGACCTTGGATATCTGCTCCTTGATGTACTCGCTGAGCGCGGTGAAGAAATTGAATGCGGACTCGTGGCGTACGAGGTCGGAAGACTTCTTCACGAGGTCGTTCACCTTGGAGTCGATCTCGGGGAAGAACTTCGAAGCCCTGGTGAAGAGGCCCTTGCCCTTGAGCATCCTGTTCACGGCATCGTCCTTGGCCTGCTCGGCTTTGGCCTTGTCGTCGACGAGTTCTTTCTTTTCCTCGTCCATCTCGCGTTTGAATTCATCGACTTCGGCGAGAAGTTTTGAGAGGAATTCCTTTGCGAAGGGTATTCCGCCGGGCTCGCCCATGAGGCTCTTCACAGTAGTGTCGACTTTACCCTTGAGTTCAGCCAGACGGGCATCCTTTATGTCGTTGACTTCCTTGGGCTCGGGAACCTTCTTGAGGACCCAGTTGCTGATGACGTTCTTTATGGACTCGTCGGAAACGTCGTTCGCGTACTTCTTGATCGTATCGAGGTCGAACAGGCTGTCGAGAAGCTGGTCGTTGTCCTCATTCTCCCTTATGTTGTTGGCGTCGACCCAAGTCCTCACCCTGCTCTCGGCATCCTGGGAGGTGCGGGTGTCCTTCAGCATCAGGTCTACAAGAAGTGACGCTGCCTTGAGGCTGTAGATATCCTTGAGGGTATCGGGATTCACCATCAGTTCGCATAGACCGGTTCCGGTAACCCATGCCTGCTTGTCCCTCACGGCAAGACCGTCGGACACCTTCTCGAAGTTGTCCATCTGGGAGTCGATAGCGTGTGAAAGTTCTCCGGCGGAAGTATAGAGGGCGAGACCTATCATCTTCTCGATCTGGTCGAGTTTACTGTAGGTGTCCCCGTTCTTGTTCTTGTTGTCAATAAGATAGACGGCGTCGAAAGGTCTCTTCTCCAGGGGTTTGGAGCTATTCATCTGAAGCTCGTAAGGAAGAGACTCGGACTTCTTGCCGTCGATCATTGTCATCAGGTAGTCAAGATCAGTGAGAGCGCCGTAGGCATTGGCACCTACTAGGGCCATTGATCCGCCGATACCTCTGAACACATCGGGAAGAACAGCGTATGCAGATAGGCGGCAATTGCTGATAGCGCTCTTTATGATATAGGCCAGATTGATGAATGAGCCGCAACCGGTTCCTCCGCAGATGGAGAAGATCATGTGGACCCTGATGTCCTCATCGGGATCGAGCACCCATGAGCCGTCAGTCTCGGCGGTGGCGTCACTGATCTTGGCCACGGCCTGGCTGATTCTGGACTTCACGGTCTGGTGGTTGATCGTCATGGCGAAACGGCCGTTCGTCCTGACCTGACCGGCTCCCCTTGTCATCCTGGTCATTGACTTGACGTTCTCTTCGGGAAGCCAAGTGAATGCGTCAGCGTTGTTGTTGTAGTATTTCCTGGGGTCCTGGACCGAGATGCTCACCATCTCATCGGGTTCGAGCTTCACTACGGGATCGTCATTGGGGACGCCACCGTCGGTATCGATTGCGAGGAACGCGACCACTGGAGGAATCTTGTCCTTTCCGTAAACCTCAGCAAAATAACGTTTCGCCTGGATGACGGCTTTCACTCCTGTTCCACCGACACCCACGTAAAGGGTTCTGACTAAACTGTTCGGCATGGTTGAATGTAGTTTTATTGTTACTTGTTATATGTTTTCCGTTGTCGGGCTGTTTGGGAAATGCTACAGTCTTTGAAGCATATACTCCACCAAGCCTCATTTTTTCTCTTACCAGGTGATTTTCGACTTGGCTTTGTTGGGATGAGTCATTATGATGGACTCCCCTTTCTCGGTGAAGGAATAATCCGAATCAGCGGAATATGCGCTTACGGCGGCATCCGCGACGGTTCTTCCCTTGGGGACGAGGATCACGTCCGAAGTCCACTTCGCCCCTTCCACGTACTCGTACTTGACCTTTCCGACGAAAATCGGGGCTATCGGGTTCTGTTTCCTGCCTGGCTTCGGGGTAAGGACGATCTTGGCGTATTTCCTGGGAGATGATATCATGATGGAATCCTTCCTGTCGGCCATATCGTCGATGTCGATGGTCGTAACCTTGAAGCGGCGGATCCGGGCCTGGCAAACGGCGATGACAAGAGCCAGCGCGGCAAGAAGAATGACAAGACCGGTATCAACTCCTACCCTAAGAGGATTGACGACGTGGTTATGATTCCAATTGACGGTTGTTCCGGCTATCCAGGGGTCACTGCCGGGAGTCCTTTCATTCACCTTGACAAGTCCGGGATTATTGACTATCTGGAGATTCCAGGTGAAGGTGCGGTCACGGCTGATGACATCCTCCGATAGTACGATGGAAATATCCGTGCCCTCGGAAGAATTCTTGGGATCAATGGTGATGGTGTTGTCAGAAGACTCGTTGCCGTTTACATACAGACGGGCGATGTCTGTTCCGATAGGGCGTGCGTCATCGTCGCAAAGTCGGAGGACAAGCGGTCCTGAAATACCCTCACACTCATCGAATTTAGTGTCGATTGTGGCGTTGATGCTTACAGGGTCGTGCTTTTTCCAAAGGAAGTCGTCAAAAGACTTCGTCTCGAAATTCGCTCCGCTGTCAACGGTGATTTCCTTGGTGCAGGAGGAGAAAAGGGCCGCAAAGGCGGCAAGAATTATTACAAGTGTTCTTTTCATGACGGACCTCCTTTATTTTACTGACCAACTGATGGTTGCTCTCGGCTGAGCCTTGATGACAAGGGAAACGTTCACGGCATTGCTTCCGGTGAGGGAAAGGTTCTTGTCGGAAGAAGGATCCTTAGTGCATAAGGCACGGACAACCACTTCACCATCCGCCGGCATGGAAGAAAGGTATTCCTCGACGGAAGACTTCTTGAGCGAGAACGGAACTGAAAGCTTTCCGTCGGAAGCCTTGACCGCGGCAGAAGGATCTATGGAGATGAATTCGTTCTCCTCCACGCTGAAATGGAAGACACTGTTCGCGGGAAGAGCGTTTCCGGCAATGAAGGTGAAAGGTACTTCGAAAGTGCCCTTACCGTTGCTGGAAACTTTGCCTTCCAGAAAATCCCTCACATGCACTGAAGAGTCATGTCCAATCGTTATCCATACGGGTTCCTTGAAATCCCTGGTGACGGTAATGTCTCCGCCGCTGTTTTCGCCGATTTCGACGATTTCATCATTGTAAGCTTCGTCGGTAAGCATCACATACACGAGGTAGGAACTGCTTCCCCTTGTTTCCTTTACGCCTTTCCAATTCCGAAGATATGAAAGGAGTCTGGACCCTTCGTTGTCCGAAGGTTCTCCGTCGGTGAGAAGGAAAAGACGGTTGATCCTGTCGGGGGTGAAATACTTGTCGACGGCATTGCTGAGGCTTGTTGCCGTGTGGGTTCCTCCGGCCTTGAGGTCATTCCATGAGCGTATATAGTCGCAAACCTGATTCTTGCCGTCAGCCGTGGCGACCGCCTTGTATTCCCCCACTATTCCGTTGCGGAAAGGGAGAATGATGATTTCGGTCGACTCATTCTGGATCTGCATGATCATCTTGATGAGCTTGTCGCGGGTCTCATCGAAGATGTCCTTGCTCTTGTTGTAGTTCGGGAAATTGGACTTTGCGTAGTCGAAATCGGGATTCGAGCGTTTGGAACCCTTGACGATACCCGCTCCCTCACTTGCGGTCGCGCCGACCATCGAGATGGTGACATCCCAAAGGAAAATTCGGCGTTCCTTCTTGAAGGCTTCGTCATCCTGCTGGGAGGCTGTAGCCTGCGAAGGTACCGCCGGAAGAGAAGCTCCCGCAGGAAAAGCCATTGTTCCCGCAAGGACGAGGGATGACAGAATAGTGGAAAGACGTTTCATATGATGTTTCATCGATAAGCGTTGTCTATATATACTACTGTACAACAGAAATATTATAGCGAGACGCCCAGATCCTTTAGAAGGGTCTTGGCGTCTTCGATTATGGTCGGAATCTGAATTAGAAGTTCGTCCACGTATGATTTAACCTCGGAGAGTCCGGATTTTGCTGCGGCTTTGGCGTAACGTAGAATAGCGGAATTGATCGCCTTCTTGTCTTCTGAATTCAATTCGCTCCTGTTATCCTTATATTCGGAGAAGAGCTTGCTGAACTTCTCATTGGCCTTTGTCCAGTCATCCGGAGAATAGGATTCACAGTGCTTCTCCACGGAAGAAACGAAAGAGTCGAATCTCCTTGAAAGGGTCGAAGTGCACGAAACGACAAGAGCGGCACCGAGTAGCATCAAGCATAGGATGACAAGTGATCTTCTCATAATTCGGAAACGTTGATTTACAAAAATACGGAATCCAAGTGAAAAGTGCAATTAGGGAAGAGGAAACTTGTATCCACCTATTATGGAATTGATATCAGTATCGTAATGGCTTCTTATACCGAACGAGACAAACTGATAAACATCAGATCATACCCTCCTCGGCTTGCCGTACAGAATATAAAAGAGCTGATCGATTATGATCTTGTCCTTCTCCTTCTCCGAAGGAATCAGTTCATCATAAGGCTCAATATCGAGGTGTATGAAATTCTTCTTCAGCTTCTTGTATTCAGCCTTGGCATCTTTGGCCGTACTTTCACTTAGACGTCTTTGTTTCCAAGCCTTGCGTTTTTCCTCTTCTACGGGAGCATAACCGAGAAGGATGACGGACATCATCCACCTGCGATGTTCTACCTCGTAGATGGATTCCCGATCTTTCTCAGTCATCGCCTCGAGGGCGCTTTCGCTGTCCAGAGAGAAGCTCCTTTGCTTGAACTTCATACCGTTTGCGGAATAGATGCTTGACATCTTGTGAGCCTCGGGAATTGTGAACCAAGCGGTGACCTCATCCTTGTACTTGACTTCACCGTAAGCCTGATTGTAGATGAAATTGACCCTCTGGCCCCTTGTTGCCCTGGAAAGGAACAACGGATCATCCTGAACATCGGAAGACATTCCGAAAAGGTGAAGGTTGCCGAAATGAGACGTAAGCTTCGCTATCTTCAGGACATCAGCATACGAAGGCTGATATACAAACACCGGTATACCTTTCCTGTAAACGGAATCGGGAAGATGCAGGGCCATATCGATGTTTTCGTTCTGGTCATCAGTACTTATGACAACAGAAAGAGACCTTCTGGAGTCATTGACCAAACCATCGATGACCTTTCCTACCGATGGAGCAATGAAAGAAGAATCAATGAACTCCCACTCAACATCCAGGAAATCCCCATACGCCCCATCGGGACTGAATTCTTTCCTTACCGGCAGTCCTTCTTCATCGAAACTGACATAAGCATAATGCGACAAGCGGAAAAGGTCGGCATAAGTCGACAGGAACTTGTCCATCTTTCCCTTCATATCTTCATCCACGAATGAAATGACGGTCCTTCTCTTACCTCCGTCAAAATTCGGGAAATGGCAATTGTGGGCCGCGGTCAAAGCCATGGCCCTCGCCATATTGCCCATTCCCGCAATAACGAGGTGGACAACCTTGTCATCCTCCGCCCGGATGCCACCTATAACTTCGAAGCCGCTCTCCCCTGTCACGATTTCACGGTAGTCGATGCATGGATACTTTTCTCCACTCTTTCCTTCGTTTTCACCCACAAGGACCTGCTCCGCCACATATGAATAGGCATCGACGACATCGACCTGAAGGTCAGATTCAGCAGCCGTCTCCGAATCGACTACATACTTATAGACCTCCATTGACAAAGGATCCTTAAGGACCAGATAGCACATGACGGGAAATCCCACTCCGGAACAGATGGACTTCAGTTTACGGCAGCAACGGATGCTCACGGCATCGCCGTTCTCCTCGTCTTCTCCTAGGATATAGATGACTTTCGCGTTCTTTGAATTGTTCTTTTTCTCGAGAACCAAAGTATTGTCCCTCTCCCCGAAGTAGACGGAAAGTCTTCTCCTAAGGGACTTCTCCTTTTCCGAATCAATGAACGGAAGGCTGAAAATGCTTTTCCGAAGGGATTCGACATCGGAACTGGTCACGACGACTATATCCTCATCCGGATAGGGTGAATCTTCAGCCAGAAGAGCATTCAGCATCGAAAAGAGCATATTTCCGCTGCCGAAAATGAGGACATGCCCCTTATGGGAATAAACCGCCCTTCCGGAGCGGACAGAATCCGCAACATTCTCGAAGATGTTCGTCACCATGGAAATCAGCAGCGCCGAGAAAAGGAGCATTCCCAAAAGAACCGAAATCAGGCGGAAAATGTCGTGCGACTGGGTTCCTCCGAAAGAGCCGGGATCCAGAAACAGAGAGAGAAGATCCTGCCAAGAAATCAGCCCGTCTTTGAAAACGAAGGAAACAATTCCCCAGAAAAGAGCGAGGACAATCAAAATAAGGGCAACGAGCCACATAAGCTGTTTTCCCATGCCCTCATAGAGGGTCTTCTCAAATTTGCGCCTCAAATCCGTTATCTTCATGATTCAAAATGATTACAAAATTTACTTCCTGGCCATATCGGATAAACTGATTTCGGGTTGCTTGTCGTTTCCAAGTGCTTTCCATTTCTCGGAAGAGAGGCGGAAACAGTCATTCGCCTTATCAATCTGACCAAGGTGTTTGTATGCCAATTAAACGGTTCAGTATCAGTTCCTGTTCCTGTCATACAAGGTTCCATCCTGAACTCATCACTCTCAGTGAAAAACCCAGCATCCCTGAGCGGTAACTTCTTTCCATATGGCCGATGACACGTCCCTACAAGTATTCTTCTGAGAATACCGAGACCTCCACCCAGTCCGATGAGAACTTCTGTTTGTCTACAGTCTTCACTATGACCCTCATTTCGAAAGAGCCGTTGCGATCGGAAAGGACACTGAAGCGGAAACGGTCATCGGTTTCTCCGGCGACAAGGTTCCTGTCCGGGAAGGAAGAGAACGACAGTTCCTTTTCTCCGCCTTTTCCGGAAACTGTGACGGACGGCAGTCCGAACTCATGTCCGCCGTTATCTATGACTTCCCGGGATGAAGATATCACAAAGGGAACTCTGTTTTCATCGGTGAAAATGTACCCTACAACCGCTCTTCCTTCGGAGGGCGAAACTTCCGGACGGAAAACGAAGTATCCGTCACCCGGAGAGAGCGTTTCTTCTTTCCTAGTGACAACACGATGTGTTCTCTCATCGACTATTTCATACTCAATCCGGCAAGAGGAGCCGCCGATTCCGTGAATCGCGTACCCGTCATCCCGGCAGCTGATATGTACAGGCTGAGTATCGTTTGCAGTGAAGTTCCTGACCTCTACAACGGCATCATTGATGACGATGGTCTTGTTTCCGTTATTGATGATCCTGAGGGTGAAGAACGGAGGGTGCGATAATGGTCTTTCCGCTTCAACAGGGTCAAGGGGCTCAATGTGATAACTGGGCCTAAGGTAATAACGGTGCGAAAGAGGATAGACGGAGTATTTCACTCCGTCGAGAGTGTCTTCATAATGGAAGGCCTCCATCTCCTTTTCGGAAAAGGAGATCCCTTCGAAACGGGACAGTTCCTGATACTTGGCAAGGAAGCACTGTACCTTCACGATGTCGGAAGGTGCTCCCCCACCTTTTTTCGGCAGGAAAAGAAACAGAAAAAGAGCCGCAAGGATCACAGCGGGACCGATGGAAAAGAAAATCGGCCACCGGGGACGGAGCCGGCTATGAAGAGACGACTCGATTTCCTTCATGGAGGCATCGTAGTACCGCTGATTCAGGAAATGGATCTGCAGAAAAGTAAGGGGCTTGAGGGATTCCGGGAGATCGGACGGGAAACCGGAGAAAGGCTCGTCCGGGCAAGCCAGGATGATGTGCTTGTGCTCCTTGAGGGCGAATTCAAGTTCAGTCCTGACCCAGTCATCTGGAGAAGAGCAACGGTCCAGCGAAGATTTCGAAAGGATGAAAATGACGTCATCTGCCTGACGGATCGCATCGAAGATCTGGGAGTTGAAGACTCCGTCACGGATGGACTCGTAGTCGAAGAAAACGGAATAGCCCTTCATCGTAAGGCGGTCATTGAGGTTCCTGGCGACCTCCCTGCCACCTTGACGTCGATAGCTTATGAAAATGTCGGTTCCTTTTTTCATGCGGAAAATGCTTACCTCTTCTGAAAGTGACAACGGACAAAAGTAATCAATCTTCTAGAAGAACCATCCCTTTTTCGGAGAGGAATTGCGGGGATTGAGAATCTGCAAGGAGATGTCACGGCTTCTGAGCGTCACACCGCTCTCGTTATTTGCCCTGATGTAGAACTTGTGGGTCGAGGACCTGCCGCACTTCACAGTAAGGCCTACCTTGACACTTCCTCCGGGAACGACGGTAGCATTATAGGGATACTTTACCGTATAACTTTGGTAGCTGTCACGAAGTTGAACGTCAAAAGAATCGTCTTCATCCATTTCCGCTCCGTATTCAGACATGGAGCCCAAGCACAGCTTTCCGTGGAAACGGAAAGTCTTTCCGCTGCCGGGACAGCGGAGTTCACAGTATATGGGCGCATAGACGGTGAAATATGTATCCGCATAGCTGCCGCTCCCCTCCACCGTCTTCTCTACCGAAAAAGGAGAGAAAAGTCTCCGGATCTGCTCTTCGCTCAGATCCCATAGGGTGACATTTCTGTGAAGAGTTCTCTTTCCCCCTTCGGTGGAATACCACTCGTCAACTCCGCCGGGATTGCTGGCCTTCATCGCCTTGTAGTTGTACCCGAGGGCAACAAGGTCATCAAAGAAATCTATGCTTCCTCCGGAAGAAGGCAGAACCCTTTTTCCGGTATACCGGCCGTCGAAAGATTCCCCCTTTTTCAGGATGCGGTACGAAAGTTCCAGATGGGATTCGCTGGAATAACCGAGATTCGCTATCGACATCTCATTGCAGTATTCTCCCGAAGTGGTGGCGATATTGAAATACGGACGCTTGTCAGCCACACTGCCGGAAACGACGAACTCCAGCGACGACACGTTTACCGTCCTGCTGGAATTGTTGACGATGTACAGATTGAGTTTCGGGAAGAGAAGCTCGGTGTAATCCCATGGTTCGGGCATTACGGGGACGGAAAAAGAACTTCCCGAGTAGAAATCCCTCGAGTACGACGAATATGAGACGATATCCAGAAGATTGCCCGAATCGCTCCTTACGTGGGAACGGATATCAAGACTTGAGACATTGTCGTAATCTTCGTCATCCAGAGTGACGACAATCTCGGGAGCCGACGCATTGGAAGGTAATCCCTGCGAAGGACCGGAGGAAAAGACTTCACGGACGGATTCCACGGATGGAGCGATGCCCTCAAGCGACAGCGGAATTCCCGAGGAGGATTCTTCCTCAGGAATGGACGAGGGGAACGACAACGCCGCCGCTGCGAAAAGTGGAACGAAACTGATCAATTTCATATGGTACAAATACAATCACTTCAGACGTACACAATAGACGTAAAAACGACCCCGGGGTAAACAAACAGCGGGACTCCCCTATTCAGACAGAGTTATCCCCAGTTCTGTACCCAGTTCCTTGAGGAATGATTTCGCCTCATCGATAAGCGAAGGAAGCTGCTCAAGGATATCTTCAAGGGCACTCTTGACGTCACGGATTCCGGACTTGGCGACTTCCTTGGAATACCGCACTATGGCAGAATTTATCCGCCTCTTCTGCTCGGAATTCAGCGAACTCCGGTTATCCTTGTATTCCTGAAAGAGTTTATTGAAGCGGTCGTTGGCCTTCGTCCAATCTTCAGGAGAATAGGACGCAGAGTGATTCTCGACCGAAGAAACGAAGGATTCGAATCTTGACGGAAGAGTATTCTTGCAAGAAGTGAACAATGCCGCTGAAAGAAGGGCGACGACAAGAAGCAGAACAGTCTTTTTCATAATGGTGAGAGATTTGCCTACAAGATAAATATAATAATCCGAAAAAGGGCTACAGCTACTGAACAAATATGCACAGACTGCGGAATTCAGGAATACCGTCCCCTTTCTTTTCTCATATACCGGAGAAACGGGATAATTTTCCGGGAAATCACCTCCACTTGAGTACTGCCGCTTGGCCGGAAGCCGCACTCATCTTCGGAGAACGGAGCAATCGGGAATATCATGTGAAGCACGTGATATTCCCTATTTCTTTTACCGTACATTGTCCAAAAGGGAAGGCTCCGACCTCTATTTGAGCATTATCCCGAAGCGGAGCATCGACCTCGGCATAGCGGGATCCGCCCTGTCATAGGGAACGGTGCCGTCATCCCTTATGGAAGGCCCGCCCACCGTCATGCAGTCACGGAGAGCCTCATCATATCCGTAGTGGTACTGGAGGAATAAATAAGGGCTGATCCTTCCGAACGGAAGTCTCCACGAAAGCTGAGCCGTAACATTCGCTACCGACGGACTGAGAAGAGGAATCGCCTCAACGTAGAAGCCCCATCTGCCGTCCGAAAGGGAAAGGTCGGAGGAGAATTTCGCCAAGCCGAGGTATCGGGTCATTATGTCGACAGTGAGTTCATCCCCGTAATAACCTATACCGGGACGGAGACCCGCTGAAAGGTAGAGGGTGTATCTTCATTTTTGAGGGCAAAGACAAAGTTACGGAGATTTTACGGAGATTTTT
>JAFUFP010000060.1 GCA_017469845.1 Bacteroidales bacterium | reverse complement strand
GGAACCACCTCTTCCCATTCCGAACAGAGAAGTTAAGCTCACCATCGCCGATGGTACTGCCACACCAGGTGGGAGAGTAGGTAGCTGCCGTTCTTCGACATCCCGATTGGAGAAATCCAGTCGGGATGTTTTGTATTTATACGTCTCCCTACTTTTTGTAGGGATCTGTATTTGTCAAGGTGGATTTTTGCTAGATGTATTTCGCGAGAAGTGAACCGACTTCGTCACCTCTTGAGAGCCTTCCGTTCACTATGGACACCGTTTCGACTCTGGCCTCGATGCAAAGAACCATGTCTCTCTTCCTGTAGATATCCTGATGGAAAATGAATCTCGCCCCGTCTCTACTCACATTGAGGCAGGAAAGGAATTCTTCCCCTCCTTTGAGGGAATGCTTGTATTTGATGTTGATTTCCCTTACCACAACGTCAATTCCCTGGTTGTGCCACTCGGCGAATGAGAATCCCTCCGACTGGATCCATTTGTGACGTGTCACCTCAAGGTAGTGCTGGTAGTTGGCGTTATTGACTATTCCTTGGATATCGCACTCGTAATCCCTCGTTTCCATTTCAAGGGTGTAGATGTATTCTTTCATGTTAATCGGATTGTTTCCGTAAAGATAGGCTTTATCGTTCTTCGAAGCAACTCCCTTTTCTTCCATCCGGGGCATTCTCATTGTCCTTCTTTTCTCCGGCTCGGCAAAATTCCGTATCTTAGCGGACAATTCACACCGGTTGATAACACATGGCAATTCCTTCAAGAAGATATACGGGTTACAGGGTAGGACCCAAATGGCTTTCCCTCAATTATTCCAAACATGAAGTCATGGTCCCGATGAGGGACGGGGTGTCCCTTTATACGGCGATCTATGAGCCCAAGTCCAAAGGACCTCACCCGGTCATATTGCTCCGGAGCCCGTATCCTTTCAATCCGTACGGCAAGACATTCTCGGATCAGCTGAAGAAGAACCTCTACATGTTCGCACGCAGCGGATACTACATAGTCATGCAGAATGTGAGGGGAACCTATCTCAGTGAGGGGGAATTCGTGAACGTGAGACCTTATATCGCTGACAAGGCGGACGGTCAGATCGATGAAGCGAGCGACACCTTCGATACCGCCGAGTTCCTCGTTTCCAATCTGGACACCAACGGTTCAATCGGAGTAAAGGGGATATCATATCCGGGATTCTACGCCACGCTGGCGGTCCTTTCCGGTCATCCTGCCGTGAAGGCGGTTTCTCCGCAGGCGCCTGTCACCGACTGGTGGATAGGGGATGACGCCCACCTCAACGGCGCGTTCCAGAATTCGATGTACTCGTTCGCGGCTTCATTCATGAGGGAGAGAAAGTCCCCCACGATCCGCTGGAATCCTTCCCTCGTCGAAATGGAAGGGGACATTTATGACTATTTCCTGGAAAGGGAACCCCTGGGGGATCTGCTTTCTCCGATAGTGGACCGTCTTCCTTTCCTCAAGGAACTCACCCTTCATCCCGATTACGACTCTTTCTGGGAAGAGCGTAACCCCACTTCCCACCTTAAGGGCATCAACGTTCCGATGCTCGTTGTCGGAGGGTGGTTCGATGCCGAGGACTGCTATGGCGCTTTCGAGACATTCAGGAAAGTGAGGGAACTCTCTCCCGAATGCCCTTCTTATCTTGTCAGCGGCCCGTGGTATCACGGCGGCTGGAAGAATCTTGACTACGACCATCTGTCGGAGGCTTATTTCGGAAAAGGTACCTCGCAGTATTTCCTCGAGGAAATAGAGTATCCTTTCTTCGCCCACTATCTCGAAGACAAGGGTGAGAAACCGGATTACACCGCCATGATCCTTCCTTCCGGAGAAACTTCCCAGAAGGAGATGGAGAACCATGTGGTCACCTCCGAAGACTGGGAGAAACTCCCTTCATGGCCCTTCTTCTCGTCCAAGGTGAGATTCTATCCTTCCGATGATGAAGTCCTCTCGGCAGTCCCTTCGGAAAAGGTATCTTCATTCAGCTACGTCTCCGATCCTCTCCATCCGGTCCCATACTGTTCCGAGACTACGACGAAGTTCAGCCGTGACGCCCAGGCGGGGAACCAGAAGTTCGCTTCAAGGCGTACCGATGTGCTTTCCTTCGTCGGAGAGAAGCTTTCGGAGCCGCTTGCGGTCTACGGACAGGTGAAGGCGCATTTCTCGCTGTCGATTTCCTCGACTGACGCTGACGTGATATTCAAGGTGATTGACGTCCGTCCCGACGGATATCAGATGCTCGTCCGCCAGGGCGTTCTTCCGGTACGCTACAGAAACGGCATCCGGAAAGGCATTCCTGCTGTACCTGGCCAGAAGATGGAACTGGACATTGACCTCAACGACATCGCGCACGTTTTCCTTCAAGGGCACAGGGTGATGGTGCAGGTGCAGAGCAGCCTCTTCCCCCTCATCGCCATGAATCCCCAGACTTTCCTTCCGAACCAGTACAAGGCAGTGGCCTCCGACTATGTCAAATCGGAGATAACCCTTTATGGCGGGGAAGGGGGATCGTGGGTAGATTTTCCCGTGAAATAGTCTCCCGTTATTCAGGGAGCGCCTCAGAAGACTCCTCCGGACTTTCAGCGGATGAAGGTGCGGGGGATACTTTCATTATGCAGTATTCTCCGACGTAGGCGAGGGAACACAGGCTTTCCAGGGACTCAAGGGCGGGATTGCCCTTTATCTTGCTGGTCTTCACGACAAGGGTCATGGGACCGTTCTTGGAAAAATTCCCGTCCATTTCGCCCGAAAGGAAGGCATCGGCGTCCTTGCCGTAATCGGTGATTCCCCGTCCGAGGTAGACATCCATATTGTCAGGTCTGTGGACATTGAGGGTGA
Source organism: Bacteroidales bacterium (assembly GCA_017469845.1). Taxonomy (GTDB): domain Bacteria; phylum Bacteroidota; class Bacteroidia; order Bacteroidales; family UBA932; genus Cryptobacteroides. Next base: position 46,818 of record JAFUFP010000060.1, on the reverse strand, counting down.
CGACTCTTGTACCCTCGGGGATCTCCGCACAGAGGTTCTTGTATCCCATGTAGTCATTCAGCCTCGGCATGAGACCTGACGCGGAGTAGATGCCAAGAAGAAGTGAAGATGCCATCATGAACGCGGCGAAACTCCAGGGCTTTCCCTTTGCGAGGAACACGATCGCGAGGATATTGCCTGCGGTTATGATCCCGATGGCGAACCACAGAAGAGGGGAGTAAGCGAAACTGTACTGCGACAGAAGTTCCGATATGGTGGGATTTCCGGAGAAGAAAGCCTTCACGATGAAAGCGGCGACTCCCACCAGTGCAAGTATTCCCGCAGGGATGCCAAGCGACCAGCCCATCCATTTTTTCCAGCCCGTCTTCTCCAGGACCATGGGGAAGAGCCATACCATGAACGGGAAAATCGGCGCGAGGTAGATGGAGAGCTTCGAGCTGAAGGCCGAAAGCATGAGGAACGTGGGGATGATCACCGAGAGGAAAAGGGTGATCGCATCCTCATAGGGGGAGGACCCGGTCTTTCCGGCTTTCCTTCGTTTCCATTTCAGGGAAACGGCCGCAGCGACGCATCCGACAAGCAGGAGACAGTAGGGGGCCGTAGTGTAGAACAGAGCCGGAACGTAGTACCAGAGGGGTTTCTTGTGGTGAAAGGCGTTCACCGCCCTGTCCACGGTCTGGTGGAAAAGGAGGTTGTTTATGTACTCTTTGCCTCCCTCAAGATATGCGGCGAGGACCCAGAGTCCGAAAAGGAAGGCGATTATCGCCCAGGTCCTCCAACCGAGATACTTCCCGGTTTCCTTGATCTTACCCTTGAAGGCGAGGAAAGTGAGTATCGCGATCGGCGGTACAAGGATACCGACGGGACCTTTCGTGAAAAGCGCCAGGAAAATCCATATCGGGAGCATGATCCTCTGTGAGCGGATGTTCCCCTCACCTTCGTACATCCTGTAGAAGGTGTACATCGCAAGGACTATGAACATGCACATGAGCATGTCCATCCTGAGGACTACGCCCATTCCGAGGTACATCACCATAGTGAGGCACATTATGGCGAGGACAGCCCTTTCAGCAGGGTTCTTGAGGCGTATCCACTTGTCCATCACCCATACTATGACGAGGGCGGGGATGTATGAGAACATATACAGGACGAACGGGACATGCTTTCCGAAGATCAGTTTCGAGAGCATGATGAGCCAAAGGTAAAGCGGCGGCTTGTCCGCATATGCGACTCCGTGGGTGTAGAAGGCGAAGACGTGGCCGTCACGAAGGGCCTCATCCGCTATACCGATGTATCGGAGCTCATTGCTCGGCGACCAGTCCTTCATCATCAGGACCGGGAAAAGGCACAATGTGGTGAAGAAGAATACGAAGAAAAGGGGATGGGCGTTGAAGCTCTCCCGTAGGGTGGCCATCAGGCCTTCTTTGCTTTTGGGCTGGTTGTTCACTTCTCGGAAGATTCTATCGCATCCTCCTGGACACCACGGCGGAGGGCGATTATTATGTTGCGTACATATGCCACGAACCCGAAGGCCTGGCCGAGGATGAGGACTGGATCCTTGCGGATGATACCGTAGGAGATGATCGTGGCGGATCCGATGAGGCTGATTATCCAGAAACCGAGCGGGAGCGAGGATGTCCCGTGCATCTTGGAATACGCCCACTGGTAAACGAACCTGAGGGTGAAGATCACCTGTCCCGCGGAACCGAAGATGACGAGCCAAAGCGGTATGCCTTCATTGCGGAAGAAGGTCTGTACCCACCTCTGGGCATCGCCCAGAAGAAGACCTATCGCAACGAATGGCGTCGCTATGAGAAGGGCCTTCACGATGAAGTGGAGCTTCTGCCATACGCCCTTGGCGTTGAGGTTCCAAAGGTATACCGTATAGGAAATCAGCTGCCCAAGGATGATGGAGAAGTCGTCTCTCAGAACTCCGTATATGAACATCAGGTATGCCCCGATGACACTCAGCACCCAATATGCCGAAGGGGAAACGACTTTTTTCTCCTTTTCGGACTTGAACCACTGGAAAGCCGTCCTCGCGGTGAAGAAGAACTGGGCCGCGAAGCCGATGGAAAATATTATCCAGGAGGGAATCTGTGACATGAAGGCGCTGTGGAGCTATTGGTGGGACACTATTCTGATGGTGTGACGTTGTTCTCGCCGACGGTATAGTTGAGATAACGTTTCTTCATCCACCTGTAGGCGAAGCAGTCCATGAACGGACCCCAGAGCCTGTTCCAGAGGTGGAATTTCGACTGTCCTGCCGTTCTCGGGAAATGCCTTACGGGAACCTGCTTGTAGGTGCCGCCTTCCTGAAGAAGGACGAGGGCGGGCAGAAAACGGTGGAGTCCCTTGAAGAGCGGAAGCTTCTTCGCCACATCCGTATGAAGGACCTTCAGGGGGCATCCCGTATCGACGGCTCCGTCACCGGTCATCATCCTTCTCCATCCGTTCGCTATCTTGGACTGGAGGTTCTTGAAGAAGGAATCCTTCCTGTTGGCCCTTATTCCAATGACCATGCTGTAGGAGTCGATCTCCTCAAGGAGAAGATTGTAGTCTTCAGGGGTGGTCTGCAGATCCGCGTCGATATACCCCACGAGAGGGGACTGGACGTAGTCGAATCCGGCCTTCATTGCGGCCGTGAGGCCCCTGTTCCTTGTGAAGCTTATGTACAGGAAATCGGGATTCTCCGAGCAGATGCGGCGTATCCCTTCGAGGGAGGAATCCTTCGAACCGTCGTTCACGAAAAGAACGCACGCCTTCCTGGGGCATACGGGGAGATAACTCCCGAACGCTTCAGCGAGTCTTTGGATGTTTCCTTCTTCGTTGTATACCGGTACGACAATGGTGAAATCGTATTCCGCAGTCCTGTTCACGGGGTCCATATCCTTCTTTGGGTTTGAATGAACAAAGTTAAGGCTTTTGACACCAAAAAGCAAAGAATGGATTCTGAGGGGACAAAGGAGGGGCTATACCGGAGAAGAAATCATCTCTTCCCACGAAGGAAGTGCCTGGAGATAGGTGGCCCCGTCCTTGCCGAGCGAGCAGATGACGGTCCTCTGGCCGTTGGTGAGGACAAGGAACCTTACTCCGAGCACGGAGTTGTAGCGGAGGGCCTGGAGAAGGACTTCTTCCGTAATGGGAACATCTTCCCTCTTGCATTCTACCACCAGAAGGGGCTTCAGCGACCGGTCATAGACAAGGATGTCGGCCCGGTAGGTCTTTCTGGAAGTTCCCCCTACGGATCCGATCTCCTGACCGAACTTCATGCCGGCTTCGATCCTCATCATCATCTGGGGCACTTTGGCCTGGTCCAGCAGGATACGGATGAACCACTGGCGCACCCTCTCTTCGGGCGTCAGCGGAACTTCCTTTTTCCTTATCGGGTCGAAAACCTTTTCCATAGTCCGCCTACTTCTTTTCGCCGATGAAGGAGATCATCTCCTCCAACTGCTGCTCATCTCTCGCGTGGAGGGTGTACATCTGGTTTCCCATGTCGGGTGAGAGCACATCGGGAATCCTTTCGCACATCGCCATGACGGGAGAATAGCGGGAGAGGATTTCTTCATGGGAGTGGACATAGGAGGTAGAATCCCTTCTTCCGTAGTAGAGGCAGAAGTGGTCATCGCCGCTCTCTGGCAGAAGCCTCGTGTCGGCGGTCACCATGTCGGCCCATATGGAATATACGTCTGTGGAGTGGGCGTAGTCCATCATGTCTGGGGTATAGCCTCCGGCGGGTCTCATGTTGACCTCGAGTCCTATGAAATCACCCTTCTTGCCGAGTCCCTTCTTGGCTTTCTGGAGGCGGAAGAACTCGAAATGGACGAACCTGCTCTTCACTCCGAAGGCTTTCACCGTGGCCCTTCCCCTTTTGCGGAGCTGCTCGGGAACATCCGGAAGGACATAATAGACCATGTCGAGCTGCTTGTTCACGATATCCATCACCGAAGGGGGGAAGTGTGCGGAAGACTCGAAGAGGGGATTTCCGTCACTGTCCACTATGGCGTCGTATGAATAGATGTCACCGAAGATGAATTCCTCCATGACGTAAGGGACATCGGGTTTGGTGGTGAAGAAGTTCCTGAGATCCTCTTCGCTTTCAAGCTTGTATGTCGCTTCGGCTCCGACGCCGACTTCGGGCTTTACGATGACGGGGTATCCGACCATGGAGATGAATTCTTTCGCTCCGTCGAAATCCCAGACCTTGTGCTGCCTTGCGGTGGGAATACCGCCTTCGGCGTAGTATTTCTTCATCTCGGCTTTGCTCTTGAAAGCCCAGATTCCGTCTTCTCCCACACCGGTGCGTATGTTGAAGTCGGTTCTCAGCCTCGCGTCCTGCTCGAGCCAGTACTCGTTGTTGGATTCAAGAAAGTCGATACGTCCGTAATGGTGGGCATAGTAAGCGACTGCCCTGTACATCTGGTCGTAGTTCTCCATGTCGGAGACCCGGTAGTATTCCTTGACGGAGGCTTTGAGTTCATGGGAGAGGCTTTCGTAGGGTGCGTCCCCGATCGCGAGAACATTGACACCCCTCTTCTGGAGACGGTCACAGAAGTTCCAGTAAGTGTGAGGAAAATTAGGGGAAATGAAAATGAAGTTCATTTTTGATAATGTTTGATTTTTTCACTGCAAAATTAGCGAATATCCAACCGATATCAAACAACCTTACAGTGATTTGCTCCCGTCGGATCAGTGGCGGATCATAAGATTTCACCGAGTATTCTTGACTCCTTTGCGTGGAAAATGTATCTTTGCGACAAACGAACTAGAGATATGGGAAATACTCTTCCGAAACGGCTCACCGTCAAAGTGGGCAGCAACATCCTTACACGTTCCGACGGGAATCTGAACGTCACGAGGATGTCAGCTCTTGTGGACCAGATCGCGTATCTTAGGTCCAAAGGCATCGAAATCATTCTCGTTTCTTCCGGAGCTGTGGCTTCAGGAAGGAGCATGATCAATCCTGAGGGTGATCTTTCCGAAGTGGATTCAAGGCAACTCTTCTCCGCGATCGGCCAGGCGAAACTGATGGGGCGGTATTGTGACCTTTTCAGGGACCATGGCATAGTCGTGGGGCAGGTCCTCACAATGAAGGAGTCATTCTCCACTCCCGAACTGTACAACAATCAGCGCAACTGCATGCGGGTGATGCTCCGTAACAACGTCATCCCTATCGTGAACGAAAACGATACCGTCTCGCTCGGGGAACTGATGTTCACCGACAATGATGAACTCTCCGGAGTCATAGCCACTATGATGGGATGTGATTCGCTTATCATCCTGACTAACGTCGACGGAGTCTATGACGGAGACCCTTCGTCGGAAGGATCATCTCCGATAAGGACAATACTTCCCGGAGACAATCTGGACGCCTATATCAGTTCAACCAAGTCTTCCCACGGAAGGGGGGGAATCGTTTCCAAGACGAGAGTCGCCAGGAAAGTCGCCTCAGAAGGAGTGGAAGTCGTTGTCGCCTGCGGAAACAGGGAGAATATTCTCCCCGATCTCATCGAAAGGAGAGGTTATGTACCCTGCACGGTGTTCGTACCTTCGAAAGTGGACAAATCCGTAAAAGAGGAGGAATAGCCATGGAAGAGATGCTGAACAAGAATCTTTTTGAAAGGACGAAGTCCGCTTCGGGGTCACTGCTCCGCTGCGGCGACAAAGCGATATCACGGGCCCTGATGAACATCGCGGACCGGCTTATGGAAGACGAAGAAAGGATCCTTTCGGCCAATCGCGAGGACCTCTCCCGGATGGACCCGACAGATCCCAAATACGACCGGTTGGCGCTCAATCATTCAAGGCTTCAGGGCATAGCTGACGGAATCAGGGCGGTCGCCGCCCTCCCTTCGCCCGTGGGAAGGGTACTTTCGGATACGGTGAGACCGAACGGCCTCAAGATCCGGAGGGTAAGCTTCCCCTTCGGAGTCGTCGGAATAATATACGAAGCCAGACCAAATGTCACTTTCGATGTGGCGGCACTGTGCCTCAAAAGCGGAAACGCCTGCATCCTCCGCGGTGGAAAGGAGGCGGATTCCACGAACAGGGTTGAGGTGGATATCATAAAAGCCGGCCTTTCTTCCTCCGGAATAGATCCCGATACCGTCAATCTCCTTCCTTCGGACCGCTCCTCGAGCGGGGAGCTTCTCCATGCGAGGGGATATGTCGATCTCATTATCCCTAGGGGCAGTTCTTCTCTCATCGCCTTCGCACGGGAAAACGCCACCGTTCCCCTCATCGAAACCGGTGCGGGAGTGTGCCATACGTATTTCGATTCAACGGGAGATAGGGAAATGGGTGAAAGAATAGTCAGAAACGCGAAGACAAGAAGGGTGAGCGTATGCAATGCCCTTGACTGCCTCATCATCCACTCTTCACGGCTTTCGGACCTTCCCTACATCTGCGGGGAAATGGCCAGTTCGAACGTGTCGATATGTGCCGACGAAAGAAGCTATGCCGCTTTGGAAGGGAAGTATCCTTATCTGGAAAAGGCCACCGAAGAGTCCTTCGGAACCGAGTTCCTCGGCTACAGGATGTCGATAAAGACCGTTGATTCCTTCGATGAGGCGATAGCCCATATCGGGAAGTTCGGATCAGGCCACAGCGAAAGTATCGTAACGTCCGATGCGGAGAACGCTGCGAAGTTCCAGCGTGACGTGGACGCCGCCTGCGTCTATGTCAACGCTCCCACTTCATTCAGTGACGGAGGGGAGTTCGGGCTCGGTGCGGAGATCGGCATCAGTACCCAAAAGATGCATGCCCGCGGCCCCATGGGCCTTGAGGCGCTCACCACATACAAGTGGCTCATTGAAGGTCAGGGGCAGACAAGGCCCTAGAAAGACAAACAGGAAAAAAGTTTCAGAAATGAGAATCGCGATAATAGGTGCCGGCAATATGGGCGGAGCCCTGGCCGGAGGATTGGCCGGAGGTGGAAAAGTATCCCCTGCGGATATAATGGTGTCGAACCGTTCAGAAGGGAAGCTCCTTGCCCTCAAGGAGAAATATCCCGAAATAGGTACGACTCTATCCAACCGCGAAGCGGTCAAAGGTGCGGACGTGGTGGTCCTTGCCGTGAAACCGTATCTTGTGGAAACCGTGCTCGCGGAACTCGAGTCGTCCTTACGGGACAATATGGTCCTCGTGAGCCTTGCGGCCGGCATCTCGACCAACGACCTTTCTTCGATGGTCCCTTTCCCAAGTTTGCCGGTATTCAGGGTTATCCCCAATACGGCAATGGCGGTCGGGGAGAGCATGACGCTGATGTGCTACCGCAATGCCGAAAGTTGCCATGTGGACATTGTGGAAGGCCTTTTCTCCCAACTCGGCAGGGTTCTCGTCGTCCCCGAGAAAGATATGGCTGCGGCAACCGCACTCTCTTCCTGCGGAATAGCCTATGCCCTCAAATTCCTTGAGGCTTCCGTAACGGCGGGAGTGTATATGGGAATCACGCCCAAAGCCTCCAAGGAACTCGTTGCCCAGGCCATGGCCGGAGCGGCGAAGATCATTCTTGATGGGGACTCCCATCCCGGAGAGGAAATCCTCAAAGTCTGTACGCCCGGAGGTCTTACCATCAAGGGAGTCAAGGCTCTTGAAGACGGGGGATTCTCCTCCGCCGTAATCGCCGCCATGGTCGCGGCAAAAGGATAATGACTGAGTCTAAAAATTCACATCCATATGAAACACCAGCCGATTACCGCCAAAGGGGCGAAATACACGGTCATCTTCTACTCTTTCTATGCTGTCATGGCTCTTCTGCAGTTGGTTTTGGCTTTTGCCGAAGGTATAGACGGGGAACTTGACACTGTGAGGATTGTCCTTTGGATCTTTATGCTCGTCCTTTCTCTTGTAGGATGCGGTTACACCTTGTGGCAGCGCAAGCACTACCCAAATGAAGACCCTGCGGCTGACGAGCTGATCGCCGAGAATGCCAAGACGGGTATGAAGGGTATGGGAATATTCTTCGGAATCATCACGGTGGCATTCTTGCTTGCCATCCTGTTGGCTGTTTTACTCAAGTAGTAATTTCGGGGAACTAATAAAAGCAAACAGTATCAGGCCATTCTGGAGTCCATGAAAAAGGTGCTCCCCGAAGTGGGAAGAGATCCGTAGAAGGTATTTCATCTCCTGATAGGAAGCTTCTGAAAAGAATAAGAAACTGAAAAGCGGAGCTCCTTTTCTTGAGCTCCGCTTTTTGGTGATATGTGTTTCAGAAGATTATGCTTGGGCTTTTTTGGGGATGCGTTTGGCTGTTCCCATAGCTCCTGTCGGGCAGACCAGACGGCACAGGTGGCAACCTACGCACTTTGTGCCGATGATCTTCGGTGCCCTGTCCTCACCGAACGAAATCGCCTGATGACCTCCGTCGGTACACGAAATATAGCATCTTCCGCAGCCGATGCATTTGTCCCTGTCGATAGTGGGGAAAACCATGGTGCTTCTGTCAAGGCCTGCCGGAGTCAAGAAATTCTTCACCTCCTCTCCGACAATGTCTTCCAGCTTTTCGACGCCCCTTTCGGCGAGATAGGTCTGCAGTCCCTCCTTGAGGTCATCGATGATCCTTTGGCCGTATTCCATTATGGCGGTGCATACCTGGAGATTGCGGCATCCGAGGGTCAGATAATCAACGGCATCCCTCCATGTGTATATTCCTCCGATACCGGAGATCTGCACATCTTTCAGTACGGGATTCATGGCTATCTCAAGAATGAAACGGAGGGAAATGGGCTTCACGGCGGCGCCTGAGTATCCCGAGATGACCTTCTTCCCGGAGACTTCTCCACCCATTGTCACCGACTTTATGGTGTTTATGGCTGAGATTCCGTCAGCTCCGGCCAGGAAGGCGGATGTCGCGACTATCGTCATGGTTCCGACGTTGGGGGTCATCTTGGCTATGACGGGAATATTTACGGCTCTCTTTACGAAGATCGTGTGGTAGGCGACCAGCTCAGGATTCTGACCCACGTCGCTTCCCATGCCGGCGAATTTCATCTGGGGACAGGAGAAGTTGAGTTCGATGGCGTCGACTCCGGCATCCTCGGCCATCTTGGCGAGATTGATCCACTCTTCCTCGGTGGCGCCCATGATGGAGGCTACGATGATTTTGGTGGGATAGTTCTTCTTGAGCCTGCGCAGAATGTCGAAGTCCATTTCGACGGGATTCTCAGAAAGCTGTTCCATGTTCCTGAATCCGGCGAACGATCCGTCAGCACGTTTGACCGCATCGAAGCGGGGGGACACTTCCTTTATCTCCTCGAAGCAGATGGTCTTGTAGTAGACTCCGGCCCAACCTGCCTCGAATGCCGCGGCTACCATCTCGTAGTTGGTGCATACCGCGGAAGATGCGAGGAAAAACGGATTTTCGCAGGGTATGCCGCAGAAGGTGATTCCAAGGGAAGGAAGGTCCTTCTTCTTGGTGTCTTCGGCCTTAGGTGCGGGAAGGGAAGAGACGATTTCGCGGATGCGGATGGGCCTGTCGTAATGGATGCACGCCTTCTCGGCTGCTTCGAGGTCTTTTTCGCTGCAGTCCTTGATCCATTTGGATGCGCCCTTCTCATTGTCGAAGCGGACGGCTCTTATGGCTCTTGCCGGATCGCCTTTTTTGCATGCGGCGCTGCACGGTGCGTCGTTGCACATAAGGCAACGTGCGGCTTCTTCCTTGATGTTGAGTCTAGTCATCTTACTGGTTATCCTTTAGTGTTGTATCCAAAAATACGTAAATTTCTCCAAAGGACAAGATTGTGATGAATTCTTTACGTAAAAAAATCACTCCCGGAACGTGAAAATGTCCGGGAGTGAATCCGAATAGTGTCCCTTTGGGGATTATTTCTTCTTGAAAAGACCTCCGAGGATGCTTGCGGCGGCTCCTGCTGCGGCAAGTTTTCCGAGGGTGTTCTTTCCGCTTCCGCCTCCCTTGAGGGTGAGGATGATGTCATTGAAGTCGACGTCTCCGTCACCGTCCTGATCCTTGAAAAGGCCTCCGAGCTTGCCCATCACGGTAGGGATGATTCCCATAAGGGGTGCCGCGAGGTTGCCGAGGTTCAGTTTCGAGAGGGTGTTGTTCTTGAAAAGGCTTCCTGCAAGAGCTGTGACGGGGCTCTGTGCGGCTGCCGTCTTGCCTGTGAAAAGATCCGTCAGAAGTCCTACGCCACCGGCTTTGGTAGCGGTCTGGGTGAGTGATCCGAGGATGGATGAAGAAAGTCCGTTGAGGACGGAGTCCTTTACGTTTGAAGGAATCTGGATGTTTCCTGCGGCATTGGATACCTGGCCGAGGATGATGTCACTGATTGATGCCATGGTTTTAGTCTTTTAGTGTTGAACTATTTGTTTATGAAATGTCTGTACATTATTCTGAGGGATCCGTCGATGACCGCTCCGTCTCCTTCCGATGCGGAATCGGATGCTCCGCTGCTGATCATCACGAATCCGTATTTCTTTTCCGGATCGAAGAACATGGCGCTCCGGAGGCCGTAGGCTCCTCCCGTATGTCCTGTTAGAGTCACTCCGGGAATGTATCCGCCTTCATCGACCCATAGGGCAAGTCCGTAGTTCTCGTCCGAAGAGCGGGGGGTCTGCATGCTGCGGGAGGATTCTTCACTTATGAGACGTACTCCGTTCTCACCGATGCCGTAGTTCATGTGCATTATCATGTACTTCGTAAGATCCGGGGCCGATATCTTCATCCCGCCGGTGGGGGAGAAGACGGGTGTGTCGGTGCCGGTACGGTAGGCACGTATCCTTTCGCTTCTTGGTGCATACGCTTCCTTGCTTTCGACCATCTCCCCGTTGACGCTTCCGTTGTCGGGGTCGTTGGAATAGAGTTTGGCGAAAAGCGAAGTGTCGAGCGAGTCGACGCAGTATCCTCCGTAAAGGCCGAGGGGCTCAAGAACGTGGTGAACCACGTACTGGTCGAACCTCTCTCCGGAAATCTTTTCGATGAAGGAACCGATGAGATTGTAGTTGAGGTTGCAATACTCGTAACCCTTGCCGGGCTCATAGTCGTTGTAGCATTTCTCCCAATCGGGATTGAGGTCGGGGTTTATTCCGTCGAAGGAGAAATACCCCTGCGAATCGTTGATGCTCGAAGTGTGCGACATCAGCATTTCAAGGGTGATGACGGTGTCGGGGAACTTGGGGTTCCTGATCGGGAATCCCGCGAGATCCGATACGTCCATCGAAAGGGAAAGCTTTCCCTTTTCTACAAGCTGCATGACGGAAGTCGCGCTGAAGGATTTGGAGATGGACGCTATCCTGAAGAGGGTGTTGTCCTTGACGGGAATGCCGTTCTCCACATCGGCCAATCCGAAAGAGTGGGTATAAATGAGACGTCCGTCTTTGACGACCCCCACTCCCATGCCGACGTTTCCGATCCTCTGGCGGAATTCCTCCATTTCCTTCTCGAAGGCTTTCTCAGTGGAGGTACATCCGGCTATGGAGACCAGAATCGTGGAGAGGGCGGAAAACAAGGCCGTATACTTTTTGATGATGGTCATCTCGAGATGCTAAATGTCTGATTGTCTTTATGGATACAAAAATAATAAATATGGCGGAAAATCATCGTCCTATCTGACTTTTTTCATCTTTCGTGCCTGGGCTTCCGGGGAGTTTTCACTGCGACCGGACGGAAAAGAAAATGTACAGAATCATGGTCTGATCCTGTACATTATTTCGGTTATGTGTCGAGATATTTGTGCCGCTGCTTGGCTCCAGGGAAAGGGGCGGATCATTTCTCACGGACTCTTTTTCCCGTCATGTGCTCTATCGAGAGTTCAAGGACGTCGGCCCTCGGACCGTTTTTCAGCATGTCGTCCTCAAGGTCATAATCTTCGGGGAAGTATTTCAACCCGAGGGCCCGGAGAGTGCGGTCTTTGAGGGATTCGTCTTCGACGATCTTCACCGTGCCGAAGCAGATGACGCTGACGAAGGTGTTCCACCATTCTCCCTCGTACTTGACGCCTTCGTCCAGGACGCAGAATGAAACCTTCGGATTCCTTTTGACGGCGTCATGCTTGTGTCCGGCTTTGGCTCCGTGGATGTATACTTTTCCGTCGAGGTAGATGAAGTTCACGGGAAGGGCATAGGGGTAACCCATGTCACCGTGGACGGCGAGAGTGCCCCTGGGGGCCGTTGAAAGAATCTTCTCGCATTCCTCCCGTGACACTTCCTGCTTGAACCGTCTCATGGGACGGAACTGTGCCGGCGGGATGTCCTCCGCCGCATTATCCTTCGAAAGGTCCGCGGGTCTTCTCATCACAACGTGCGGAATCCCGTCTTCGGAGAATTCTTCGGAATTTATCCGGAATCCTTCCTTCGCGTAGAATCCGGCCGCATATCTCTGGGCCTCCAGATAAAGGCTTTCGGCCTTCATCTCGTTGAGGGCGTACTGCACCCCTTCGTGGAGGATCTTCCTTCCGAGACCCGTTCCGCGGCTGACAGTTATGACCCTACCTATCTGGACGGTACCTTCTTCCCCCTCCTTGGGGAAGACCCTGAGGTAAGCGAGAACAGTACCGTCGTCCTCACGCATGAAGATGTGGACGCTGTCTTCGTCCTGACCGTCTATTTCCTGGTAGGCGCAGTTCTGTTCCACTACGAAGACTTTTTCCCTCGCGCGGAGGATTTCGTAGAGTTCCTTGAGAGTCAGTTCGCTGAAATGTTTGATGACTGTTTCCATGGGGATCGGGGATTGGAAATAATATAGTAGGGAGTGGATTGTCAGAGTATCTTTATCGCTATGCGGGCGCAGGCTTCCGCATCGGCCAGAGCGTGGTGATGATTCTTCAGCTCGAATCCGCATGCCTCCGATACCGTATGCAGGTCATGATGGGCCAGAGTGCGTCCGAAGTATCTTCTCGACGCCCTAAGCGTATCGTAGAACACGTAGTCGGGATAATCCATGCGGTAGACTCTGAATACGGATTTGAGGCATCCTTCGTCGAAACGGGAGTTGTGGGCAACAAGCGGAAGTCCCTCAATCTTGGGGGCTATCTTGCTCCAGACCTCCGGGAAAAGGGGTGCGTTCTCGGTGTCCGCGGGGCGTAACCCATGCACCCTCATGCAGAACCACTGGTAGTACTCCGGTTCCGGGTGGATGAGGCTGTAGAACGAATCGACGATCTGTCCTTCGCGCACGATGACGACACCCACGCTGCATACGCTGCATGGCTGCTCGTTCGCCGTCTCGAAATCTATTGCCGCAAAATCCGTCATCCGTTTTTTCTTTTGTGCCGGAATGCAAAGATACTCGCTTTTGCCGAATCGGGAAGAACTCTCCCTCGGAGAACGGAAAAAGTTCTATATTTGGGCAAATGTTTTCCCCATGAAATCTTTCACTATCCCTGCGGCGGCCGCCGCTATACTTATGTCACTTTTTCTTTTCTCGTGCTCTTCCCGCCCCGGGAAGAATCTCCTCCGGGAGTCCATCGCTTCGCAGCTCTCCGCTTTCCCCGAAAGCAGAGCCCAGGACATATACAAGAGTTTCTGCCAGGACAATCTCGGGCCCGAGCATATGATTCCTGACGAGGAGTATGCCAGGAATTATCTCCGGACAGAGCTCTCCACTTATGCGTCAGATCTTCAGAACGGGCTATATTCCGCACCCGAAAAGAGGTATTACCCGGTAGGGGACAACGGGAACTTCATCCGCGTTGACCTTTCCGTAGTGCTGGATTCATTGGTTTCGGCGGAAAAGCTTCTCTCCTCCTTTGTCGAAAGCGCGAACGCCGGTAAGAATATGACAGATGAGCAGTGGAAAGGAAAGTGGGCCGAGATCGAATCCGTCCTACGGGAAGACTTCTCCGGGATTCCCGCATTGGAGGAAGACCTCTCGGGGATAGATTCCCTCGTGTCTTCGGGAAATCTCATCCTTCACCATAGCCGGGAATTCAATTCATTCTATCATCCCCATTATAGGATAATAAGGAAGGACGTCTTCGAAAGGGAGATTCTTCCCCTTCTTCAATAAGTGAGGGGGCAGTTTCCCTGCACTGGATAGTGCTGTTCACCGTGAAGGTTATACAAAAAAATGACGGGCCCGGAAGATCCGGACCCGTCTGGGTTATTTCACATGGGCCTAAGGCCCTTATTCACTAGAATACGTAAGCGACTCCGATCTTGAGCTGGTTGCGTTTCTGGATAGCGTCACCGCTTCCCTTGTAGAGGTTGGTGAGGCCGGCGTCATATCCGACAGTGATACGGATAGCGTCAAGAACCTGGGCACCTACACCACCACCGAGCATCACGTTGAAGCGTGAGTAGTTGTCGTTCTCGAAGTTGTCAACGTCCGCGCTGATTGAACCGACTGATCCGGTAGTCTTTGAAGAGATACCATACTGGATGGTAGGTCCTGCATAGACGAAGAACTTGGCGTCGGGAGCGAGGTTGAAACCGTAGCTGAAGTCGATGGGAACATTGATTGCGTGCTCCTTGAAGTCGCCCTTGAGAGCGATACCGGCTACTGTGCTGTAGTCATCCTTTCCGATCATTGACCAGTAGAGACCGGGGGTAACTGCGAAAGCGTCGGAGATGTGGATGGTATAACCTACACCGGCGTAAACGCCATTAAGATTTTCAGAGGATTTGTCAGCGTCTTTGTTGAGCTTTGTGGTTTCGGTGTCATTGATATAACCTGCACCTACGTGCACCTGAGCGAAAGCGCTTGTTGCGAGAAGCATCATCGATGCTGCTGCAAGAATAGAAATGATTTTTTTCATATTCAACAAAACTTTTTTGGTTTTGCCCTTATATAAAACAATCTCTGTGCCAATGTTGATTTTTTGGGGAATTATTCGACCAAAAGCAAAAATGTGACGAAGTGCCATTTGAACGTTTTTATCTCCGTAATGCGGTGAAAAATAGCGGATTGTTGCATGACGGTCGTAGGTCCTCAAATTATTTATGACAACATGTCATGTGCCTTAAAAAGGACTTTTTGCCAACATTCCGAAAAATCTTGATAATTTTACGCAAGGAACATTTCACGCCGGATTTAATTGGTGTGTTAGTTAAATTCGTAGCGATATGAAAAAGACATTTTTTTACAATTTGATTGTACTTGCCGCGGTAGGATCCGCAGCACTCACTTCATGCAAACTTTCCGACGCTGACCCCGAAATGGCCGATCTCGTATATCCGGACGCACTCGTAACAGTAAAGCCCGACGCTGACGGAACGGGCTTCCATATGCAGCTCGACGACGAGACCGTCCTCATTCCCTCCAATCTCACCAAGTCCCCTTATGGAGACAAGGAAGTGAGGGCTCTGGTGAACTACAAGAAGGCGGAAGAGAACGACATTTCCTCGAGCAATTCCTATGCGGGAGATGACAAGAGGGAAGTCGTCTATGTCAATTGGCTCGATTCCATCCTGACAAAGAAGATGGCCATCGACCTCGGAAGAGAGAAGAACATTTCCACCTACGGCACCGACCCTGTCGAAATCGTCAATGACTGGGTTACCGTGGCCGAAGACGGTTACCTTACCCTCCGTTTCCGTACCGTATGGGGCGGCGGAATCACCCACATCGTGAATCTTGTCCAGACCGTTGACGGAGACAATGCCTATCACGTGACCTTCTATCACAATGCGAACGGTGATATCTACGGGCAGACCGCTGACGGACTCGTAGCTTTCCGCCTGGACCGCCTTCCCGACACGGGCGATAAGACCGTCGACCTGGTCCTGGAGTGGAATTCGTTCATGGGAAAGAAGACCGCGGTTTTCAAGTATTCCACACGTAAAGGCATCATCGGCAAATCCGGTTCGGATATCGTTACCCTTTCCGCGCGTAAAGAAATAGAGTAAGGTTTGAACATCTTTTCGGGCAACGGGGAGGAACGTCTTATAAGACGGCTACGCGGCGGAGATACGTCAGCGCTTCGGGATCTGTATTCCGAGTACGCCGGCTATCTGACCGGAGTATGCTCCCGGTATGTCCAGGAAAAGGATGACGTGAAGGACGTCCTTCAGGATTCCTTCGTGAAGATTCTGGGGAATCTCGACTCCTTCCAGTACCGCGGGAAAGGATCCCTGAGGGCCTGGATGACGAGAATCGTGTCAAACGAGTCCCTGAAGTTCCTCTCAAGGAAAAAGAAGGACGCCCTTGTCCCGATAGAGTGGGATATCCCCGACGAAGAGGAGGTCGAAGATCCTCCACTGGATGACATTCCTCCGGAAGTCATTCAGGAGATGATCCGAAGTCTTCCGGAGCAGTACAGGACGGTATTCAACCTCTATGTGCTGGAGAACAGAAGCCATATCGAGATAGCGGAACTTCTCGGAATCAAACCGGACACCTCCGCCTCGAATCTCCACAGGGCCAAGAACAAGTTGGCCGCAATGATCAAAGAGTATTTACTTTCAAGAACGTGACCACAATGAAAGACAACTGGAAACAGCAGATGCAGCGGAAGATGGAGGGCTATTCGGAGCCCGCCCCGCTCCTTCAGTGGGACGTCCTTGAAAAGGCTCTTCCCAAACCGAAGAAAACAAGGACTATCCCCGTCGCTATATGGTGGAGCGCCGCTGCGGCCGCCGCGGCAGCTCTTGTAGTGGGGGCTGTCCTTCTGACGAAGTCTCCCCGGAATCCTTCATCTCCGGTGGAGGACAGCATAGCAGAGAATACCCCCGTTCATGAGATGACCGTTCCCGCTGAGGAACCGGTCATAGAAGAAAAGGAAACCGTGACTCCTGAAACAGGAAAGAAGACTCAGCCCTTCGGTGTCGTGCCTTCCGGAAGGAACGATTCCGTGAGGAAAGGGACCGCCGCTTCTCTGTCCGGAAGAAATGACCTTCTTGCCGACAATATTCCTTCTTCTGAGGTTACTCCCAAGGATGATACCGCGGGGGAGAATGCCGGAGGGGAGAATGAGGAAGACGGAAATAAGGGAATCACCGGAAACGGAGACGGTCCGGTTGTATCCGGAGACGATCCCGCCGCTTCCGCCGGAAATGATGACTCCGCTCCCGGCAATAAGGGAAATGACGACAACGCCGAAGACAAAAAGGATAAGGAAGAAACTCCTACGACAAAGCCGTACATCCGTACTGCCGATCCTTTCGCTGTTCAGGATGAACCTTCCGGAAGGAAAGGCCGTCCCCTCACTGCGATGGCTTTCGTTTCGAACGGAGCCGGTTTGTCCGGAGGCGGTGACGCCTCTTCACCGATGATGATGGCTCTCCCTTCGGCTGACACTTACGGATTCTCCGCCCTCTCGGCCAAGAGCAATTCAGCCCCTGTGCTCTTCACGAACGACAACCCCGTTACCCAGGATGCCGACCATAGGCAGCCTCTCAGGGCGGGAATAAAGTTCCGTTACAATATCGACAACCACTGGGGAATAGAGTCGGGCATAACTTACAGCTATCTCTCTTCGACCCTCAAGAGCGGCTCGCGCTCCATCTCTTCGGATGTCGAGCAGAGGCTCTCATACATCGGCATACCTCTGAATGTGACAAGGTATCTTTGGTCCGGAAACCGTTGGGGAGTCTACGTCTCGGCAGGCGGAATGGTCGAAAAGATGGTGAAGGGGAGAAGAAGTTTCTCCACTTCCGTAGGCGGGGAAAGTGACGCTTCATCAGTCGAGAACGTATCCATCCGACCTCTTCAGTATTCCGTCAACGCCAGCGCCGGTATTGAATACAGGATATGGAACGGCATAGGTCTGTATGCCGAGCCGTCGGTGGACTACCACTTCGACAACGGAAGCGATATCCCGACTATATACAGCGACCGTCCGCTGAATTTCGCACTCGGAGTGGGACTGAGGTTCGATTTCGGGGGCAGAAGATGATTTGACGGATCTTCTATTGTGTCATGAAAAAGCGGGCGACCTTGTTTGGGCCGCCCGCTTGATTTCAATTGGCAACTTGACAATGCCGAAGAATTATCTGGCTACCGCCGGAAGGCCGGGATGCCCCTCGGATACCGCCCTTACCGCGAAGTAGTAGTTGTCCTTGCTGAGAGGGCAGGAGAATTCCACCTTGCCGGAAGAAGAGCGGACCGGATCCACGATGTTGTCGATTCCCATGGGGAATTCCGCCATCCATTCCGACTTGTCGGTTTCACGGCAGAGGATCTGGTACTTTATCCCCGTATCGATGTTGCCGTCCTTGTCAAGGATCGGATCCCATGAAAGGATGGTGTTGTTGTCAAGCTCGTTCGCGTTGGCGATCCTGGCGTTCCGGGGCCGGGCAGGTCCTTCGGAAAGGTTCATGACGGCGGCCAGGTTCACTTTTATGTTCCTTACGAGATAGGAGAAATCCATATATGAGGCCAGATCTCCGTAGTCCACACCGTTTTCGGTCCTTACGTCCTGGTGCGTCCTTTCGTAGTCTTCGCAGTATTCGCACACCCTTACGGCCGTGAATCCTTCCCTCTGGAAATACTGCTGGTCACCTCCGCGGCGGTATCGGTCGGAGCGGTAGTTGAGGACCACTTCCTGGTCAGGGACGTAGACGGAGGCCATTTCCTTTATGTATCTTGCCAGCTGGCGGGAGTCCGTGTCTTCACCTCCGGCAATGTTTTCGGAGAAGACCCTCACCTTATGGTCTTCACGAAGGAGAGTGCCGCTGGCCCTGGTGTTACCGATCATGTCGTTGCTCAGGACCGCCTGTATGGGCCAACCTTCCGTTTTCGCTTTCTGCGCGAAATGCCTTGACCCGTCCAGTCCCTGTTCCTCTCCGGAAACGAAAAGACATTTGACGGTCTGCTTTAGAGGAATTTGTGAAAGGATGCGTACCGTCTCCAGAAGGCACGCGAGGCCGCTTCCGTCGTCATCGGCTCCGGGAGCGAAGGACGTGGAGTCCATGACGTCTATGATCCTCGTGTCGATATGCGCCATGAGGATGATTTCACGATCTCCTTCAGTGCCGGGGAGTGTCACCATCAGTTCGGGGACGGAGACTATCCGGTCATACCTTCCTCCGTTTTCTCCTACCGTGTAACGGATGTGCTCCACCTTGGGCCTTGGCCTTTGGGGAGAAGCGGCCTTTGCCCACTGGGAGCAACGGTCCGAAAGATACTGTACTGCGGCTCCGATTCCCTTTTCGGGATCGGTCTGCGAACTCAGGGTGTGTCTTGTGTGGAAGGAAACCAGATCGTCGATGTACGCCTTGACGGAATCCTCGCTTACCTTGGAAAGTGCTTCCGTAATGACGGGGTCCGCATTTTTGGATACGCTCGGTCCTTTGCCGCAGGAAAGAAGCAGGGACAATGCCGCAGCGAGGGCGGCGAAAGTGGGGAGAAACTTTCTCATATGGGGTCCGTTTTATTGTCAGTGCCGAAAGATAGCAAAATTTCTTGTAGCGAGGAAAACCATAGGAAACGATACGTCAGGTGGCTAGCGGTTCCTTACACCGGGAAAATGGAGGGCACATCCCGAAAGTGGATGTGCCCTCCAATATATTTCGATGGCCTTCCGCCCTGACGCTTCATTTCAAAAAACTTTCATTTTTTTTGATTCTCCGCTTAAACCATCCAATCACTTTCGCGTCCAATTAAATAGTTCGGCGAGATTGAGCCGGACGATAAAGGGTAAAGTTTAGTGTGTGTTTTGACATATATAGTATAACGTAATAGGGTTTTTAAAGTTAGTAGTGTAGTTTTATTATGAAAAAGTTTGTTTGCATCGCCGCATCGGCACTTTTGCTTTCGGGTTTTGTTTTTGCTCAGGCTCCTCAGAGTGAGGGTATGCCTTTCGGAGAAGGACTCTCAGTCGAAGAGATCGTCTCCAACCGTACTCAGGAAATGGTCGAGCAGCTCGGCCTTGACGAGAATCAGGCTTCCTTGCTCGCGGGTCTCAATGGCCGCTATGCCGGAAAGATCGCTTCGCTCGGATTCGGAGTGGACGAGATGCCGGACTTCGCCTCAATGACGGAGGAAGAGAGGGAGAAGATGATGAATGACATGGCGTCAAGGATGGACGAGATGCAGTCCAAGAGAGAGGAGATGGAGCAGAACGAGGCCAGCTATGATGAGGCCCTCAAGGCCATCCTCGACAAGAAGCAGCTCAAGACCTACAGCAAGGAAAAGAGAAGGGAGCAGATGCGTCAGCAGCAGGAAATGCAGGCCATGTTCAGCCGCAGCTTCGACGGAGGCGGATTCGGAGGTGACTTCGGCGGAGGAAGCTTCGGAGGCTTCGGTGGCGGCTTCGCCATGGGATTCTAGGAAAGGATCCTTTCCGGGATGACGGTTCCTCTCAAGGACCGTTTTTCCCGTTTTATGATGCAAAACTTTTTTGGTTGCCCTTCGGGGCGTTATGGGGGAGACGATGGATGCCGTCTCCCTCATGCTTTTTTACCCGTCGGACTGTGAAACGGGAAAACAAAAAGGGGAAGCGACACGCCTCCCCAAAAAAATTATCCAATATTTGAAACTCTAGAACATCGCTATCAGTTCGTCGTTCGTGTAAGCGTCGGCACCGTAGCAGGTCTTGAGGTATGACAGGCCGTACTGGTAGTCTTCCTCGGTGAAGGAAGTGGTGGCTTCCTTGGCTACGACAACGTCGTATCCGAGGCAGAAGGCGTCAGCTGAAGTGTGGCGGACGCACATGTGGGTATGGAGTCCGGTCATGACGACGGTCTTCACTCCGAGTTCCTTCAGAAGAATGTCGAGATCGGTCTGGAAGAATCCGCTGTAGCGGCGTTTGGGAACTACGAAATCCTTCTCCGAGATGGGGAGTTCGGGGATGACGTCGGCGCCGGGAGTTCCTTTGATGGCGTGGTCGCCCCAGATGATGAGCTCGCGGTCGATACCGGGAAGATGGCAGTCATTGCAGAAGATGACGGGAACGTCATGCTCCCTTGCGGCATCAAGAAGTTTTGCGGTTGCGGGAACGATTTCCTTTGCGCGGTCGCAACCGATAGCACCAGTCACGAAATCGTTGAGCATGTCAACGACCAGGATTGCGGGTTTTACGAGTTTGTCCATTCTATAATATAAAGTTGCTTGGGCCTTCCCTTCCGATGCGGGAGGAATAGGGCTCGCTTGTCTTAATACCAAATCCGTGCCAATTTCCGACCTCCGGGAAAGAAACGTCAGTCGGCGAATTTCATTTCGTTGAACAGGTACTCCGCGTGTCCTATATATTCTATATTGAAGAGGAGATACCTTATGTCGATGGAGATGTTCCTGCAGAAATCCGGATCGAAGACATAGTCGCTCATCGTGCCTTCCCATACGCGGTCGAAGTTGATTCCGATGAGGTTTCCGTCAGCGTTGATGACGGGGCTTCCGGAGTTTCCGCCGGAGGTGTGGTTCGTCGCGAGGAAGCACACCGGCTGGTCCTCGTGACCGCCCTCGGCGTAGATGTCACGCAGGGTCTGCGGGATGTCGTAGTCGAAGATCTCGGGATTGTCCTTTTCGATTATTCCCTTGAGAGTGGAAACCGGCTCGTAGGTGATTCCGTCGGCGGGGGAGTATCCGTCAACGTGACCGTAGGCGACCCTGAGGGTCAGGTTGGCGTCAGGATAGAAGACCTTGTCCTTCTCGAAGTCCATCTGTCCCTGCATGTAGTCGCGGTAAACGAGGTTGATTTCGGTGCTCGTGCGGTTGATCACGGGACGGAGGGTATCGTAATACCAGCTGAAGAAGGCGTCGTAGAGTTCATATGCCGGGTCCTTCACGACGTTTTCGACGTCTTCCGCCTTAAGGGCGAGGACTTTGTTCTTGTCGGTGAATATGGTCTTCGAGTAAAGGTCCTTCCTCCAAGAGTCGACGCTGCCGTACTTTTTCAGCATGTCCTTGAAGTACTGGGGCTTCATTCCGTCGTCCATGTTCTTGTCGAAAGCTTCGAGCATGGCGGTGAAGATTTCCTCGTCGATGGGCTGGTAATAGTCCTTGAAGAAACTCTCCGCAAGGCTCTTGACGGACTCGGGATTGTTGTCGAGAGCGCTTACGACCGAGGATGCGAGGGAGAGGATCTCGATCGCGCGGACGGTCTCGGTGTAGTTCTCATACGCGAGGTATGAAGGGAACCTCTCGGCATACAGGACGTCGAGTTTCTCGATGAGTCCCTCGTAGCGGGTACCCTTGGCCCACTGGCGGAACCTTTCCTCGTATTCCTTCTTGGCCTTCACGGTCTTCATCTTGATGATTCCCTTGGCTTCTCCCTGCCACTTCTTCCATGCGTTGGAGACGTTGGCGTACTTGGAGGAGTACTGGATACGGACGGCCTGGTCGGCGTCCATGTATTTCTTCATTATGTCGAGTCTCTTCGTGCGGAGGTCGATCTTCTGGGGATCGGACACCTCTGAAACGTACTTCACTTCCTCGGACATCACGTATTCCTTGGTGCTTCCGGGGCAGCCGTAAACGAAGGTGAAGTCACCGTTCTTCACTCCCGCCCTTGAAATCGTGAAGGACTTCTTGGGACGGTAGGGGACGTTGTCCTCCGAGTAATCGGCGGGGTTGTTGTCCTTGTCGGCGTAGATGCGGAAGATCGAGAAGTCTCCCGTATGGCGGGGCCACATCCAGTTGTCGGTGTCGCCACCGAACTTTCCGATCGAGGACGGGGGAGCGCCCACCAGACGTACATCCCTGAACACCCTGTATACGAACAGATAGTACTGGTTTCCGTAGAAGAGGGCTTCGACACTCGCCCTGAGGCCTTTTCCGTCAGCGGTGGCTTCCTTTATGAGGGCGGCGGAATTGTCCCTGACCAGCTGCTGACGCTCCTCTTCGGTCATGGAGGGTGAATAACCCTTCAGAACGGCGTTCGTGACGTCTTCCATACGGTCAAGGAAACTGACCGTAAGTCCCCTGTTGGGAAGTTCCTCGTCCCTTGACATCGCCCAGAATCCGTCCTTGAGGTAATCGTGCTCGACGCTCGAGTGCCTCTGGATGTAGCTGTACCCGCAGTGGTGGTTCGTGAAGAGAAGACCCTCGTCCGATACCACTTCACCGGTACAACCGCCACCGAAAAGGACGACCGCGTCCTTGAGAGAAGCCTGGTTGATGCTGTATACGTCTTCAGCCGACAGCTTGAAACCCTTGGCCTGCATGTCGGCTATCCTTTGTGACATCAGGGCCGGAAGCCACATACCCTCATCAGCCTTCACGGGAAGGACCAGAAGAAGGGATGAGATTGCGAACAGAAATAATCTTTTCATGGAGTTATTGTTTTTGACGGATACAAAAATAATCAATCTCGCCGGATTACCTAGAGGGCGGGATTGATTATTGTCCGTATGGATGCTTCCTTGGAGCCTATAGCGGCAGGGGAGGGAGCATTTTTTTGTAGTACGGCCGCAGCGGATCGTCTACTGTGACACTGGCGCTGCAGACCGGACACGCCGCGAAATATCCCACCACCTTGTCCCCCTTGATGTTCGTCGGACAGTTCGCCGGTTGGGGAGAGAACAGCGGAATCGATGAGAACGTCCCGTTCAGGACCACGGCCATCAGGTAGTCGAAATAGTCCTTCGAAAGGGAAAGTGCTTCGAGGGTTATGACGTCTCCCTTCTCGAGATACTTGCAGCAGTCCCCGTAGAGTTCCTGCAGTTCGTGGATCTGCATAAGGGTCGTGATCGGGAATCCTTTCACCTCGTTGCCGTTGAAGTACTTGTCGTCCATGACTTCGGCCAGGTCGAAGGGATAGTAGTTGCCGTTCACGGCTATCGTTATATAGTAGTAGCTGGTCTGGGGCATGTCCCTTCCCCAAACCGCTACGGTCCAGAGGCTGTCAAGGCCCATGGACTTGTTCCCGGCGAATGCGTAGTCGATGTCGGTAAGGTCGAATCCTCCTTCGGGCATCGTGGCGTCGGCGTTGTATTCTTTCCCGTCGGGAAGTTCTATGTGAAGGTGGTAGTTCTTCCCTTCCTCGGCGCAGTATCCGTCAGGAGCCTGGTAGACTCCGTCAGAAATTTCGGAGAAAAGGGTGGAGACGCTGCCGTCATCTACCGTGACTGTCGCGCCTTTGACCGCGGGAGCCGTATGGGAATCGGTGGCCTCGTCGTCACCGAAGTAGGGGACTGTCCTTGAGAGGGTGACCCTCTGGGGACGGTCGGCCCTGTCCGTCAGGATGGCTTCGACGGTAAGGTATTCGTCATATTCCCCGCTGGAACGGAGGTCCGTCTTCTCCGTGCAGGAGAGAAGGGCTGCGGCAAAAACAAGTATCGCTATATATCTTTTCATCATCGTGCGGGCTAGAATTTGATGTTGTAGGAGAGGGAAGGGATGATCGTGAAGAGGTAGACCTTCAGGGCCTGCGCCTCTTTTTCCTTCCGGTCATAATTGAACGCTATGCTCCATGCGTTGTGCCTTGAGTAGGCGTTGTAGAGGGAAAGGTTCCATTCTCCGCTGAACCTCTTTTCCTGGACTCTGCCCTTTGTCCTGTAGGTGAGGGAAAGGTCCATCCTGTGGTAGTCGGGAAGGGTGTCCTCGTTCCTTCCCGAATAGAGGGGAGTCCATTTGCCGAGGTAGGAGAACCTTCCCACAGGGTAGGTTGTGGGCGCTCCGCTGTAGAACACCCATTCTCCGGACAGGGAGAGTCTCCGGTTGAAGTCGTAGCTCAGCACGAAATTCACCGCATGCTCATGGTTGAGGGGAGAGCGGTAGACCTTGCCGCCGTTCAGTTCGGGGATGTCGTAGTACGCCCTCGACCAGGTGTAGGAAAGCCAGCCGCTCCACTTGGTGAAGTCGTACTTGAGCATGAGCTCGGTTCCGTATGACCATCCGTTTCCGGTGCGGAGCAGTCCTTCACGGTTGACGTTGTCTATAACGATTCCGGAGTTCTCGACGAAGTCGATGGCGTTGTGGTTTTTCTTGTAGAATCCTTCGAAAGAAAGCTCAAGCGCCTGGTCGGCGAAAAGTGAGTTGATTCCAAGTGAGACCTGATCGGAGATCTGCGGTTTGGTGTTCGGCGAGGAAGTGAACCAGGTGTCGACCGGGCTTCCGGTTATGCTGACTCTGGCCTGTTGGAGATACTGGTACGTCCTGGAATACGCTCCTTTTATGGAAAGGTCTTCGGTGAGGGGAAGCGACGCGGAAATCCTCGGTTCAAGTCCTCCGTATGTCTTGATGGTCTTTCCTTTGGGGAATTCCTTGACGTCGGTGAGTTCGTGAGTCACCGGGTCGAAGTACCTCTGCTCCGTGCCACCGAGATTTGTGAATGTCGAGTACCGGAAGCCGTACCTCAGGGTAAGCTTTCCGATTTTCTGCTCGTTCTGGATGTAGAAGGCCGGCTGAACGGCGTATGCCTCGGGCATCTTGACGTTGTTCACGATGGTGGTTTCACCCTTGGGGGTGCACTCTCCCGGAGCAAGCGAGAAGTACGCGAAGTTCACTCCGGCCTGCAGGGTGTTCTTGGGATTGAGGTACCAGGTCCATCCGGCGCGTAGTCCCGATTCCCTGATTCCCTGGATATAATCGAACTGCGCTTCGCTAATGTCTCCTCCAAGGGTGTTCCTGTACAGGGAGTTGTACAGTGTCACGTCCGAAGTGAGCTTGGGCCCGTAGACGTGGTTCCATCTTAGGGACTGGGTGTTGTTCGTGAATCCGAACTCCATCTTTCCCATGTCGAATTCGTCCATGCTGAGGCCGAATGTGTCCCTGCCGCTGAAAGCGGAGAGGTAGAATCTGTCCTTTTCGGAGGCGATCCAGCTGAGCTTTCCGTTGAGGTCGTAGAAGAACATCTTCGTGCCGTCCGGGATGTTGTCGCCGAAAAGGGGGAAGAAGATGTCAAGGTATGTCCTTCTGGCCGAAGCCATGAAAGAGAGTTTCTCGGGGATGATGGGGCCTTCTACGAAGACTTTCGAGGTGATGAGACCGATCGAGGCGTTTCCGCCGAACTGGTGGTAGTTTCCGTCCTTGGTGTTGACGTCGAGAACGGAAGAGAGTCTTCCTCCGTACTGTGCGGGGAAGTCTCCCTTGTAGAGCTCGGCTCCTCTTACCGCGTCACTGTTGAACATCGACAGGAAGCCCAGGAAGTGCCCGCAGTTGTATAGAGGGGCTCCGTCCATCAGGATGAGGTTCTGGTCCACGCCTCCGCCCCTCACACTGAATCCCGTTGCCCCTTCACTCGGGGTCTGCACACCTGGCATCATCTGGATCACCCTTATGATGTCGGTTTCACCCATGAGGGCGGGAAGTTTCTGGACAAGGGCGGCGTCTACCCTCTCGAGTCCCATCTGGGGGATCTTTAGTTCGTCGCGCTTGGATTTGGAGAAGACGGTGGCGGCTTCCAGAGTCTCCTTGTCGGTATTGAGGGCGAAGTCAACCTTGGTGGAAGACGTCGCGTTGACTTTCTTGGTTTCGGTGATGTAGCCGGTGAAAGAGCAAAGAAGGGTGACTTCCCCTCCCGCTACGCTGAGGGAATAGTATCCGACCCTGTCGGCTACGACTCCCACGCTTCTGTCTTCCGTAAAGATGACGGCTCCGGTGAGGGGCTCTCCGCTTGAAGCGTCCCTGACGTATCCGGACAGGACTACTTTCCTGCTCTGGGCCGAAAGGGGTATGCTCAGAACAGAGAGAAGCAGTATGGCGGCTCCTAAAATGGTTTCAGTGAATGTCCTTGATTTCATCTTGTCTTGTTTTCGGCGGCAAAGTTAATCCGCGTCAAATGCAAATGTGTTGCAATTATTCTCCGGTCCATTCTGCAAAAATGGGGCTATTCCCTTCCCGGAGTGAAGCCGCCGTTATACATTAAGATGCAATATTCTTCCCTGAAGTTGCCTCCACCCCTCCTTTTTGTGGCTTTTTTGGTCTGCAATGTGCCCGAGATTCTGTTTCCACGTGCAAAAGAAGAGGGGTGACCGTCATGAGAAGGCCACCCCTCTTCGGAAAAATAAGTCCTTGCCTTTCGCTCTACTTCACAAGAGCTTTCACTTCGACGGGGCCCATGAGTCCCGCGGGAGTGAGCGGAGAGTCCGCCCTGTAGAAAGGCATAGTCGTGAATGTCGTACCTTCTGCACCCGGCTGGGCGTCACCGATGAGACGGTTGGGCCAGAGGTTGACGACCTTGATTTCGATGGTGTTCCTGCCGGGTCTCAGAGTACCCTCAAAGTTCACCTTGTAGGGAGCCTTCCACAGGAAACCCGCGTGCTGACCGTTGATGAAAACGTCGGCCATCGCTCCGACTTCGCCGAGATTTAGCGCAAGACCCTTGAGGGAAGAGACTTCCTTCTTCGCGAGGGTGAAGGTGTTGGTGTAGGTCGCCGTTCCGGAGAAATACTTCAGCGAAGGATCATCGGACTCGGTGTAGGACTTCAGAACGGGGAAGGTGACGGTACCCTCCGGGGCCTGCATCCCGTCGAAAGTGGCCTTCCACTGGCCGTCCATGGCGATCTGCCTTCCGATTCTTGGGGCCACATATTCTTTGGGCTCACCGGTGTAGAATTCGTCAGCGACGACGAAAAGGGCCTGGTTGGGCTCCAACTTCAGGGTGTTTCCATTGAGAACACCGTGCAACTGGTTGCCGGTTTCGGGATCCCAGACCTCGATATAGCCTACCGCATCCCTGAGCCTTACTTCCGCCGAGACGGCGTAGTCGCTGAAATTGCGGATCCAGTAGATGTCTTTTCCTGCGGCCGTGCGGTGTACGTACTTGAGTTCTGCCGGGCAGACATATGTGAAGTCGGGTTCTATGCCGTTGGTCTTCAGGACTCCGGAAAGCTGTCCGGTGGAGACGTTCTTCCTTCCCGAGCGCCAGATGTCGGCGACGAGACGCTGGAATTCGGAAGGATCGTCAAGAAGGCTTGCCGGGGCCTCGGGAATCTGACCGCAGATGACGGCTCCTTGAGACGCGAGTTCCGCAATCTTCCTCAGAACCTTCACGCTCATTGTCTTGCAGTGCTCTCCCAGAACCAGCACGCTGTACTCCATTCCGGAACGGGTGACGATCTTGCCGTTCCTTACATTCACTTCATTAAGGATACCGTAGGGGTTGATGAAGTCGTAGGCGTAGCCTGCGGGGATTTCGGGAAGTTCATGACCGTAGATTCCGGCGATGTTGGTGTCTTCACCATAGTACCAGAGGATATCGGCGACATAGCGACCCTGCTGGAGCATGTAGCAGCTTCTGGCCAGATAGTCTGACCAGTAGCGGGCGTACTCCGCCCAAGTGTCGTGGCGGTTGAACCACTGGCCGAATATCATGAGGCCGAGACCTGGCTTGTGGGCATCGGAAGGCTGGTGAGCGCTTTCGTGGATGACGAAGCGGTTCAGTCCTTCGGAGAGGGCGATGTCCGCCGTGTACTTGATGTTTCCGGGGTAGTATGACCAGGCGTTGTTCAGAAGGCCTGCGGCGGTGAAGGACTCAGCGGCGGCGATGTTCTGGCCATAGACGTGGGCGGTGGAAGAGGATTCCTTGATGTCGGCCCTCGCCATCGGAAGGGCGGATCCGCCGCCTCCGTTGGGCATCCAGATCGCTGACATCGGTACGGCCGCGGTCATCTTGAGGTCCATTCCGTCTCCGACGAAGACCCTGCCGTTCTCGTGGGACTCGGTATAGCGTCCCTTCATTCCGTATTCCTTGGCGATGTCGTTGATGCGGTTGTAGTTCTCGTAGAAGAGTTCACCGAGGGTCAGCCTCCAGTCGAAAAGGAATTTCTCGGTCTCGGCGGAGCTGGAAATCACCTCTCCGGTGAGAGCGGGCATCCAAGGGAAGAGGTCGTATCCTCTTCTTGCGCGGAATTCTTCGGCAAGGGTCTTGGTCCAGGTCATCTGCTCGGCCTCATAGCTGTCGGTGAGGATGTACTGGATACCCCTTTGGCCGACCATTCCTCCGGCGGCCTCCTTGTACATGTCCATGTACTTGTGGAAATAGTCCAGCCATGCCTCCTTGTCGAGTTTGTCCACCTCGAGTCCGGTAGCCTCAGGCGGAGCCGGATGGTTTTGTTTTCCGGTAAGGGCCGCTCCGAAGCGGAATATTCTCCAGTTTCCTTCCGGAACCTGCCATGTGAGGACTCCGTTCCTGAATGAAGAGGTGAGGTCGATGGTTTCCATGACGGGGTCGAAGCATTCGGGGGTGGGGTAGTCGGCCAGATCGTGGGGAGCCGCGAAACCGGCCTTCTCCTCGGCGTGGTTGACCTTGGTGACGCCGTGGAGCTTGAACTCATGGATCATCGTACCCTCGGGTGCGGCCACAGGATATCCGAAAGCGGCGTAAGTCATGTCCGCTACCGGGTTGGCCACCATCAGCCTGAAATGCTTCGCGGCTGTGACGGGGATGTCCACGGTCTGCTGGGCGACGCTTCCTGAAGGGATGCTGCAAATGCGGGTCCAGTCTATCCCGTTGTCGCTGGCTTCAAGATAATTGGAATAAGAGGGGGATTCACTGGCCCATTGTCCGCGTACGGGGCCACCGACCAGCGTCACGGCTCTTACTATGGTCTTCTCGGGGAAGCTGTACTGAATCCAGGAATGTGTCCCGGAAGCGTTGGCCTTGAGGGAGGAACCGTTGGCCAGGTCTCCGTCGGTGAGCTGCGCAAGGGTGAAATCCCCTCCGCTTGAAGAGACTTCGGCGCCCATTTCCTCCATTGACAGGTCATCATCCGGGATACGCATCGCTATGACGGCGACGTCGGTGTACCAGGGATCGATCTGGGCGGGTTCACTTGTGAGCGAACTGCTGCCCGCGTTCTGGAATTTGCCTACGCCCGAGAAAGGCTCGGGGAAAGAAATCTTCTGCGGAGTCTTGGCCTTGGGGTCGCCCTTGACTTCGACCGTTCTCCATGTGAGACGCTTCATCGCGTTCTCGGGCTTGACCCAGGGACCTCCGGTGGAACTCCAACCGGGAGCGGATGCGATCGCTACCTCCATGTCAAGAGAGTCGGCCAGACGGATGGCGTAGCGGAAGGCGTCTTTCCAGGAATCTGACATGTAGGGCTTCTTTTCCACTATGGCCTGCCCGCCGCCCATCATGGCGCCGCCGGCGTCAAACTGCTGGAATCCTCCGATTCCGGCCCTGTTGAACCACTCGATATCCTTACGGATACCTTCTTTGGAGATGTTCCCGTCCATCCAATGCCACCATACGCGGATACGGGCATTTTTGGGAGGGTCCTTGAACTCTTTCGACATGTCCTGTGCCGAAAGGCTTGCCGCCGCCATGAGGGAGCAGAGCAGCATGGAGAATATTTTTTTCATCGTTCGGGTGAATTTTGATTTTTGTTTCAGCGTGATGTTCATGTGTTCGATAATCAAAAATAGAGTTTTTTCTTTAAACAATCAAGGAAATCCGTCCAGAGCGGTCGAAATCTGTGGTATGCTTTTTCCGAAAAGAAAAATTCCGTATTTTCCAATGTTGCCGTTTGATTTTCGGATACTTTCTTTTTTACTTTCAGAAAAAACGATACATTTGCAACCGAAAGAAAACGAAACCAACCAAACCAATCACATCATGAAAAAGTATCTGTGCATTTTTGCGGCATTGGCGGGCCTTTTCACGGTTACCGCAGCCTACGGCTCTTCCGCTCCTGAAGACTACGCCGCGAAAGTCGACAAGAGCAAGCAGGCCCGTATCCTCATCACGACCGACCTTGAGGTGGATGACATGAACGGACTTCTCCTCAGCCTCATCTACTCTGACCAGTACGACCTCACCGGTATTGTTTGGACAGCCGGCATGTTCCATTTCAGCGGAGATGGCGGCCTTCATACTCTCGGGGAGATCACTCCCAATTTCAGGGCCCAGTCCACCCATTGCG
This sequence comes from Bacteroidales bacterium, assembly GCA_017469845.1. Classification (GTDB taxonomy): domain Bacteria; phylum Bacteroidota; class Bacteroidia; order Bacteroidales; family UBA932; genus Cryptobacteroides. The sequence continues at coordinate 16,173 of JAFUFP010000060.1, read as the reverse complement.
AACACCGCGTAAAGGGAACGGCCGATCTTACCGACCTGCGTCCTGTCGATCCCACATGGCTCGGAAGGGTTCTTGATTATTATGAGGCCGACTATGCCAAGGTGAGCAAGAACAATCCCAACTATCCCACCCCGGAATATCTCCGTTCCATCACGAAGGTCGGAAACATCGAGTTCGAGGGTGACTACCGCTTCGAGACAGAAGGTTCCCGTCTCATCTATGACCGCATCATGGACGACGATCCCAGACCCCTCATCATCCAGCATTGGGGCGGAATCAACACCACCGTCCGCGCACTTTATTCGATCTATGAGAAGTATCACGGAACTCCCCAGTGGGATTCTGTCCTGAAGAAGGTCACCGACAAGGTACGCATCAGCGGAAACGGTGAGGACAACTGCCGCGCCGACAGCAAGATCGATGAGATGTTCCCGGGGCTCAAGAACGCTGACCGCATAGGAGGTTTCTTCAACTACGGAACATTCTTCTCCGCCGGAAAAGACCCCCAGAGGGCGGCGGCTCCCGAACTTCAGCCTTACATGCACGCCCCCTGGAACCTCGAGGCATATAAATACGGACACGGCAAGCTCACCGGAGAAATCTGGCTCATGGCTGAGGGAAGGGCCATCTACGGAGAACCCCTCATATACAATTTCGGCCTGATCGACTACATCGATTGGGCACAGGCCGCAGAACAGGGTTGGGCCGCCGAGGGATTGAAATCCTTCAAGAGGGTCGATTATGAACCGTTCTCCTGGGGATTCTGCCAGTTCGGCTGCGCTTCGTTTATTAATATAGGTCTCCGTCCCGATGTCCAGAACAGGGACAATCACTATACCGCCGTCATGTGGGAAGAACTTGCGGCAAGGGCGGACTGGGCAATCTGTGACCCTTCCGACTGCAACCATGCTCCCATCGTGGACGGGGGACAGCTCGATTTCACCGCAGCTCCCGGAAAGAAAGTCAACCTTTCGGCTTCAGCGAAGGATCCGGACGGGGACCGTCTCATCACGAAGTGGTATTCTCCTACTGGAGCTCAGGTGTCAGCCGCTGACGGCTGGAAAACCACTGTCACTGTCCCTTCGGACGCCAAGAGCGGCGACAAGGTTGTCGTGAACCTTGAAGTGAGGGATGATGCAGAAAGGCCCATGACGAGGTTCGCCCAATACGTGATTACCGTGAAATGATCCCTCGCATGGAAGTTATTCCGGTCCGGATTCCGAAAAAGGTTTTCCGGACCTTTTTTTGTCCGGTCCGGTGCCGTATCTTTGTGCATATTTACGTCTGATTTGATATGAAAAGGATATCTATTCTTATTTTGGGCGATCGCTTCAACGGCTCTTGCCATCTCTTGCGGCAATCCGTCCACGACGGGAGAGCCCCTCTACGGCAATCCCTATCTCCCTTTGTGGGAACATGTCCCTGACGGGGAACCTCATGTGTTCGAGGACCCGGACAATCCCGGGCAGTATCGCGTGTATGTTTACGGATCCCATGATACGAGGTTCGAAAGCTTCTGCGGCCAGGACGTGAGGTGCTGGTCCGCACCGGTCGATGACCTTCAGTCCTGGAGGGATGAAGGTCCTGTCTTCACTCTCGAAGTCGGCGGCAAGTGGGACGGAATGTGGGCACCTGATGTGGCTGAAGTCGTACGCAGGGATGACGGTTCCAGGAAATATTACCTCTATCCCCACGACAGGGGACAGGGCCGACTCGGACTTGTTTGCGTGGGTGACCGTCCCGACGGACCATTCACTCCCGTGAACCTTTCCCCCGACGGGGCCACTCTTCTTCCGGACAGCCCGATAGACTTCGATCCCGGAGTGCTTGTAGAGAAGGTCGATGATCAGTCCGATCCCGATTACAATAGAGGTTTCAGGGCATATGTCGCCTGGGGAATCATGCATTCGGCCGGAACCGAGCTCGATCCGGACAACATGTATTCGCCCCGTTACGGAAAGCCTGATTTCCCCAACTGGCTTCCTTCGGACATGATGTTGGGCCTTGGTGATACTCCTCCTGCTATCCGGAGGATGATGGGTTTGGGTGATGATGCCGATATCTCTTTCCCCGAGATCGCCGAGGGAGAGGATCTGGCTGATTTCCATTTCTTCGAAGCCTCCTCATTCCGTCAGGTCGGAAACAAGTTCGTCTTCATCTACAGCGGACATTCGGGTCCCGAATATGGCCTTTCGACCGCCAATGCCACTTTGAGATACGCTTATGCGGATTCTCCGAGGGGTCCTTGGAAGAGCGGCGGAATCCTTGTTGACGCCAGAGGACCTGTCCTTTCCCAGGACGGCTCTACCATCGTCCCGTCATTCGCCGGTTCGAATACCCACGGAAGCATCGAGAAGGTGGGGGACCAGTGGTATCTTTTCTATCACAGAGCTCCGAGAGGATTCGCGTACGCGAGGCAGGGAATGGTCGCTCCGGTATCAGTTGTCGCTGATGAGAAACCCGTTTCCGAAGGCGGAAAGGTGACCATCACGGCATATGACCCTTACAAGGGGGCATTCACCGTGAAGGCTTTAGGCGGACTCGAGTACAAGGGCGCTGAAGTGACTTCCGAAGGATTCAATATCTTCGGTCTTCCCCCGTATCAGTATTACTCAGCCGGCTACGCCTGCTACATGTCCAATCCCGATTCCATCCAGGATACCTGGGACATTTGGGACAACCGTATGGACATAACCGGAGTGAAGTCCGGAGATATTCTCGGATACAAGTATTTCGGATTCGGCGGACTTCAGAATAGGACGGCAGGTCTCACTCCTTTCGAAGGTACAGCCAAAGGTAACGGTACGGTTTTCAATCTTTTCCTTTCTTCACGTGCGGCGGAGGCCTTCAGCGTGGAAGTGTGGATTGATGGACCATGGGAAGGCGGAGCATGGAAAGGGACCAAGGTCGGAGAAATTTCCGTTCCGGCGGGCGCTTCGGCTGAAGTTACCAGATATACAGCGACTTTGGGTGATGCGCTTGACGCTCTGGAAGGAAAGCATGCCCTTTTCCTCGTTGCCAAGGGTCCTTCCGGCAAGGAACTTTGCGACATCGTGGGTCTCGGATTCACAAAGAAGAACGCCAAGATGGAATTCCCCGTTCCTCCTACCGTGAAAATATCCGTTGACGGGGTTCCGGCGGAGATTTCATCCCATCCAGTCTGGGCTACAGACGAGAACGGCCTTACCGACAACTCTTTCTACAGCGTCAAGGGAGGGGCAGGGAAGATTTCGGTTGAGGCTCCTTCTTCGGTCAAAGTCGTTGTGGACAATGAAAAGAGGACGGTCAAAGCTACCTACAAGGGGCTCACCAAGACTTTCCTTTTCGAGTAGGCGGAAATTTTGAAGAACTGTTCCTTTTCCTTTGCGGGCGAAAGGGACCGGATTAACGGAAACGGGGAACCCGGAGTTTTGACGCTCCGGGTTTTCTGTTGCTTCCGCTTTCACCTGATAGGTGGATAATTAATCCAGTTCGACCAGCTTCAGGGGATAAAGATCGGTGATTTCCTTCTTCTGAGATTCTGGAAGAGAGGCGTAGGACTTTCCGAACCTGCTCTTCGCTTCATTATCCTTGACTTGGGCGTATATCTTTTGGACAAGAGACGATGCGTGGTTGAAAGCGGCGCTGGTGGCGTTCTTGTCGTAAATCAGGGCGAAAGTGCTCTTCTTTCCATTCTTCTTGAGAAATGCCATGCCTTCATTGAGAAGTTCTTCGTCACTGACGGCCTTCTCGTTCCAAAAGATCTCGTCATCGGCGTTTATGCTGATAAGGCACGTCGCTTCCCGGGTTTTGTAGAAGGAAAGCATTTCCTTGCTCGTGTTGGTGTTGAGGGCGGTGTTGTTGCCCGACTTGGTGGTAGGTGATTTCTTTTCCGGTATCATGTACATCACTCTGAGCGCCCCCGCTTTCCTCAGTTCGTCTTTTACCATGTCGAGACTTCCCATCGGAAGATCAGCGTCCGCCTTTATGACCAAAGCCTCAGAGGAGGAGTCTAGACCCATCTCTTTCACCGTTTCTCCGATCTTCCCGGCAGGGACCTTTTTCCCGTCGATTGTGACGGATGGCGTGTTCCCTTGCCCCTGGCTTACTTCCAGGGTATGGAAAGAGGTGGGGTCGGCAACGGAAGACGTCGTCGAAGACGGAATGTTGATTCTGAATGTGACGGGCTGGAGCATCTTCACTTCAACGGATTTTCCGTTCATTTTGGCGGGCGTCCATCTGGGAGATTCGTTGACCAGGGAAAGGAGCATATTGTCCAGTTCATCGCAGACGCTCTTCTCGATTTTGGCATCCCTGACTTTGCCGTCCTTCCCGACCTTGAACGATACGATCACAGTCCCTTCGGTAAGACAATCCTTGGGATAAAGTATCCTTTGGTTCAGCCAGAAGGAGAAGTTCTCGCTGCATGAGGGCTCCGAATCAAGGGAGTTCCATTTGGGATCCGAAGAGAGCTGTGAAGCGGTGTACTGGTCGTCGACGTGCTTTATCATCGACGGGGTGATGCTCTTGTCACCGTATTTGGTGACGGTGATCGGCTCAAGAAAACTTCCGCGCCTGTTTTGAGTAGCGGAAATTTCACTATCTTTGTCCGTGGGGACATAGACCGTTCTCGCCTGGAGGACAAGCCCCAGACATACCAGCGGGAGGATGTACGCAGCCCGCAGTCCCTTACCGGGGGACGATTTTGACTTTGACATCATAGTAATACGATTTTTGAGGATACTGTGATTAAAGCTGTTGGCAACTGAGTAGCCGCTCTTGCTGACAGCTTTTCTTATTAGCAGATATTGATATTCCTTTATGTCGGCTCCGCTGCGTAGAACCGCGTCATCCGCTTCATATTCATGGATTTCCTGAAGATCGGAGCGGAGTGACCAGATCGCGGGATTGAACCACTGGAAGGCCGAAAGGATGTCGATGAGCAGAAGTTCCGCCGAGTGGCCGCACCGGATGTGCGCTTTTTCATGCGCTATGATCGATTGATGGTTCCCTTCGAAGTCTTTCTTTGATATGACTATGTTGTTCATCCAGCTGAATGGGTCGATGTCATTTTCTCCCACAAAGAATCTTATCCCGTCATCTGTACTGATGAGGGAACTTCTTCCGAGGACTTTCCGTATCGACAGAAGGGAAAGGAGGATTCTTCCGAGAACGGAAACGAGACCGATAACGTATATGACGGCAATGGCGCTCTGCCACCAGGGAAGGCTTTCCGCAAGAGGAGAGGCCATTCCACCTTCCGTGGAGAGAATCGCTGCGGGAGCTTCTTCCTCTATAGGGTAGGGGACAGCGTCAACGCTCTTTTTCACCGTGATTATGACAAAGGGCAGAATGAAAGACAGTATGACGGTCCCCACAAGAATGCCCCGGTTGAGACGATGGAATGTCTCCTTCCTCAGAAGAAGTCTCCAGAACAGGTAGAAAGCGGCAATGGCCAAGGCCACTTTACCTTCATATACGATGAACGGTAGCATGACTATTTCCCTTTTTCGACGAGGTCGATGAGTTCCTTGAGCTGTTCCACGCTTATCTTCTCCTCCTTCACAAGGGCAGATACGGCTTTCATGTAGGAGTTGTTGAAGTACTTGTCGATAAGGCCGATGAGGGATCTTTCGTTGTACTCCTCACGGGAGATCTTGGCATAGTACTGGAAAGTGGGACCATAGTCCTTATGGTCTATGAAACCTTCGCTCTGGAGTGTCCTCACTTGAGTCGAAAGGGTGCTGAAATGCGGTTTCGGATCAGGGTAAAGTTCCCTCAGTTCACGTACGAAAAGGGGACCCTTCTCCCAGAAATGGTTCATGATGACCTCTTCTTTCTTCGTCAATTTTTTCATGGCCGGGGTGCTTTTTCGCAAAGGTAACTAAAAAATTTAACTAAGCAACTATTTTTATATAATTGAGTGATTATTTTTATTGGCGGGAAGCGGCGGCAAAGAAAAAAACCATCTCCGAGGTAGGGGATGGCTTTGGATGTCAAAGAACCGTTTGCTGTTGGTGAACTTATTATCCTAGAGTCTTTTCCGGTACTTTTTCGGCTTCTTTGTCGGGTTCTTCCTTTTTTGACCTGGGGAGGACAAGATTGAGGAAGAGGCCGACGATAGCAGCGAGGCCAGCTCCTTGGATGGAGAAAGACCCTGCTCCGAGGACCGCTCCGCCGATACCGAGAGTGAGCATGGTACCGGTAATGATAGTGTTCCTTGATTCACTGTAGTCCACCTTGTTGTTGACCAGGGTCTGTACGCCTACTGTCGCTATGGTTCCGAAAAGAAGGATCATTATTCCTCCCAGAATGGCCTGCGGAATGCTTTGCAGAAGGCCGTTGAGTTTCCCGAAAACGGAGAATACGAGGGCGGTAACGGCCGTTATCCTGAGAACCTTGGGGTCAGTCACCTTCGTTATCTGCATCGCCCCTGTCACTTCGCTGTAGGTGGTGACTGGAGGACCGCCCAGAAGGGATGCCGACAGGCAGGCCAGGCCGTCTCCGAGCAGAGTCCTGTGGAGTCCGGGATCCTTCACGAAGTCTTTTCCGGCCACGGCGCCTACGGTATAGACGTCACCGATGTGCTCCACTACTGCGGCAAGGGCGATAGGCATCATGAAGAAAAACGCTTCGTACGAAAAAACCGGAAGTTTGGGATGGGCTACGTTGGTAGGGAGCGCGAACCATGAAGCTCCGGTTATCGACGTGAAGTCCACCTTGCCCAGAATGACGGCCACTATGTACCCTGCCGCTATTCCGCCCAGGATGGGGATGAGTTTCATCATCTTGCGGCCGAATGTGAGGATCAGAACGGCTACCGTGAATGAGATTATCGCCAGTATCCAGTCAGTCTTGGCCATGTCAACGGCTGTGGATGCCAGCGACATTCCGATGAGAATGATCACCGGACCGATGACAACCGGAGGAAAAAGACGGTTCAGAAGCTGCAGTCCCTTCCATTTGACAAGCGCCGACATCGCGAAATACACCAGAGCTATGCCCACGAAACTTGTCATCGCTCCTTCGAATCCCCACTGATCCACTGCGGCGATGATGGGGGCGATGAAAGTGAAGCTTGACCCGAGGAAAATGGGGACTTCCCCTTTTGTGACCAGGTGGAAGATGAGGGTACCGAGTCCTGCGGAAAACAGGGCGGTGGCGGGGTCCATCCCGATAAGAAGGGGAACGAGAACGGTGGCTCCGAAGGCCACGAAAAGGAACTGAATTCCTATGATGGTCTTTTTCATAAAGACAAATATAACCGATTATTCGACATAAGGAACAATCTCGCTCCCAAAATGTCCCATTGTGGTGCGGCTGGACAAAACAGAAGCCGCCTTTTTGGGAGGCGGCTTAACGGCGTGACTGAAATGACGTCCCTATTTTTCCGGAAGCAGAAGAGCACCTGTTTTCCACTCCGAGGCTTTCGATATGTTGAGTGGTACTTCCTTCCCGGAATCCGCCGAAGAAGTGCAGAATCGGAAAACGTATGTGCCCTTGGCTGTCTGCCATGCTACTTTCTTGGGGTTATATGAAGCGAGGTCATACAGGGTGAGAGGAATTTCTACGGCCACGGTTTCCCCAGGGCGTAGATACCCCGTTTTCACGAATCCCTTCAGTTCCCTTGAAGGCTTCTCGAGTCCTCCGGAAGGAGCGCTGACATACAGTTGGACAACTTCCTTTCCGGGACGGGATCCTGTATTCCGGACGGTCACTTTGACTACGATTCCGTCGGCGGTCAGTGAGACTTCAGGGTTTTCATAGGAGAAAGTGGTGTATGTCTGGCCGTATCCGAAGGGATAAGCCATTTCCTTTCCGAAGGAAGTGAAGTACCTGTAGCCGACGTAAATGCCTTCTTCGTAGTCGGTGTAGTCTATTCCGCTCACGGGAGGATCGTTCTTCCGCCCCCTTCCCATCAGGGAACGCGCATCGAATGCCGCACCCTCGTTGGGGAAGTTACGGTCGGCGGGAGCGTCTCCGTAATTGACGGGCCAACTCTCGACCAGTCTTCCGGAGGGGGCGGTCTTCCCTGTGAGGGCATCCGCTATGCTTTCTCCGGCCCTTTCTCCCGGTTGTCCGACAAAGAGGATGGCGTCCACCATGTCTCGCCAGGAGGCGGTTTCAATGGCGGCGGGGATATTGAGAAGGACGATGACCGGTTTGCCCTCGGCGTGATATCCTTTTGAAATCTCCCTTATAAGGCGAAGCTCCGATTCCGTGAGGCGGAATTCTTCCGGAAGGCGGTCGAAGGCTTCGCCGGTTGTGCGGGCGAGAGTAATGATGGCGGCGTCATTCTCCTTAGCCTGTTCATTGACGGTCCATCTTCTATGGCTGTTCGCCACCTGGATTCCGAGGTCGGCGGTCATTGCCGCCTGCTCGGGAGTGAGCACGGCGCTTTGGTCATTTCCCGGGATGATCTCTTCGGGGCGGTCGAAGCGGTAGAACTGCTTGTAGATGGCCGGGAATGCGGATTCTATCTTCTCCTTGGCCGAGGGTATGTAGTCCGTGTATTCCCTGAGGATGTCCCGGTCCACGTTGAATCCCGCTTCCCTCATTCCCTGGACGAGGGAAACGTGGTACACTCCCATATTGGAGCCGCCCACGCCCATGTTGGCGGGGACCAGGTCATAGGAAGAGCATCCGTAAAGCGCCACATTGCCTTTTTTCAGGGGAAGGACCCCGCCTTCGTTCTTCAGAAGGACCATGGATTCCGCGGCGACTCTCCTCAGAAGCGCACGGTGCTCTTCCTTTTTGATGTCGTTCGAAGGCTCGTATCCGAGGAAACTGGGGCTCTTCACAACCAGTGAGAGGATGTGCCTTACATTCCTGTCGACATCGGAGATCGGAAGGGATCCGTCGGCTATGGCTTTGAGAAGAGCCTCCCTGTCCGCATCCGTTCCCGGCTCGATGAGGTCGCAGGTGGCTTTCACGGCCTCGCTCTGCACCACGACCGCATCCCAGTCACTCATCACGACTCCGTCCCATCCCCATTCTTTTCTGAGAATTCCGTCAAGAAGGTCAGCGCTTTCCGCGGCATGGACTCCGTTTATGTAATTGTAGGAACTCATGACGGTGAGAGGTTTCCCTTCCTTTACCGCTATCTCGAATCCCTTGAGGTAGAGTTCGCGAAGTGTCCTGGGGTCGACCCTTGAGTCGTTCTCCTTACGGTTCGTCTCCTGGTTGTTCACTGCGAAATGCTTCAGCGATGTGGCTATTCCGTTGGATTGGGCTCCCTTTATCCATGAGGCAGCGATCTTTCCGGAAAGCACGGGGTCCTCGGAGAAATACTCCTGGTTGCGGCCGCAAAGGATGTTGCGGTGGAGGTTCATTCCGGGACCCAGAATGACGTCCAGGCCACGTTCCTTCAGTTCATATCCTATGGCTTGGCCTATTTCGGCAGCCGCCCCGGTGTCCCAGGACGAAGCCAGGGATGATCCCGAGAGGAAGAACGTGCAGCTGTAGTCGAAAGTGTCATATTCCCTGGTCCTTTCCATGTTCACACCCTGGGGACCGTCAGCGAAGTAGATCGACGGTATGCCAAGACGTGGAATGGCCCTTGTCCATCCGGCGGTGCCGGGGAACTTCGCGTCGGGATTGCCCCAGCCCGCACCGCATCCCACGATGAGATTCACCTTCTCTTCTGTGGTCATCTCCGAGATCACGGAATCGATGTTGTAGGGGGACAGTTTGATGGTCTGGGCCCCAAGAATGGTCGCGGCCAGAAGAGCGGGAACTGAAATTAAAAACTTCTTCATTTGTGTCATTGCTTTTCTTTTCTTTACCAAAGGTATGTCTTATTGTTTTCGAAAACAACGGCCGTTTGACGGATGGGGGAGAATTTGAACAAAAGGGCGAACAAAAAGGACTGCCGGTTGAGCGGCAGTCCTTGTGGGATAGGGTGTCATTGTGAAGAAGGAACCCTTTTACTTGACAACGATGGTCTGATTGACGGTTTCCTTGGTGGAGTCCACATAGGTTATCGCCGCTGAAACCGTATGGGTTCCGGAAGTGAGGCTGACAAGGTCGGCGGTGGTGCTCTTTCCGTCGAATGACCAAGTGACCGAACTTATCCTCTTGTTGCAGGGAATGAGGGAAAACTCTAAGCGGTCACCCGCCTTGTAGGAGTCCTTCACCTTGATCAGGGTCACGTCCACGCAGGCGAGGGTCCAGATTCCGTCGTAATTGGTGGCGTCGTATTTGACGGGGGTCCAGGTGCCGTCGCTCAGAAGATACCAGATGGCGACCCTGTCACCGAATGCGATGTCCCCGTTGATGGTGCATTCGATTTCGGAAATGCCGGTTCCGTATCCTGATTCGATCGAATCACCTTCCTCGAAGAGATTCTCGCTGATGTCTTCCTTCCAGTCGCCGTTCTTGTCGACTAGGACAACTTTCATGTCACCGGAGTAATCGGCCGATCCCATGTTGTAGATCACTGCGGCTTCAAGCATGAATGTCGCTATGATGATTGAATATTGCCTTTTCCCCAAAAAAAGTTCCGGCAAATATAGAAAAAGGTCTAATAATAAATATTTAGACAATTTTATTGTGTAAAAAGATTTTTGTCATCAAATCGGACCGGAAAAGTCGTTCTCCGGTTAGATTTTTTTTTGAATTTCCACCTTGGGGGGTTCGGATGAAAAGAAGAAAAAGAAATTCGACTTTTTTCTCATTTCCCGGCGGACTGACTGCCCATGGCATACGGGAAGAGGGAGTTACGGCCCCGAAAGAGTCGGATCTCATGGCCGGACCGGACTTTGTCGGACATCCTGTTTTCCGCTCTTTTGTGTAAAGATTCGGTGAATACGTACGTCGTTTCCGGAAAAGTCATAACTTTCGGAAAAATTGCTCCCGGACAGGGGGAGGACAAGGAATCAAATTTTGTCATATATGAAAAAAGTACTGTTTTATTCTTTCGCCGTAACAATGGCGGCGGCCGTGGCGGCCTGCAGCGGAGGCAATGTCCCTTCTCCGACTTATCAGGGCGAGGAGAGTTTCACGTTCTCTTCCGCCGGTAATCCACAGGTCAAAGTGGCCGAGGGAGTGCTGGAAGGTACTCTCGAATCCGGTCTCAAAATATTCCGCGGTATACCTTTCGCCCAACCTCCTGTCGGAGACCTGCGGTGGAAAGCTCCCCAGGAGGTCAAGCCTTGGACCGGTGTAAGGGAAGCCAAGAAGTTCGGTGACGACCCCATGCAGGGAAATCCGTTCGGTGATATGGGGTTCAATGCTGAAAAAAAGAGTGAGGATTGCCTCTATCTCAATATCTGGACTCCGGCCAAGAGCGCTTCTGACGGACTTCCCAGCGTGATTTATTTCAACGGTGGTGGCCTTTATGCCGGAAGCGGAAGCGAACCCAGGTACTCCGGTGAAGCGATGGCAAGGGAAGGGATCATCTCCATCACAGCCAACTACCGTGAAGGCATATTCGGGTTCTTCGCCCATCCCGAACTCAGCGCCGAAACATCCTATGGCGGCAGCGGAAACTGGGGTTTCCTTGATCAGGTGGCCGCGATAAAGTGGGTGCATGACAATATCTCGGCATTCGGCGGAGACCCTTCGCGTATTACGATAGTGGGAGAGAGCGCGGGCTCAATGTCCGTCAGTGCCCTCATCGCCACCCCTCTTACCAAGGGACTCTTCTCCAAGGCGATGGCTTCCAGCGGTTCAGTGACCGCCGGCACTATTCCGACTCAGGAAGAAGCTGATGCTCTGGGAGTGGCCAAACTCCAGGAAATGGGCGTGAAGAATATTGCGGAGGCCAGGGCCATGTCCGCGGAAGACCTTCTTGTCAAGTCGAACATCAACGGAGTTCCCACATACAACGTTGACGGCTATTTCTTCCCTGAACAGCCTTCGGCGATCTATGAGAAGGGTCTTCAGCAGAAAGTCCCGCTCCTTGTCGGAAGAAATTCCGCGGAGATGACTCCTCTGATGTTCCTTATGGGTAGACCAGCCACGCTCGAGAATATCCGTCCGGTGATGGCCGCGACTTTCGGAGACAAGGTCGATCAGGCAATGGCCCTGTACGGATTCGTAAGTGACGCCGATGTGCTCGGAAAGCCGGGATACGATTTCGCGTCTGACCTGTTCATCGCATACAGCACCTGGAAGTTCGGATATCTCCATGCGAAGACTTCCGGTCAACCGGTATACAGGTACTATTTCTCAAAGCCGCGTCCCGCTATGGCCATGCAGGGTGTGGTGGCTGAACTTGCCGGCGGAGTCAGAAAAGTCGATGACGATGCTCCCGTTGTACAGGCTCCTCCCGTTTTCAACGGTGCCGCGCATTCAGCCGACATAGAGTACGCCATGGGTACACTCCCGACAAACAGGGTCTATGACTGGCAACCGGAAGATTATTATGTGTCAGCGCAGTTCCTCTCTTTCTACGCCAATTTCATAAAGAGCGGCAATCCCAACGGATTGGGTCTCCCCGATTGGCATACGATAAACGGAAAGGAATTCCCGCCCCAGATGATAATCGATGTGGACAGCCATGAGGTTGTCGACGAGAATTTCGAGAAGAGGAATCTTTTCCTGATGGAATTCATGCATTGATGATTCTGCAGGGAAGCGCCGATCCTCCTTGAAAGCTTTTCGGGAGGCCACTTTCACTCAAGCGGCCTCCCGAATCATATACGGCAGAGCGTCTTCCGAGCCTTTGGAGATTTGATCTGTCCGGTATATGGGAGATATGTGAACCGGAAGTCAGGGACCGGCACTGATTCCGGCCCCTTATTGATTTCCTGTTCCGGACGCTGATGTCCCCGGAACCGCAGGATGTCGGGGAAGAAGGAAGATTTTTCTCTTTCCGGTCTTCGGAAAAGAAGAAGATGAATAAACTTCAGAAGTTTTTGATAGGGTGAGATGAATCTTATTGAGTAGATTTGCACATATGATGAAGTTTATCGGAGCATGAGAAAAAGATATCTGTTTTTTGACATAGACGGGACACTGATCTCGGCGGGATACGGCAATCCGCATGTCCCCCAATCCACCCGTACCGCACTCCGGAAATTGAAGGAGGCGGGACATTTCCTCGCTCTTTCCACAGGAAGATCCGAAGCCATGGCCAGACCGTATCTGTCCGAACTCGGAATTGAGAACATGGTCAGCGACGGGGGATATGGCCTTACCTTCGGGGGCAGGCTTCTGGAAATCCGCCCATTGCCCAAGGAAAAGATGGTCTCCCTGGTCCGTGAATGCCAAAGAAAAGGGATACCGTGGGGACTGCAGCCGGACAATTCCGTGGTGAGGCTTTGCCCGGACGGCTCCTTCTATGATGCCACGCACGATATCTATATGGAGACAAAAGTGGTTCCCGGTCTTGATCCGGAGCAGTTCGATATCATCTACAAGGCATATGTGGCGTGTCTTCCCGGCGAGGAGAAGAATATAGAAGCGATGGAAGGACTTCCTTTCTGCCGTTCGAAGAATGAGTACATATTCGTGGAACCGACGGCGAAGGCGGAAGGGATAATGAATATGATGGACATGCTGGGCGCTCCCTATGAAGATGCGGTCGTGTTCGGTGATTCACTCAACGACATGTCGATGTTCACGGGGCCGTGGATCAAGGTCGCCATGGGGAATGCCGTCCGGGAACTGAAGGACAAAGCCGATTTCGTAACCAGGGATGTGGATGATGACGGTATCTACTACGCCTGCGAAACACTCGGGCTGTTTTAGTCGGGGCGATATTTTAATTGAAATATTCAACAAATGATTGATATGAAAAGATTTATTATCGCAACAGCTGTTGCGGCGCTTATCGGTTCGTCCGGATTCGTATCGCAGGCTCAGAATGTCGAAAGGAAAGACGCGGATTTCGTGACCGAGTATCTTCAGCCTACGCGCATCGTTTGGGAAACAGGAGTTGAGAATTCCTCCGCCTTGCTGAGACCTTACGCCGGACAGGCCGCCCTTCAGGAGAGGAATGTGATGGTGATGAAGAAAGGGTCCGCAGTATTGGTCGATTTCGGAAAGGAGATCCAGGGCAGGGTCCAGATCGTGCGCAGCCTTTCCGGCGGCGGCCCCATCAATGTAAGGGTCAGGATGGGAGAATCCGTAGCCGAAGCGATGAGCGATGTCCATGCGGAAGGATCAACGGCAACGAACGACCATGCGATGCGTGACCTTCATATCGAAGTTCCCTCACTCGGCGTGGCTGAAACAAACCGTTCCGGTTTCCGATTCGCGAGGATCGATGTGGAGGATGACGTCGTTCTCAATGTCGTGGCGCTGAGGGCGGTATCCGAATACCGCGACCTCCCTTACCTGGGAACTTTCAACTGCAGCGACGATAGGCTCAATCAGATATGGAAGACAGGAGCATATACTGTTCAGCTCAATATGCAGGAGTACGTATGGGACGGAATCAAGAGGGACCGCCTTGTGTGGATCGGTGACATGCATCCCGAGGTTACGACGATAACCACCGTCTTCGGCGAGCAGCCCGTAGTGAAAAAGAGCCTTGATTTCATAAGGGACATAACTCCTGCTGACCAGTGGATGAACGGATACATCACCTATTCGATGTGGTGGCTTCTTATCCAGAGGGACCACTACCGCTATACCGGCAACCTCGAGTATCTGAAGGAGCAGCATGACTATATATCCAAACTCCTTGACCACATCATGGAGAATATCGACGGAAACAAGGAAGCTTTCAAGGGCGGAGTCCGTTTCGTGGACTGGCCTACGGCCGACAAACGTGACGTCATACATGCGGGAATGCAAAGTGTAGCACTCATGAGCATGGAGGCCGGAGCGGAAATCGCCCGTCTTCTCGGAGACAAGCAGATGGAATCCAAGTGCGCCGAAACCGCTTCAAGGCTCAAGACCTACACTCCCGATTCCAAGGGCAACAAGCAGGCGGCTTCGCTTCTTTCCCTTTCGGGACTCATGGATCCACAGGCGTGCGCCGACATCATCATGAAGGACGGCCCGAACGGATTCTCCACATTCTTCGGATACTATATGCTCGAGGCTCTCGCGAAGGCCGGCAAGTACGAGGAGGCCATGGACATCATGTCCAAGTATTGGGGCGCGATGCTGGATCTTGGAGCCACCACTTTCTGGGAGGACCTGGAATACTCGCAGGTGGCCAAGGCTTCCAGGATTGATGAACTTGTCCCTGAAGGAGCTTATGACATGCACGGAGACGGCGGTGCATATTGTTATGTGGGATACCGTCACAGCTACTGCCACGGTTGGGCTTCAGGCCCCACTTCATGGCTCTCACATCACGTCCTCGGTGTTTATCCCGTCGAGCCCGGTTACAAGACTGTCCGCATAGAACCCCATCTGGGAAATCTTTCCTGGGCGGAAGGAACTGTCGCGACTCCCTATGGACAGATCAAAGTCTCCCATAAGAAGGGCGCTGACGGCAAAGTTGCCACTACTGTGGAACTTCCTAAGGGTGTAAAGCGGGTGAAGTGATTGTGCTTCCGTTGTGTGGAAGATAGGGATGTAATCATATGTATGACAAGGACCGGTGGAAGGGATTCATTCCACCGGTCCTGTGCAAATTGTGCATGGATCAGCGTATCAGCCGCGTCGGCAGCCGATCCGAAAAGCTTCGGGGTATCACTCGGCGGCGGGATGTGATTCACCCATCTTCAGGATCTTTTCGATCATCTCTCTCGGGATTGTCACCTCTTTGGAGGATCCGCTGGAATTCGAGGAGAGCAAGTCCATAAGACTGTTTCTCATGTTGGAGTTCTCCTGCACAAGATTCTCTTTCTCCTGCACAAGATTCTCTTTCTTCTGCACAAGACTCTCTTTCTTCTGCACAAGACTCTCTATCTCCTGCACAAGACTCTCTTTCTCCTGCACAAGACTCTCTATCTCCTGCACAAGGCTCTCGTTCTCCTGCTCAAGACCCTCGTTCTCCTGCACAAGACCCTCGTTTTTCCGCACAAGGTCCTCATGCTCCTTGAGCCAATCCTCGCGTTCCTCGCTGTGTCGGCGGTCCCTCTCCTTGAGGATAAGGTCTATGTCTTCCGCTGTGATCATATCCACAAAATAATGTTGAAGTTCACTTTTGTCCAGTCTCTTCAGGGCAAGGTCGTCGACTATGCCGCTGAACTCCCGGACTATATCTACCGGGACTTCCGCAATAGTAGGCATTTTTTTGAAGAGGAACAACAGTTTCTCCATCTTTGTGACCAAAGCGGAACCCTCCTT
>JAFUFP010000059.1 GCA_017469845.1 Bacteroidales bacterium | reverse complement strand
CGGGTCATTATGTCGACAGTGAGTTCATCCCCGTAATAACCTATACCGGGACGGAGACCCGCTGAAAGGTAGAGGGTGTATCTTCATTTTTGAGGGCAAAGACAAAGTTACGGAGATTTTACGGAGATTTTTTATACTCAAATGCCCTCTGAGTGACTCAGAGGGCATTTTAAGAGGTGCCTAGCAGAATCGAACCGCTGTAGCAGGTTTTGCAGACCTGTGCCTAACCACTCGGCCAAAGCACCGTTTCCCGTATTGGGATTGCAAATATAGGCTTTTTTATTCTATTTACAAATTATTTTTCGCCTTTCGTCCTATTCAACATAAAGAAGAAGTCCCTTCAGGTATTCCCCTTCCGGATGATATATGTTCACCGAATGATCTGCCGGCTGGTTGAGACGATCAAGGATTCTCACCCCCCTTCCGGTCTGTGCCGCGGCCGAGAATACGGCCAAGGCGAAAGCGTTCTTGTCAACTACCTGGGAACAGCTGAACGTGAACACCAATCCTCCGGGAGCGACCTTCGATATGGCCGCAGCATTGAGTCTCTGGTAAGCCCTCAGAGCATTGTTGAGAGCTCCCCTATGCTTCGCGAATGCCGGCGGATCGACAATCATGAGGTCGTACTTGTCTTCCGGTACATCCCTCAGGAAATCCATCGCATCTGTGCAGTATCCCTTATGCATCGAAGGATCGAATCCACCCAACGCAACGTTCCTCTCGACCATGTCCATGGCCTTTTTCGAACTGTCCACCGAATCCACATGCAATGCTCCTCCCTGCAGAGCGTATATCGAGAATCCTCCCGTATAGCAGAAAAGGTTCAGAACGTTACGTCCACGGGCGTATTTCCCCACAAGGGCCCTGTTCTCCCTCTGGTCGAGGAAGAATCCCGTCTTCTGACCCTCGGTCCAATTGACGAGGAAACGGTTCCCGTTCTCGAGGACCATCTGCTCGTCGTCGCTGAATCCTTCAGCCCTATAGAGATATCCGTCAACGAGGTCGAGACCCGCCTTGAAAGGAGCGGTGCCCGAACTTTTGTCGTATACGGCTTTGAGATTGTCCCCGTATACCGAAACGAGGGCATCCGCGATCTGTTTACGTGAGCGGAACATTCCGACGGAATGGGCCTGCATGACGCATACTCCGTCATAATAGTCAATGATGAGACCGGGAAGATTGTCCCCTTCACCGTGAACGAGACGATAGCAATTGGTGCTTCCTCCGGGATTGGCCAAGCCGGTAGCTACCCTGACGGCAAGAGCCCTTGATATCATATCTTCCCAGAACCCGGGCGTCAGCACGTCCGAATCGAAACTGAGGATCCTCACTGCGATGGATCCTATCTGGTAATGTCCAGAAGCGAGGAACTTGCCGTCGGAACCGTAGACTCCGACGATGTCACCTTCAGAGGGATTGCCGACAATCTGGGCGACCGCGCCCGAAAACACCCACGGGTGGAATCTCAGCAGGGACTCTTCCCTGCCCTTTTTAAGGTATATCTTTGCCATAATGAGAATTTCGTAAAAAGAGGAAAGAGAGAGATTCTACTATTGCAGTGAGTTTCCTTGACTTTCCTTCCGTAATTTCGTGAATGGTATGGACTTAATATTCTATTGTTGTCTATTTTATTAACTGCTCAATGCTACTCCGAAGAAGGTTTTGAGAATGAAGCACCAGTCTTGGAAGAGGACTTCCCGCGCTTCTTTCCGCTTTTCTTCGGTGCTGAACTTTTGGGTGGAGCGACTTGGGACGCTGCCGACGAAGCGTTCACCGCTTTGGCTCCCGCCTTCACTCCTCCCTTCGGCCTTCTCTTTGTCTTCCCGACTGTAGAGGAAGACGCGGATGAAGATGAAGACGAAGATGATGAAGAGAAGGAAGGTTTCTTCCTTTTCCTGGAGGGCTTTTTCTTTGATGAAGAAGAGCCCATTCCAGGCAGGAAACTCTCATAGAAAGGCTTCTTCCCTTCTTTTGCGGAAGGTCCGTCAGGATGATGTGGAGCCATCTCCTCTTCGGAAAGAGGATTCTTCGGGGATTCAAGAAGGACGGAATACATCCTTTCGCATACCCATGCGTCAGTGGCCGCGTACATTATCTGCGAGTCCGAAAGCACCTGGGCCTCCCAATTGGAGAGCTGCTGCGTCTTCGAAATCTTCACTCCCAGAGTGATGGCAGCCATCTTCTTGACGCTCTTGTCCTTTATGCCCCATTCCCAGACGATCTTCTGAAGGTCCACGAATCCTCCCGCCTCGAAATCCGAATACTTCTGGAGTCCTCTGATGTCATCCGTTACCGCCGCACCGATCTTGAGGATATCCGGATCCGACAGGAGGGAACAGAGTTCCTTCGTCATCCCGATATCCTTTATCCTGAAAAGGAAGGCCCTCTCACCGGAAGAAAGCTGGAGAAGTGAGATCCCGTAAGGATGCTGGTTGGGACTGAAAGTAGGCCTTGACTCCGTATCGAAGCCGAGCACCTTCCTTGAGGAAAGGTACTCTATCGCGGAACGGTATAAAGCGTCCACCTCATCTATCACCTCTACGCTTCCCGGGAATGAGGCCCTCGGAAGCTTCTCTATCTCTTCTGGGAGGATTGCTTTAACGAACATACAGTGAGAAGAAATTTGGTGTATCGGCTTCCATGTATTCGAGGAAAGCCCTGGAAAGGTATTCGTCCCGAAGCGGAACTACGCTGTAGGCGGAAGGTCCGTCGGAAGGTATCCTTCCGTACTTGTACCCGTGGATGAGATTTCCCTGGGAATCTAGCGAAGCCGTAGGAACCACGTATGAAGGACGGGTCACATACTCTTCTATATCGGGATACGCTATCTTGTGCGTGAAGATGTTCCTTTCACGGAGGATACGGTAGCACATGGTGGATACCGCCTTCTTGGGATCTATCATCTCGAATCCCGGCGAAAGTATGGCCCGAAGCCTGGCATCGGACGGCGAATCGGAACTCATGATGGTGGCAAGCGCTTCATCCATCCTGTCCATGTCGACGGTAGGATCGTCGACAATCATCGCGGAAAGCTTGTTCCCGGAAAGCGAGGCTTCGCACTTCCAGAGGAACTCACGGAGCTTGCCGGCTTCGCTTCTTGCCGTATCCGGACAGAAGACCGTATAGTCGGGAACGACGCCGTGCTTTTTCGCGGCATAGGAAAAGACGGTGGAATATACCCCCGCTCCGAGCGAAGTGCTGGAAGTGAGAACGGCTATTTTCTGGTCCTTGCCCCTTGTCGTATAGATGTAATCGACCATGGCTCCCGGTCCGCTCATAACCGGAACCTTCCTTCCGACGACAGCGTTCAGCGTGTCGATCTCGGGAAGGCCGTAAGTTCCGAAAAGGGATGAAGCGAAGACGACGATCTTCGCCTTTTTGCTTCCGAGGGTAGGAACCGTGTCGGTAGGAGAAGCGTAAGCCGCGGTATCCAAAGCGGTGAGGAACGCCCTTACGGCGATGTCCGACAGAAGGTTCTCATTCTCCGCCTCGATGTACCCCTGGTAAGGGCTGTTGGCGAGGTCCAGTATCGGGGCGATGACTTCCCCCGCGAAATCCGGCAACCCGTCACCCTTACGGGATCCGTCGACGTTGTTGAAAAGGTCCGCCGTCAGAAGATATTCGGTCATCCTGACCACTTCGTCCGGCGCCCCGAAAATCGTTATCGATCCGGCAGTGTTTTTGGGATTGTAGGAAGATATCGGATGAAAAAGAGCGGCCGTTGTGTCGCTGAGAAGCTTTTCGACGATCGGCACCCTGAAATGCGTCACTTCCTTCTTCTTGCAGGAAGGGATGAGGGTGACCGCCAAAAGGGCGAGCAGCAGCGCTATATGATGGATCTTCTTCACCTGTTGATATTCTTTTCCGGAATCTTTCCTTAATCGGGGCAAATTTAATCAATTGGTATCGCTTTTCAAAACGGGATTCTTTTCCGGGAGAATTCTTCCTCCCGCAAGGAAAGAGAAAAGGCCTCCGCGCAAAGCGGAAGCCCATGTTTCATGCTTTCGGTCGGAACTGTCCCGGACAGTACCTGAAGACCGGTTCCATGGGATGTCATCCCGAAATCGCCGAAGACGCTAAAAGGAATCTTCTAGAAGAACAGCAGTTCCCTGTATTTGGGGAGAGGCCACAGTTCGTCGTCGATCAGCATCTCAAGATGGTCGGCGTTGTAGCGGACCTTGTCCATCCAGTCCTTCACCTCGGTCGAATACATCTTCGCCCTCTTGGACATGTCAGGAATGACATTGGCCTTCTTCCTGGCTTCGACCAGCTGCTCGACGTCGGCGGAGAGTTCATTCACGTATCCGGAAATCTTCCTGAAGGTGTCCATATCGGAGCGGCAGAGTTTCTTGTACTCGTCTCCGAAGACGTCCTTGGTGTTCTGGATGCTCCGGATGAGGGTGTTCTGGTAATTGACCGCGGCCGGAATGACGTGGTTGAGGCAGATGTCGCCGATGATCCTGGCTTCAATCTGGAGTTTCTTGACATAAGTCTCGTTCATAACCTCGTAACGTGCTTCGACCTCGGCGGGAGTGAGAACTCCGAGATTCTTGAAAAGGTCGATCGTTCCCTTGCGGAGATACACTTTGTATGCGTCGATGACGTTATTGACGGCCTCGAGTCCCCTACGCTTGGCTTCGACTTCCCATTCCTTGCTGTAACCGTTGCCTTCGAACATGATGTTCCTTGACTCGGAGAGGAACTTTCTCACTGTCGCCATGATGGCGTTCTGTTTGGATTCCCCTTTGGAGATGAGGTCATCGACCTCCTTACGGAAAGACTTCAGACTCTCGGCGACGATGGAGTTGAGGATATATGTCGCTCCGGCGGGATTCATTGAAGAACCGACTGCCCTGAACTCGAAACGGTTTCCGGTGAAAGCGAAAGGTGAGGTACGGTTGCGGTCCGTGTTGTCCGGGAAAATCTCAGGAATGGCGCTCACCATCTTGATGGACTCCTTGTCGGCCTTGCTCTCCGGCATGTCCTCGTCCATCTTGAGGATGCTGTCGAAGACCTTCGCGAGAGTGGATCCGGAGAATACCGACATCACAGCCGGCGGAGCCTCATGTCCACCCAGACGGTAGGAGTTGTTCAGCGAGCAGACCGAAGTCATAAGGAGAAGGTTATGGTCGTAGACCGCCTTCACAACGGAAGCGTAGAACGAAAGGAACTGGAGGTTCTTCGTAGGAGTCTTTCCTGGTGAAAGGAGATTCACTCCCGTATCAGTGCATATGGACCAGTTGACATGCTTTCCGCTTCCGTTCACCCCGTCGAAAGGTTTCTCATGGAAGAGGACCTTGAGGTGATGGTTCTTCGCGACCTTCTGCATTATTATCATGAGGAGCATGTTCTGGTCTATGGCCTTGGTGGCGCTGCAGAACACCGGTGCGCACTCGAACTGGTTCGGCGCTACCTCGTTGTGCCTTGTCGAAAGCTCGATTCCGAGCTTGTAAGCCTCCGTCTCGAAATCCTTCATGAAGCAGCTGACCCTGGAAGGGATGGCTCCGAAGTAGTGGTCGGAAAGCTGCTGGTCCCTGGCCGAGGTGTGGCCGATGACGGTCCTTTCGCAGAGCTTGAGGTCAGGACGGGCGTTGTAGAGGGCCTCGTCAACGAGGAAATACTCCTGCTCGATACCGAGATTGACGGAAACGGTCTTCACCGAAGGGTCGAAGAGTTTCGCGACGTCGGTCGCAGCTGAATCCAGCGCCTGCATCGAACGGAGATTCGGGGTCTTCATGTCGAGAGCTTCGCCGGTGAACGATACGAAGACCGAAGGGATACAGAGGGTCCCGTCAAGGATGAATACCGGTGACGAAGGATCCCATGCGGAATATCCCCTTGCCTCGAAAGTGTTGCGAAGACCTCCACTGGGGAAGGACGAAGCGTCCGGCTCCTGCTGAACGAGGGCCGTTCCGCTGAACTTCTCGAAAGGTTTCCCGTCCTTGACGGAGAGGAAGGCCTCGTGCTTCTCGGCCGTCGTTCCGGTCAGAGGCTGGAAAAGATGGGTGTAATGGGTCACTCCCATCTCGAGAGCCCATGTCTTCATCGCCGTGGCTATCTCGTTGGCGTCCTTGCGGTCAATCTTCCTGCCTTCCTTCACGGCAGCCTGGACAGCGTCGAAAGCGGACTGGGACATGTAGCGGCGCATTTTCTCGAGGTCGAACACGTTCACCCCGAAGTAAGACGACACCGGACCGTTTTCGCGGTAGTAGCGGGCCTCCTTATGGGTGGAAGCCTCGCAGAGAGCCATTTTCCTGAAAGTTGCCATGATGGTAAGATTTTTTTGTGAATGAGACAAAGGTAAGAAAAATAACTGCTATATTTGTCCGACTCGCTGGCCCCCAAGGCCGAAAAAACCGTTTTAAACCGATTAATGTGATTTTAAACGGTTTAAAGGAGGCCCGAGCGACCGGAAAGAAGACACAAACAAGCATAGATTCAAGAGATATGGCAAAGATTTCAGCAAAGTCAACAGCAATGCCGGCTTCCGCTATCAGGAAGCTCGTTCCCTTCGCTGACGCCGCAAAGGCCGAAGGCGTGAAAGTTTATCACCTCAACGTCGGAGCACCTGACATCAAATCCCCCGACTGCGCCCTCGACGCCGTCAAGAACAACACTCTCGACCATGTCTCATATTCGAACTCGGCAGGTCTCATTGAGCTCCGCAAAGGTCTTGTCGAGAAATACTACAAGAAAATCGGCATCGACATCGAAGTTCCCGAACTGATCGTGACCGTGGCCGGTAGCGAAGGCGTGAACCTGGCGCTGCAGATCTGCTGCGACGAAGGTGACGAAGTCCTCGTGATCGAGCCCTTCTACACCAACTACAACACTTTCGCCTTCATGAACGGAATCACCCTTCGGGCCATTCCGACCGACATAAGGGAAGGCTTCGCCATCCCTCCGGTGAGCGAGTTCGAGAAATACATCACCCACAAGACCAAGGCCATCCTCATCAGCAATCCCGGAAACCCTACCGGTACACTCTATCCCAAGGATACCGTCCTCGCTCTTGGTGAGATCGCGAAGAAACATGACCTCTTCCTCATCTCCGACGAAGTCTACAGGGAGTACTGTTTCACAGAGGAGCCGCACTTCAGTGCGATGAACATCCCCGGTCTCGAGCAGAACGTCATCCTCATCGACTCGGTTTCGAAGAGGTACAACCTCTGCGGAGTCAGGGTCGGATGCATCATCTCCCACAACAAGGACGTGATGGCCGCCGCCATGAAATACGCCCAGGCAAGACTCTGCCCCCCTATCTACGGACAGATCGCTTCCATCGGTGCTCTCGACACTCCCCAGGAGTACTTCGACGCCGTCAAGGAAGAGTACAGGCGCAGAAGGGATTATACCGTCGAGGCCCTCAACAAGATGGAGGGAGTATTCTCCCCCAACCCCATGGGTGCTTTCTACACAGTGGTGGAGATTCCAGTGGATGACGCGGAGAGCTTCGCCAAGTGGATGCTGACCGAGTTCAGGATCAACGGAGAGACCACCATGGTGACTCCCGCCGCTTCGTTCTACAAGACTCCCGGAGTCGGCAAGAATCACATAAGGGTCGCCTACGTCCTTGAGGTTCCCGAGCTGAAGAAAGCTCTCCACATCCTCGAGGAAGGCCTGAAGGCCTATCCCGGAAGGACTATATAGTCCCTTCCCGAGCCGCACAGGACAAGACAAAAAAAGACAACACACTCAATATGGGCCCCGGAACAAGGGGCCCTTTCGTTGAAGATACCGCCATAGCCATATCGGAAAAAAGCGATGAAGGAATACCGGATACTGTACATACACGGAATGGGAGGAGGAGGCGACAGCCGCATCCCCTCCATTCTCAATGAACATATGGCCGAGGAGATGGAAAAGGCCGGAATCAGAGACACTTCCATTCCGGTCACAGTAAGGACGTACAGTTTCGATCCGGAGGAAGGGGCAGCCATGATAAAGACGTGGGCGGAAGAGCTCTCCCCCGACCTTATTATCGGGGAATCCCTCGGGGCTATCCAGGCGATACGCCTGTCCGGTTATCCGCACCTTCTGGTATCCCCTTCACTCGGTGCCCCCAAATACCTCGGAGGCCTTTCGTTCCTTGCCTTCATTCCGGGCATGACTCCCCTTCTTGACCATATCTACAAGCCGAAGGAAGGAGACCGTCAGAGGCTTCATTTCACATTCGGGACTCTCAGGAAATACCTCCATCATCGGAAAATGGCCCTTCAGAATTGCCCCCGCAACGGAGGCAAGGACAGTTTCTACGCATTTTTCGGAGAAAAAGACCACTACAGAAGGAGCGGAGTCGTGAGCCTCCGCGCCTACAGGAAATACTTCGGTGATACTTATACTGTATACAACGGAACGCACTTCATGGAAGAAGAGTTTTTGCTTTCGCTTCTGGTCCCGAAGATATTCGAAACTTTGGGACTTCTTCCCGGGAAGAAATAGTGCCATTCTCCCGAACCTGTCCGGCATAGGTTCCGTATCTGACTGTACCGGCTCAGTATAAGCCCGGTATCATCTCCTGCAAGGAAACTCCATCAGATATTGAATAGACCGGAGCGGAAGCGGTATTTCCGGAGAACAGGTTCCAGTGCGAGGGGAATATAGCGTCTCGCAGCTTCCGGATCCGTGATCTTTTCCGGAGGTGTATCCCTCGGGGTCACTTCCACCACCTCGTCAAAGCCCGCGCGGTAGAATTCCACAGGATCGTCGACCCTTCCGGAGAGAAGGATGACGACGGTGGAAGGATGGGCATGGGTCCTCACGAAACGCAGGACTCCAAGAGGGAGTTTTCCCGTCAGAGTCTGGAAGTCCGACTTCCCTTCTCCGGTTACGACTATGCACGGGGAGTCTCCTCCCGAGGAGAGGTATTCCTCGAATCCTATCTTCTCCAGGAAACGCTCAACTCCCATGTACATCCTCGCATGAAGGAAAGCCGTCATCGCGCCACCTATTCCTCCGGCCGCTCCAGCTCCGGGAGAATTCATGATGGGAAGGCCGCTGTACCTTGAATAAAGGCCGCAGACAAGATCCATCCAGGAGTCAAGAGCCTGGGCCATCTGGGGACCGGCACCCTTCTGTGGAGCGAAAGCGAGAGCCGCTCCTCCCCTTCCGCAGAAAGGTACGTCGACATCATAGAACGCGGAAATCTTCACGTTGCGAAGGCCTCTGTGGGCATGGGTGTCGTCCACCGAAATGATGTTCGCCATCACGGGATTGTCGACAATTCCGGCGGGAGTGAGGAACCTGTACCCCAGGGCCTGGAGCATACCGAGTCCACCGTCACAGGTGGCGCTGCCGCCAAGGCCGATCCATACCTCGTCAACTCCTTCAGTCAGAGCGTCAGCTATAAGTTCGCCCGTGCCGTAGGAAGTCTCATAGAGAGGATTCCTTCTTTCAGGGGGAACGAGCGAAAGACCGGAAGAGGTTGCGGTGTCGATTACCGCGACTGAGCCTCCGCAGACTATTCCGTAGGAAGCCTCTATGGCGTTACCGAGTGGATCATGGGAAATAATCGTTCTGGTTTCACCGCCAAGGATATCGGTAAGGATCGAAGAGAAACCTTCCCCTCCGTCCGAAACCGGAATGCAGGTAACGGCATCTTCCTTTGTGAACGCCATGGCAGCGGCTTTTTCCACTTCCCGGGAAGAAAGGCAGCCTTTGTATGAATCTATCGCAAGTATCGCTTTCATTGGAGTAAAGGGATGTATTCCTTGTGCGAAAATAGTCAATATATTCTTGAAAGGAAAACGAAGGAATTGTTCTTCACACTCGTGGTGAAAAATATTATGCCTTTGTCTACTGTTTTCCCTTGCCGTTTTCACCGAATTCCCATTTCGTTGAACCATGAATTTTGGCTTTGCCTGAAATGTCGATTATCATGTTTGTACAAAAGAATGTCTACCTGATGGAGTATTGTCTTCATAAAAGTTCATTTCCTCGAATTTTTACGGCCGCAAATTTTACGGCTGTTGCAAAATCAACTAAATGCACCGAAATAATAAAGCCCGGATCTCCTCCCATCTTCAGGAAGATCCCCGGGCTCGCATCACAATCATTTTTTCCACAGACCATCCCGTCCTATGACGGAATGGGGGCGGAGCGTCTCACGACGGTCCTTTTTACTGAAACTCTCCTTTCAGTCTTTCTGATCGGTTTTTCCCGTCGGGCGGATTACCGGATCCGTCGGCATGAGTTTTTCCTTCAGGAAATCCGCACATAGGGAATTCACCCTCCGGTTGAAGCGCTTGCGCTCTTCCTTATCGAGTTCCTCATAGAGTACCCGGTACTCCTTTATGAAATCCTCGATGACGTCCTTGCTGTAGAGGCCGAGCATCTTCCCGAAGTCTTTCGGGAATGTCATCTCCCCTACCTTTCCCATGACGCTCCCTATCCTCGATTCCGTCATGAAATCTTCCGCGAAATCAAGAAGATCGGTGAGAGCCTCACTGTCAACGACTGTTTCTTTCGGGGTCTTTTCCCTCCTCTGGGCCTTCTTCTCGGCGAAGCGGGCGTTCTTGCTCTTTATGATGACCCTCGCCCCTGAGCGAAGGTTCATCGCGACCTTGGGCCTCACCACTATTCCCTCGCAGATGTTGTCATCAATGGGAGGAAGTCCCATCTTCCCCGGAATGGTGGTCGGGAAGGCGTTACCGAAGCGGAGGCACTCCTCGAGACTTCCCTCGAAAAGGGTCTCGGCGTAGAGGATCCCTGAAAGGGAGAATATCCTGTTCACGGTGTCAACAGGAAGGAAGTATCCGGTATTTCCGGTGAAGACGAAGATGTCGAAGCCGTAGAACTCATGGGAAGGGGTATAGTAGACCCCTTTCTGGATCGCCCTGAGGTCTCCCCTTTTCCTCACATCCGGATGAGGATAGGCTCCGCCGAACATTTCTCCGAAGATGCTGCAGGAAAGTGCCTCGGGCACTTCTTCCTTTATTAGGCGGCACGCTTCCCTTATCCTTTCTTCATACCTCGGGATGAGCTCCTCACTGTCGTAGAAGTTCTCCCCTTCTGCGAGGAAATCGGTCCTCTTGGCGAACTTCATTTCCGAAAAGGGAAGGGAGCACACGAAACTGACGTTCGACCCGTGCACCTTCTCCTGGACGACGAACACTGTCCCCTCCGGGACTTCGTCCCATACCTTGCCCATGTACTCGGCGTCATAGGCGTTCTCGATGGAACTGTACTTTTTGAAAACAAGATTGTCCATGTCAATAATCGTTTCCGTTAAACAAAAAATGTCATGGACCCGCGGGACGAGCTCTTTTCCCGAAAGTCCATGACAAAGGTATTTTGTAAAAAAACGCGTTTCGGAAAAAAGAAAAATGTTTCCTTTTTTCGAAAATATCGAAGTGCTTGAGGATCAATGACTTATTTTAGACCTAAAGGTAAAATTCGCCGTTCCTTTGGTCGAATGACGTCTTCGTAACTGATTGTTATGTCGCGAAATACAACTTTTTTCAAAAATTATTTTCAACTTTACGCAAATTGTCCCTTGGAGGGTGCAATTAAGGTCGATTTTCGGCCATTTTCCGCAAAAAAATGGTGCCGACATCCCGAAAGGGACCGGCACCGTAAATTTTTTTTTCCGGCAAAGAGCCGGAAAACCGAGTATCTGGATCAGACTAGAAGACCCACTTCGTACCTATACAGGGACGGGCATAGAAGCCGTGGTATCCGGCGAAGTTCGCCGACAGCTCGATCTCCGTTCCGATGTGGAAGTTCTCGCATCCGAAATGCCTTCCGAGGTTGTACCACAGCTGGGGCTCGGAAAGGAAGACGAACTTGTCCTTCTTGAACTTTGTGATGTCCTCGGCGAAATTCACGACATTCTCACCCCACAGATCGACGAAACCGCTGAAGCGAAGGCCTTCGACTCCGAAGATGTCCTGCATTCCCCAGACGAAGGTGAACTGCAGAGGGACGTTGCTCGACGCACCGTGGTTGAAGGTCTTGTAGAGGAGTTTGAAATTGAACGTGTTGCTGAAATCGCTGTTGTGCAGGAAATAGTCCAATCCGAAGAGGAAGTTCTGGTTTCCGAAGCCTACTCCTCCGTTGTACTCGACCTGGATGCTGAGGGGTGCGGCTTTGGAGTCCTGCCAGAAGTTGAGGCACCTGGCGATCTCCATATAGCTCCCGCTCACGCCATGGGTTTTGTTGTCATGCTTGGCGTTGTAATCGTAATCGACGAAGAAGAAGGTGTTTCCCCATTTGTCGTTGTAGAATCCCTCCAGAGTGGTGGTGAAATGGTTCCTGTTCTTTCCGAAATCATAGAAGGTCTGGAGATTTGTCTGGGCCTTGAGCCCCGTGGAAATGAGGGCGAGAGCCGCGGCTACGATGATTGTCCTTGTTTTCATATTGAATCGCTATTTTGGTTTGTTTTACTGTTGATATATTAATAGGGAATCCCTACTCGACGTCCTTCTTTTCCAGAAGTGAGCCGAACTTCTTGTCCACGGGATTCTCGCTGATCTTCTCGTTGAACACGAAATCCTTTCCGGGAAGGATGGCGTTGAGCACAACTCCGAGGATGGCGGCAACCGCGAGACCGGAAAGTGAAGTGAAGCCGATGGAGAGGCTGTCATTGGCTCCGTACTTGATACCGATGGCAAGAACCAGAATGAGGGCCGCGACGAGCACGTTCCTCGATGCCGTGAAGTCGACATTGTTTTCGATGAGGTTCCTCACTCCCACCGCCGAGATCATACCGTAGAGGACGAGAGACACTCCTCCGATGGTCGCAGCCGGCATGGCGGAGATGATCGCGCTGAACTTCGGGCAGAAGGACATCACGATGGCGAATATGGCAGCGATCCTGATGACCCTGGGGTCAAAGACCTTGGTGAGGTTCAGCACTCCGGTATTCTCTCCGTAAGTGGTGTTCGCGGGAGCTCCGAAAACTGAAGCGAGGGCGGTAGCCAGACCGTCACCCATCAATGTGCGGTGAAGACCGGGATCCTCGAGGAAGTTCTTGCCGACGGTAGAAGAGATCGCGCACATGTCCCCGATATGCTCCATCATGGTGGCGAGAGAAATCGGGATGATGGCGATTATGGCCGCAACGACGAGTCCCCAGTTGGGATCGCGGAATACCGCCATCGCGGTATTCTCCATCTTGAAGGGAAGACCGATCCATGCGGCGTCCTTCACTGCGGAAAAGTCACAAAGGCCGAAGCAGGCGGCCACAACATATGAACCGACGACACCAAGGAGAATGGGGATGATCTTGATCATTCCCTTGCCCCAGATGTTGCAGACGATGATGATGGCGATCGAAAGAAGGGCTATCCACCAGTTCTGCGTGCAGTTCGCGATCGCCGAACCGGAAAGCGTGAGACCGATGGCGATGATGATGGGGCCGGTAACCACCGGAGGGAAATACTTCATCACCCTCTTGGGACCGAATGCGGCGAAAAGACCCGCGAGGAGGAAGTACATGAGTCCAGCGCAGAAAACTCCTATACATGCGTAAGGAAGACTCTGTGCCGCGGAGAGTCCCTGGGCTTCACCCATCTGCACTACAGTCGCATAACCACCCAGGAAAGCGAAGGACGAGCCGAGGAAGGCGGGGACCTTCATTTTCGTAAGGACGTGGAAGATGAGAGTACCGAGACCCGCGAAAAGGAGGGTCGCGGACATCGAAAGGCCTGTGATGACCGGAACGAGGACTGTCGCCCCGAACATCGCGAACATGTGCTGGAGGCCGAGGGTCAGCATTCTGCCCTTGCCGAGCGTGCGCGCATCATAGATGCCCTGGTTTACAGTAGTCATATGTTGAAGGTTTTAGTGAGTAATTGCCGATCTTGAAAAGGGACGGAGGGACTATTTCCCGAAATGCCTCCCGATGAGGTAGCATACGGCGGCTACCGCCATACCGTTGATGGCGGGGAATCCCCAATGCACGAGATTCGCTACGACCGCACCGAGGACAACGCCTATGATGGCCGACCAGTTGACCGCCTTGGAAGGTTCCTCACCGGAAAGATAGTCCTCGCGCGAGAGGAAATAGTCGATGATGAGGATGATTCCAACAGGAGGAAGAGTGCAGTTCAGCACATTCAGCCATCCCACGAAATTCCAGTAAAGCCATACGGCGGCCACGGTTCCGATGATGCCGGAAATGATGACCATCGCCTTCTTCGTGAGTCCCGTAATGTTGGAAAGACCCAGTCCGGCCGAATAGAGGGCATTGTCGTTTGTTGTCCAGATATTGAGGCCCAGGACGAAGACGGCGAGGTAGAAGAGGTTGAGGTTGAGCATCACCTCGAAGATGTCGTTTCCTCCGACGTAGATGCTGGAGACGGCACCGAATAGGAACATGAGGCTGTTGCCGATGAAGAAGGCTATGATCGTGGTGATGCAGCCGACTCCGGC
The DNA here is from genome assembly GCA_017469845.1 of Bacteroidales bacterium. Classification (GTDB taxonomy): domain Bacteria; phylum Bacteroidota; class Bacteroidia; order Bacteroidales; family UBA932; genus Cryptobacteroides. The sequence goes on along the minus strand of JAFUFP010000059.1, from coordinate 54,353 downwards.
ATTCTTGGCGAAACGGGTGAAGTTCGGCGTGGCCGTTCCTCCGGAGACGAAGCTTCCCACTACGAGACCGGCTCCCGCGATGACTCCGAGATCCTTGGTACCCTTGGAGAACTGCTCGATAAGTCCGGTGTCACCCTGCTTGACGGCCATTATCATTGCCGCCGTTCCGAGGATGGCCACAGCGGGGACCGCGATGTAGCTTATTATCGTAAGGCTCCTGATTCCGAAATAGGCGCTCATCGTCATGAGGATGCCCGCTATCACGACAAGGAAATATCCCTGCCAGGGCATATGGTCAGCCGTGACCTCCAGTCCGATGAACTCCTTTGCCACCGGAATGGCGAACATCGCCAGTCCCACTCCGAACCAGCCGATCTGCGTGAAGGAGATCATAGCGCTCGGAAGGTAGCTGCCTTTCGTTCCGAAACTCCTGCGCGAGAGGTTGTCGAGCGACAGTCCGCTTTCGGCTCCGATGTAGCCCAGGGCTCCGGTATAAGCCCCCAGGATGATGCCACCGAGGACAAGGGCCCATATGAACTGGTTCCAGTTGAGTCCTCCGGCGAGCTGCTGGCCAACCCACATGCTGGCCGAGAAGAATGTGAATCCCAGCATGAGCATGAACATGCTGAGGTTGCTCTTGCGACCCGCCTTGTCGACGGGACGGTTCGTGTAATCGATGTCTACGCCTTGTTTACCCATAAAGCGCCTTTAGTTTGGTGATTGATTCTATACGTCGAAGTGACAATTCCTTGAGTGAAAGAGTGCGGGAGAGGAAAAAAAGTCCGGCCTCGTCCTCCCAAAGGGATCGGAGAGTTTTTTCCATTTTCGGGGAAGATAATGCAAGGTCGCGGAAACGGGTGACCAAGAGCCATTCTTCGAAACTTAAGCATCCGGAGTATCCGAGTTTCTCGGCGGTAAGATCCCATGCGGAGATCTCCCCTTCCCTCGAAAGGATGCCGTTCCAGTATTCCAGTACCTCATCGAAATGCAGCGGAATCTCATAGCGGCGTGCTCCGCCGTCATAGATTATGCACTTTTCGTAGAGGGCGTCAGGATGGTCGACCACGTAGCGGCGGAATTCCGGAGCGACGACTCCTCCCTTCCAGCCGAAGTCGATGTCCTTGACGTTGATTCCGGAGACACCCTTGTCCGTATATACGGTGAACATTCCTTCGTAGAAGAAGCAGTTGATCCCCTCGAATCCGGGGAACGCTCTTCTCATAGCCTCGGCAAGACCCTCCATCTGGTCCACGACCCTAGTTCCGCCGATGGTGAAAAACAGCATCCGGCGGATGCTTCCGCCTTCAGAGCGGAACTTCTCGACGACGTTTTCCATGCAGAGGCGGAAAGTGTCGCCCGTGGCGAAGATGTCGCCGATGGAAAGGATGATGTCGGAAGCGACTCCTATTTTCGTGTACTTGATGTCAAGACCGGTGATGACATGATCCTTTATCACCCTTTCGCAGGAGAGGAAATGCATGTTCCTCACTCTGATTCCGAGATTGTGGGCAGCTTCTTCTATGGGATAGTTGAGGCCGCCACGAAGGATGGTCATGATGTCGATTTCAGCGTTCATGCCTTCGGAGAGAAGGAAACGCAGAGCCTCGACCGTAGGATGGACCAGAGCCAGATAAGCATCATATCCGACGACTTCAGGATGGGCCAAAAGATTGCGGGAAAGGGGGCTGGTCAAAAGAAAATAGCGGTTTCTGAACTGACCGGAGCACAGTTCATATATCCTGGTATCCGCTGAGCCTCCCCTGAGTTGTAGGGAAGACGCTTCAAAAGATTCAGACATGAAAAATCCCGATTGAGTAACCGGGATACAAAATTATGAAAAAATGGTTTTCGACGCAATAGAAAAATCAGAGTGCGGATGATTTTTTATTGAAAGAAAGGTGGTCATGATTTCCTGTCAAGAATCCGCAAGTCCGGAAATCGCAATGGTTTAAGTTCAAAAGATCTGACACATTGGGAGTAAAAACACAAAGAGAGCGGATAACACCAGATTTTTCCAAGGAAATCAGGGAATCTCTTCGACGTGCTATAATGGGTCAGCTGAACGATAAAGAGAAGGCAGCTCAGAAAAGGCATGCACAGCATTCGGGGAAAAACAAAAGCCGGGCGCTACCCGGCTCATTGTCTTTCTGCGGAAAGGAAGGGATTCGAACCCTTGAGCCGCATTAAGCGACTACCGGTTTTCGAGACCGGCCTCTTCAACCACTCAAGCACCTTTCCTTTTGTGTTCCTCGGAAGGACATGCAAAGATATAACACTTTTCGGGAATTGTGAAAAATCGGTGAGGATTTTTGCCCGCCGCCCTGACAGGACCGGACCTTGACCTATTGCTGTGACAGAGGATCGTCCGAGAAGGAATACGGCATGATCGAAGGTATGTTGCGGGGATTCCTTTCGGGCCAGGACGCCATCTTGAACTCAATCACTCCACCTTCCATCAGATCCGAATGCGAGAAAAATCTCTTGTTCCATCTCTTCCCGTTCAGATACACCGACCTTACGTAACGTCTTCGATCACTGACTCCATCAGCCTTGATTTCAAGGGTTTTTCCACCCGGAAGATCTATCTTCATATAAGGGAAGTAGGGCGCCCCTATGACGTATTCGTCAGTTCCCGGACACACCGGATAGAATCCCATAGCTGTGAAAAGATACCATGCCGACATCTGTCCGCAATCGTCGTTTCCACCAAGGCCCTTGATCACAGGACGGTACATCCTGTTCATTATATCCCGAACCCATTCCTGGGTCTTCCATGGCTGCGAAGTCCATGCATACAGATACGGCACATGGTGCGAGGGTTCGTTACCGTGCACGTATCCTCCGATGAGGCAATCTTCCGTTATGTCCTCGTTGGCTGCGTAATACTCCGGAGAAAGGGTCATCGAGAAAAGTTCATCTAGCCTTCCGATGAAGCCGCTGTCCCCGCCCATGAGTTTTACAAGGTTGCCGACGTCCTGCGGAACATGGAAAGAGAAATTCCATGAGTTCCCTTCAATGAATCCTTCCCCGTCCGTCCGGAGCGGATTGAATGGAGTCTTGAACTCCCCTTCTCCCGAGCGCGGTTTGGCGAACCCGTCGACAATGTCGAACACATTGAGGTAGTTGTCCGCCCTTCCGGCATACTCCGAAGCGATATCGGTTCGTCCCAGGTAAGAGGCAGCGGAGAATATCGCGAAATCGTCATAGCTGTACTCCAAAGAATTGGATGCGCTCGTGGAAGAAGATTCCATAGGGACATAACCCTTTTTGATGTATTCTCCGAGTCCGTCGAGATACCCCACTTTCGAAGTCGAGACCATGGCTTCCAGAGCCTTGTCCTCATCGATGTCCAGACCTTTCACAATCGCATCGGAAAGGACGGAGACCGCATGGTATCCGCTCATGCACCATCCCTCGTTCCCCATTAAGCTCCATATGGGAAGAAGTCCGTGGACACTCTGGTCATAGTGCGAAAGCATTGACGAAATCATATCTTTGGCCCTGTCCGGTTTCATGAGAAGGAGGAAAGGATGCTCCGCCCTGTAGGTGTCCCAGAGGGAAAACACCGTGTAATTCATTCCCCCGTTCCCTTCATGGACATTGCCGTCGAGGCCCCGGTAGCGTCCGTCCACGTCACAATACAGAGAAGGATTGATGAGGGTATGATAATAAGAAGTATAGAACATCCTTTTCTGGTCTGGGGTCGCTTCAATGCTGATGGAAGAAAGTTCCCTGTCCCAGGAGGCTATGGCCTTGTCTTTCACCTCATCGAATCCCATTCCTCCGGTCTCGGCCTCAAGGTTTTTGAGGGCGCCGTCAGTCCCGGTGGGAGAAAGTGCGACCTTCACTTCGATGACGGGATTCTCCTCCAGAGGGAAATCGAACCAGCACACTATCCCCCTTCCGGCCATTTCCGGGAAATTGTGTCCCTGGTCTAACTTTCTCCAGAATCCCGCGTACTGCGGAGCCTTCTTCTCCCTGAATCCGTACTCCTTCACAGGAGAGGAAAACCTCACCGCGAAATAGACGTAATTCGTTCTCCCCCATCCGTTCGTTATCCTGTATCCGGTTAGAGTGGAGTCGTTCTCCACCCTGACCGAAGACCATAGGGTCTTCCCCTCGTAGTTGTACAGTCCATGCGAAAGGTCCATGATGAGATGGCCGGTGTCTTCCCCTCCATGGAAAGTGTACCGGTGGAGTCCCACCCTCTCCGTTACGGAAAGTTCGGCGTCCACGTCGTAATCATCCAGGTGGACCCTGTAGTATCCGGGGCGTGCCGTTTCCCCCTCGTGAGAAAACCTCGAACGGTATCCGGAATCCGGATCCGAAGCCGTTCCGGGGTTGAGGCGGAGCCGTCCTACCGTAGGCATAATGAGTATGTCACCGAGATCGGAGTGGCCTGTACCGCTGAGGTGAGTGTGGCTGAACCCCACCACCGTCGGATCACTGTGCCGGTAGCCGGCGCAGTAAGAGTAGACCTCCTTCTGATACACTCCCCCGACATTGTGCGGGATCGTGTCCGTGTCCGGACTCAGCTGCACCATTCCGAAAGGGACGCAGGCCCCGGGAAAAGTATGGCCCATGCCGTCTGTTCCGATGAAAGGGTCGACCCACTGACTCTGTGCGGAAGAGGGCTGTTCCGAAAGGAGGAAAGCGAACGCCGCGAAGGCTGAAAGTATGATTCTCGGGGGAAAATATCTCATTGCAAAAGAATTTGGAAGTTACTACAAAGATATCTAAAAAAGGAATACGCCGTACCGGATGCGTGATTCCGGCAAATTGTCTATATTTGCAGCCGGTTTCCCGAAAGGGAGAGTACAACAACGCTGAAACATAACCATCATTCACCGGCCCACGACATTCTTCGCCCTCCCCACCGGAGCTGCCGCCCGGAAAGAGACATCCGAAATGACCAACAAAGGAAAGAACCGCCAGAACATTGAGGCGGTCGTCTTCATCGCTGTCCTCGTCCTCGTTTTCTGGCCCCTATGCAACAGGATGGGAAGCGCGAACATGCTGAAAACCATGATGAACACGGCGCATGACCTGCTGCTCAACACGGTTTTCTACCTCATGGGAATCACAGTCCTCACCGGAGCCCTCAGCAAACTGATGGCCGAATTCGGTGTGGTGCAGCTCCTGGAGAAGTTCCTCCGTCCCCTGATGAAACCCCTTTTCAACCTTCCAGGAGCCGCCGCCCTCGGAGCGGTGATGACTTTCCTTTCGGACAATCCGGCGATCATCGCCCTCAGCAAGGACAAAACTTTCTCGTCATACTTCAAGAAGTACCAGCTCATCTCCCTCACCAACTTCGGAACCGCTTTCGGTATGGGATTCGTGGTGCTGATAACGATGATCGGTTACGGACAGGCTACTGCCGCCTTAGTGGGACTGGTCGGAGCTTTCATCGGGTCGATAATTTCGACGAGGCTGATGCAGAGATTCACCCTGAAGGCATATCCGGAGCTCGATTCCCCGGTGGAAAATGTCGCTTCGGAGTCTGCAGACGGAGAAAATGAGCCCGGACACCGGGACAGCGTATTCATGAGGTTCCTCAACGCCCTTCTGGACGGAGGCAAGAACGGAGTGGAACTCGGTCTTCAGATCATCCCGGGAGTCCTCATCATCACTACCGCCGTCATAATGATAACCTTCGGTCCCGATGCCGCCACCGGAACTTACACCGGAGGATCCTCCGAAGGTGTTCCGATACTCCCCTTCCTCGCCGGAAAGATCCACTGGATATTCGAGTGGCTGTTCGGATTCCACAGCATGGAGCTCATCGCATTCCCGATGACTTCACTTGGTGCGGTCGGAGCCGCCCTCGGACTTCTCCCCACCTTCAACGCGGCCGGACTTCTGGACGGCAACGCCATAGCCGTCTGCACGGCGATAGGAATGTGCTGGAGCGGATTCCTGTCGACCCACACGGCGATGCTCGATTCCCTCGGTTACAGGAAGGTCATTTCGAAGGCGATCGTAGCCCATACGATAGCGGGACTCTGCGCGGGAATAGCGGCACATTTCATATTCATGGGAGTGTCTTTGCTGTAAAGGTAGGATTATTCACATTTTTCGTTAATTTTGTGATGTTCCGGCCAGAAAAGGTCCGGCTTTCCATTCATTAGTAACACTTCCGCTATGCTGATAGTCCTCGCCGCAGCCCTTCTTCCGGCCCTCATCCTGATGTGGTACGTCTACAACAAGGATACCCAGCCGGAGCCCACACGTCTGATTGTCAAAGGTTTCTTCTACGGAGGTCTGGCGACTTTCGTCTCAACCCTCATCTCCGGCCCTCTCATGGCCATGGGATTCTTCAGCGGGGAACCCACCTCTTTGTCGGAATGCCTGACAACGTCCTTTTTCGGTGCGGCCATTCCCGAGGAGTGCGCTAAGCTCCTGATGCTGTGGCTGCTCCTTCGGAACAATCCCGAGTTCGATGAAAGGTTCGACGGAATCGTCTACGCTGCATCCGTGGGACTGGGATTCGCCGCATTCGAGAACATCCTCTACGTGATGGGATCCGGTGCCGATTGGATAACGGTCAGCATCTCAAGGGCTCTTCTTGCCGTCCCGGGACATTTCGCGTTCGCGGTGATGATGGGATATTACTATTCGGTCAACCACTTCTACGGCAGTTACGCACCCAAGGGAACCAAGGCCAAGATAATCCTCGTCCCGATCCTTCTCCACGGAATATACGACACCATAGCTTTCGCCAGCGGACTTGGAAGCGCCCTTTCGGGTCTTCTCACCATCGTCCTCCTTTATTTCTGCTTCAGGCTTTTCAAGCACACGAGGGAAAAGATCCTGTCGGAAGCCTCGGACAACGACATAAGGTCGAAGATAATGAGGGATTCGGCGCCGGATGACAACCTTCCGGACGAACAGTGACGATCGTATACCGGGAAGAATAGAACAAAGTCGTCCGGATCTGCGTACAGCAGCCGAACGACTTCTTTTTTACGTTTATGTCCACGTTCCGACAATGGTTTACCGACTTTCAGTCGGCGGAACTATGCCGTTATCTGGTTTCCGGTATAGAGTTCATAGTATTTGCCCTTCTGCTCAAGGAGTTCCCAGTGCTTACCCCTCTCGATGATCCTTCCCTTGTCCAGAACCATTATGTAGTCAGCGTTCTGTACAGTGGAAAGGCGGTGAGCGATGACGAAGGTGGTCCTTCCCTTCATAAGGGAGGCCATACTCATCTGTATCATCTTCTCCGTTCTGGTGTCGATCGAAGAAGTCGCCTCATCAAGGATCAGAACCGGAGGATCCGCCACAGCGGCCCTCGCGATGGAAAGCAGCTGACGTTCTCCTTGGCTAAGGTTCCCTCCGTCAGCGGAAAGGACGGTGTCATAACCGTTGGGGAGCCTTCTTATGAAGGGATCGGCATACACCAGACGGGCTGCGGCACGGCATTCCTCGTCGGTAGCGTCCAGACGGCCGTAACGGATATTCTCCATGACAGTTCCCGAGAAGAGGTTGGTCTCCTGAAGGACAGTTCCGAGACTCCGTCTCAAGGAGTCCTTCTCTATCTCCCCGACATTGAATCCATCATAGGTTATCGTCCCGTCCTGGATCTCATAGAAGCGGTTGATGAGGTTCGTGATGGTGGTCTTGCCGGCTCCAGTTCCTCCGACAAAGGCTATCTGCTGTCCGGGATATGCGGTAAGCGAGATGTCGAAAAGGACCTGCTTCCCTTCGACGTAGCTGAAGTCCACATCCTTAAGGGAAACGAGACCTTCAAGCTCAGTCAAATGCCCGTCCTTCTTCCAGGCCCACTTGCCGGTACGGGATCCGGACTCGGAAAGGGTTCCGTCCTCACCTTTCACCGCGTTCACGAGCGTGACCTTTCCTTCATCCTTTTCCGGAGACTGGTCCATCATGGCGTAGACCCTGTCGGTTCCGGCTGAAGCCATCACTATGCTGTTCACTTCGTTGGATATCTGCGACACAGGACGGATGAAATTGCGCTGCAGCGAAAGGAACGACACGATGGTTCCGAGAGTCATCGCCGTCCCGTCAAGGCCGCAAAGGTACCATCCCGTGTATCCGCCCAGAGCGACGAGCGCTCCGCCGATGGCGAGGAAGACGTATGCGAACTCGCCCAGATTGGCGTTTATAGGCATTATGATGTTACCGACCTTGTTGGCGTTGAAAACGGAAGAGCGGAGATTCTCGCTCAAGGTCGAGAACTGCTCCATCGCCTTCTTCTCGTGGCTGTAAACCTTCACCACCTTCTGGCCCGATACCATCTCCTCGATGAACCCGTTCATTATTCCGAGGTTCTTCTGCCTCTCGGTGAAATACTTCCTCGAGATCTTCCCGAGTGAAGTCGTCACCTTGAACATCACGAAGGCCATGATGACGGCTATCACGGTGAGCGGAATGCTGAGCACTATCATGCTTATGAAAGTGGCCACGATCGTGATAAGGGACTGGAAGAGTCTCGGCACGCTGTTGCCGATCACCTGCCTCAGGGTGTCGATGTCGTTCGTGTATACCGACATTATGTCCCCGTGGGCATGCGAATCGAAATAGCTGAGCGGCAACTTCTCCATCTTGTAGAAGAGGCTCTCGCGGAGTTTTCTCATGGTGCCCTGCCCCACGAATATCATTATCATGTTATAGGCGTAACCGGCGATGACTCCGGCGAGGATGATGGCTCCCAGTTTCACAAGGGCTATGGCCAGGGGATGATAATCCGGTCCCAGGGCCGATCCCAAAGCCGAAGAAGAGAGCATCGGAGTTATGTAGTCGTCTATCAGGCTCCTCGTGAAGAGAGAAGAAGCCAGCGACGTCACTGACGAAATCACTATGCACACGAGGACGATCCCGATGTGCACCTTGTAGTTTTTCATGATGAAGGCGAAAAGGCGCTTCACCGTACCTATGTTCCTGAGGTCCTTCAAGGTGGCTCCCCCACCTCCCCTCATGCCGTCATGGCGGCTACCGTTTTGTTGGAATGGTGGCATGGCTCACTGGTTTTTGTTTTCATCGAAATCACCCTCTCCTCCTGAACTCTGGAGTTCGTGGATGTCGGAATAGATTTCATTGGTCTTGAGAAGCTCCTCATGGGTGCCGAAACCGTTCACCCGACCGTTGTCCATCACGATGATCCTGTCCGCGTCCTTGATGCTGAGGATCCTCTGCGAGATTATGATCTTGGTGGTTCCGGGGATCTTCCGAAGGAACGCTTCACGGATCCTGGCGTCGGTCGCAGTGTCGACAGCCGAAGTGGAATCATCCAGGATGAGGATCTTGGGACGGCGCAGAAGTGCCCTGGCGATGCAAAGGCGCTGCCTCTGACCTCCCGAGACGTTGGTTCCGCCCTGGTCGATGAGGGTATCATACCCATCGGGGAAGGACTCTATGAACTCGTCGGCGCAGGAAAGGCGGCAGGCCTCCTTGCATTCTTCGAGCGTAGCGTCTTCCTTTCCCCAGCGGAGATTCTCAAGGATGGTACCGCTGAAAAGGATGTTTCTCTGGAGAACCATGGCGACTTCACCGCGGAGAGCGTCCATCGAATAGGAACGCACATCCTCTCCGCCCACCTTCACGGACCCTTCGGTGGCGTCATAGAGTCTCGGGATGAGGTTCGCAAGCGTAGACTTTCCGCTTCCGGTTCCGCCTATTATACCGATGGTCTCTCCATCATCGATATGAAGGTTTATGTCCTCAAGGGCATAATCTCCTCCGGCCTTGTAGGAGAAGTATACGTGCGAGAAATCAACCGAACCGTCCTTTACCGACAGGATGGGGTTTTCGGGATCGGACATGTCGGGAATCTCGTCGATGACTTCAGCCACCCTCTTTCCGCTGGCGGCGCTCTGCGTGAGCGATACGATGATCATCGAGAGCATCATTAGGGATCCGAGGATGGTCATTATGTAGCTGAAAAGGGACGTCAGCTGACCTGTTGTGAGTTCACCTCCCACTATGAAATGAGCTCCCCACCAGCTTATGGCGATGATGCAGCCGTTTGAGACGAGGTTCATCACCGGATGGTTGAGGGTCATGAGGGCCTCGGCCTTGACGTTGAGCGAGAAGAGCGAAAGAACCGCCTTGTCGAACTTGCTGATCTCGTGGCTTTCCCTCACATACGCCTTAACGACCCTTATGGCCGTCACGTTCTCCTGGACCACGGCGTTGAGGTCATCGTATTTTTTGAAGATCTGCTGGAAAAGCTTCGCCACTCTTGATATGATGACGAAAAGGAAGGTCGACAGTATGACCATCGCGACGAAGAAGATGATGCTGAGCTTGCCGTTTATGAAAAAGCACATGAAAAGGGCCGACACCATGTTGAGAGGAGCCCTGAAGGAAGTGCGGAGCAGCATCTGGAAGGCGTTCTGGATGTTCGACACGTCCGTCGTCATCCTTGTGACAAGCCCCGCGGTCGAAAACTTGTCGATGTCCGAGAAGGAGAACTTCTGGATGTTGCGGTACATCGCCTCACGGAGATTGGCGGCGAGACCTGAACTTGAATGGGCGGAGCACCAGCCCGAGAGGACTCCGAAAAGGAGGCTGAGGCAAGAGAGGAAAATCATCAGGGCCCCGTACTTGTACACGTTCGTAATGTCTCCGGCATTGATGCCTTTGTCGATTATCGACGCCGTGACATATGGTATGAGGACCCCCATGATGACCTCGGCCGTGGTCCACACCGGAGTGAGGATAGCCGTTGTCCTGTACTGCTTGACCTGTCTTAATATAGTCTTAAGCATTTGTTTGAAGTGGGATTTTGGGAAAAAGCGGCCGCTTCTGTTTCCGGGAAACCTTCTCCCGAAATCAAAAACGGAAAATCGTGTAAAGGTAAGAATTCTACTGAAAACTTGGACCCGATCAGCAAAGTATATCTTTTATCCAACGTCAAAATCGGATATCGAGACGATTCTTCCTTCGCATTATGTTGCGCCCAACCAACATTTTTTCGAAAAAGTGTTGCCTGAGCGCAACACTTTTATTATATTTGCTCCACAAGAAGGTAAACAAATGGATACTTTATTCCGCAAACACGACAGGCTGCTTGCCAATACATCTATGGATATAATCCGTGAGATGATGAACAAGATACATTGGAATGCACAACTTATCAGCATCATCGGGGCAAAGGGCGTCGGCAAGTCGACACTCATCAAGCAGTATATAAAGACGAACTACTCACCGGGAGACAGGAGAGTACTTTACTGCTCAGCTGATACCGTGGATCTGTCCACACGCACTCTTGTAGGATTGGCTGATGAGTTCGTTCTTCGCGGAGGAGAGCTGCTGGTCATCGACGAAATTCACAAATATAAGCCAGGGACACCCGCTTGGAGCCGCGAGATCAAGGAGATTTATGAACTCTACCTTAAGCTCAAGTTAATTGTCAGTGGGTCTTCTCTCCTCAGCCTTAAAGAGGGGGATGCCGACCTGTCCCGACGGGCTCTCAAGTACTCCATGAAGGGTCTTTCATTCCGTGAGGCGCTTAGATTCTACCACGGATTGGAATTCCCGATATGGTCTCTGGAGGACATCCTTTCCCATCCCTATGATCTATGGCAGGAAGTGTCGTCCAAATGCAAACCGGTTGTACTGTTCAAACAGTACCTGGAAAAGGGATATTATCCTTTCTTGCTTGAGGGTGAAGGTGAGTACTACACCAAGATCGAGCAGGTAGTCAACTACATCATAGAAACGGAACTGCCTCAGATATGTAAGGTGGAAGTAGCCAATGTAAGGAAGATACAAGCTCTGGTTGCGCTGATCAGTTCAGAAGTCCCGTTCGTGCTCAATGCAAACAAGATTGCCGCCGCCTTGGAGATCGGACGTGATACCGTCGTTGAATATCTCAAGTTCTTGAGCGATGCCAAGATCTTGAACCTGCTGTATTCCGACAAGAAGAAGATCGGAAAGCTGACCAAACCTGACAAAGTTTATCCGGAGAACCCCAATCTCTTATATGCATTGGCACCGGCGAAGGTGGAAATCGGCACAGCTCGCGAGTCTTTCGCAGTAAGTTGTCTGGAAGAATCACATATCGTCGAATACGGGAAGGAGCAGGGAGACTTCAAAGTGGATTCCAAATACACCTTCGAGATCGGCGGTCCAAGTAAGGATTACTCGCAAATTTCAGGCGTCAAGGATTCTTATGTCTTTGCAGATGACTGGGATATGCCGGACGGTGCAAAGCTCCCTCTATGGATGCTCGGCTTTCTCTATTAGAATAGCATTCCGGGGCTCTATTCCTCTTGCGATAAGTGAAGAGAAAAGCACTAACTTTGTTTCCGAAGAACCGTTTCCTCTATGATAACAACCGTCATAATAGCCGTAACGGCCATTGTAAGCATCCTTTGCTTCAATAATCCTACCCTTTTCCGCACCCTCACCTTTTCCCCATGGGAAGTCATGCACAGGAAAAAGTGGTACACGCTCTTTTCCCATGCCCTTGTGCACGGAGGATGGGGACACCTGTTTTTCAACATGCTCACGCTCTACTTCTTCGGAAGCGTTGTTGAGAATTACTTCGGTGCCGCCTTCGGTTCTCCCTCGGGAGGCATCCTCTACATAGTGCTCTACGTTACGGCGGCTGCCGCTTCTTCCATATGGGACCTTCTGAAGCACCGTGACGATTACTCCTACAGCGCCGTCGGAGCATCCGGAGCCGTATCCGCCATTCTCTTCGCTTCGATACTTTTCGAACCCAGGATGGGGATATACATCTACCTCATCCCCATTCCCGTACCCGGATACATCTTCGCTCCCCTGTATCTTCTCTACTGCTGGTGGATGGCCAAAAGGGGAATGGACAACATAGGGCATACGGCACATTTCTGGGGAGCGGTCTACGGCCTTGTCTTCCCCCTGATCCTTAGGCCGTCGATTTTCTCGCATTTCCTGTCAAGCCTGGGATTCTGAGAGAAGTCCGTCCAAGATGCTGCTGAAGTTCTTCATACTACTCAGCCTACTGTTTCCGTCCATCCCGGAGGAAACGGTCTCCCCTACGGACAGTTCAATCGCCGTGAAGTCCACCAAAGGGGAATGGAAGGGACATCTTGACTTCTCCTCCGGAGCCGGCTTCATGAGAAGACTGAAAAAGGCTCCTCTATCATGGAGGACAACCAACCAGATGAAGTTGGAAGTCGGCTACACCAAACCCAAATTCCAGTTCTCGACCACCCTTTCAGGAGGCTACGACACCAGGAAAGCCGAGAAGGTGAGAACGATGATGAAGGATACGGTGAGCATCGGCTTGGATTACCAGACGCTCGATACGTTGAGACCCTCACAGCGATGGACCACTCTCCTGAGGTGGACTCCCTCGGAGAGGAATTCATACACGGTGAACGCGTCGTATGGGATGACGCACCAGAAAATCGACAACGATTACACGAACATAGGAATGAGTACGGAGTCTTTCGCCGTGGATTACTTCGATCAGGTCGAAAAGACGAACGTCCATATCGCATCCCTTTCCTATTCCTCCTCCCACACTCTCGAGAACCCACGCCACACTTTCCTATTTTCCGTCGAGGACCGTTTCTCCTCGGATGCCAAGTATGCCACATGGCTGGAGACCAAAAGCAAGACGGATCCGGAAAACATCACCCCCATCCGGAATCTGGAGCCGAACGGAGGTTACATTCTCTATCCGATAAAAAGGATCCAGGAGTTCCGCTCCTCGGCGATGTACCGTCTCAAGGAACCGTTAGGCCTCAAGGGGACTTCTTTCGAGACCGGCATACGCTACACTTCGAGGTGGACAAGGGAAAGGAACTCGGGAGAAAGGATGGTATCCCCCGGTGTCTGGGTGGACTCCACCTCCTTAAGGGAGAACTTCAACTATTTCGAGTTCATACTGGAGCCCAGGATAATGCTCTCCTACAAGGGGAAGAAGATTGAAGCCGGACTGGACCATTACCTCCAGTTCTATGCCGGGCAGCTGACCAACGAAAGCCATTTCCAGCACCCCAAGTGGAGAAAGCCGGTCCTGACCGGAAGGACATTCTTCACATGGACGCCGTCGAAGAAGCATTCCTTCACCCTGGGGAACAACCTTTCGTACACCCATCCCACTTACCAGCAGCTCTGTTGGTACACCCGCCCGGGAAGCAGCGCCTCGCAGCTCATCCGCGGTAATCCTTCCTTGAGATCCGTCTACTCCCTGTCGTTCGACCTCACCTACAAATTGAATTTGGGGAAATTCTCCTCCGAGACGGTCGCCACGGTCCGCCACACCGAAAACGGGATCGAACAGACCTTCAAGGACGAAAACATCGGCGGAAGGAGCTACCACGTCTTCAGTTGGGAGAATCTCGCCTACGGCAATTCCTTCAACTGGAGAGTGAACACCAGATGGAACGGCAAATGGTTGATTCCTACTTTCAGCGCCGTATACAACCAGGACCGCCGAATCATCTACCGGAGCGAGAAAACTCTCTTCAACAACCATAACTGGACCTTCACCGGAGGACTGACCGCCAAGATGGGAAAAGGCTGGTCAGCCTCAGCGACGGCACATTACGAAGGTGCCTATGCGACAGTATACTTCCGGAACGGAAGGGACTTCATCCTGAACCTCAGGGCCGAAAAGGCTTTCAAGAAAGTGACCGTCTACCTCGAAGGCAGAGACATCCTGGACAGGATGGAGGAACATTCCTTCACCTCGAATGATTTCACGGACGTCTGGAGGGAGGCGATATACTTCAACCGCCGGCTCTTCAGAGTCGGTGTGAGCTGGAATTTCCTCCAACCGAAGAAATAATGACCGGAATTTACTTTGAAAGATACGGTTCCAGGTCCGAAAGGACTGTATCCGCTCCCCTGAATACGATAGACTCCATACCCACTCTCTTCGCCCCCTCGACATTGGCGGGATTGTCATCGATGAAGATGCATTCCTCCGCCTTGAGACCATAGCGGGAAAGGAGCAGGTTGTAGATCTCGGGAGAAGGCTTCAGGAGAAACTCCTCTCCGGAGACCACCATCCCGTCAAGAAGAGTGAAAATCGGGAAAGTCTCCCTGACCCATGGGAAAGTCTCGGCAGACCAGTTGGTGAGTCCGTAAATGGAATAACCTTTACTTTTAAGAGATTTCACGACTTCATACATCCCGGGGATTTCCCCTTTCACCATCTTCCTCCATCCGGTCTCGTACATGAGGATGGGTTCACGATAGTCGGGATACTTCTGGGCCATCTCAAGGCAGGCTTCCCTGAAGGGACGGCCTCCGTCAAGGGTAGTGTTCCACTCGAGGGTGCATATGTTTCCGAGGAACCAGTCTGCTTTCGCCCTGTCCCCGAAATAAGGGTCGTAGAGGTAGTGGGGGTTCCAGTCCACGAGGACCGCCCCGTAATCGAATACTATGTTCTTTATCATCTGTGTGTTCTTGTCATTGGAGGGATCAGTCGTTCTGCCCGGGAAGCCTCATCATGATGCTGCGGAGGATCTTTCGGGAGGCGTTCTTCAATGATTCGATGTGACGGCGGGTCTTTTCGGGATAGAGTTCATCGAAGGCGATGAGGATACCCGAATCGTAGATGTCACCGAATTCGTCATTGATTCCCGTGCCGAAATACCTCATCGAGGGTGAAAGGTTCATGTACGAGTTCACGAGCGGCGGAATGCTGACGCCCAGCTTCGAAATCTCGCTCTTGAGGATCCGGTAATCCTCCTTGAAATCCTTCCCGGTGAAGACCTTCCTCCAGGCGGAAGCGTTCTTTATCCGGACAGGTTTGTTGGGAGTCACCTTCTTTCTCACGTCCCCGAAATACTTCTTCAGGAAATACATTATCATGTCGAGCCCCTTCTCCGGATAGTCCGGATAGATGGTCATCTTCCCGAAGAAATACTTCATCCTTCCGGCGGTGAGGATCATGAGGGCACCGAGGCCGTCGAAGAGGTTGTCGAGGGCGAAGATGCTCTTGCTGCTCTCCCTAGTGCTCTGGTACTCAAGCGAGACGAAGGAACGTCCCAGTTCTATCGTGAAGGGAAGATATTCCTTTATGAACTTCTTGGAGAAGGAGAACATATGGGAAGAAGTGATGTGCGGCTGACCGTAGACGTCGTACATCGCCTCGTCGCAAAGGACGAAGCGGTATCCGCCGGCTATCATCTCGGCCTCGGGATCCCACAGCACCAGCTGACGGTATCCGTAAGCGGGATTGTAGTCGAACTTGTCAAGGTCCAGTTCCTCTCCGGTTCCTCCACCGCCGTCACGGAACGCCAACTCCCTGAGGCGTCCTATCTCCCTCATGACATTCGGTGCCTGAGCGGCAGTCACCACGTACAGCTCGTTGCCGCCGTGGTTGGATTTTCGAAGAAGAAGCTCCGGAGTCAGCTCAGCTTTCAGAAGAGCCTTGTCCACCGGAGGTATCACCGGTTTCTTTTCCATATGTCAAAAACAATAATAAGCAACTCTCTGTGTCATTTTCACTTGAGGGAATATGCCTTTTCCCTCACCCATGCCGCCCACTGGAGGGGAGATTTCGACGAATCGAAAACCGACGGCGGTATCGGATCCCCTATCACCATCCGGTAGGTCTTTCCCCTTCCCCTGTAAAGTTCATCCGGGAGGAGTCCCATCGAAAGGTTCGCCTTGATGCCGAGAGCCTTGCACGCCTCGTCAACGAAATAGAACCTCCCGGAATTGCGGCCGAAGAACCTTACCGGAACGATCTCCCTACCTGAAGATACGCTCTTCGTTATGAAGGTCTTCTTCCACTCGGGGTCCTGGATCACTCCACCGATCTTACGGGAACATTTCCCCGAAGGGAAGATGATCACCTGGTCGGAAGAGGAGAAGGCCTCGGCAGTCAAAGCGGAAAGTTCCCTTGACTGCGCCCCTATCTTGTTCACCGGGACCATCAGAGGGGCGAGCCCCTTGATGCTCATCAGGAAATCATTCACCATAAAGCGGATCTTTCCCCCGAAAAACCTCCCGAACACTTCGCACTCGGCCACTCCGTCGATTCCCCCGAGGGGATGGTTCGAAGCCAAGGTGTAACGCCCGTCCGGACGCAGTTTCTCCAGTCCTTCAACTTCCACCTTGACGTCCAGGTACTTGAGGCACTCCGTGCAGAATTCCACACCCTCATAACCTCGCCTGAAGAAAGTGTTGAGGAAATCCATGTGGAAGATTTTCCCGGCCGCCTTCACGGCATAATCGGGGATACCGGGGAAACGGCTTCTGAGGAGCCCCTCCAGATCTATCTCGTAGTTCTTACCGGAAGAAGTCATCGGTGGAAAAGTTCTTACTCTATCCTGTCGATTGAAACTCCCTTTATGTTTCCGAGAATATCATGGGCCTTCAGGATGAAATCGGGACTCTTCGATCTCATGTCGACAGTGACATGGTATCTTTTTCCGTTCTCGCCCTCTTCCTTGACCATAGAATAGGTATCCATGGTACGGCCTATCTTCCCGAGGAGTTCAAGGCACTGCTCTATGGACCCACGATCATGGGTGGAGAAGGAGATGGTGACATTCTTCTGTCCAATCTTCCTGTGCGCGAAATGCATCACCTCAAGGCATGCTATCGTGAAGACCGACGCTATGAGGGCTTCGACCCACATCCCGCTTCCGCAGGCGAGTCCGATCGCGGCGGTGACCCAAAGGCCGGCGGCGGTGGTGAGACCCTTGACGCTGTTCTTCTGGAAGATGATCGTGCCGGCTCCGATGAAACCGATTCCGGAGACCACCTGTGCGGCGACCCTCGAAGAGTCAAAACGGTCGGCCCCCTCGAAAGCGAACTGTGAAACCAGCATGAAAAGGGCACTGCCCAATGCCACGAGGAAATGGGTCCTGAAACCAGCCTCCTTGGCGCGCATTTCCCTCTCGAAACCTATGGCTCCGCCGATTACTCCAGCTATTATGAGACGAAGGATGTGTTCAAACTCCGGTGACATATCGAATGATTCTAATTTCGGCAAATATAGTGAATCCCGCCGATTCCGCAAAGCGGACTCCAAGGACAGAAAACGAAGAAAATATGGCTTTTTCAAAAGTGTACCGTTTTTCCGGTTCATATTTGTTCAATCGGAAAAAATGTATACTTTTGCATAAGAAACAAACCCCAAATCACATATGAACAAGAATAACGGTAAAAAAACTCAGACCAATTCGTTCCTTGACAGAATCGACATTCCGGGAACCGAATGGATCGCCGCTTATGGAAGAGAATTCATCCTGGTCCACAATCCCGCTTTCGTCGCAGAACCCATGCATCCCTACAACCTGGGCATGGCTATGGGCATATTCTGCGAAAAGGGATCGGTGGAAGGTAAAGTGAACATGGACAACTTCACCATCGCCGAAGGCGGATTCTTCATCATCCCTCCGGGGAACATCCTCGAGGAAATCGCCGGCAGCGATGATTTCACGGGAACGTACATCTTCATGACGGAGCCGTTCCTCCGCAGCCTCGAAGTGACCGACATCTTCAAGAATTTCCAGGCGATCGCACAGTGCCCCTACATCGTCTTCAACGAAGAAGGAAGGGACGCCATGGTCCATTACCTGAGGATGGCAAGAAGGATGCTCGGCGTGAAGAAGAACCCACAGAGGTATGAGGTCGCTAGACTTCTCACCAAGTCGTTCTTCCTCGGCATGGGATACTTCATCGACAACGAGAGGGAAGACTTCGACAGGGCCGACGGAAAGGCCGCCATCATCCAGAAATTCATCTCCTACCTGAAGGAGGATTACCTCGAATACAGGGACGTCGAGCATTACGCCGCGAGAATGAACATGACCCCCAAGTACATGTCCACCATCGTGAAGAACGCGACCGGAAGGTCGGCCAGCAAATGGATCGACGATTATGTCGTCCTCAACGCAAAGGCCATGCTCACCTCCACCCGCAAGAACATAAAGACCATCTGCGACGAGATGGGATTCTCATCCCTTTCTTTCTTCGGAAGGTATTTCAAGAGGGTCTGCGGACTTTCGCCCAGGGAGTACAGGTATTCGATCCTTAGGGCTACGGTCGAAGGTGACGAGGAAATGGGAGACGAAGAGTAATATTCTTTTTCGGCAAGGAAGAGTACCAAGAGTAATTTTTACTCCAACATACTTATCTGCAGCGGGACAAACATGATATCTTGGCTTGTCCCGCTGTTGTTTTTCGATATCATCGGCTTTCTTCTGAAGCCGAACTGATTGTCCGGGAGAGTTTTTCGATGTTGAGGCTCCTTGCCGAAGCGTCCACGATATCCTTGTACACACCGCCTTTACGGTAGAGGGAATCGGGGTCACCGCTCTGCTCCACTCTCCCTTCCTTAAGGGCGTAGACCATCTCGCTGTCTATTATCTGCGAAATCGAATGCGACACGATTATGACGGTGCGTTCCTTCTTGATTTCGTCGATGGCGGCCTTTATCTGCTCGGTCGCTATGGCGTCAAGCGAAGCCGTAGGCTCGTCAAGGAAGATGATGGGAGGGTTCTTGAGGAACATCCTGGCGATGGCTATCCTCTGCTGCTGTCCTCCCGAAAGGAGGGTCGCTTCCGAATCGAATCCTTTCGGGAGAGCCACTATCTGGTCGTATATGCTCGCTTTCTTCGCCGCGAGGACGATTTCCTCAAAAGTTGCGTCAGGTTTCCCGTAACGGATGTTCTCTTCGATCGTGCCGTCGAAGATATGGTTTTTCTGGAGGACCAGTCCGACATTTTCCCTAAGGTATTCCGTATCCCATTCACGAAGGTCCACTCCGTCAAGGGTGATCGAACCGGAATCAGGTTCATAGAACTTGTCAAGGAGATTGACGATAGTGGACTTGCCCGCTCCGCTGAGGCCCACAAGGGCGGTAATCTTTCCGCTGGAGACCTTGAGCGAGACATTGTGAAGAGCCTTCGTTCCGTTGGGGTACGTGAAATCCACCCCCTTCATCTCGAAGTCCCCCTTCACCTTCTGAGGACGGTAGGACCCGGAGGGCTCGACTTCCGCTTCGGCGTCGACTATGTCGAAATACCCCTCGGCATAGATGAGGGCGTCGTTCAGGTCATCGAATATCCTCTGCAGCTGTGAAATCGGCGCCGTGACGTTGGAAAAGAGCATGATATGGTACATTATCTTTCCTATCGTCATCCCCGGATAGCCGGTCAGGACAAGATATGAAGTGAGGATTATGATGAGGACGGTTCCCGTCTGGTTGACGAAGCTCTTCAGGGCCTCGAACCCGAAGGAAGCCCGGCGGATGCCCATCTGGTTGGAGTAATAACCCTTCTGGAGTTCGGTCTGCTTCGCAAGTTCTATTTCCTCCCTGTTGAAGGACTTCACCACGCTCATGCTCTGGAGTATGGTCATTATGCTTCCGCTCCGCTTCTCGTTGAATCCCCTCATATTCTTTCGGGAGCTTTTGAGCTTTTTGGTCTGAAGGGAAGTTATCCAAAAATATATCGGAACTATGGCGAGGGCGGTAAGACCCACGTAAAGATTCGCGGCGAAGATGAGGATGAGTGCGAGGACCGAACTCACGATCATCGGAAGAAGGCTTATGAAGAAGTTCTGGATGGTCCTTGAGATGCTGTTGGCACCCTGGTCGATCCTGGCCTGAAGCATTCCGGGAGCGTTGTCGGAGCGGGAGAAGAATGCCATCCTGTAGCGGAGTATCCTCTCGACGACTCCGAGGGACAGTCTCTGGGAGATGTTTATCCTCAGTTTCTCTCCGGAAATGCTCTGTCCGAATGATATTCCGGCGCGGAGAACTTCTTTCAGGAGGAGCACGACGCTCACGACGGTAAGGATCCTCGCGGCCTTGCTCCACGAAAAGTCCGGAGACCCGACAAGGGCGTTGATGGCGTCGACCGCCCGGTCGAGTACGATGGCGTTCACCTGGGCCAGCAGGGACCCCAGAAGCGTCAGCGAAAGAGTCGCCAGAAGAAGGAAACGGTATGGTTTGACAAAAGGAAGTATCCTTTTGAAAAGCTGGAATAGAGTCATTGGGGATGTCCGTTTGTTTTCGGGCGCTAATATACTGAATAAAAGCAAATCCCGAAGACTTTTTCTTTTCCTGGGGCATAGAAAAAGGGCCGACCCCGAAGGACCGGCCCGAATCTTAAGCACCTGAAGCAAAGGTGTTGTTATCTTGACACATTCACCTTGACGGCATCAAGTCCTTCGCCTCCGACCGTAAGGGTGGCCTTTCCTGTAGGTCCGACCTTCACGACGGCCAGGGCATGTCCCATCCATGAAGGGTAGCTGCCGCTGCCGAAATAGGACTCCGTGCGGGGTTTCGCCGACCCGAATCCGAGCAGCGTTCCGCCTTCGACCGAAGCGTTGAGCATGGATTCCTTTCCGAAGTAGACTTCACCGTTTTCGCCGACTATCTCGACGTCGACGTAAACGACGTCTCCGCCCTTGGTGAGGATCTTTTCAGGAGTGAGACGAAGCGTCGCCTTTCCTGTAGCGGAATGAAGGGCAGTCCTGCCGCATTCCTTTCCTCCTACGAAGGCCACAGCCTCCAAGGTTCCGGGAGTGTACTCGACTTCGAATGTGGTCCAGTTGTTCTCTACGTTCTTTTCACCAAGGAGTTTGCCGTCCTTGAAGAGCTGGATCTTGTCAGCGGCGGAGAAGACCTCAACGACTGCGGTCTTTCCCTCCTGACCGGGCCAACTCCATGAAGGGACTGAGTTCGTTCCCCTCCATGCCGCCTTCACAAGATCACCATCCATGAGTGGCTGGACGCAGAGGTAGGGATTGCCGGGATTCTCTTCCCATATTGCCTTGGCGAGGAAGGCTTCACCATTGGGCTGGCCCGTAATGTCGAACGCTCCGGTGTCGGCAAGTAGCCAAGGATAAGGCTTGGAGAAGCCAAGAGCATCAGCCTCGTGCGACCACGCTCCGATTCCGACTTCACCGATATAGTCCCATGCTGTCCACATGAAATCTCCCACAAGGTAAGGGATCCTTTCGACCATCTTCCAGTTCTTCGCTATGTCGTAGGGCATCGTCTCGCTGCCGACGATTATTCTTCCGGGATGCTCTTCCCCTTCGATTTCATACCTTCCCTTGCCGTAATTGTATCCGGCGATATCGAGGGCATCGAGAACGGGAGATGTAATCTGGTCGACAAAGGGAGTCTTGAGGTTGTCTCCGGACATGCTGTCGCCGATCATCGAGACCATGGCGTTGTAAGCCGTGCTGGTGAGGGGGCCTCCGCCAAGAACGGAAGCGAGTCCGGATGCTCCGCCATCCTGTCCGTCCTGATTCTGCTGCTGGGCGAAAAGGTTCTGTCCCATGGCGGAAGTGGCCAGGATCATGAGATTGATTCCTCCGGTGACGGGGCGGGAAGGATCGAGACGGTGAAGATTGTCGATGATCGAATGAGCCACATCCATTCCTCCTTCCATCGCAGGCTCGGACACCTCGTTTCCGATGGAGTACATCACGACCGAAGGATGGTTATAGTCCCTCGCTACGAATGTCTCGATATCAGAAATATAATTGTCCCTAAAGTAGTTGGCGTAATCATGCTCGGTCTTCGAGAAGAACCACATGTCCCATAGTTCGTCCATAACGTACATTCCGAGTTCATCGCAGGCACGGAGAATCTCGTCGGAAGTGGGGTTGTGGGAAGAGCGGATCGCGTTGAATCCGTACTCCTTCAAAGTGGCGATCTTCCTGTAGGCGGCCTCCTGGTTCTCGACAGATCCGAGGACTCCGTTGTCATGGTGGAGGCATCCTCCCTTGAGAAGAACGTTCTCACCGTTGACGTAGAATCCGTTCCCGTCCCAGGTTATGATACGAAGTCCGAACCTTTCGCTCACGGTGTCGGTCACCTTTCCGTCCTTCTTGACGGACACCTTGGCAATATACAGATTGGGGCTTTCGGCGCTCCAGAGTTTGGCTCCGGGGATAGTGATTTCAGCCCTTCCGCCTTCGATATCGGTCTTGGCGATCCTTCCTCCTACAGCGTCGGTAATCTCAACGAAGGCTTCGTCTCCGTTATGAGTGGCCTCAACCACTATGACGGCGGGAGAAATGGACTTCGTCGTGACCTTGACCGAGGAAACGTTGACCTTGTCCTTCACTACCATTCCGACGGGGCGGAAGATTCCGCTGCCGGAGTACCACCTTGAGTTGGGGGTTTCGGAATTGTCGACATCCACCCTTATGGTGTTGGTCCCCTCAGAAAGCAGACCGTCCGCCGAAACGGTGAAGGGGATGTATCCGTAGACGGCTCCTCCGGCTTCACGTCCGTTGATGAATACCTTGGAGTTACGGTACACTCCGCCGAAAGAGAAGCTCACGCTCTTTTCCATCATTTCGGGAGTGACTTCGAAGCTCTTTTCGTAGTGGTACACTCCCCCGTCGAAATACGCTCCTCCGCTACCGGAAGGCGCATCGGCTGAACGCTTTTCCCCTATCATCGCATCATGGGGAAGATTGACTGTAATATGGGAAGGGTTGGCATCCGACCAGAATTCCCATCCCTCCATGAATGTGTCCTTTTCCGGGGAAGAACACCCGGGAAGGAGAGCAAGAAGTGCCGCCATGGAAGCGGCGTAAATGAATTCCTTCATAGAAATAAAGAATAAAGAGGTAAAATTTCAGATTATCCGATTTGCATGTGCAAAGTTAAGAACCACAAGCGACTTTTGCAATTTGCTTCCCCGAAAGGGTTGAACTAAAGTACATTTGTTCAGTAGAAGGAATTGCGGGCGGCCAAAGCAAAGGAATTCGTCGAAGAAAGATACCCGTTCGTCTAAATCCCGAACCGATGGGCGATAGGAGCGATACATTTGCATCAAAGAATTCCGGAAGGGATATCCGGACAGAAAAACAAACGGAACAAAATTCAACATACCATGAAAAAGATACTTTCAGCTTTCATCATTTCGGTTCTTTCGATGAGCGTCGTCTTCGCCCAGAGGGTGAGCGTCAGCGGAACCGTCCTCGACAAGAACACCCGCGAAGGTGAGCCCTCGGCGATCCTCCAGTTCTTCAAGGCTTCCGACATGGAAAAGCCCATAGCCTTCACGACCACCGACCTTGAAGGAAAGTTCGTCCAGACCCTGACCGGGTACGGAGACTACTCCATGATGTTCACCAACATGGGAAGAAAGACAGTCTCGGTTCCTTTCACGGTAAAGGAAGGTGACACCGAAATCAATCTCGGCGAAATCCTCGTCGAGGACGACATCGAGACCCTCAAGGCAGGAACGGTAACGGCCCAGAGGCCCCTTGTCAAGATGGAGGTCGACAGGATGACATACGACGTCGCCCACGACACGGACTCTCAGACCAGCACCGTCCTCGACATGCTCCGCAAGGTCCCGATGGTGACCGTTGACGGACAGGACAACATCACCGTGAACGGAAGCTCATCCTTCCAGGTGTATGTTGACGGAAAGCCCAACCAGATGATGTCGCAAAACGCTTCGATGATCTTCAAGATGATGCCCGCGAGCTCGATAAAGGACATCCAGGTCGTGACGAACCCCGGCGTAAGGTATGACGCAGAAGGAGTCGGCGGAGTACTCAACCTGACCACCAATAAAGCCGAGACCGGTGGCGCCAGCGCTTCCGACGGAATGTATGGTACGGTAAGGCTCATGGGAAGCACCCGGGGAGGCGGAGCGGGAGTTCTCCTCAGCGCCCAGAAGGGTAAACTTTCCTTCAGCCTCAACGGCAACACCATGTACCAAAACATGCCCGGAACATCGGTCCTCATGGACAGGGAGCAGTACTCTTCCATCGGAACAAGCCACATCATCACCGAAAGCTCGACTTCAACCAAGTTGCCCCTTCTTATGATGGGTAACGCTTCAGTAAGCTACGAGCTGAATCCCAACAACTTCCTTTCCGGATCTTTCGGACTGATGGGAATAAGGATGAAGGCTGACGGAACCACCTCGACATCAATGAGCGGTCCCCTCTACGGAGAAGGATTCTCCTACGACGGCACCACTTTCAGCAATATGAGCAGCAACTCCCTGACCGGAAGCCTCGACTACCAGCACACTTCCAAGACCAACCCCTCAAGGGTATTCACCCTTTCGTACCAGTACTCGGGATCCCCTTCCGTCAACGACTCCAGGAACACCTTCGGCGGAGCATCCGTCCCCGGATTTGAGATGACTGACCGCCGTAGCGACGGGAAGTCCGACGAAAGGTCCAACACCTTCCAGGCCGACTACACCGCCCCCTTCGACGGTATCGGAACATTCGCGGTCGGAGCCAAATACATCCGCCGCCACTCTTCTTCAATCAATGACCAGTACCTTTGGAACGGAAGCGACTGGAGCAAGAGCGATCCCATGAGCATGGACTACGACTTCTACAACAACATCGGAGCTGGATACTTCGAATTCAGCGGCAACTGGGGCAAGTTCGGGCTCAAGGCCGGCGTCCGCTACGAGCACACCTTCCAGAACATCTCCTACAATTACGGAGCAGGCCATGACTTCAGCACGAATTACGGAACATGGGTCCCTTCTGCGAGCATCCAGTACAACATATCGATGATGAGCAACATCGGCCTTTCGTACAACAAGAGGATAAGCCGTCCCGGAATCACCTACCTCAATCCCTTCGTCGACACTTCCGACCCCACGTCCCGCAGCTACGGAAACTCCGACCTGGGCGTCGAGAACGGACACAACATCTCCCTGGTGTTCAACTCCTTCTCCTCCAAGTTCATGCTGAACGCGACTCTCCGCTACTCCTTCACCCCCGACGGAATCTCGCAGTACAGCTTCTACGACGAAAACAATCTTCTCAACTCCACCTACGGAAACATCGTGAAGACCTCCGACCTCGGACTCAACGTCTTCGCCAACTGGAATGCGGGGCCCAAGACAAGGATCTACACGAACGCAGGAGCGTCATGGAGCGAAATGTCCAGCTCCGTCCTCGGACAGAGCAACAAGGGTCTTTCCTACAATGCCGTGGTGGGATTCCAGCAGACTCTCCCCTGGGACCTCAGGCTCAGCGCGAATGCCGTCATGATGGGAAAGAACTACTCCCTCCAGGGTTACTCCACCGGCATCAGCATGGGAATCCTCGGCCTGACGAAGAGCTTCCTCGATGACCGTCTGTCGTTTAGCCTCTCCGCCGTCACGCACATCGGCAAAGGAAAGAACCTCAAGATGACCTCCATCACCGAAGGCACCGATTTCAGAAGCGAAATGACCAACGCCATACCTATTAGGCAGCTTTCCCTCAGCATCAGCTACGCCTTCGGCAAGTCCTCCAACATATCGGTCAAGACCGCGAGAAGGACCATCACCAATGACGACATCCTCAACGCCGAGAACGCTACCGCCGCTGTCGGACAGAGCATGATGACGGAAGGAGGAATGTAATCCCCTTCTTCTCCAAGGCAAGGGTTTCCCGAAAGGGGGCCCTTGCTTTTGATACAGACCCCAAAGGTGGAGGACAGTACTCTCCACCCATAGGAAAAAAGACTCTTTTTGGATATATTTGCGTCATGGAAAACAAAAGGAAAGATTCCCTCTCAATCAATCTGGTCCAGATCGGGGTCTGGATCCTGATTCTTCTTATCCCCGGAGGAATCAATTACATGATATCCGGAGGGACCGAGCTGTCGAGCAGCATTTTGAAAGCCATGTTGGTTCTGATGATAGGGCCGCTCTTTCTGTACATCCTCAACTACACCGCCCTGGTTCCGAGATTCCTTTTCAGCGAGGATCGGAAAAAAAGGAAATGGTTCTACCTGGCGAACATCATAATCATCCTCGTTCTGAACTTCCGCAAATTCTTCCCGGGGAAGATACCTTCGGAAACCAGGGAGCTCATACCTTTCGGTGACAACGAAATCGCCGGGATGTACGCCGCAATCATCATCCTCTCGGTCATCTTCCAGAGCATCTTCATTCTCCTTGCCGTCGGTGTCCGATACATAATGCGCTCACACCGCCAGAAGATCGATCTCCAGGAAGCCAAAAGGCAGAACGCCGAAGCCGAACTGTCGTGGCTGAAGAACCAGCTGAACCCCCATTTCCTTTTCAATACCCTGAACAATATCTCCTCCCTGACGCAGATAGATCCGGACAGGGCCCAGGAGAGCATCGGACAGCTAAGCAGCCTTCTTCGCTACGCCCTATACGAAAGCAACGCCCCCACCGTCCCCCTCGACGGTGAAATCTCCTTCATGGAGGATTACGTAGACCTTATGTCCCTCCGGTGCAATGAACTCACCACCGTTGAGAAGAATTTCGTTCATCCCAAGGGAAGCGTCCAGATCGCCCCTCTTCTGTTCATTTCCCTTATCGAGAACGCATTCAAGCACGGGGTGAATTCCCGCCATACAAGCCATGTGGACATCAAGATGTACCCCGACGGAGAGGACCTCGTGTTCCGCTGCTCGAATTCTTTCTTCGAGAAGACCGGAAGCGATGAGATCGGTTCCGGAATCGGTCTCGAGAATATGAAAAGGCGTCTTGAACTGATATATCCCGGAGCGTACAAGTATACGGCCGGAAGGGAGGGCGAAGAATACTCCGCCCTCGTCATCCTGAAGGGCATCCTTTCAAAGAAAGCGGATGGCTCCTCCCTAATCCCCCAGCAGCAACAATAGGATATGAGAAAACTCACCTGCATAGTCGTAGATGATGAGCCACTGGCCGTCAAGATGTTGGAGAATTTCGTTTCACGCACTCCGGACCTAGAGCTTCTCGCCTCCTTCAATGACCCCATTGAAGCTCTCGGAGCCATCAAGGAAAAGAAGCCGGACATCGCATTCCTCGACATCCAGATGCCGGAGCTCAGCGGAATGGAGCTTTCGAGAATGCTGCCGGAGGATACCAGGGGCATCTTCACTACTGCTTTCCAGCAGTACGCCCTCGAAGGATATGAAGTGGACGCACTGGATTATCTCCTTAAGCCCATACGCTACCCCAAGTTCCTCCAGAGCGTCGAAAAGGCAAAGGCCTGGTTCTCGATGAAGGAAGCCGCGTCCTCAAGGCAAAGCGGCACGGAAGAGGAGAAGGCGAAGGACTCCATCTTCATCAAGGCCGACGGGGAGATGCACCGCGTGATGCTTTCGGACATCCTCTACATAACGGGTATGAAGGATTACGTGATGATATCCCTCGAGGGAAGGAAACTTCCCCTCGTGACCCACATAACGATGAAAGCGGTCGAGGACATGCTTCCCAAAGACTCTTTCATGAGGATACACCGCTCCTATATCATTTCCCTGCCGAAGATAGAATCCGTCTCCGCTTCGATGGATGTCACCATCGCTGGACAGCTTCTCCATGTCGGGGACTCCTACAGGGAGGAATTCCTGCGGTATCTGGAAAGCAACACCCTCAAATGATCCGGGGTGAGCTGAAAGAGACGGTTTTATTCCACACCGGATTTTTTAGTCTCATTGCAGAACACCGCATACAGAGGGACCAAAACAAAAAACTATGAAAAAATCAGAATTCTCTGACTTTTTCATAGTTTCCGATCAAAATGAGACCTTTTTTACCGTCCCGTTATCTGTCCCTTGTCTTTATGAGAATGACTCCGTTCGCCCCTTGGACGCCATAGATGGCGCATGATGCGGCGTCCTTGAGGACCTCGACGCTCTTCACATCGCCCGGCCTCACCGTCGAAAGGTCCGTAATCTGTACTCCGTCAACCAATATCAGTGGATCGCTGCTTCCGTAGACTGTGGCCACGCCTCTTATGACGATCTTCGCGTTGGCCCCGCTGCCGGAAACTTCCACACCCGGAACCCTGCCACGCAGGTATTCGTATATGTCAGAGTACGTCGAAATCTCATTACGGTTTATCCTCACCGAAGAAACGGAAGAAGTGAGATTCTTGCGGGAAGTCGAGCCGTAACCGATGTTCACCTCCTCTTCCCCGTCATTCTGTCCGGAGATGACCGACATGGTGGAATAAAGGTCCGGAAGATCGATCCTGGAAGGATACTTCCTTCCGGTAAGGATCTTCTGATGCGCTACCTTAGTCTCCGATATCTCAGACCATACGCCGGGATAATTGGAATGGACGCTGTACTGCGGGAAATCCGATGAAGATATGTCAACCCGAAGGCGGCTCCCCTCCCTTATCCTCCAAATTACAGGATTGGTGGAGATTTCCACCGGAACAACCGTCCCTGGAGTATATGTCCCCCTGGGACCGAGCTTATCCTCACGGAAAGCCAGGGTGGCTATACCGGAGCGGATGTTGTAGGCCTTTCCATCGGGGAAGACTTCGCTTATCCTGAATGAAACCGCCGTATCCTCCGCATCTGAAGCGAAATACACCGTCGCCTTTATCTGGCCCGAGATGACATAGTCAGAAGAGAAGGTCCCGCTCATAAAAGTGATGACGTCCTTCCTGTAAAGGGGTTCGGGCTGAGGACGGCTTCCCCTCCTTTCGAACGAGGAGAAAAGGGTCTCTCCTCCAACTGAAAGGACCGGATCTTCGGGATCGTAGTCATACTCGACTGAGGAATTCTTGCCGGCTTTCATCGCCAGGTTTTTGACGGAAGAATCAGTGGAGGCATCAAGATAAAGGGAAAGACGGTCCCCGCCTTCGGATGGCCAATCCTTCAGGGTAAGCCACTGGTCCGCACCGATGGCGTAGACCTTCACTTCGTGCGACGGCTCCTCTCCCTTCACCAGAAGGGAATGGATCCAGTTGAAGGTGTCGGCATCCAGATTGAAGTCCTTGGCGTGGGAAGTGGGGCCGATGTCCGGAGTGATCTGGTAGGAATGGTTCCATGGACCTACGATCAGGCGGCTTTTCGCCTTGGTCTCCTCCGGAAGCATCTCATATCCAAGGATGGTTCCTTCCATATGGTGATCGAAATGTCCCGCCACAATGGTCATGGGGATCTTTATCTTCGGCGGGATGCTGCGTAGAGTCTCCCAGACACCTTCATGCCAATATGGGTCGGTATATTCCGTATGGGTTATCCAATCACGGTACCAGGGAAGTTCAGCCCCCAGCATATCGGTATCCATCGTTACCTGGGGACGGTGAAGCAGCTCATCGAAATACATCCTTTGCGGGTCCTTCTCCGGATGACGGATATTCTCTTTGGCGTTGTCGATAGCCCAAGAGGTCAAGATATCCTGACGGAAAAGTCCGCTGGAATACGCTGACAGATACCTGTCCACCCCATAATGATGAAGGTATATTCCCTTCACCTTGGAAGGTACCGAATCCGCCACTATCCAACATGTGAGGGCCATGTAGGATGCACCGGTAAGGACAATGTTCTTGCACCAGCTCTCCCCTTGGAGCCACTGGAGAAGCGCAAGACCGTCCTCCCGTTCGTAGATGTTGGGTTCGTACACTCCTTCGGAGCCGCCCGTCCCCCTGCATCTCTGGACAACATAGGCTATGCCCCTTTTGGCGTATTCCTTCGCCGAAGGCCAGGCGTCCTTGAAAGATGAGGGAAGATAAGGGGTGCGGAGAACTACCGTAGGCCATGGGCCTTCACCCTCGGGGATATAGAGTTGGGTCGACAGGCGGAATCCCCCACCACCCGCCACGAGGGTATCGGTGAAGGTGACCGCATGATCGGCGGGAACATCGATTCCTTCGGAATTGAATCCCATCTGGGCGAATGCCGAAAAAACGGAGAAAATAGCCGCTAATGAAAAAATAAGCCGTTTCATATATCAAAATAATGTGGACATAAGATGCTCAAATATAGAGAATTGTTTTGAATTATCTCATTTTTTGGGGACCACCGGTTTCCAATCCCTATACGTATAGAAAGCCATCTTGCGTTCCCCCTTCTCGGAAAGAAGGCCCTTGCGGTTGAAGTCATCCTGCACTCCGGGGAGGAAACGTCTCGGTGAACGGAAGTCCTTCAGGATCCATGGAGACACTCCTGCGAGGGCGTCGATCCTTTCTAGCATCCCGATGTTCTTCTTGTACAGGTAATCCATGTACTCCTCAGTGAAGCGTTCAGTCCTGTCTCCGTGACGCCCGTATTTGGCTCCGCCTCCGAGTTCAGTGATGATGACGGGCTTGTCCACCGGGAAGGTCCACCTTACGCGGTCACACTTGTCGGAATCCCCGTCATACCATCCTACGTACTGGTTGAAACTTATGACATCCGTATACTGCAGAAGCTCATCCTTGACGGTGAGAGTGGCTTCGTCGATGTTCTCCTTCTCCATGGCGGCGCTGACGAGCCTTGTGGGGTCGAGCTGACGCGCCTTGGCGATGAGCTTCGAGAGGAACTGAAGACGGTCGGGACGTCTCGGGGTCTCGTTCGCCACCGACCAGAATATGACATTCGCGCGGTTGCGGTCACGGCTTATCATGTCGGTGAGCTGATGCTCCGCGTTGGCGTAGGTGGAAGGGTTGCCCCAGTCGATTGTCCAGTACACGGGGATCTCATCCCAGACAAGAAGGCCCATCTCCTCAGCCGTCCTCACCATCGCCTCGTTGTGGGGATAGTGCGCCAGCCTCACGAAATTGCATCCCAGTTCCTTGGCCCACGACAGGAGGGTCCTGGCGTCATCCTCTCCGTTAGCCCTTCCGCTCGGAGGGAAAGGCGTCTCCTCATGGATGGATATTCCCTTGCAGAAGATCGGTTCACCGTTGAGAAGGAGTCTGGTCCCTGAAGTTTCTATCGTCCTGAAACCTATCCTGTCCGATACCGAGTCCTTTCCCGCGGAAATCTTCACGTCGTAGAGCTTCGGATTCCCGGGAGTCCAGAATGAAGGCTTGGCGGGAATGGAGAATGAGGCTTTTCCGTCGGGACCGGCCGTGAGGCTTTTGTGAAGTCCCAGTTCATCGATGTCGATGGAGACTTTCTCCCCCGCCCCTTCTCCGTCAAGAAGGACCCAACCTTCTATATTCTTTCTGTCGGAGGAAAGCTGCACCGAATAATCCCGGATGAAAGTCTCGGGAACGGTGACAACGTAAACGCTCCGGGTTATTCCGCCGTAGTTCCACCAGTCGGAGTTCACGGTGGGAACTCCCTCGAGCATCCTCTTGTTGTCGACCTTCACGATGAGGGAGTTTTCCCCTTTCTTGACGAGGTCAGTAACCTCGATGTTGAAAGGAGTGTATCCTCCGATGTGTTTTGCTATGACCTTGCCGTTGAGACCCACGACAGCCTCATAGTTCGCCGCCCCGAAATAAATGAACGTCCTCTCCTCTTCCGAAGGTGAAGCTGTAAACTTCTGGCGGTACCATACGGTGCCTTCATAAAGGTAGAGTTCACTCTTCTGGGTGTTCCAGTCCCCGGGGACACGGAGGGTCGGAGCCGCATTGAAGTCGTATTCCACCAGAACGGTGGGATCGGCGAAGAAACTGCGGTCCGCGAAGAACGTCTGGGAGTCGGGCATCGGATTGCGGCGGTAATCATAGTAGCCGGTCTCGTACTGGTCTATGAAAGCCTTCCAGTCCCCGTCCAGGGAAACCTTCTCCCTCGAGGAAATGTTCTGGATCTGGGGATACAGCCCGAAACATCCGTCATCTCCACTTTCTGGAGAAGTGTTCTGTGCGAAAGAGTATCCCAGCGGAAGGACCGACAAAAGCAGAATTGCAAGAATCTTTTTCATGGTGGATGAGATCAGAAGTCAATGTACTTGTGGGCGAACTCGAAGAAGGCGGGCCAGTCGGGAGTGTCGACATGACCTCCGTCATGGTAGCGGTAACCGAGGTCCCCTTCTATATACGCCTTGTCGACCACCGGTTTGGGATCGTTCATCACGAGACCCTTCTTCCCGAGGAGTTCATACACGGGCGATGCGGCCGCCGCCGTGAGATAGATTCCGTAAGGGTCAGACCACTGGCTCTGGGTTCCGCCGTTGAAGAACAGCGGCCTCGGAGCGCAGAGGGCCACGATCGAGTGGGCGTCAAGGGGCAGGAGTTCAACTTTCCTGGGGAGGTACTGCCCTTCCACCAAAGGTCCGCACCAGCGGAGGAAGTTGCCCGCCATCCAATGGTACTCGGAAGGTATGGCGCTGTTTTCAAGGTCCTGACCCCAGTGCCTGCGGTTCATCTTCGTTCCGAGGCTTCCGGCGTCGCTCGGGAATCCTATCGCGATCCTGTCGTCACAGGCCATTGCATAAAGGGCGGTCTTACCGTAACGTGAATGTCCACTTATGCCGATTCCCTTGGGATTGATCCTGGAATCCGTCAAAAGATAGTCAACAAGGCGGCTTATTCCCCAGGACCATGCGCCGATAGCGCCCCAGTCGGAGGGTTTACGCCAATTGCCCTTGTTCACCAGACCGATGAGATAATCGGTAAGTGAAGCGCCGTTGTCGGGCTGAAGGGCCGTCGGGCTGAAAACGCAAAGCCCCCAGCCCTGTTCGCTGAATATGCTCCAGTACTGTTCAACCATCATGTCCCACGTCAGGAGAATCATGACGGGAACGGGGCCCTTGGCGTTCTTGGGAAGACGCAATGTCGCCGAAACAGCCGGTGCGTTCTTTATCTCCGGATATGAGGAGCAGTCGATCTGCCCGAGGATATTGACCTGGGTGAACTCGATGCCGTTCCTCTTCCCCGAGAACTCCATCGTACGGAAGGAAACCTCCGGAAGATTGTCCGGGAAATAGCCGTATAGGCATTCCTGGGCGTCGTGCATGATTTCGGGACGGCGGAGACTCCACCACTCGGAAGAGGAGCGGATCTTCCTTCCGGAATGCATCTCAAGAAGAGGGATGGGGGTATACTTCCCAACTCTCCAGGAGTCCCTTCCCGGGAAGAACCCTTCCTCCGTGTCGTCGTAATTGTCCCAAAGACCGAAAAGCGAACGGTTGAGGTCATGCCCGTTGTACATGTACCTTCCCTCGGGGTTCGCCGGATCCTGGACCACGGAGCCTTCGGGACGGTTCGGATCCTCCGCCCTCGGAGGAAGTGTAGGGAGAGTTATACCCATCTGGAAAAGCATCTGACGGAAATCCTGCTCGGCCGTAACGTTCTGCGGAGGGACGTTCGGGAAACTTTCTCCGCTACCCTGGGCGCGGCAAAGAAGTGAAGCACCGAAGAGAAATGCCCCGACTGCAAGGGCTTTGACAATCATCCTGGACATAAAAAGATTGGTTTCCAATTAGTTAGTGTCTTTTCAAAGAAAAAGCGACTCCCGACGCACATCGTTGATGCTGAGGGCTTTTCCTTCCGAGAAGTAAATATAATGATTTCCTCAAATATTTTCCCCGTGAGCGGTCCAAAAAAGTTCTCGAAAACATCCGATTGACTTTTCCGAACATAAGGTAGAACCCACGAAGAGTTTTTTTGCTAACTTGCGTCCCGTTGAATCCACCAGGAAAAGACAATCCAAAACAAATAACACTATCTACAGAACACGTATGAAAAAGATCCTTTCAGCAGCTGCGGCGCTTCTCCTCGGAGTCGGCGCATTCGCACAGCAGAACATCTTCATGGGAGCCGGCGTAGACTCCCCCGTCATCAACGAGGACGGAACGGTAACCTTCCGTTACCAGAACCCCAAGGCCATCAGGGTGCAGCTCACCGGAGATTTCCTCCCCACCCAGAAGATGGAGACCCAGTTCGGAACTTTCGAGAGCGCAGGAATCGTCGACCTCAAGGAAGGCCAGAACGGCATTTGGGAATACACTACCGATTTCAAGGTAGCACCCGAGATGTACAACTACTCCTTCACCGTCGACGGAAAGAGCGGAGTCCTCGACCCCAACAACTCCTTCGTCAACAGGGATGTCGCCACCCTCACCAGCCTTCTTCTCGTTCCCGGGGACAGGGCTGACCTCTATGCGATCCACCGCGTTCCCCACGGAACGGTATCCAAGGTATGGTATCCCAGCAAGACCGCGGGATTCGACCGCAGGATGACAGTATACACCCCCGCCGGATACGAGGACAATCCCAAGGCCAAATACCCCGTCCTTTATGTCCTCCACGGAATCGGAGGTGACGAAGACGCATGGGTAACCCAGGGAAGGGCCACACAGATCCTTGACAACCTCATCGCCCAGGGTAAGGCCAAACCTATGATCGTCGTCTTCACCAACGGCAACATAAGCCAGGAAGCCGCCCCGCTCGAGAACTCCACCGGATACGTCAAGGCAACCATGGGACTCCCCCAGACGATGGAGGGAACCTTCGAGACCGCTTTCGGTGAAATCGTCTCCTTCATCGACGGACACTACCGCACGATCGCCAAGAAGCAGTCAAGGGCAATCTGCGGCCTCTCAATGGGAGGATTCCACAGCCTGTACATCACCCTCAACAACCCCGACATGTTCAACTACACCGGTCTCTTCTCCGCCGCTATCGGAACAGGTTCCGAGGAAAGGGCCACCTACAAGAACATCTACGAGAACGTTGACGGCAAGCTCGCGACATATTTCAGCAAGAAGCCCGCTCTCTTCTGGATCGGTATCGGAAACTCAGATTTCCTGTACAACGCCAACACGGAGTTCCGCAAGAAACTCGACGCCGCCGGATATCCCTACCAGTACATGGAGACAGACGGAGGACACATCTGGCGCAACTGGAGAATCTATCTCACAGAGTTCGTCCCCAAGCTTTTCAAATAGAGGAGCTGTTTCCTGAACAGAATGAAGACACCGGAGAGATCTAAGCTTTCCGGTGTCTTCATTTTCAATTCCTGCGGCAGACGGAAGGGAACGGAATCACTCCCCCTTCAGTTCCACAACAAGATACTCGGACCTCGTTCCGATCCTTATCTTGGCGCCCCAGATGCCGAGACCTGAACTGACATAGTACCTGGTGTTCCCCTTGCTGTACGGTCCCCACGAATCCTCGAAGATCGCATCCGTTATCCACGAAATCGGCCAGACCTGACCCCTGTGGGTATGTCCGCTGAACTGGAAATCCACTCCGGCTTTTTCGGCCTCCGACAGGTCGCTCGGCTGATGGTCGAGAACGATCGTGAAAAGGGAGGGATCGGCTTTTTTCATGAGGGAATCAAGCCCAAGACGGTTCCGGTTGGTCCTGTCGTCCCTTCCGATGACTTCGATTCCCATCAGGGAAGCCACTTCGTCCCGAAGAAGGTGTATTCCCGAAGAAGCGAAGAACTCCTCGGCGAACTTGTCTCCCGAATAATACTCGTGGTTGCCTAGTACGGCATAGACCGGAGCTTCGATGCGGCGCATCTCCTCAGAGTAATTTCCTTCGACAAGAGGCCTTGCGCTCATGTCGATTATGTCACCTCCGATAAGGACAAGGTCCGGTTTTTCGGAGTTTATGATATCTACCCAACGTGAAAGTTCATCCTTCCGGTTATGGTATCCGAGGTGAAGGTCACTGGCGAGAAGGATACGAAGCGGCTTTTCCACCTTGGGGGAAACCATCTCCACCGTTTCCCTGACCTTTTGGCGGTAATGGATGTTACCCGCAAGAAGAAGAACGGCAACTCCTCCAACGACCATAAGACTTCCCCATAGGCTGTCTTTTGCGAGGGAATCCGGGAAAACGTGCACGGCCCGCAGGATATCCACAAGGATGAACGCCAGAAGGATATAGAGGAAAAATATCAGCCAGGTGTTGAAGAGCTCATAACAGACCGAAGCCGCCCCGAGGGGCAACTTGTCCAATGTTCCCCCGAAAGCGGAGAACATCCCCACCATACATCCGACATAGAGGACGACGGCAACAATCCTGAGAAACAGGACATTCGGCAGAATCTGCCAAAGCCTCAATACAACATAAACATTGGCGCCTATGATGGCCGCCATCATAACTATAGGGAAAATAATTCTCATCTGTCAAATACGGAAAAAGGCCTTCATGGCCGGCGGAATCCCTGCAAAAATCCCGCCAAGGCTCTTTTCTTGAAAGGGTGCACAAAAAAGCGGGGCGGACAAGGTAAGACAACGTCCCCCGGTCCGTGACCGGAACTTACCGGTACGTCCCGGCATCGGAGCGGGAACCATCAGAAAAACAACTGATTGTCTAATAAATAATATGTAGCGGTTGACCTTCCGAAAACAATATTTGCAACATTTACGGGTGGAATTCAATCAGAACTCCGACACTACTCCGATCAATAACACTGCCAAAAACAATTACTGATGGCAAAAACAGACACCAAGAAACAGACTTCTCCCCAAATCGAGGTCGTTTGGAAGGACAACGTTCCCCAGGCCACTTATTTCAAGAGCAATGATTACTGCATAGTGGCCAAGGTAGAGAAAGGCCAGTACATCCTCACCCGCTACGGTTGGGACGAAGACCCTTCCGTCGGGGAAAGCATCATCGTCTCCGCCAAGGACACCCTGCGCCTTATGGATAGCCTGAAGGTCAAGAATCCCGACACCCTCATCCGGGCACTGGGAAAAAGATTCGCCCTGAAGGAGCCGCACAACGTTTACTTCAAGATCGAAACTTCACTTGGAAAAAGAGGAATCCCCTTCCTGAAAAAGTAAACCTCTTCCCACCGGGACAAGACTTTTGAAGGAGGCCATCGCCGATGGCTTCCTTTTGTTTTTGAAACAGTTACGGGCTCCGAAAACGAGGAGAAACCCCGTTCTAGATAGGGATGACGACGAAAACGAGCGCGTCCCAAAGGGCGTGGCTTATAATGAGGGCCGGAAGGGCCTTGGGACAGAGCCTGTATATCAGGCCCCACACCGCCCCGGCGACGAGTGCCGCCATCACGAGCATGAAGTTCAGTGACCAGATGTGCACAAGGGCATATACGAGGGTGGTCACGACAAAAGCCGCATCTTCGGGGCGTTTCCCTCCCATGACGGAGCACATCGTCCTCTGGACATACCCCCTCCAGAAGAACTCCTCTGCCGGTCCTATCACAAAAAGAAGAAGAAGGGCTATCGCCCATGGAGGGAGACCCGTCTTCATCGAATACACCAGGTCCACCTGATCCCTCGCGAACCCGAACATCCACGAGGAGGCCTTGTCCCCTACCCAGAATATTCCCCAAAGAAGAAAAGCGAGGACAACTCCCCCCGCAATCTGAAGAAGAGGTTTTTCAATCTTCGCGAGAGAAGTCAGTTCGGAGGAGAAAACGACTCCCAAAGCGGTGAGAATGACGGCCGAAAGGCTCATCTCGACCCAGAAATTGAGTATCCCCTTCGTCCAGGGGCTGAACATCAGGAACCAAAGTACGGCCGCGACTCCGACCGCCACCAGAAGTCTTCTTTTCGTCCTGTCCATCTCTAGAACACTAAAGGACCGAGAATGAGACCGAGGGAAAGAAGGCCCGAGAAAACGAGCTGAAGTTTCGCGGAATCCCGGTCGAGTCCCTTTATGGCCTCAAGCCCCTGACGGTTGTATGAAGCGGCCCTCGAGAAGTTCTTCCCGGCGGGCAAAGCGGCCACTACGCAAAGAAGCGACAGAGGATGAAGCATTCCCATGAACACAGCCGCCACTACGGCCGCGAAAGGAAGAATCATGTAAATGCAGTAAAGGACGCAGGAAGTGCGCGCTCCGAGAATCATGGCGAAAGTCCTTATCCCCGCTTCCTTGTCCGAATGGATGTCGAGGGTGTTGTTCGCATGGAGGACGGCTACCGTTATGATTCCGATGGGAACGGAAAGGACAAGAGCGTTCCACACAAACTCTCCAGTCATGGCATAGGATGATCCGAGTACCGTCAGCACCCCGAAAATCACGAAGATGTCCAGATCACCGAGGGCCCTGTACTTGAGGAAAGAGTATAGGACAGTCAGAATTATACCCGCTCCACCGACAAGAAGAAGGCCCGGTCCGCTCAAGAGCGTAATCACTATTCCGAGAAGGGCTCCGACTGCGAAGAGCACCACGCTGAAAACCAGATACTCCTTGGGCTCGAACTTATGGTGCACAAGGAAAGGGACGGCGAACGCGCGCTCATTGTCAACTCCCCTTTTGTAGTCATAGTAGTCGCTCAGAAGATTGCCCGCCGAGTGCAGGCACACCACGGCAAGAAGCGACAGAGCCAAAACGGCATAAGGCTTGGGGCCGGAGGGTATCAAGCCCTCGGAAAAAAGATAAGCGAAAGTGGCCACAACCGGCATCGTCGAAACCGGGAACGACCAATATCTGGTCGCGGTGAACCATTCTGAAAAAGTGTGTCTGCCCATCAGTACAGTAGTCTTCAGTGTAAATGAAACAATCGGGGAATCCGTCGGCAAAAATACAACAAAATTCCCGTATTGGACTTTTTTGAACTCCCCAATCCGGTCAATCCGCCGGAATGAAAAGAATATCCGCATCTTTAAAACGTTTAATATGCATTTTCGCCGGAAAAACTTCTTTTCCGATTAAACTTACGATTTTCCTTCGCATCTAAAAAAGCGTGATTCCCCTTCGGGGGAACGAATGAAAGGAATATTTATTCATCATTATACACAAGTTAGCAGTCGATCAAATTATGATCAGAAAAGTTTTCACATCACTGGCAGCCGCGATTCTGGTTCTTTTCGCCGCGATTCCCTCTTTCGCACAGTCGAACAGCAAGGTCAGCCTCGACCTCGTGGATGCCCAAACCGGTGAACCCGTCACCTTCGCTACCGTATCCCTGACTTCCCCCAACGCGAGGAGCGCCTACAAGTACGTCCTTTCGGACGACCAGGGAAAGGCCGTCTTCGAAAAAGTGAAGAACGGAAAATTCATCGTCAAGGCCGAGCTTCTCGGTTACAAGGAATTCACCAAGGAAATTGAAGTGAAGAACGGCGACGTTGTCATCGGCACCGTCAAGATGGACGTTGACCAGGAGACCCTCGACGCCGCCAAAGTCACTGACGTGGGTAACCCCATCGTCATAAAGAAGGATACAATCGAATACAACGCTTCGTCATACCGCACCACCGAGAATGACGTCCTTGAGGACCTCCTCAAGAAGCTCCCCGGCGTCGAAATCGGGGATGACGGCTCGATCAGCGTGAACGGAAAGACCGTGGACAAGATCACCGTCGAGGGAAAGACCTTCTTCCAGAATGACCCCCAGCTCGCCTCGAAGAACCTTCCCGCCAAGATGATCAAGAAGATCAAGGTCATCCGCAAGAAGAGCGAGCAGGCCGAATTCACCGGCATCGATGACGGACAGGAGCAGACCGTCCTCGACCTAAACGTCCAGGACAACATGATGAACGGAACCTTCGGAAACGCCAACATCGGCGCAGGTCATGACATCCCCGAGCAGGCCATCCTCGACGAAGGATATGATTGGGGCAAGGAAGGATGGAGATTCTCCGACAACATCTTCGCCGGAAGATTCAAATCCAACTCCCAGCTCAGCCTCATCGTCAACGCCAACAACGCCAACAGCATGGGCTTCGGCAACTTCGCCGGCAACATGATGGGCGCCATGATGGGTGGCGGCTTCGGTGGCGGTGGCGGAATGGGCGGCGGTGGCGGTATCACCACCTCATGGATGCTCGGTGCCAACGGAGCATGGGACCTTTTCGATAACAAGATGCAGCTCTCCAGCAACTACGTCTACAACGGCTCCCACGTCGACAGCCAGACCGACAGCTACTCGAAGACATTCCAGACCAACAGCACAACCGCGTTCCTCAACAACTCCCACTCCCCGAGCATCAACAATTCATACGGCCACAGGGTAGGAGTACGTCTGGAGCACAAGTTCTCCGATAACACCTCGATCCTCTTCGAGCCCCAGATCAACTTCGGTACAGGAAACTTCAACCAGAGCCAGACATTCGACAACCGTTTCCTCACCGACAGAAACAACGACCTCTCGGGATACAAGTCAAGTGACGGATTCAGCCTCTACGACGGAGACAACCGCAACGTATCGGCAAGCAGCCGCTTCCTCCTACGCCAGAGGCTCGGAATTCCCGGACGTACCCTCACATTCAACGCGAACGTCAACTTCTCCAACAACACTTCCGACGGTCTGAACCAGTCCCTGACGAACAACTTCGCCGAAGGTGACGCCCTCAATCCGGTCAGCGTCGACGTTGTCAACCAGCGCTACGAGCAGAACCAGAAGAACACCACCCTTACCGGTACTCTCACTTACACGGAGCCCCTCGGAGGCAACTTCTACGTCGAAGGCAACTACTCCCTCAACTGGAACAAGTCCACTTCCGACAAGGACACCTGGAACAGCGGTGACTTCGATCTGAGCCAGTTCTCACTCAACAATCATATCTACAACCGTACCGGCGAGCAGTATGACGTCAACTACTCCAACAATGTGATGAACCGTTATCTCACCCACACCGCCGGAGTGAACATGATGTACCAGGGAAGCAAGATGAGGGCTCAGGTAGGCCTCAGCGTAATGCCCCAGAACACAAAGAACGTCACCACCAACAGCGGTGTCGAGAAGGAATACACCAACCAGGTCGTGAACTTCGCCCCCAGGGCCATCATCCAGTGGAACCCTTCAGACTACGCGAACGTGAGGATCAACTACAACGGACGTTCTTCACAGCCTTCCACCAGCCAGCTCATGCCTGTTCCCGACAACTCGAACCCTATGAGGGTATCCTTCGGTAACCCCTACCTGAAGCCGTACTTCTCACACAACGCCAACACCGAGTTCCGTTACACGAACATGCACAACTTCATGTCGACGACCCTCAACCTCAGCGGCGGTCTCAACACGAACCCCATCGTCAACGCTTCATGGAACGACAAGAGAGGTGCCACTTACACATATCCCGTGAACGGTCCCACCACCGGAAACTTCAATGTGAGGTTCCTCATCAACAGCCCCATCGCGATGTCCAACTTCTCGGTGTCCAACACCATGAACGCATCCTACAGCGAGTCCAACTCGTTCGCCGGAGCCTTCGGTCTTGACATGACCCCTTACTACGATGCTGAGACAGGTAACTTCAATTACGAACTCTTCCACGATGTCTACGGAGACCTTACCGGTACCGATGACTTCACCCTCAACAGGATCAAGACTACAAACCTCACCGAGCAGTTGAGGTTCACATACCGCAACGACTTCCTCGAGGTAG
This sequence comes from Bacteroidales bacterium, assembly GCA_017469845.1. Taxonomy (GTDB): domain Bacteria; phylum Bacteroidota; class Bacteroidia; order Bacteroidales; family UBA932; genus Cryptobacteroides. Next base: position 12,543 of record JAFUFP010000059.1, on the reverse strand, counting down.
TCGTCGGCGGACAGACTTCGACCCGCAACACCAAGTACACCGCTTCCAACATGGAAGACACCAGGACATGGAGCAGCCGCGTTTCCGCATCCTTCAACTGGACCTTCGGAATGAACAGCGACTGGACCATCCAGAGCGACGCGAACTACAACTGGTACAACGGATACTCAACCAATCCCGATCCCGAGTTCATCCTCAACGCACAGATTTCGAAGGTACTCGGAACCTTCACGATCTCACTGAGGGGTTATGACCTCCTCGCCCAGAACAAGAGCATCTCCATCACCAACAGCGACACCCGCTACGCTGAGACAAGGACCAACACCCTCGGACGTTACGTACTCCTGTCAGTGGCATACCGCTTCGGTTCCTTCGGTGGAAGGAGAATGGGCGGCGGAAACCGCGGTGGAGGAAGAGGCGGATTCGGTGGAGGATTCGGCGGAGGCCGTCCCCCTATGATGTAATCCCAATAGAAAAGATTTCAGGAAAGGAGACCCCGACAAAGGGTCTCTTTTTTTTGATCGTTTTAAGCGTTGCGATGCGAAAAAAAAGTGAAATAATCCGAACACCATATCACAAATAGTTGTATTTTTGCTGCTCGAAAATTGACAAAAAACTTCAATAAACAAATCAAAATTAGTACTGCTTTTATGAAAAAGGTTATGTATTTCGCGATGGCACTCTGCATGGTGGCCGTCGCAGGTTGCAAGAACAACGGAAAGACCCCCACACCTGTTGAGGGAGAAACAGTGAATGAGGCCGTAGAGGATGCCGCAAAGGCAGCAGCTGACGAAGCCGAAGCAGCAGGTGAGACCGCACGTGATCTCGCTCTTGACGCTCTTGAAGAAATCAAGGGAAGCGCTGAGGAAGCTGCCGCAAAGGCTCTCCAGGAGGCCAACGACGCAGTCTCTTTCGCAGCTGTAGAGGAGAAGCCCACTTTCAACGGTGGTGACGCGAACGGTTTCGCGAAATGGGTCAACCAGAATATCAACTACCCCGAGAACGCAAAGGAGAAGGGTGTTGAAGGAAGAGTTATCCTCGGATTCGTCGTTGACGCTGAAGGAAACGTAAGTGACGTGAAGGTTCTTCGTGGAGTCGATCCCGAACTTGACGCCGAGGCTATGCGCGTAGTGAAGTCTTCTCCCAAGTGGGAAGCCGGAAAGCAGAACGGCCGCAATGTGAAGGTTACCTACACATTCCCTGTAGTCTTCCAGCTCAAGTAAGTCGCCTTCAACGACATCAAGTAAAAGTCAAAGAGGTGAACCCGGAGAAAAAGGTTCACCTCTTTTCGCATCGTTCCAACGCTTGCTATCTGGATAACCGCAAAGAAGAAATGTATCCTTCATTCACGCTGCAGTTCGCAAACTTTATATTTGATATATACTCATCAAGGATGGAGAGTGAGCTGTTTTGGTCAGGTCTTGAGGAATAAATACCAAAGTAAGACGACCTGTCAGAATCGGCGAACTTCTTTACGGAATCCCATCCGGACGGAGCCTTCACGGACACGAAGCATTCTCCACCGATTTTCTTGTAAGGCCAGAAAGTGTATCCGATGTTCTGTTCCTCAAGCAACTTGCAGAATTCCTCCTGCCAGTAGTCGGGATTGTGCCCGATTTCTCCCATATACATCGGAAGACCCGTTTTGTCTCTGAAATCGACGAAGTCACGGATGTTTTCCAAAGTCGGTTCACCGTCGTATTTGTGGCAGGTGTACATTAGAAGAGGATCGAATTTCCAGTCCGAAAAAACTGAAAAATTCAGATTCCACTGTGGTGCCCCAAGTATTACGATATGATTTCCGTCCACCTCTCTGATGGCGGAAGTTATCCTCTTGTAAAGAGGTTCCAATTCGGCATTGAGAACTGTATGTTCCGGCCAATAATCCGCGACAGGTTCATTCAGAAGCTCATATCCGAGAATATGTGTTTCGTCAGCATAATGTGAAGCGATATCTTTCCAGATCGACACAAGTTCATCCTGATCCTCTTCCTCGAGGAAAAGCCATGGATAACCGTAGCTGTCGTCGATATTGTATCCGGTCTGCCCTCCCGGTGCGGAATGCATATCGAGGATAAGGTATATCCCTTCCGCTGTGCACCAGGTAAGAAGGCGGTCGATCCTTTGGTAGATGTCCCCTCCGGAAGTCTCACCCATGTAATCCTCATCGGTGAAAAGCCGGTAGTTGAGCGGAAGCCGCAGCGTGTTCACTCCCCTTTCCGACAAAAATTCAATATCATCCCTTGTGATGTAATTGTCCTTGAACTCCCTCCAGAATTTGTCAGTTTTTGACGGTCCGACAAGTTCCCTGAGCATCATGTCGATGGAATGCGCGGAATTCGCACTCCCGCCAAGATCCATCAGATACCCTTCAGGATTGAGCCAGTTGGAAAGATTCGTGCCGCGGATGAAGAACTTCTCCCCGGAAGGAAGAAGGAGATCCATCCCGCTTACGGTTATGAAAGCGCTACCTGTGGGAGTGGCACCGTTGCCCACGTTCCGCCCTTTCGGTTCTTCACCTGTGCCGCCGGAACAAGAAAAGAGCGTAGACAGTAACAATATTGCGCCGCATGCCGGCAAAAGATATTTCACTTTGATGTTCATGTTCATTTTCATTTGCAGTTCGTTAGTTTGAGGAATGAAGTCTCATTGAGGAAATGTATTCCTCATTCACGACACACTTGTCCACAGACAGGTTTTCAAGGAATCCTTCCAATGCGGAAAGCGATTCTTCCCGCCCGGGCCTTGCGGAGTTGATTTCCTCGTAAGTGCTTCTTTCAGAAGCTGCGAAACTCTTTATCCTGAACCACCCTTTGGGAGAAACTATGCTGACCATGCACTGGTCGCCTATCTTCTTATATGGCCAGAACGTGTAACCGATGCCGTTGTTTTCCAAGGTCTCGCTCATCTTCCTTTGCCACGAAATGGAATTGTGCCCCAATTCCCCCATGAACATGGGCTTCGAAGAGCGTTTTCTGAAAGAAAGGAAGTCCCCTATATTCGCCTCGCCGGCGGTTCCGTCATACTTGTGACAGGTATACATCATATCGGGATCGAAGGAGAAATCGGAGAACACATTGAAATTCAGGTTCCACTGAGCTCCACCCAAAATAACGATATGGTCCGGATCATGCCGCCTTATCACGGATACGGCCTTTTTATAGATTCCCTCCAGACGGGAATTCATATAATTCCTCGCCGCAGAGCCGAAGTAATCAGCAATGGGTTCATTGAGAAGCTCATATCCCAGAATTTGCGGTTCATCGGCATAATGCTCCGCGATATCCTCCCATACTGAACAGAACGTCTCTTCATCCTCTTTTTCGTAAAAAAGCCACGGGAAGCCGTAACTGTCATCGATATTGTGGCCGGTCTGACCTCCGGGGGCTGAATGCATGTCGAGGATGACGTATATGCCGTATTTCCGGCACCATGAGAGGAGGTTGTCAATTATCGCGAAGCCTTCATCGGCCGTTCTGAGTCCCATATAGTCTTCATCCGTAAAGAGACGGTAGCTGAACGGAACCCTCACCGTGTTCACTCCTCGGGAGGAAAGGAAGGCGATGTCCTTTTCCGTAATGTAGCGGGAAAGGTACTCCTTCCAGAACCTGTCGGTCGCCCCGGGGCCTATCATCTGACGGAGCATGAGGTCCATCTTGTAACGTGAAGCTACCCTCTCCTCACTGAAATCGAACATGTAGGCTTCAGGGAGCAGCCAATTCGAGAGATTGACTCCCTTGATGAGGAAAGGTTCACCTTCTACCGTAAGGGATATCCCCTCCACTTTCACAAAAGGGCGGGAGGTCGCCACGGCCTTCGTTCCCGAAAAGCACAGAATGGCACCCCCCAGCACCAAAAGAACAATTTTGCGCATTTGTCCCATCTTTTGCGGAATTACTCCTTGATGCGTGCAATCCTGTAATGGATCACATCTGGTCCAGGATTGCCGTTCGCGTCCACGGTCGTAAGGCCTTCACCGTCAATCGTGATGACAGAGCCGTCATCCGACACTGCCAGGGATCCTCCCTTCAGCATGTAAGTCACACCCGAACGGACAATGATGCTTCCTCCGGAGCTTTCTCCCCAGACCCATCCGTTGTTGGCGACCCCAGCTTCGAAGGTGCTTTCGGCCACCCTGTAGGTTCCTGAATAATCGGTGTCGGAAGTTGTGTAGAGCTCAAATGTAGTTACTGTCACACCATCCTTTTTCGCCACGATATTCGTGTCGAAGGTGTCGGGGATAACGATCCACTCCCCTTCGGGATTTCCCCAGAGTTCTCCGCTGGAGGTTTCACCATCGCATTCCACTACGGCATCGGGATCCTCCGGACGGCTGATGCTGTAAGCGATGACCTCCGGACCGGCATTGCCGTTGGAATCCATGGTCGTAAGGCCCTCACCACGGACAGTGACGGTATTGCCGTCATCCTCCACTGTAAGAGTTCCCGCCTTTATCATATAGGTGACACCGGCTTTGACGAATACGCTTCCTCCGGAACTTTCGCCCCAGATCCAACCGTTGTTTGCGACCCCGGCTTCGAAGGTGCTTTCCGCAACCCTGTAAGAACCTATGTAATCGGTGTCGGAGGCGGTATAGAGTTCGAATGAAGCCACGGTCTCACCATCCTTTTTGGCCAGGATAATCGTGTCGAAAGTGTCGGGGATGACGATCCACTCCCCTTGGGGATTTCCCCAAAGTTCTCCGCTCGAGAATTCACCTTCGCATTCGACCGGAACGGAAGGATCCGGTTCTCCTTTGGAAATGGTGAACTGGAAATTCACCGGACCCTGTTTCCCGTCAGGACTGACGGTACGGATGTTCTCACCGCGAACGGTGATCTCGTCGGACTTGTCCTCCACGGACAGGACGCCTTCCTTCAGCAGATAAGCAGTTCCATCTTTGACTATGTAACTTCCTCCACCAACTTCAGAAGCGCTGTTCCAACCGTTGTTTGCAAGACCTGCGGCTACCTTCCCGTCAGCTATTTCATAATCCCCGGTAAGGTTGTCCGTATCTCCCGCATAAAGGGCGAATACACCTATCGTCTTGTCGTCATCCAAAGCGACGACATCATATTCGAACACATCCTCAACCTGGTACCAGTTTCCGCTTTCGTCCTGGGTCCAGGGATGGTCTTCGGCTTTGTTCACGCTACCGTAGGTGCTCACCTTGTAGAGTGTTTCATCCACGGGAGGTTCGGGCACATCCTGTTTGTGGATTTCGAACACGAAATTCACAGGCCCCTGGTTGCCGGATTCATCTTCGGTCCGGGCTCCGTAGCATGATACGGTCATGACGTCGGGTGTGTCAACGACTTCGATCTGGCCTTCCTTCATCATGTACATGGTGCCGTTGGAATAAATCACTGAACCTCCGGAACGTCCTTCCCAGACCCAACCGTTGTTCGCTATACCCTGCTCGTAAACGTCAGCCGCGATAGTATAAGTTCCGCTCAATTCCGTTTCGCTGCCGGTATAGAGGTCAATGAACGCGAGAGTGCTGCCGTCTTCGTCAAGCGCCGTGACCATTGCCTCGAAACATCCCGGGATCGGCCCCCAACCTCCTCCGATGTTTCCTTGCAGAGGAATGACGGAAACCGTTCCTTCACAGACCACGGGATCCACGACAACAACATCGGGCTCCAGTTCGACATACCCCTTGGCGGAGAATTTCACCACATCGCCGGAAGAGGCCCAGATGATTCCGCTGAAAACATAGTTGAGGTTGTCCTCGGTCGCCACGGTGATATTTCCCCTCTTCAGAGGTGAACCGTTGTACGAGGAATGTTCCAGAACATATGTATTGACGCCGGCCGCAGATTCGGAAGCGGGAGTGTATGTATTGGCGGTCAGATAGTATTCCGCACCGACGAGTTCAAAGGACAGAGTCTCTCCGCCTCCCTGGAGTTCAACCGCGAAATGCCTCATACCGTTTCCGTCCATCGTCCTGTCGACGGACACCAACGAAGAAATCGAGCTTTCCGCAGGAGGAGGATATTTCCCTTCAAGAGGATCCATTTCGCCAAGAGAGCAGGCACTGAGAAGGGAGGTCGTCGCCAGCAGCGACAACAGGTTTGATATATTTTTCATGACAATATTCTTTTCCGGTTTGTTCCTATTGCCAGCCCTCGTTCTGACGGATCGCGGGATTCTGGCTGATTTCGATATAAGGATAAGGAAGATGCGCATGACGGCTCTGGAAGCCGTACTTCCCTTCAGTGTTGGCGCTGCTGAAAGTGACGACACCGTTCACGGACATCAGGGGATATTCCTTTCCCTGTTCACGGAGGACGGTGGAAGCTCCGGTTCCGTCATTGTCGTCGTCATAACGGAGAAGGTCCTGGAAACGGACGCACTCGCCGAAGAGTTCGAGACGCTTTTCATTCTTCACGTCCAAAAGGGTATAGCTGCTCTTGATGGGAGCCTTCGCCCTTGAGCGTATCATATCCATGAATGTCTTCACCTTGGCTTCATCACCTATTCTGGAATAAGCCTCGGCGGCACAGAGAAGGACTTCCGAATAGCGCATCCATCTCTGGTTGTTGGTGCAGCAGCCCCAATCCAAGGCGTCGACGGCGTCATAGCGTATCTTGTAATTGAAGTAACCTTCACCGTAGATGGTGGAATTCGGAACGGCGCCATCCGCCGAAATCTGCGCGAAAGTCTTTATCGACTGGTTGAGACGGTAACCGTCCTCCCCCTCTTCCTCGACGAAAGCGTCATAGAGGGACTTTCTGGGCATGCAGTAACCGTAACCGACGTTATAGAGCCCGTATTCCGAAGGGACCGTCGAGAAATGGTCCATCCTCCAGTTCACCATAAGCATGTAGTAGCGGTAATTGTCCCAGATGTTGTCCTTGTCAATGGCCCTGTTGGATTCGAAAAGGCTTTCGCAGTTGTTCTTGGCCGACGAAGCGAGCACATCCTTGTACTCTCCCCTGTAAAGGTCGTAAAGACCTGAACCGATGACCTTTTCGAAGGCTTCGGCCGCCTCGGAGTACTTCTTCTGCCAAAGGTAAGCCTTTCCAAGAAGGGCGTATGCGTATTCCTTCGTCACACGGTAGACGGTGTCGTCGGAAAGGCTCTTCTTGGAGACCAGTCTTGAAGAGCCGATAGCATCCAGGAGATCATTCTCGACAAGGGCCCACAGTTCTTCCGTGCTTCCGTTCGGCTGTTCGTACTCGGAAGGCGAAAGCGGGTGATCGACAAGCGGAGGATTGCCCCAAAGCGTTATCAGTTCGAAATAGCTCCATGCCCTGAACACCTTGGCTTCCGCGACCATCTGCGCCTTGACAGGAGAATCCGGCTCGACGTAAGCGAGGACCACATTGGCCTTGTAGATGATCTGATAATAGCTCTGGAAAAGGTCCCTGATGTAGGAGTTGTTGGTGTCGAACGTGTACTCGTTCATGGCTTCCAGGTCAGGGTTGTCGTTCCTTGCCGATCCTCCGGCCCAGAAATCGTCAGAGAACAGGTTCTTCATCAGCATATAGAAGAACTCGATATCCCTCTGCTGGAAATATATCGCGGCGACGGCACTTTCCGCCTGCGAGTCAGTGTTGTAGTATGATTCGAAATCCAGGCTTCCGTTCTTCGGGATGTCCAGTTTATCCGAGCAGGAAACGGAAAGAAGGAGAACCGCCGCAGCGGAAATCAATGATATTATAGTCTTTTTCATCGTGCTTCCATTTGTTTGATTAAAACGAGACATTGAGACCGAAGACCACTTTCTTCGAAGTGGGGTATGAACCCATGTCGATGGTCGTTATTTCAGGATCGAAACCGATGTACCTGGTGAAAGTGAACCAGTCCTCCAGAGAAAGGTAGGCCCTGACACTTGAAAGGGGTGTTTTCGAAAGGATGGATGAAGGGAGGGAATAACCCAGTTGGATCTGCTTGATCTTGAAGTATGACCCGTCGAAGACATTGGCCGAAGATACGGCGTACTTCGAAAGATCGTTGGCGGATGCCCTGGGGTTCTTCGCGGAAGTGTTGGAGGAAGACCACCTGTCGGACGTGAAGTAAGTCAGTTTATTGATGGCGTAGTCCTCACGGTTAAGCCCGCAGAAGATGTCATTTCCGTATGAGCCGGATCCGAAAACTATCGCATCGAATCCCTTCCAGGCCGCGGTGAGAGTGATTCCGTAAGTGAAATCCGGGATGCTCTTGCCGATTTCGGTCTTGTCGTTGTCTCCTATGGATCCGTTTCCGTCAATGTCACGGAAAGTGGGGTCACCGGTAAGGGGATCGACTCCGGTATATTCATATCCGTAGTAATACCAGGCAGGATGACCGACTTCGAACTTCGTGATGGTCGCATATCCGGGATAATTGGTTCCGTTGATTCCCTCTGAAAGGGAAGGATGAAGGAAAGTGACGCGGTTCTTTACCGTGGCGAGGTTGCCTCTTACGCTGTAATCCACCTCGCCTACCCTGTCCTGCCATCCGAGATCGATCTCGATACCGCTGTTACGGATGTTGCCGGCGTTGATGGGGGAAGAAGTGTTTCCCACAACGGTGGAAGGGGTGATGCCGGAGACGATGAGGTCACGGGTATTCTTGAGGAAGTAGTCCACTCCGAGGGTAAGTCTGTTGGAGAGGAAACGCGCGTCAACTCCTAGGTCGAGCTGTTCGGAAGTTTCCCACTTGAGTTCTTCGTTGCCCGTGGAAGTAGGAGCGTAGCCTGTCACGTATGACAATCCGTTCGTGAAAGGATAGTTGCCCGTGGACTGGATTGAAGTGAGCCATGAGTAGTTGCCGAGGGAAGCGGTTGAACCGTTCTGTCCCCAGGATGCACGGAGTTTCAAGTGCGAAAGCCACGTGCGTGTATTCTCCATGAAACTTTCATTCGAGATGACCCATCCCGCGGAAACCGAGGGGAAGTATCCCCAGCGTCTGGGCTTGGGGAGAACCGAAAGGTCAGCGGCATCGGCCCTCATCGACACCTGCAGGAAATATTTGTCGGCATAGTCCCAGGACAGTCTTCCGAAATAGGAATTCTTCCTCGTATAGCGTGCTTCTCCGCCACCCACCTCACGCACGGCCGTGGGAGTGGCATATGCGAAGTACCAGAACAGGGGATCGTCCTGAAGGAATCCCAAGTCCCCGTCGCTGCCGTGATAGCGGCCGTCAACCCCGTAGCTTCTGGCCTGACTGTATGAAGTTCCGGCCATCAGGGAGAGGTTGTGCTTTCCGAAAGACTTGTAATAGTTCACGAAGTTCTCCCACATGTAACTGCTGGGGTTTGAGGAACTCGCTGAAACCGAGAGATGATTCTGGAAAGCCTGCGCGTTGGCGTAATAGTCGAAATCCACTCCCCTGGATTCGGCCCCACCCAGGCTGTAGCCAAGACGGGAGGTGAAGGTGAGACCTTTGACCGGAGTGAGGTTGACGTAGGCCACACCGTTGAGAGAATGTCCCTGATTCGAATTGAACGCCTTATCCCTCAAGATATAAGGGTTGAGGTTGTCGGAAGAGCTGAAGGAAGAGACGCCATAATAGTTGCCGTTTCCGTCGGAGAGGAGTTCCCCGTTCTTTCCGGCACGGTATCCGTCAAGGATGGAACGCATATTTCTCGGAAGCTCATCTTCGGTATATGTAGGACGGGTCAGCGGGTCGAGCTGAAGTATGCCCAGGAACATGTTGCCGTATATCCCGGAATTGTTGTACTCGCTGATGAAGCGTGACTTGTAGTACTCGATCTGCGTGTTCACACCGATGGAGAGCCAACTCTTTATATTGTATTCGGCGTTGATCATTCCGGTGAAACGCTGATACTTGTCGGCGTCGCCGACGACTATACCGTCATTGTCAAGATATGAACCTGAGACATAGATGTTTCCCTTTTCATTGCCCGAAGAGAAAGTGACGTTGTGCCTCTGCATGAAAGATGTCTCGAAAGCCACTTTGCTCCAATCTGTATTCGTCTTGAAATCCCAGTTGGCGTACACGTCATCAAGCGAGAAGTTGCCTTTCTCGGTATAGTAGTCGATGTACTGCTCCGAATTCATAACCTTGGGAGTGCGGGCCACCATCTGGGCGGTGAGCTGGACATTGTATGAAACCGTACCCTCACCCTTTCCCTTCTTTGTCGTCACCAGGATCACACCGTTTCCGGCTTGGGCTCCGTAAATCGCCGCGGAAGCCGCATCCTTGAGGACCTCCATGCTCTCGATGTCACCGGGATCGAGACCGTTGATGTCGGAGGCGATCCTTCCGTCCACCACGTAAAGGGGCTGGCTGCTGCCGTTGGAACTGATTCCCCTTATCTGGACGGTTGCCGAAGCTCCCGGGGCAGCGGACCCTGAAACGATGTTCACGCCTGCCGTCTTTCCCTGCAGAGCCTGCAGAGGATTGGAGGCGGTCCTGTTCTCGAAATCCTCGCTTTTCACCGAAGCGATAGCACCGGTGACACTGCTCTTCCTCTGTACACCGTAACCGACGACGACCACTTCGTCAAGGAATTGGCTGTCGACGCTGAGGGAGATTTCGGAAGGGATGGAGGCTGCGGAGAATTCCATATCGGCGTACCCCACGCACGAAACGACGAGGGTAGCTTCCGGAGAAGCTTCGAGGGAATATCTTCCGTCAAGGTCGGTTATCGCCCCGACAGAAGAACCTTTTACCATCACGGCAGCCCCTATGACGGGTTCGCCGTTCTCATCAAGAATCGTTCCGGTGATCTTCTTGCCCGATTTCACGGCAGAAGCGTTCTTGGAGATTATGATGCTGCGGTCCCTTATCGTGAAGGAGACATCCTGACCCTTGACGATCTGGGAAACGGCATCCTGAAGAGTGGTGGCATGGACGCTGACGGTCTTCGTCACGTCGAGATCACCGCTCTCGTAGACGAACGAATAACCGCTCAGGTTCTGCACCTGGGACATCGCACGCCTGACGGTAACGCCGTCAAGGCTGATATTCAGCGCTTGGGCGAAAACAATACCGCATAGGCACACGGACAGAGTAGCCACACAGATGGCTTTCCTGAATATTTTCATATGGCTATGAACTGAATAAATGATTAATGAATTTCAATTGTTCCGCCGTCGGAGGAGAAGGTGAACCTTCCTGTAGCGCTAAGGATATCAAGGATATCCCGTAGGCTCTGGCCCTCCCTCGAGAACACGCCGTTGAAACGGAGTGCGGACAAGGAAGGATCAGTGATGACGACATCGGCATTGTAGCTTCTGCTCAGAATCTTCACGATTTCAGCAAGAGGAGCATCCTCGAAAATGAGGCTTCCGTCGTTCCATCCCGAAACGGATTCACCGATGGATTCATCCAGTCTCATAATGCCTTCGGACTTTGAGAGGATGACCGTCTGGCCCGGGGACATCAGGAGTTTCTCCCCTTCTGTCACCAGATTCTCAAGGGACACCTTTCCCTCTTTGAGGAAAACGGACGCTTCCCCGTCTTCGGGATAGTCCTTGAAATTGAACTTGGTTCCGAGGACTTCAACCGAAAGGGACGGTGAAGAGATTCTGAACGGAAGGTCCTCGTTTCTGGCGACCTCGAAAAATCCTTCTCCCTCGATTGAAAGTACCCTGTCCGTAATGCCGTACCCCTGGGAATAACGGATGGTCGAACCCGCATTGAGGTTCACCGTTGTTCCGTCGGGAAGGGTCATAGTGGAAACAGAGCCCAAGGGAGAGTGGAGAACGATTTCGCTGAAATACGATTCCACTGCCGTCCTTCCGCTCCTGAAAGAAAAATAGGAGACCCCGAAGACCAAAATGACCGCAGCGGCGACCGATACCGCCCACCTGAGGGTTTTCCTCCAGGAGGTGGATTCAGCCTCACGCTTCCTTTCGATGAAATGTCTGAAAGCCTTGTCGGTGTCGTACTTCGACAGGGCCTCGGGACTTACGGCCGAAAGCCACAGTTCGGCATCATCACGGTCAATTTTCCTGTTGTCTTGAGTTGTCATTTTCTTTTGGCTTTGTCATTATGACGACAAAACTGAGGGAGCGGGTAGTAGAACAATTGAAATTATTTGAAAAAATCCTGCATCATCAGCGCAATCGCGACGCTGAGGTAATCCCCCAAGTGCTCGCGCAGATGAGCAAGTGCCTGTTTTATATGGTATTTGACTGTATTCACCGATATTCCGAGAGAGGATGCGATCTCTTCGTATTTCTTACCCTCGAAACGGCTCATCCTGAAGACCTGCAACGTTTGTCCGGGAAGTGAATCGACAGCTTTGGAGATTTCGCCTTCGAGTTCTTTTTCCAGAAGCCTGCCCAGCGGAGAATCAGCGTCTTTCACGTAATCGATGATGGGGAAATCCTCCGAAAGGGGATCCGGTGAGGCCATTTCATTCCTGAAGTAGCTTGACTTGAGGAAATCAAGGCAACGGTTTCTCACGGCGGTCATCAGATATGAACGGATCGACCCCGATATGTCAAGGTCTTTCCTTATTTCCCAAAGATGAAATATGACGTCACCCACGATGGTTTCGGCGAGAAACTCGTCACGGATGAGACCTTCGGCGAAATGGCACAGAACGGGATAATGATACTTGAAAAGATGCCGATAGGCTTT